>NZ_JBFUHC010000003.1:0-434655 GCF_056402615.1 Pedococcus sp. P3_C7 | reverse complement strand
GTGAGCCGGACCGGCGGCCGTCGGGGCAGCGGCGGATGGACGCCCTGTTGGAGGTGCTGCGCCGCGGGGTCGCCTCGGCCGGTGGGGTGGCCACCACCCCGAAGGCGGAGCTGTTCGTGACCGTGTCGCTGGAGGACCTGGTGGCCCGGTCGAACGCCGCGACCGTGTTCGGGTCGGGGGAGGCGGGCACCCTGATCGGGCCGGACACCGCCCGCCGGATCGCGTGTGACGCCGGGGTCGTGCCGGTGGTGCTGGGCACCGACGGGCAGATCCTGGACCTGGGCCGCCGGTTCCGGCTGTTCACCAGTGCTCAGCTGCGGGCGTTGTGGTTGCGTGACGGCCGGTGCACCTTCCCCGACTGCACCGTGCCCGCGTCCTGGTGCGACGGACACCACCTGCGGCACTGGGCCGACGGCGGTCCGACGGATCTCGAGAACGCAGCGTTGTTGTGCGGGCGGCACCACACGATCGTGCACCGCAACGGCTACCACGGTCAGATCGTCGACGGTCGGGTCCACTGGGACCTGACCCCCGGCGCCTACGACCACTGGCTCACGGTCAGGTCAACTGCCTCCCCACCCTGGCGACCATGACCCAGCCCCACAGCCCGCCACCCCGGCGGGCCCGCTGGCATGCCCGTCGGGCAAGGCCTCAGCCGGCTGGCGCACGCGGACACCCAGTCAGACGGCGGTGAGGGCCTCCATGGCCTTCTTGATCTCGCCGAGCCGGGTGGCGGCGACGGCCCGTGAGTCCCGCAACGACTCCGCACTCGCGACGGGCTCGATGACCTCGAGGTAGACCTTGAGCTTGGGCTCGGTGCCCGAGGGCCGCACGATGATCCGCGAGTTGTCCTCGAGGTAGTAGCGCAATCCGTCGGTCGGCGGGAGGGCCTCGCTGCCCACCGCGAGGTCGTCGGCCCGCGAGACGGGGATGCCTGCCACCTCCTCGGGTGGGTTGTCGCGGAGCCGGGTCATGACGGTGCCGATCAGGGACAGGTCCGCCACTCGCACGGCCAGCGCGTCCGTGGCGTGCACCCCGTGCTCGACCGCCAGGTCGTCGAGCAGGTCGGTCAGCGACCGCCCTTCCGACTTGAGGGTCGCGGTCATCTCGGCCACGACCAGGGCGGCGCTGACCCCGTCCTTGTCGCGCACGTGGGGCGGGTCGACGCAGTAGCCCAGCGCCTCCTCGTAGCCGTAGCGCAGCCCCTCCACACGGGAGATCCACTTGAAACCGGTCAGCGTCTCCTCGTGCCGCACCCCGGCCGCCTTGGCCATCGCCGCGAGGAGCCGCGACGACACGATCGAGTTCGCGAAGACGGCATCGTCGTCGACGCCGCGGGCGAGGATGTGCGCCCCCAGCAGAACCCCGACCTCGTCGCCGCGCAGCATCCGCCAGCCGCCGGGACCGGGCACCGCCACGGCGCACCGGTCGGCGTCGGGGTCGTTGGCGATGACGACGTCCGGGCCCGTTTGCTCGGCCAGCTCGAGCGCGGCGTCCATCGCACCGGGCTCCTCCGGGTTGGGGAAGTGCACCGTCGGGAACATCGGGTCCGGCTCCGCCTGGCTGGCGACCGGGATCGGGGCGGCATACCCCGCCTGCACGAAGGCCTTGGCCACCGTCTCGGACCCGACACCGTGCAGTGCTGTGTGCACGACGGTGACGTCGCGCGGGGTGTCGGCGGCCACCACGGTGACGACGTCCTCGAGGTAGGCGGCGAGCACGCCGTCTCCGAGGGTCTCCCACCCGTCCTTGGCCAGGGGGACGTCCGCGACCGCGGTGACGCGCGCGATCTGGGCGGCGATGCCGGCGTCGGACGGCGGCACGATCTGCGAACCGTCGCCGAGGTAGACCTTGTAGCCGTTGTCCTCGGGCGGGTTGTGGCTGGCGGTCACCATCACGCCGGCGTCGGCCCCGAGAAAGCGGATCGCGTAGGCGAGCACCGGGGTCGGCAGCGGCGAGGGAAGGATCGCGGCGCGACCCCCCGCCCCGACCACGACGGCCGCGGTGTCGCGGGCGAAGACGTCGGAGTTCTTGCGGGCGTCGTAACCCACGACCACGAACGGTTCGGGCTTCAGGGCCTGGACGTATGCCGTGAGGCCGGCGGCCGCACGAATCACCACGGAGCGGTTCATCCGGTTGGGACCGGCGCCGAGGGCGCCACGAAGCCCGGCGGTGCCGAACTCGAGCATCCCCGAGAACCGGTCGGCGAGGTCGTCGACGGCGACCTGGTCGCCCTTCTTGGCCTTGGCGAGGACGTCGCCCAGCTCAACTCGGGTCTCGTGGTCGGGGTCGTCGTCGACCCAGGCCTGCGCGGCGTCTATCAGCTCCTGTGCGTGCGCCTCGGAAGCGGACGGGGAGGTGGCTCCGCGGCCGTGTCGCGCGGCATACGTCATGGTGGACGTCCTCTCTCAGATGGTGGCGACGACGGCGGCGAGCAGCTTGCCGCAGCGTTCGGCTGCGGCCTGGCCGGCTTCGATGACCTCCTCGTGGGACAGCGGCTGGTCACTGATCCCGGCGGCCAGGTTGGTGACCAGCGAGATGCCGAGGACCTCGAGCCCCGCCTGGCGGGCGGCGATCGCCTCGAGGGTGGTGGACATGCCGACGAGGTCGCCGCCCAGCACCTTGGCCATCTGCACCTCGGCAGGCGTCTCGTAGTGGGGCCCGCGGAACTGGACGTAGACGCCCTCGTCGAGGTCAGGATCGACGGCCCGGGCGAGGTCACGCAGCCGCGGCGAGTAGAGGTCGGTGAGGTCGACGAAGTTGGCGCCCTCGATCGGAGACGTCGCCGTCAGGTTCAGGTGGTCGCGGATGAGCACCGGGGTGCCGGGAGCCCAGGCGGGGTTGAGTCCACCACAGCCGTTGGTCAGGACGATGGTCTTGCAGCCGGCTGCCGCCGCGGTGCGGACGGCGTGAACCACGGCCCGCACGCCCTTGCCCTCGTAGAAGTGGGTGCGGGTGCCGTAGACCAGCGCGCGGCGACCGGTGTCGGCGATCGCGACCGAGCGCATCGTGCCGCTGTGCCCGGCGACGGCGGCCTTGGCGAAGCCCGGGACGTCGGCGTTGTCGATCGTGGCGAGCGTCTCGCCGATGAGGTCGCCGGTCTGTCCCCAGCCCGAGCCGAGGACGAGCGCCACGTCGTGCCGAGCCGCGCCGCTGCGTTCGGCGATGGCCGCTGCGGCGGCCCGGGCCACCTCGAACGGGTCCGTCGAGGGGTCTGCCAGGTCTGGATGGCCCGCGGACGGGCTGCGCTGCTCAGTCACGCTCGAAGACTACCGACGCTGCGAGGGGACGGCTCTTCGGATGGTTGGATAGGGCTCGTGAACGCGCCCAAAGCCTCCGTAGTGATCCTCGGCGGTGGCCCCGGTGGCTACGAGGCCGCGCTGGTGGCCGCCCACCTGGGTGCCACCGTGACGGTCGTCGAGCGAGACGGGGTCGGCGGCGCCGCGGTGCTGACCGACTGCGTGCCGTCCAAGACCCTCATCTCGACGGCCGACTTCATGAGCCAGTTCGAGACCGCGTCCGACCTCGGCGTGCACCTCGAGGACCACGAGGGCGACGAGGTCTCCGACTCGGTCGCCGAGCTGACGGCGGTGAACCGCCGGATCCTGGCCCTGGCCGCGGCGCAGTCCCGCGACATCGGCGCGCGGCTCGCGGGTGACGGCGTCACGGTGTTGTCCGGCACCGGTCGCCTGCTCGCTGCCGGCGAGGTGGTGGCAACCCTCGCCGACGGGACCACGGAGACCCTGACCGCAGACGTGGTGCTCATCTCCACCGGCGCGACTCCCCGCGTGGTCCCGACGGCCCAGCCCGACGGCGAACGCATCCTCACCTGGCAACAGATCTACACCCTGGCCGAGCTTCCCGAGCACCTGGTGGTCGTCGGGTCAGGTGTCACCGGTGCCGAGCTGGCCCAGGCCTACCTCGGGCTCGGGTCGCGCGTCACCCTCGTGTCGTCGCGTGACCGGGTCCTCCCGGGCGAGGACGCCGACGCGGCCGCCGTCATCGAGGACGTGTTCCGCAAGAGGGGCATGGACGTGCTCGGGCGCTCGCGGATGGCTTCGGTGTCCCGGACCGCGTCCGGCGTGGTGGTCCGGCTCGAGGACGGCCGAGAGGTCGAGGGCAGCCACGCGCTGCTCGCGGTCGGTTCGGTCCCGCAGACCTCCGGCATCGGCCTCGAGGACGTCGGCGTGGCCGTGAGCGAGTCGGGACACGTGGTCGTCGACAAGGTCTCCCGCACCTCCGTGCGAGGGGTGTATGCCGCGGGCGACTGCACCGGGGTGCTGCCCCTCGCGTCGGTGGCCGCCATGCAGGGTCGGATCGCCATGGCGCACGCCCTGGGTGACGCGGTGGCCCCGCTCAACCTGCGGGCCGTGTCGGCCAACATCTTCACCGACCCCGAGATCGCCACCGTCGGGTTCTCCCAGAGGGACCTCGACGAGGGCACCGTCGACGCGACTTCGGTGATGCTCCCACTGGCCACCAACCCGCGCGCCAAGATGCAGGGCATCACCGACGGCTTCGTCAAGCTGTTCGCCCGCAAGGGCGGCGGCACGGTCGTGGGCGGCGTCGTGGTCGCTCCTCGCGCGTCGGAGCTCATCTACCCGGTGACCCTGGCTGTGCAGCACGGGCTGACGGTCGACCAGCTGGCGGGCACCTTCACCGTCTACCCCTCGTTGTCCGGATCCGTGGCCGAGGCGGCTCGCCAGCTGCACCAACGCGACTGACCTCCGACTGACCTCCGACTGACCTCACGCGTCGCGCCTCGTCCGGCCGTTCCCCCACGTTCGTGGGTAGTGTCCGGGGTGAGGGTGTTGCGATGCGCCGACCACGACGCGTCGACACTGAAGTTCCCGAGAGAGGGGCGTGGGCATGGCAGGCGGATGGCTGGACAAGATCAAGGACCTCGCCAAGGGCAATCCGCAGCAGGCGGACTCTGCCATCGACAAGGTCGAAGACCTCATCGACAAGCAGACCGGAGGCAAGTACGCCGACCAGGTCGACAAGGGTGGTGACGCCCTGCGTGACCAGCTGGGCCTGCCGGAGCAGACCCCGGAGCCCGCGCCCGAGCCGGATCCCGAGCCGGCGCCCGAGCCGGCGCCCGCCCCCAACCCGGAGCCGGAGCCCGCGCCTGTGCCAGAGCCGGCACCCGAGCCCTCGCCCGAGCCGGCGCCCGAGACTGTGCCCGAGCCGGCGCCGGCTCCCAACCCGGCGCCGTCCACCGGCGACCCTCAGGAGCCGGCCTCTGGAGACGGCCCCCTGACGCCGGGGGAGCCGCAGCAGCCTGGGCAGCCCGGTGGCCCGCTCGATCCCTCGCAGGTTCCCGACAGCGGACCGGTGCAGGTCCCCAGCGACGAGCCCGGCACCGGCAACATCCCCGAACCCGGCCCCGACGTCGAGACCGACACGGGCGACGGCGGCACCAAGGAGCTCCCGCCGTTCGGGCGGAGCTGAGCGAACCGGCATACGACAGCGGCGCCGTCTCCCGGCKGGGAGGTGGCGCCGCTCAGGGTTTCTGGGCAGTGCTGGGTATGCCGGGTGGTCAGTCCTTGATCTCGGCGATGACGGCGCCGTTGGTCACGGTCTGGCCGACCTCGGCGAGCAGGCCGGTGATGGTGCCGGCCTTGTGGGCGTTGATCGGCTGCTCCATCTTCATCGCCTCGAGGACGACGACGAGCTCGCCGGCGGCGACCTCCTGGCCTTCCTCGACGGCGATCTTGACGATGGTGCCCTGCATGGGGGCGGTGAGGGAGTCACCGGACGCGGCGGCACCGGTCTTGGACCCGCCGGAGCGGCGCGGGGCCTTCTTCTTCGCCGCGCTGGAGCCGCCGCCGAGCGACAGCCCGCCGGGCAGGACGACCTCCAGGCGCTTGCCGCCGACCTCGACGACGACGCTCTGACGCTCGCCGTCCTCCTCGGGGGCCTGCGCCACGGTGCCGGAGTAGGCCTCGATCTGGTTGTCGAACTCGGTCTCGATCCAGCGGGTGTGCACCGAGAACGGCTTGTCGCCCTCGGGGGCGAAGGCGGGGTCGGACACGATGACGCGGTGGAACGGCAGGACCGTCGGCATGCCGTCGACGGTGAACTCGGCCAGCGCGCGCCGCGACCGCTCGAGCGCCTGGTGCCGGTCGTGACCGGTCACGATGAGCTTGGCCAGCATCGAGTCGAACGCGCCGCCGATGACGTCGCCGGCGACGACGCCGGAGTCCAGGCGCACGCCGGGGCCCGACGGCGGCTCGAAGACCGTCACGACACCGGGGGCGGGCAGGAAGCCTCGACCGGCGTCCTCGCCGTTGATGCGGAACTCGAACGAGTGGCCGGTCGGTGCGGGGTCGTCGTAGCCGAGGGCCTCGCCGTTGGCGATGCGGAACTGCTCGCGGACCAGGTCGATGCCGGTGACCTCCTCGGTGACCGGGTGCTCGACCTGGAGGCGGGTGTTGACCTCGAGGAAGGAGATGGTGCCGTCCTGGCCGACGAGGAACTCGCACGTCCCGGCGCCGGTGTAGCCGGCCTCGGTGAGGATCGCCTTCGAGGCGCGAACCAGCTCGGCGTTCTGCTCCTCGGACAGGAACGGCGCGGGGGCCTCCTCGACGAGCTTCTGGTGACGGCGCTGCAACGAGCAGTCGCGGGTCGAGACGACGACGACGTTGCCGTGGGTGTCGGCCAGGCACTGGGTCTCGACGTGGCGCGGCTTGTCGAGGTAGCGCTCGACGAAGCACTCGCCCCGACCGAACGCAGCGACCGCCTCACGGGTGGCCGAGTCGAACAGCTCGGGGATCTCCTCGATGGTGCGCGCGACCTTCAGTCCGCGACCGCCACCACCGAAGGCCGCCTTGATGGCCACGGGCAGGCCGTGCTCCTTGGCGAAGGCGACGATCTCGTCCGCGGTGTTCACCGGGTCGGCGGTGCCGGGCACGAGGGGTGCGTTGGCGCGGGCGGCGATGTGCCGGGCCTTGACCTTGTCACCGAGGGAGTCGATCGCAGCGGGAGAAGGGCCGATCCACCGCAGCCCGGCGTCCATGACGGCCTGGGCGAAGGAGGCGTTCTCGGCGAGGAAGCCGTAGCCCGGGTGGACGGCGTCGGCACCGGCCTTGCGCGCCACGGCGAGCAGCTTCTCCTGCACGAGGTAGGAGTCGCCGGGGGTGGTGCCCCCGAGCGCGTAGGCCTCGTCCGCGACCTTGACGTGCAGGGCGTCGCGGTCCGGATCGGCATACACGGCAACGGAACCGATGCCACTGTCCGCGCACGCGCGGGCAATGCGCACGGCGATCTCGCCACGGTTGGCAATGAGGACCTTGGAGATCGGCTTCGTCGTCGACTCGGAAATGGGCGCCATGCGCCGGAGCCTAGCCCGTTTCCGCGACGGTACTGCCACCCTGCGGGTGTGGTCTCGCCCACCCGTGGGGCGGCCCTGTCAGCACTCGGCCGGCTCAGCTGAGGACGCCACCCACCTTCGACCAGGTGTAGTGACCGCCGCGACCGTCATAGGCGTACAGGGCGTTGTCGGTCCCGCGGCCGAGCACGACGTAGCTCGTCGCGGAGCGGCTGGTGACGGCCGGCGCGCCGCTCAGCAGCCCACCGATGGCTGTGGCGAAGCTGCCCTGGGTGATCACCGGCGTCTGGCCGTTCCGGCTGACCATGACGGGCGTGGGGCCCTGTGCCAGGGTCGGCCCGGACCACGTCAGCCGACCGAGGTTGGTGAACCCGCCCGCGACTCCTGTCGCGGACAGCACGACGCGGAAGATCTGCCCGTTGGTGCCACGGACGACCACCGAGACGGTCCCGGCGGCACGGTCCGCGCTCGCGGCGGGCGCGGCGGACAACACGCCGCCGACCTGGGTCCACGGGGTCCAGCGAGCGCCGTCCCACCGGATCCGCGACAGCGCATCCCCGGTCGTGCGGGCGACGATGTCGATCGTGCCGGTGCTCAGGGAGGCAGCCGAGGGAGCGCTGGTCAGCGCGCCGCCGACGTCCTCCCACGCGTGGTAGGCGCCGCCGGTGGAGTACGTGTGCAGGAGGTGGCCGTTGCTGCCCTTGGCGAAGAGGTCGACCCGTGAACCACCCCAGGTCACGGCCGCCGGGGCCGAGGCGATCGTGCCGGGAATGAACCGGAAACCGCTGAAGGCGCCACCGGCGGCGGACTGGGTCGTGTACCAGACACGGTTGTCCGTGCCACGCACGAAGGCGGTCACCGCTGACCCGCGAAGCACCGTCGCGACCCCGCTGGGCGAGACGTCGAGGCCGGGGGACCACCGCGGCAATGCGGGGGCGACCGGGTCGACCCGTGAGATGCGGTCGTTCCCGCCGCCGTTGCTGGTGCTGACGTAGACGGCGCCGCCGGCGGCACTCTGGACGGTGCGGATCCGGCCGATCGTGTCATCGAGCTTGCTCAGCTGCTCGTTGCCGATCACGCGCCCGTCGGGCGTCAGGGAGAGGACCCGGACACCCTGGTTCTTCAGCTCGGCGACCGCGAGCGCGCCTTCCCACCGACCCCAGGCCGCCCCGGCGAGGAAGGTGGCTCCGCTCGTGGCGACCGTCGGGCTGCCGGACCGCCACTTCGCGCGAATCGCCGCGGGGTACGTGACGGTGTCGGTCATCGGGACCGACTGGTCGTAGTTGTGCGTGGCGCCGTCCGGGTCCCAGCCGTAGTTGCCGCCGCTGCTCAGCAGGTTGACCTCGTCGTCGACGTCCGGCCCGTGCTCGGCGCTCCACATCTGGGAGGTGCCCGGGCGCAGCGCCAGGCCCTGCACGTTGCGGTGGCCGTACGTGTAGATGAACCGCGCATTCCCGCCCTCGCTGTAGAACGGGTTGTTCGTGGGCGCGGTGCCGTCCCTGTTGACCCGCAACGTCTTGCCCCCCAGGGACGTCAGGCTCTGAGGGGCCGGCCCGGTGATCGCGTCACCCGTGCCGACGTGGAGGGTGCCGTCCGGCGCGTTGCGCAGCCGGCACCCGCCGTGCTGCCCCGTCGTGATGGGTATGCCGGTCAGCACCGGGGAGCCGCTGCGAGTCGCCGACGTGCCGTCGGCAGCAAGGAGCCAGCGCAGCACGCGGATGTCCACCGCGGACGTGCCGGCCCCATTGGAGGCCTGGCAGGTGTAGTAGAGGCGGTTGCTCGCGAACGAGGGATCCAGGGTGAGCCCCATCAGCCCGGACTCCGATCCGACGAACAGGTCCGACTGGTTGGTGGCCACGGTCTGCACCGAGCCGTTCGTGCGCCGCAGCCTCGTGGCGCCGCCTCGCTCGGTGAACAGCACCGACCCGTCGGGGAGCACGGCCAGGTCCCAAGGGAGGGTGAGCCCGGTGGTCAGGGTGGTCACCTGGACGCCTGGCGCGGGTTCTGCGGCTGCCGCGACCTGCGGTGCCACCGTGGGGGTGACCAGGCAGACCGTTGACGCGAGTCCCGCACACAGTCGCACGGCGACCTTGCGGACTGCGTCCCTGCGCACCGCAACCGAACCTGCCGCAACCGAACGCGCCGCAACCCGACGAACCGCAACCGAACGTACAGAGTCCATGCTTGGGACGGTACCCCCGCCGCACGACCTCGGCCTGTTGTCAGGAGGCGCTTCGCGGCGCCATAGGGTGGCGCCATGAGCGGTGATGACGCACGGTCGGTGCGGGAGATCGAAGAGGGTGTGCAGCGGGACTTCTCGGCTGCGATGTCCTACGGCGACTACCTGGGACTGGACCAGCTCCTCACGGCGCAGCACCCGCGGAGCGAGCCGGCGCAGCACGACGAGCTGCTCTTCATCATCCAGCACCAGACCTCCGAGCTGTGGCTCAAGCTGATGCTGCACGAGCTGCGCTCAGCCCGGGCCCTGCTCACCACCGACGACCTGGCGCCCGCCCTCAAGCGGCTGGCGCGGGTCAAGCGCATCCAGGAGATCCTCACCGACCAGTGGTCGGTGCTCGCCACCCTGACGCCGAGTGAGTACGCCGAGATCAGGCCCTTCCTGGCGACCAGCTCGGGCTTCCAGTCCTGGCAGTACCGCGCCGTCGAGTTCCTGCTCGGCAACAAGAACGCCGACATGGTCACGGTTTTCGAGCACGACCCGGTGGCGCGCGACCTGCTCGCCGAGCTGCTGGTCGAGCCGAGCCTCTACGACGAGTTCCTGCGCTACCTCGCCCGCCGCGGGTATGCCGTGCCCTCCGAGCAGCTCGAGCGCGACTTCACCCAGCCCTATCGGGAGAACGACGAGCTCGTCGACACGTTCGCATCGGTCTATGCCAGCCCGAGCGAGCACTGGGGCGTCTACGAGACCTGCGAGGAGCTCGTCGACCTCGAGGACAACTTCCAGCAGTGGCGGTTCCGGCACCTGCAGGTGGTCACCCGCACCATCGGCCACAAGAAGGGCACCGGCGGCTCGTCCGGCGTCGACTTCCTGCGCCGTGCCCTCGACCTGACCTTCTTCCCCGAGCTCTACTCGGTGCGCACCCGCGTCTGACTGCTGGCGGGCCGCCTCGTCGACCCTTCGTCGCGCACCGACCTGCCGCGTGTCGGGTCTCGAAAGGGCTCTGGATCCCTCGCTCAGGTCTTCCGCAGGAGCAGCCCGTCCACCTGGACCGACCTCCCCTTCGTGGTCGCGCGCAGGGTCACCGTCCCCGAGCGTGCCGACGTGAGCACCGGCAGGGACTTCGCCTGTTTGGCCTTCGTCGTCGAGGACCAGAGGCTCACCGTCCCGATCCGGGTCGAGCCCACGTACACCTCCACAGAGCCACAGGTGGAGCAGGTCGTCGCCACCACGGCGACCCGCCGGAAGGCGCCCGCTGACCGGGTCAGCTTCGCACCCACCGTCGTCGTCCGGGTCAGCGTTCCGGCGTATGCCGTGGACGACGCCGCCCGCGTCCATCCCGAGGTCGTGGTCGAGAGGGAGCGGTCGTCGAGCGGACGTGCTGTGCATCGTTCCGTCGACCATGCGGACGTGTTTCCGACCTTGTCGCGGGCTCGCGCCGAGAAGCAGTACTCGTAGCCCGCTTTCGGCGTCACGACCTGGCTGGTCGCTGTCACCTTCGTCCACACCGTCGGCTGGCTCCACGCGGAGAAGGAGGAGGCGGAGCTCGAGGCGGAGCGGTAGCGGACGTCGTAGCTCGCGACCCCGCTCACGTCCGTGGCGGCGTACCGGACCGCGAAGGTCCCGGTGAGGACCAGGGCGGGCAGGGCCGTCACGGAGACGGTGGGCGCTGCCGTGTCGACGATCCAGCGGTAGGAGGCGGTAGACGTGTGGCCGTGCGGGTCCGTGGCCGTCACCGTGAGGGTGTGCGTCCCCGCGGCAAGCGTGCCGGCATACCCGCTGGCGCACTGTGGCACGGCCTTTCCGTCCACCGAGCAGGCAACGGTGATGCCGCCGACCGGCACGGTGTCGTCGGTGACCCGAACGGGGATCCGTGCGGAGCCGGACGTCTTCACGGGCGCCGCGGGGAAGCTGATCGACGGCGCGGCCGTGTCGAGCCTGCGCCACGCGACCGCTGAGATGTCGTTGGTGTGCGCGGGGTTGATCGTCGTGAGGCGCTCGGCCAGAGGAGCGTTCGGACGCCACAACAGCACGTTCTGCCCCGAGTAGGGCCCGTAGGTGGGCACGACGAGGGCGTCGCCTCCGGGAGACCACACCGGCCGGTCGTAGATGGTGTAGATGTCGGAGGCCCTGGCGACCTCCTGTCGCGCCCCACCGGCCGTCGGCACGGTCCAGACGTGGTCGTAACCGGAGTCGTCGGTGGTGACGAAGGCGAGGCGGTCGCCCAGCGGGGAGACGGCGGGCCAGGAGCCCAGCTCGGTGCCGGTGACGGGAGTGCGTTTGCCCGTGGAGTCCAGGGAGAGCACGCCACCCACCGTCACGTCGGTGACGAGGAGGCGGCTGGTGTCAGGTAGGAACGTCGGCTCCACCGTCAGACCGGCGCCCGGGAAGGCCGCCGGCACCGCACCCGTGCCCGAACCCACGCACCACACGGCCACGGTCGTCGTGGTCAGCCGCGAGTAGCAGACCTTGGAGCCGTCCGGACTCCACGTCGGGTCGAGCTCGTCGGCCGTGGAGCTGTCCACGAGCACCCGAGGGGAGGGGCTACCGACGAGCGACCTGACCCAGAGGCCGGCGTCGCCGGTCTCGTCGTAGACCACGTAGGTCAGTGAGCGGCCGTCCGGCGAGACGACCGGCAGGTCGGTGTCCTGGCCGGTGCCCAGGGCATACGGCCGTCCCGTGGCAACGGGTGCCGACCAGAGGTCGCCGGTGGGGGAGGAGCCCTGGGTCGATGAGACGACGAGCTCCTCGTCCGGGGCGACGAGCGTGGCGATGTCGGCGTCGTTGCTGGGCGTGCTGCCGTACTGGTTCGTCGCGACGAGGCGGTACCGGTACGTGGTGCCAGGGACAACCGTCGTGTCGACCCAGGAGAAGGTGTCGGCCGGCAGCTGCGCCATCGCGACGAAGGCGCCATCCCCGGTGGCGCGCTCGACGGCAATGCCCGTCAGGGGTGACAGTCCGTCGCCGCCGACGTCCCAGTGGACGAGCGCTCGTCCCAGAAGCCCGCTCACGTCGGGACGCCACGACCCGGGCGCACCGGACGCGAGGCCCGAGACCACGAGCTCCTGGGAGCCCACTGGCGTTCCGACGGGCACGACGACCGGGACGTTGTCGACGTTCCCGGTGGTGTGTGGGCGGAAGACGACGTCGACCATGCAGCTGGCCTGCGGGTCGAGCGAAGCCGGGCAGTCGGAGTCCGTGACGAACTCGCCTGCCCCCGTGCCGGAGAGGTGCGGAGCGCCCACGGAGGTCGTGACGCTGCCGACGTTCTGGACCCGGACCTGGAGCGGCGTCGAGGACTCACCCACGACGGCTTCGAGGAGCCTGGTGGCGCTGCTCACCGGCGAGACCTGGACCGCGCGGTACGACGCGTCCGAGCCCACGCGAAGCTGGAGCTCGAGCGGGGCAGTGCCGCAGGTGGCGTGCACGTCGGCGTCCAGGCGGTCGACCGTCCCGTCGGCCCGCACCCACGCCTCGCGCACGTCCACGGTGCCCGTCGGGGTCGAGCAGCCCGACGGGACCGTCGAGAGGTTCAGGGGGTATGCCGTGTCGGCAGCCAGCGGGTAGGTGCCGGGTCCGGGGTAGCGCGGAAGGTCGAGAGAGGAGTTGCCCGCGATGAGGGTCGTCGCGTAGGCGCTCGAGACCGGCGCCCTGGACGTGACCGCCCCCCCGGCCATCGTGTCGACCACCGTGACGGCCATCAGGCCCTCCACCACGACGGCGGACCGCCCGCTGGGGGTGGGCAGGTCGGGCAGGTCCGGGCGAGCGACCGTGACGGGCTCGCCGGCGACCTCGCCGGCCAGGTTCACGGCGGCAACCGTGTAGGTGGCGCGCTCCGCCTTGGCGAGCGTGGTGTCGACGAAGGCCGGGCTGGAGAGCTCCGCAACGACGACAGGCTCGGCGCCGTCCACGCGGCGCACTCGCCACTTCTCGGGCGGTGGGCTGGTCGAGTCGGTCGACCAGCGCAGGCGCACCCCGTCGTACCCGGCGTCGGCCACGACGTTCGTGGGGGCGAGTGGAGGGTAGACCACCTCGGCAACGGACACGCCCACCCGGAGCAGGCCGGTGTAGAGGGTCGGGGCCGGGATGGCGAGCCACGCGGGATAGCCCCCACCAGGGATGCCGTCGTCGACGTACTCGACCGTGAGGGTGCACGGCGCGCCCGCCACGAGCGTCTGCCCGGAGCAGGTGTCGGTGCCCGCGACGACCTCGAGGCGAGGCTGGTCGGCGGCCACCGTGGCCGGAGTCGCGTCGCCCAGGGGGAGTGGCTCGGTGCCGGTGTTGCGCAGGGTCATGAGCCGGGCCGACCGCGACCCTGCAGTGACCTCCCCAGCTTCACGGCCGCCGAGGCGCCGGAGGTGTAGCCGCGCGTACTGGCGACCCGCACGATGCCGGAGAGCGTGCCACCGCCTGAGCAGGACATCTGGTACGACGCAGACAGGCTCGTGAGGACTCCGTCTGCGGCGTACTCGACGTCCTCCACCTCGAGCCGGCCGGGGGCCGAGCTCAGGGTGGTGCAGAAGCTCGGTGGCGACACCACCCGGACGACCGGCTGGGTTCTCGTCCCGCCCGGGAGGTAGCTCGTGGGACGGAACGAACCCACCGTGAGGCGGCCCGTCGAGTCCGGGATCACCTCGATCCCCGGTCCGGTCCGGGCATCGGTGGGCCGCGTCAGTCGCACCCCGCCGGGGGTCGCAGTGGCCGAGACCACTGGCGCGTTCCCGCGCAGCGAGTCGTACAAGGCCTGCGAAGTGTCCGGTCCGTAGTACGACGAGTCGTTGACGTGGTCGACGACGAGGGCGTCGCGCACGACCGGGTCCTCCGCGTGCGCCGTCGCAGGCACGCCGACCCACGTCCCCGCCACCGCCACGGCCGTCACGACCGCCCGGGCCGCCAGCCGCGTGGCCCTCTCCCCTATTCGCATGCGCGCCGTTCCCGTCCACCATCCCCAACCGCCCGGATCGGAGCGGCCGGGGAACCATATCCCGGGCCGGTGCGTGGTCGAGGACGAATCGGTCGGATCCGGACCTTCGGACGCCAGGAGGCTAGGGCGCGAGCCAGCCTTCGGGGCCGCTCGACCCCGCGGCATACGTCTCCAACGGCACCTTGTCGTCCGCCCACGCCTTGATGACCGGTGCCATCACCCGCCAGCACTCCTCCGCGGCATCGCCGCGCACCGTCAGCAGCTGGCTGCCGTCGAAGATCTGCGCCAGCACCTCCCCGTAGGGCTGCATGCGGGGTGCGGCGAGGCCGGCCGTCAGGGTCTTCTGCTCGAGGTCGACCGGGTCGCCCTCGGCGTTCATGGTCACAGTGAGCGAGACGGCGCCGGGCTTGAGGTCGATGGTCAGCAGGTCCCCGTCGGAGCCGCCGGTGAAGCCGGTCGGCAGGTGCGGGACGTCGCGGAAGTGGGCCACGATCTGCTTGCGCGGCGCGCCCATGGCCTTGCCACTGCGCAGCACGAACGGCACCCCGGCCCACCGCTGGTTGGCGACCTCGAGGGTGACCTGCGCGAGCGTCTCGGTGGACCGCTTCGGGTCGACGCCCTCCTCCTTGGCGTAGTCCGGCACCGTCCGGCGGCCGAGCTTTCCCTCGGTGTAGCGCGCGCGCCGCGAGGACCGCTTGGGTGAGCCGCCCCAGATCCTCGTGGCGCGCAGCACCTGGGCCTTCTGGTCCTGGAGCTCACGGGCGTCGAGGGCGGCGATGGACTCCATCGCGAAGAGCGCGAGCACCTGGAGCAGGTGGCTCTGCAGCATGTCCTTGAGCGCCCCGGCGCCGTCGTAGTACCCGGCCCGCCCTTCGAGAGCAAGGTCCTCGTCGTAGACGATCTCGACCCGCTCGATGTGTTCGGCACTCCAGATCGGGGCCAGCACGCGGTTGGCGAACCGAAGGCCAACGAGGTTGAAAACTGTTGCGACACCTAGGAAGTGGTCGATGCGAAAGATGTCCTCCTCCGGCACCACCTTGTGCAGGAGGGCGTTGAAGTGCACTGCTGACGCGTGGTCGGTGCCGAACGGCTTCTCCAGGGCGAGCCGCGTGACCTCGGGCAGCTCGACGTGCCGGAGCAGCTCACAGACCTTCATGGTCACCTGAGGAGGCAGCGCGAAGAAGATGACCAGGGGGCCCGCACCGCAGCCGGCCACCAGCTCGCGCAGCGCCGCCTCGTCGAGCAGGTCGGTCTTGACGTATGCCGTGTGCTTCGTGACCGCGCCGGTCACTGTCGCCGGTGGCTTGGCCTCGGCGAACGACTCCTTGACGCGGGCCTTCCACTGGGCGGCGGTGACGTCGACGCGGTCGGCGCCGACGACCCTGACCCGACGCTCGGGCTCGACCACCAGCAGGCTGGCCAGCCCGGGCAGCAGCAACCGCCTGGTCAGGTCGCCCCCTGCGCCGAGGATGAGCAGGGTCGTCTCCGGTGCCGTCGCCATGCCGTGCAGCATTACACGGCAGGGGGATCAGGTCGCCATGGGTCGCGCGGGGAGCACCGGACGCGCCCACCCGGCATACTCGCTCAGCATGAGCACCCACGAGGGCGCGCCGGACCGCGCGGCGGCTCCGCGGGTCATCCACACCGCACAGGCCCTCGTCGACGAGGTGGTCGTGGTCGAGGCGCTGCCGGTGCGTGGTGGCAACGCGGTGGCGCAGTCCTATGCGCGGTATGCCGGGGGAGCGGTCAACATCCTCGTGGCCGCGGCGCGTTCGGGGGCCCGGGCTGTGCTGGCTGGGGCCGTGGGGACGGGCGCCAACGGCGACCTGGTCCGGTCGGCGCTCGCGGCCGAGGGCGTGATCGCGAGCAGCCCACCTGTCACCGACCTCGACACCGGGATCTGCTTCGTGATGGTCGAGCCGAGTGCGGAACGCACCTTCGTGACGACCCAGGGCGCCGAGCGCCGGATCAGCGTCGAGTCGCTGCAGACCTCGTCCCCGGTGGCCGGGGACCTGGTCTGCGTGAGTGGCTTCTCGCTCGTGGGTCGCACGAGGGACCCGCTGGTGGAGTGGCTGGACGGACTGGCGACGGGTGTCGTCGTGGTCCTCGACCCGGGCGCTGCCTTCGCCGACCTGCCCGACGAGCTGCAACAGCACGTCCTCGCCCGCACGAACGTGTGGACCAGCAACGCCGAGGAGGCCGAGCAGCTCACGGGGCACGCCGATCCCGCGGCTTCGGTGGAGGCGCTCACCGGGCGTCTGCCCGCGGGTGCCGTCGCCATCGTGCGCGACGGGCCCAAGGGGTGCCACCTGCGCGAAAGGGGGCAGACGGCATACCTGCCGGGCTATCCGCAGGAGGCGGTCGACACCAACGGTGCGGGAGACACCCACACCGGCGTGCTCGTCGCCTGCCGCACCGCAGGCCTGGAGTGGGAGACGGCGGCGAAGCGGGCCAACGCGGCAGGGGCGATCAAGGTGACCCGCCGTGGCCCGGCGACCGCGCCGACGGCTGCCGAGATCGACGAGTTCCTCGCCCTCCAGGATCGGTAGGCGGACACCGGGTCGAGCCGGTGGCTAGCGCCAGGCGGCGGCGACCTCGACCGCTGCCAGCGCTGATGCGCCGGCGCAGACGAGGAGGAACGTGCCGTTCCAGACGGCTCGCGGCACGTGGGTGAGCGACGCGAGGACCGCCGGGTCGCTCGAGTGGGCACGTGTCCGCAGCACGGCGCCGAGGTGTCGCCAGGCCCCGACCAGCAGCACGATGCCGGACCCCACGAGGACCTGAGCCTGCACCGCGTCGTCGCGCCACCACCACAGCGCAGCCGTGGCGCCCAACGCGGCCAGCATCACCACCGCAGTGAGCAGTGAGCGCACCCGGACGAGCGCGACCAGCAGCACGACGCCGACCAGCGTGACGGCCGGGGCCGCCCACCCGCGACCCGCGGTCCAGACCAGCGCCGCACCCACCACCGCCGGCGCGGGATAGCCGGCCCACGTCGAGAGCACCCGACCCACACCACGCGACGGACCGACGGTGACCGCGTGCCCGGACATGTCGCCGCGCAGCACGAACCCGGTGAAGCGGCGGCCGACGGCAAGGCCCACCATGGCGTGACCGAGCTCGTGGACCAGGGTCACCGCGAGCCGCAGGACCTGCCAGACGGCGGGTACTGCCACCACGAGGAGGGCTGCCACCAGGGCGACGGTCACGGCGGGAGCACTCAGGGCGACGTCACCCGTCGAGGGCTCGATCCGGCCACGCACCTGTTCCCAGTCCACGGCGGCGAACCTAGCCGACGTCGCTGTGCGCGAGGGTGGGGCCCTCCTGGTGCGGGAGCCCTCCTGACTCGGGGCTACCGGCTGGGAAGACGGTGGGCCTCGACCAGGCGGTCGTACAGGGCGTCGAGCTGCTGGTCGACCGTCCGGCGGGCGGGATCCGCGTCGTGCCAGTCGACGATCTCCTGCGCCCCCTGCCGGAACGGCACGCGGGCGGTCCAGCCGGGCACGAGCGTGCGGATCTTGGTGTTGTCGAACACCATCGAGTGCGCCTTGTCGCCCAGCAGGCTGTCGCCGAACTCCTCGTCCACGGCGGCGATGGCCTCGGACGTCACGTGCACGAGGTGTGGCTCCACCCCTGCGGCCTCGGCGACGTCGGCGTAGATCCTGTTCCACGTCGGCGCCTCGTCGCCCGTGATGTGGAACGCCTCGCCGAACGCCTCACGACGGCCCAGCAACCCGACGAAGGCCCGCGCGAAGTCGGTGTGGTGCGTGATGGTCCACAGGGACGTTCCGTCGCCGTGCACGACGACGGGCTTGCCCTGCCGCATCCGCTCGACCACCGTCCAGCGACCCTCGAAGGGCGGCAGGGTGTGGTCGTAGGTGTGCGACGGCCGGACGATCGTCACCGGCAGGCCGCCGTCCCGGTAGGCCCGCACGAGCAGGTCCTCGCAGGCGATCTTGTCGCGCGAGTACTGCCAGAACGGGTTGCGCAGCGGAGTCGACTCGGTGACGGGCAGCCGCGACGGGGGCGTCTGGTAGGCCGATGCCGAGCTGATGAAGACGTACTGCCCCGACCGCGCGGCGAACTCGTCGAGCTGCTGCTGCACCTGGTCCGGCGTGAACGACAGGAAGTCGACGACCACGTCGAACTCGCGGCCGCCGACGGCCTCCCGCACTGCTTCCGCGTCCCGGACGTCAGCCTGCAGCGCCTCGGCGTCGGGGTGCGGCGGATGGGTGGTGCTGGTTCCGCGGTTGAGGATCGTGACGCGGTGTCCCTGCGTGACGGCTTCGGCGACGCACGCCGAGCTGATCACGCCGGTGCCACCGATGAACAGGACGGTGCGTGCGGCCATGTCACGAGCCTAGGACCAGGGCCCGGTGACTGCCCCTGATGACTGCCTGTCCCTGATGCCTGCCGCCTCGTGTCGGGGTTGCTCGCGTCAGCCCAGGCGATGGAGGTCCGCGCGGCAGCGGCGCTCGAACTCCCCGAGCTCGGTGATGGCGTCCTCGAGGTCGCGGCGACGCTGCTCGAGGTCGGCGCGACGCTCGTCGATCTGGTCCAGCACGTACTCCAGCTGGCTCGCCTTGCCGCGCGGCCGGTCGTAGAGATCGATGATCGTGCGGATCTCCTCGAGCGGGAAGCCGAGCCGCTTGCCCCGCAGGATCAGCGCGAGGCGGGTCCGGTCACGGCGGTGGTAGATCCGCACGGTGCCCCGTCGCTCGGGGGTGATCAGGCCCAGGTCCTCGTAGTGCCGCACCGTCCGGTGGGTGACCTCGAACTCGTCCGCGATCTCGCGGATCGTCCAGGTCTCCCGGACGCGCTCGTCGACGGCGGTGGAGGCGGGGGCTGGCATACCCGTGAGTATTGCTTTACGTTTACGTCAACGTCAAGCACCACCACACCCACGGTATGCCGCGTGGCCGGGAGCAGGTGTCCGATCGACACCGCCCCGGGCGCGCACCACGAAGGAGAATCGATGTTCGAGCTGAGCAAGGAGCACGAGGACTTCCGCAAGGTCGTCCGGGAGTTCGCCGAGGCAGAGGTCGAGCCGCACATCGCCAAGTGGGACAAGGACCACCACTTCCCGAGCGACCTCGTGCCGAAGATGGGCGACCTGGGGCTGTTCGGCCTCGTCGTGCCCGAGGAGTTCGGCGGGATGGGTGACGACGGTGACTTCACCTCGCTCTGTGTCGCCATCGAGGAGCTCGGCCGGGTCGACCAGTCGATCGGCATCACGCTGTCGGCCGGGGTCGGCCTGGGCATCAACCCGATCCTGACCTACGGCAGCCAGGAGCAGAAGGAGCGCTTCCTGCCCGACCTCGTGGCGGGTCGCGCGCTCGCCGGGTTCGGCCTGACCGAGCCCGACGCCGGGTCCGACGCCG
The DNA here is from genome assembly GCF_056402615.1 of Pedococcus sp. P3_C7. NCBI lineage: Bacteria > Bacillati > Actinomycetota > Actinomycetes > Micrococcales > Intrasporangiaceae > Pedococcus > Pedococcus sp. P3_C7. Next base: position 414,841 of record NZ_JBFUHC010000003.1, on the reverse strand, counting down.
GTGCCACCCGCACCAAGGCCGTCCGCGAGGGCGACGAGTGGGTCGTCAACGGGTCGAAGGCCTTCATCACCAACTCCGGCACGGACATCACCTCCGTGGTCACCGTGACGGCCCGCACCGGCACGAACGACGACGGCTCGGCGCAGCTCAGCGCCATCATGATCCCCTCCGGCACCAAGGGCTTCACCGTCGAACCGGCCTACGACAAGCTCGGCTGGCACGCCTCCGACACCCATGGCCTGACCTTCGAGAACTGCCGCGTGCCGGCCGGAAACCTCCTCGGCAACGAGGGCGAGGGCTTCAAGCAGTTCCTCAAGACCCTCGACGACGGCCGCATCGCCATCTCGGCCCTCGCGGTCGGCATGAGCCAGCGGATGCTCGAGGAGACCACCGAGTACGCCAAGACCCGCAAGGCGTTCGGCAAGCCGATCGGCGTCAACCAGGGCGTGTCCTTCCAGATCGCCGACCTCGCCGTCATGGTCGAGGCGTCGCGCCAGCTGACCTACAAGGCCGCCTGGCTCAAGGACGAGCTCGAGCACGGTCGCCGCTCGGTCAAGGAGGTCAAGCAGGCCGCCGCGATCTGCAAGCTCTACTCGACCGAGGCGGCCGTCACCGCGACCCGCATCGCCACGCAGGTGTTCGGCGGCAACGGCTTCATGGAGGAGTACCCCGTCGCCCGCTTCTACCGCGACGCCAAGATCCTCGAGATCGGCGAGGGCACCTCCGAGGTGCAACGCATGGTCATCGCCCGCCACCTCGGCCTGTCGACCGCCTGAGCCCGTGACAACCGACGCAGACGCAGCAGCCCCCGAGACAGTGCGAGAGGGTATGCCGGTGACCTCCACCTCGTCGTCAGGCGCCTCGGCGTCCACCCCCGCCCTTCCGTTCGCCGTCGGAGCCGACTCCGGCACCGACCCGAAGGTGACCGACGTCCGGGAGCGGCTCGCCGCGGCATACCTGGCCTCTGCGGCGGCGCCCGAGAAGGCGCAGGCCAAGCTGGACGCGCAGGGCAAGCTCTACGTGCGCGACCGGATCGCGATGCTGTTCGACGAGGGGAGCTTCGTCGAGGACGCGCGGTTCGCCAACGCGACGGCGAAGGGCCTGCCGGCCGACGGTGTCGTCACGGGTCGCGGCACCGTCGACGGACGCCCCGCGATCGTGATCGCCAACGACCCGACGGTCAAGGCCGGGTCGTGGGGGGCGCGGACGGTCGAGAAGATCGTGCGGGCCACCGAGATGGCGCTGCGCGAGGAGCTGCCCGTCTTCTGGTTCGTCGACTCCGCGGGCGCCCGCATCACCGACCAGGTCGAGATGTTCCCCGGACGCCGCGGCGCGGGCCGCATCTTCCACAACCAGGTCGCACTGTCGGGCAAGGTGCCCCAGATCTGCTGCCTGTTCGGGCCGAGCGCCGCGGGCGGTGCCTACATTCCCTCCTTCACCGACCTGATCATCATGGTCGAGGGAAACGCCTCGATGTATCTCGGCAGTCCTCGCATGGCGGAAATGGTTGTGGGAGAGAAGGTTTCGCTGGAGGACATGGGTGGTGCGCGGATGCACTGCACGGTCTCCGGTGTGGGTGACCTGCTGGTCGCCGACGACACCGAGGCCATCGAGATGGCGCGGCTGTACTTCTCCTACCTGCCGGCCAACTGGCGCTCCGACCTTCCGTCCTACGCGCCGGAGGAGCCCTCGACGCCGCTGACGCGGCACACCGTGCCCGAGCGCGAGAGCCAGCCCTTCGACATCCACGAGGTCATCGACGGCCTCGTCGACGACGAGTCGTTCTTCGAGGTCAAGCCTCTGTTCGCGCCGGAGCTCGTCATCGGGTTCGGCCGGATGGCGGGGGAGACCGTCGGCATCGTCGCCAACAACTCCATCGTCAAGGGTGGGGTGCTCTTCACGGACAGCGCCGACAAGGCCGCGCGGTTCATCTGGCTGTGCGACGCCTACTCGATCCCGCTGATCTACCTCGCCGACGTCCCGGGCTTCATGATCGGGTCGGAGGTCGAGCGCGGCGGCATCATCCGGCACGGCGCCAAGATGGTGCACGCGGTGTCCTCGGCGACCGTCCCGCAGTTCTGCGTGATCGTCCGCAAGGCCTACGGCGCCGGGCTCTACGCCATGGGCGGTCCCGGCTTCGGTCCCGACGCGACCATCGCGCTGCCCACCGCGCGCATCGCCGTGATGGGCCCGGAGGCGGCCGTCAACGCCGTCTACGCCAACAAGATCGCGGCGATCGACGACCCGGCCGAGCGTGAGCAGTTCGTGCAGGACATGCGGCGCGAGTACGAAGAGGACGTCGACCTCGAGCGGCTCGCCGCCGACCTGGTCCTCGACCAGATCATCGAGGCCGACGCCCTGCGTGCCGAGCTCCTGCTGCGGCTGCGCTACGCCAAGGCCCGCGAGCGGCACTTCGCCACCAAGCGGCGCGACATCCCCCCGGTCTGACGGGTTGCGGTCAGCCGCGCTCGCCCTGGGCGCCCCGGTGCGCGGTGCTGCGCAGGTCGTGCCATGCCAGTCCGACCTCCATGAGCAGCTCGCGCAGCAGCGGCAGCGAGAGCCCGACCACGTTGCTCGGGTCGCCTTCGATGCCGGTGACGTAGGGCCCGCCGAGCCCGTCGAGGGTGAAGGCCCCGGCGACACGCAGGGGCTCGCCCGTCTCGACGTAGGCCTCGATCTCGTCGTCCGTCAGCTTGGCGAAGTGGACCGTGGTGGAGGCGGTGGCCCCGAGCGTGGCGCCCGTCCCACCATCGGCCTCCTCGCGGGTGTCGACGACCCAGTGGCCGGTGTGCAGGACGCCTGAGCGGCCGCGCATCTGGCGCCACCGCGACCTGGCCTCCGCCGCTGACGCGGGCTTGCCGTGGATCTCGCCGTCGAGGTCGAGGACCGAGTCGCACCCGACGATGATCGCGTCGTCGATCTGGTCGGCCACGTCCTCGGCCTTGGCGCGCGCCAGAACCAGCGCGACGTCCTCGGCGACCAGCTCGCCGTAGGTCTCGAGGGCCGCTGCGGTCACCGCTGCCTCGTCCACGGAGCTCACGACCACGCTGGGCTCCAGCCCCGCAGCGGCGAGCAGTCGACGGCGGGCGGGGGAGGCGGAGGCGAGCACGAGGGACGTCACGAGGCGAGGCTACCCACCCGAGGCGCCGACGCGGCATACCCGCGTGTGGCCGCGGCGCTCAGCCGAGCTGGTCGTCGACGAAGCACCAGCGCCAGGACTCGCCCGGCTCGAAGCTGCGCATCACGGGGTGGTCGGTCTCTCGGAAGTGCGCCGAGGCGTGCTTCTGGGGTGAGGAGTCGCAGCACCCGACGTGGCCGCAGTCGAGGCACAGCCGCAGGTGGACCCACGTCGTGCCGTCCCGGAGGCACTCCTCGCACCCGTGCGGGCTGGTCGGCGCCACGAACCGGTCGTGGTGGTCGGCGAGGTGCTGACACTCGTCCTCGGGGCGCTCCGGGGGCAGCAACGGGTCCTCACGGAGCTCGTCGGAGCGTTCCTCGATCCGGTCGAGCATCGACTCCTCGATGTCGAGCTGGGCGAAGACGTGACCCAGCACCTCCTGGTCGACCGTGCCCGCGTCGCGGATCCGCAGGAGCTCGGCGCGCTCGGCCCCGAGCATGATGAGCCGCACCCGGCGGTAGGTCGCGCTGGGCGTCTCGACCGCGTCGGCGCGCCCCTGGCCGAGCCGCTCCCAGACGATGTTCGTGCGGTTCTCGGCGCGCCGGCGCAGGGTCTCGATGACGTCGTCGTCGACGTCGTGGTGCTCCTCGAGCGCCTTGAGCCCGGCCGCGACCGACGACTGGAGGATGGTCGCCTCCTGCAGGGCGTCCTCGCGTGGGTCGGGGCCGCGCACGCCGAGGCTCCTGGCGAGCCAGGGCAGCGAGAGTCCTTGCAGGAGCAGGGTCGCCACGGTGACGGTCATGGCGGCCAACACGAGCGTGGAGCGCTCGGGAGTGCCCTCCGGCAACGTGAAGGCCGCGGCGAGGGTCACCACCCCGCGCATGCCCGCCCACGAGATGACGGCGGCTGCCCTGGGGTGGAACTTGCCCTCGCCCTTCGGGAGCTTGGCTTGGAGGAGCTTGAAGGGGAAGACCCAGATCGGTCGCAGGATCACCACCGTGGCCAGCACGGCAAGGCACACCAGGATCACCCGACCCCACCCCGGACCGGTCTGGCCGGCGTCCTCCACGAGCCGGCGCATCTGCATGCCGAGCATGAGGAACACGACGTTCTCGAGGATGAACTGGATGGTCGTCCAGTTGATCCGCTCGCTCAGCCGCGACGAGGCGTTCTGGATGATCGGCGACTTGTGCCCCAGCAGCAGGCCCGCGACGACCACGGCCAGCACTCCGGAGCCGTGGTAGTGCTCAGCGGGCAGGTAGGCGAGGTAGGGGACGATGAACGAGATGGACGTGTCGATGGCCGACTCGGTGACCTTGCGCCGGACGAAGGCGATCACGACCGCCACGAGCACCCCGAAGCCCACCCCGAGCACGACCGCGCGGCTGAAGTCGAAGGCCACCGAGCCCATCGTCACCTTCTCGGCGTGCTTGCCGGACGCGACGGCGCCCGCGGCGAGCGGGAAGGCGGCGATGGCGGTACGCAGTGACACCAGCGCCGTGGCGTCGTTGACCAGCGACTCGCCCTCGAGGATGGTCACGATCCGTCTCGGCAGCCCGATCCGTCTCGCCACTGCCGTGGCGGCGACCGCGTCGGGGGGCGCGACGATCGCACCGAGCCCGAAAGCCACCGCGAACGGGACGTCGAGCAGCTTCCAGGTGACCAGGCCCACGCCCGCCGCGGTGAACAGGACGAGCCCGACGGACAGGCCCAGGATCGGTGTCCAGTTGGCGCGGAAGTCCACGAGCGAGGTGCGGATCGCGGCGGCATACAACAAGGGCGGCAGCAGGCCGACCAGGACGACCTCGGAGCTCAGCTCCGGCTCGGGGATGAACGAGACGTAGCTGACTGCGACACCCACCACGAGCAAGGCCAGGGGCGCGGCGACGCGCCACCTCTGCGCGAAACCCGCGACGACGATGACGGTCGCGATGATGGCGACGATGGCGCCGGCAGTTTCCACGGGGACATCCTCGCAGGCAGCCGCAGACGTGCCGGGCGTGGGCGGGTGAAGGCGGTCCACCGCCGGGGGTGGACCGCCTCAGGCGCCTCGGGTCACTCGGGCCGTCAGCCGAGCTCGCCCAGCACCGCCTCGCGCAGCGTGTCGAGGCCCACGCCACCGATGTCGAGCGCGCGGCGGTGGAAGTCCTTGAGCGAGAACTGGTCTCCCTCACGCTCCTCGACCTGGTCGCGCAGCTGCATCCAGAGCCGCTCGCCGATCTTGTAGGAGGGTGCCTGGCCGGGCCAGCCGAGATAGCGGTCGAGCTCGAACCGCAGCCACGCCTCGCCCTGGTTGGCGTGGTCGGTGAGGTACTGCCAGGCCTTGTCGTAGGTCCACTCACCCCCGCCGACCTCGGCCGGGGCGTCGAACCCGCAGTGCACCCCGATGTCGATGACGACGCGGGCGGCGCGCAGCGACTGGCTGTCGAGCAGCCCCATCTTGTTGCCCGGGTCGTCCATGTAGCCGAGCTCGTCCATGAGCCGCTCGGCATACAACGCCCAGCCCTCACCGTGACCGGAGGTCCAGGCGAACATGCGGCGCCACTTGTTGAGCAGCTCCGATCGGAACACCGTCTGCGCCACCTGGAGGTGGTGCCCCGGAACGCCCTCGTGGTAGACGGTCGTGAGCTCCTTCCAGGTGCCGAACTCCGTCACGCCCTTGGGCACCGACCACCACATGCGTCCGGGACGCGAGAAGTCCTCGGAAGGGCCCGTGTAGTAGATGCCGCCCGTCTGGGTGGGGGCGATGAGGCACTCGATGGTCCGCACCGGGTCGGGGATGTCGAAGTGGGTGGCGGCGAGGTTGGCGATGGCCTCGTCGGCCCGCTCCTGCATCCACGCCTTCAGCTCGTCGGTGCCGTGCAGCTGGTATGCCGGGTCGGCGTCGAGGGCGGCGATGGCCTCCTTGACGGAGCTGTCGGGTTTGATCTGGTGGGCCACCTGCTCCATCTGCGCGGTGATCCGCTCGACCTCCTGCTGGCCCCAGGCGTAGGTCTCGGCAAGATCGACCGTGGCGCCGAGGAACGAGCGGGAGAGCAGCGCGTACCGCTCCGGACCGCAGGCGTCCGCCTCGGGTGCGACGTCGAGCAGGTGGGCCTTGAGCCAGGTGCCGAGCTCGGCATACGCCGAGGAGGCGCGCTCGGCGGCGGTCGCGAGCACGTCCCTGGTCGACTCGGCCAGCTCGCCTGCGCCGCTGTCGTCGCCGCTGAGCCTGGCGTCCTCGACGAGCTTGGCGAAGTACCCGTCGTCCGCGACGAGGTCGACGCACTGCTGGATGCAGGCCTCGACCTGGCGACGCGGCGCGACGTTGCCCTTGGCTGAGGCGCTCAGCAGGCTCTCCTGCCACCCGGCGAGGGCGTCGGGCACGCGCTGGAGGCGTCGGCTGATGACTCCCCAGTCCTCGTCGGTGTCCGTGGGCATGAGGTCGAAGCAGCCGCGGACCTCCTGCAGCGGGGAGGCGATGACGTTGAGGGACATCTCGTCGAGCCCGGCCCGGTGGGTCTCCTCCGCCAGCCCGAGTCGCTCGCGCATCGCGGCCAGGGTGATCCGGTCGATCTCGTCGACGGGGGCTGCTCCGTCGAGCCGCGCGAGGGTGTCGGAGCGCAGGGCGGCGTGGGCCTCGTGGCCGGCGGGGGAGAAGTCGTCGAGCTCCTCGTCGTGACCGGCGATGCCGAGGTAGGTCGCGGTGATCGGGCTGAGGGCGACGAACTTCGCCAGGAAGTCGTCGGCGATGCGGTCGATGTCGGTGGCGGGTCGGGCCGCTGCGGTCGTCTCTGTGCTCACGCGAGCGAAGGTACCCCAGCGTCCTGACGGCGGGCACCGCAATAACCCGGGAGCGGCGCCCGCCCCTCTGCGTGCCGCAGGGCATACCCGGGCTGCACCGCCACACGGCGTTGCCACCGTCCCTAGGCTGGGCGCATGGCTGCACACCTGCTGTCGCTCAACGTCGGACGCGCCGAACCCAGCACCGCCAAGAACGTCGGCGTGACCGGCATAGCCAAGCGGCCGGTCGGGTCCGCCCACCTGCGTGCCCCGGGACCCAAGCACGGTGGGCTGGGCAGCGGTGTCGAGGGGGACTTCCTCGGCGACACCCGGCACCACGGGGGCGACTACCAGGCTGTCTACGCCTTCGCCCGTGAGGAGCTCGACTGGTGGGCGGAGCAGCTGGGACGGGACCTGCCCGACGGCATGTTCGGGGAGAACCTCACCACGAGCGGTCTCGACGTCGACGGGGCTCTGGTCGGTGAGCGCTGGGCGGTCGGCAACGAGGTCGTGCTCGAGGTCTGCGGGCCCCGGATCCCGTGTGCCACGTTTGCCGCACGGATGGGCGAGCGCAGCTGGGTCAAGCGGTTCAGTGGCGTCGGGCGCACCGGCGCCTACCTGTCCGTCGTGACCGGCGGGACGGTGCGCCAGGGGGACGCCATCGAGGTGGTGGCGCGCCCCCAACACGACATCACGGTGCCCGACACGTTCCGGGCGTTCATGGGTGACCTCGAGGCGGCCGAGCGCGTGCTTGCGGCCAACTGCCTCGTCGACGTCGAGGCTGCAGAGCTCCGCGAGACCGTCACGCGCCGCCGGGCCGCCGGCACCGAGCTGGACGAGTAACCCGCGTCGAGCACGGGCCCGTCGACCGACGACCACGGTCCGGTCGACGGTCACGGCGCGACGAGGTGTGAGGCGCATTGACGGTGGGGTTCCGGTCCGCCCTGGCTGACCAGGGTCGTCCGCCCACCGCGGGCGCGTGGGGGAAGTCGGTCAGCCGGGCCAGGCGGAGGCGCGCCAGGCGCCCCGACCAGGAGTGAGCGGGCGGCGCACCGCCCGGGCCGGGGAGGACCACTGCGAGGTATGCCGCGCGGCTGGCGCCTCGGCGCCGCCCGAGGCAGCGGACAGCACCGCCAACAGCGCGGCCACCTCTTCGGGGGTCGCGTCGCCGCGGACCAGCCGCAGTGGCGGCAGGCTCGACGCCCGTCCCGAGGTCCCCTCGGTGTCGCTCATCGCCCCGGCCCCCAGCCGTGAGCCTTCGAACGGGTCACAGCGGGATGTTTCCGTGCTTCTTGGGCGGCAGGGTCTCGCGCTTGGTGCGCAGCGCCCGCAGTGCCTTGGTGACGTTCATGCGCGTGTTCGACGGCGTGATGACGGTGTCGACATAGCCGCGCTCGGCCGCGATGTAGGGGTTGGCGAGGGTGTCCTCGTACTCGGCGATGAACCGGGCCCGCGCCTCGTCGACGTTCTCCCCGGCCTCGGCCGCGGCGGCGAGCTGCTTGCGGTAGAGGATGTTGACCGCGCCCTGGGCGCCCATCACGGCGATCTGGGCGGTCGGCCAGGCGAGGTTGATGTCGGCCCCGAGGTGCTTGGACCCCATCACGTCGTAGGCGCCGCCGTAGGCCTTGCGGGTGATCACCGTGACGAGCGGGACGGTGGCCTCGGCGTAGGCGTAGATCAGCTTGGCCCCGCGCCGGATGATGCCGTCCCACTCCTGGTCGGTGCCGGGCAGGAAGCCGGGCACGTCGACGAACGTCAGCACCGGCACGTTGAACGCGTCGCAAGTGCGCACGAACCGGGCGGCCTTCTCGGAGGCGTCGATGTCGAGCGTCCCGGCGAACTGCATCGGCTGGTTGGCGACGACCCCGACCGAGCGCCCCTCGATGCGGCCGTAGCCGACCAGGATGTTCGGGGCGAACAGCGGCTGGACCTCGAGGAACTCCCCGTCATCGAGGACGTGCTCGATGACGGTCTTCATGTCGTAGGGCTGGTTGGCGCTGTCGGGGATGAGCGTGTCGAGCTCGCGGTCCTCGTCGGTGACCTCGAGCGACGGCAGCTCGGCGGCGTCGTCGGCGAACGAGGGCGGCTCCTCGAGGTTGTTCGACGGCAGGTAGGACAGCAGCGCCTTGACGTACTCGATCGCGTCCTCCTCGTCGGTGCCCATGTAGTGCGCGACACCGGACTTGGTGTTGTGGGTCCGGGCGCCGCCGAGGTCCTCGAACGACACGTCCTCGCCGGTCACGGTCTTGATGACCTCGGGGCCGGTGATGAACATGTGCGAGGTCTGGTCGACCATCACGGTGAAGTCGGTGACCGCGGGGGAGTAGACCGCGCCGCCGGCACAAGGCCCCATGATCAGCGAGATCTGGGGGATCACCCCGGACGCGTGCACGTTGCGGCGGAAGATCTCGCCGTAGAGGCCGAGCGAGACCACGCCCTCCTGGATGCGGGCGCCGCCGGAGTCGTTGAGACCCACGACGGGGCAGCCGACCTTCATCGCGAAGTCCATGACCTTGCAGATCTTCTCGCCGAACACCTCACCCAGCGACCCACCGAACACGGTGAAGTCCTGCGCGAACACCGCCACGGTGCGACCGTCCACCGTGCCGTAGCCGGTGACCACGCCGTCGCCGTAGGGCCGGTTGGCCTCCTGGCCGAAGGCGGTCGACCGGTGTCGGGCGTACTTGTCCATCTCGATGAACGAGCCCTCGTCGAGCAGCAGCTCGAGGCGCTCGCGGGCGGTCTTCTTGCCCCGTGCGTGCTGCTTCTCGACGGCCCGCTCGGACCCCGCGTGCGCGACCTCGGCGACACGCCGCTTGAGGTCGGCCAGCTTGCCGGCCGTGGAGTGGATGTCGATCCCCGAGTCGGGGGCGGGAACGTCGGTGCCGCCGACCGAGAGCGGATCAGCGACGGAATCGGTGGTCTGCGCCATGCCGGCGAGCCTAGCCTTGCCTCCATGCGCGAATCGCTCGACCGTGAGGCATTGCACGAGGCGTTGGTCACGCCGGGTCAGCCGTGGACGGGGGTCGACGTCCACCCGGCGCTCGGCTCCACCAACCTCGAGGCGGCCCGCCTCGCCCAGCAGTGGCGCGTGGTGGTGACCGACCACCAGCAGGCCGGCCGAGGGCGCCTCGGCCGCTCCTGGGACACCCCTGCCAACACCTCGGTCACGCTCTCGGTGCTGCTGCCCGCCCCCGATCAGGGTCGCGGCTGGCTGCCGCTCGCCACCGGTCTGGCGGTTCGCGACGCCCTGAGCGAGGTCGCCGGGGTCGACAGCGCGCTCAAGTGGCCCAACGACGTGCTGCTGCCCGCGGACGACGACCGCAAGGTGTGCGGCATCCTCTGCGAGCTCCAGCCCACCGGGATCGTGGTCGGCCTGGGCATCAACGTCGACCAGGACCGGGACGAGCTCCCGGTCGACACGGCCACCTCGTTGCGGCTGGCGGGTGCCCCCGACGTGAGCCGGGAGCGCCTCGTCGTGGCGGTGCTCAGCCACCTCGCCCGGTGGCACGGTGAGCTCAGTGGCGCCGCGCCGGCGCGCGCCGGCGTCCACGCGGCATACCGCAAGACGTGCGCGACGATCGGGCGCGAGGTCGAGCTGCACGTGGCGGGCGGTGACGTGCGCAGCGCTCGGGCCCTCGGCGTGGACGACGAGGGCCGACTCGTCGTGAGCAGCGCGGGCAGCGAGTATGCCGTGGCCGCCGGCGACGTGGTCCACCTGCGCTCCACCACGCCCTAGGGTGACCGCATGAGCGAGGTTGGCCGGCACCGGGTGGTGCGCCCGGAGGACTTCGCGGCGCTGCGCGCGGACGACCTCGAGGCGCGGCTGCTCGGCAAGCCGGCCACCATGGCCCGCCGGGACGTCTCCCGCGGCGCCGAGGTGTCGCTCCTGTCGGCCCGCAAGTTCTGGCACGCGCTGGGCTTCCCGAACGTCGAGGACGACGACGCGATGTTCACCGAGGCCGACCAGATGGCCCTGGTGGCCACCGCGCGACTGGTGCGCGAGCAGGAGCTCGACGAGACGACGGCCCTGGCGATGACCCGGGCGTTCGCCCGCACCACCGACCGTCTCGCCGTCTGGCAGACCCAGCTGATGGCCGAGGCGCTCGCCGATCCCGATCTCGAGGCGGCGCTGGACGAGGCTGACGCCCGAGCCGTGCCCGACCTCGCTGCTGCCGAGGCCGCCGCGCGCAAGCTCACCGACATGGCCGACCAGCTCGAGCCCCTGCTCATCTACGCCTGGCGGCGCCACCTCACCGCCGCCATCTCGCGCATGCTGGCCGATGCCGACCCCCAGCAGTCCTCCCAGGGTGTGCGCCGGGTTGTCGGGTTCGCCGACCTGGTCAACTTCACCTCGCTGGTCCGGCGGATGACCGAGCGCCAGCTGGCCGTGGTGGTGCAGCGGTTCGAGGCGCTGGCGACCGACATCGTCACTGCGCACGGGGGACGCGTCATCAAGACCGTGGGCGACGAGATCCTGTTCGTCACCATCGACGCGGCGCCGGCGGCAGCCGTGGCGCTCGACCTGGTCGAGACGATGGCCGAGGACGACCTGCTGCCCGACGTGCGGGTGGGCATGGCCGTCGGACCGGTCCTGTCACGCCTCGGAGACGTCTTCGGCACGACGGTCAACCGCGCCAGCCGACTGACCAGCGTGGCGCCCGGTGGGGGAGTCCTGGTCGACGACGCACTTGCCTCGGCGCTCGCGGCCCTGTCGGGGTTCGAGACGACGGCGCTGCGGCGTCGCGCCCTTCGCGGCATCGGACCGGTCACGCCCAGCGAGCTGCGGCGGGCCGCCGGCGGTCGCCAGCCGACCGCGCAGGCCGTCACCCCCACCCGAAAGGCGTCCTCATGAGCGCAGAGCTGGTCCGCATCGACCGACACGGGGAAGGTGGCCACGTGGCCGAGCTCGTCCTCGACCGCCCCGAGGCGATGAACGCCGTCTCGACCGCGATGGCCCAGGCCCTCTCCCGGGCGACGACCGAGCTCGCCCAGGACGCGGGCGTTCGGGCGGTCGTGGTGTCCTCGACCCATCCGAGGGCCTTCTGCGTCGGCGCGGACCTCAAGGAGCGCAACTCCTTCACCGACGACGACCTGCGCGCCCAGCGGCCGGTGGCGCAGGCGGCATACCGGGGGGTCCTGGACCTTCCCGTGCCTGCGATCGCGGCGGTGGACGGCTTCGCGCTGGGGGGCGGCTTCGAGATCGCGCTCTCCTGTGACCTGGTCGTGTGTGGTGAGGACGCGGTCGTGGGCCTGCCCGAGGTGAGCGTCGGCGTGATCCCCGGCGGGGGCGGCACCCAGCTGCTCACGCGCCGGGTGGGTTGGTCGCGGGCGGCCCAGATGGTCTTCACCGCCCAGCGGTATGCCGCGCACGACGCGTGCGGCCTGGGTGCGGTGGACGAGGTGGTGGCCGCGGGGACTGCGCGCGACCGCGCCCTCGAGCTGGCGACCATGATCGCGTCCCACTCACCTGTCGGCATGCGCAACGCCAAGGCCGCCATGCGTCGCGGGTTCGACACCGACCTGGACTCCGGACTGCGCATCGAGGACGAGATGTGGGCGGCAACGGCCTTCTCCGGGGACCGTGCCGAGGGGGTCGCCGCCTTCAACGAGAAACGCCGTCCCGTGTGGCCTGGTCGCTGAGATGGGTCCCTTCTACATAGCATCACCCTCATGACCCGTGTGCTCCTCGCTGAGGACGACCCTGCCATCTCCGAGCCGCTAGCTCGCGCCCTGCGCCGTGAGGGGTATGACGTGGACGTCCGCGCAGACGGACGGGCGGCACTCGAAGCCTCCGCGGAGAACCCGGACCTGGTGGTGCTCGACCTCGGGCTGCCGTACGTCGACGGGCTCGAGGTGTGCCGCCGGATCCGTGCCGAGGGGCGCACCGTGCCCGTGCTGATCCTCACCGCCCGCGCCGACGAGGTGGACACCGTGGTGGGCCTCGACGCCGGCGCCGACGACTACGTCACCAAGCCGTTCCGGCTCGCCGAGCTGCTGGCCAGGGTGCGGGCGCTGCTGCGCCGCAACCCCACCGACGCCCCCTCCGCCCACGAGCTCGTCCGCATCGACCCCGAGGGTCGGCGGGCTTGGTTCAAGGAGGAGGAGCTCCAGCTCACTGCCAAGGAGTTCGACCTCCTGCGCGTGCTGGTGCGTGAGCAGGGCAAGGTCGTCTCGCGTGAGCAGCTGATGCGCGAGATCTGGGAGACCGCCTGGTTCGGGTCGACCAAGACCCTCGACATGCACATCTCCGTGCTCCGCCGGAAGCTCGGCGACGACGCTGCACAGCCGCGCTACATCGCCACCGTCCGTGGGGTCGGGTTCCGGTTCGAGCGCGGCGACGAGATCTGACCGCTGACGATGCGGCAGCAGCTGATCCGCTCGACCGTGCTCGCGGTGGCCCTGGCGATCCTGATCACCATGACCCCGGTGGCGTTCGCCATCTGGAACGCCACGGTCCACGGCAAGGGCATCGTCGCGACCTGGCTCGAGGAGGGCACCCCTGCCTCGACCTCGATGCGGCTGGTGCTCGTGGTCATCGGCCTCGGCGTGGCTGCCCTCGGTGTGGGGGTCCTGGTCGCGATCCGGCAGGCCCACCGCATGTCGCGGCCGATGACGCTCCTCGCCGAGCGCGCCGAGCGACTCGGTGCCGGTGAGTCCCGGATCCAGCCCATCAACTCCGGCATCGCCGAGCTGGACCAGGTGTCGGAGGTGTTGTCGCGGAGCGCGCAGCGGCTGACCAAGTCGCTCGCGTCGGAGCGCGACTTCGCCGCCGACGCCTCCCACCAGCTGCGGACGCCGTTGACCGCGCTGCTGATGCGGCTCGAGGAGATCGCCGCCACCGACGACCTCGAGGTCGTCCAGGAGGAGGCCAGCATCGCGATCGACCAGGTCGAACGCCTGACCCGTGTGGTCGACGACCTGATGTCCCGCACCCGCAGGGGCGGCGACGAGTCGAAGGCCACCGTCTCGCTCGACTCGGTCATCGCGGCCCTCCAGCGCGAGTGGCAGCCGGCGTTCGAACAGGCTCGACGCAGCGTCCGGGTCCACGGTGAGCGAGGGCTGGTCGTCCAGGCCAAGCCGGTCGACCTGTCGCAGGTGCTCTCGACCCTGCTCGAGAACGCGCTCGCCCACGGCCGGGGCACGGTCGACGTCCACGCCCGGCGGAGCGGTCCGTCCGTCGTCGTCGAGGTGAGCGACCAGGGCGAGGGGGTCCCGTCCTCGATCGCCCCCCACATCTTCGAACGCTCGGTGACCACGACCGGCACGGGCCTCGGGCTGGCGCTCGCGCGCGACCTGGCTGAGTCCAACGGTGGCCGCCTCGAGCTCATCCAGGCCCAGCCGGCGATCTTCGCCCTGTTCCTCAGCGAGTCCGACAGCACCTGACCGCCCGCCCCGCCTTTATCGGGTGACCCGATAAAGGTCGACTCCACCCCGAAACGGTTCCGGGGTGGAGTCGACCGTTGTCGGGTGAGGCTGCCCGGCCCGGGTGCTGGTTCGGGGCGCTCAGCCTTGGGTCTCGGCCATCGGTGAGGTGTCCTCGAGCGGCTCCTCGCTGAACACGAACCGGCGGTAGGCCCAGAACCGGAACAGGGTGCCGAGCGCGATGCCGACGAGCTTGGCGACGTTCTCGGCCACCAGGCTCTCCTGCCCGAGGAAGTGGTGCGAGAAGCCGACGCAGGCCGCCTGGATGAGCAGGGCCACGCCGTTGGTGAGAGCGAAGAGGAGGGCTTCGTGGTGCACGGGCCGGTTGCGGCGGTGCCGGAACGTCCACATCCGGTTGCCGATCCAGGCGACGCACGTGGCGACCGCTGCCGAGATGACGGTGGCCACGACCGCGCGGGAGAGCGGCCCGTTGCCGTAGCCCGACAGCACGGTGCTGCGCAGGATGTTGAACAGGCCGAGGTCCACGACGAAGGCCACTGCTCCGACGATCCCGAACTTGATCATCTCGCGGTAGAGGACGTCGATCGTGCCGCGCAGGCGGGCGACGACGGAGTGGTTCTCGGACACCAGAGGAGCCTATCGGCGGATGCCCGCGGCCCGTCGGCGACGGTGGCAGATATCCTCGCCGCGTGACGTCACCGCAGCGCGCCCCCGGAGGATTCCCGGTCGTCGGCATCGTCGGCGGCGGGCAGCTGGCGCGGATGTGCGCCGCCCCGGCGGCAGAGCTGGCGATCACCCTCAGCGTCCTCGCCGAGGCGCCGGACGCGGCGGCAGCCCAGGTCATCCCATCCTCACCGGTCGGTGACCACACGGATGTCGAGGCGGTCCTGGCCTTCGCCAGGGAGTGCGACGTCGTCACCTTCGACCACGAGCACGTCCCGCCGAACGTGCTGGAAGCCCTTGTCGCAGAGGGCATCCCGCTGCATCCCACGCCCGAGGCCCTGCGTTTCGCCCAGGACAAGCTGGCGATGCGCGAGCGCCTCACGGAGATCGGCGTCGCCTGCCCGGCGTGGGCCGGCGCCAAGACCGCCGCCGAGGTCGAGGCCTTCGCTGCCCGGGTGGGCTGGCCGATCGTCGCCAAGACACCGCGCGGTGGATATGACGGCAAGGGCGTGCGGGTCATCGACTCCGCCGCGGAGGTCGACGACTGGCTGGCCCTGGTCGCGCAGCAGGAGGGGACAGCCGACCTGCTCGCCGACGGCATCCTCGTGGAGGAGAAGGTCGACTTCGTCCGCGAGCTGGCCGTGCTCATCGCCCGCAGTCCCTCCAACCAGGCAGCCGCGTGGCCGGTCGTCGAGACCGTCCAGACCGACAGCATCTGCACCGAGGTGCTGGCCCCCGCGCCCGGCCTCGACCCGGCCCTCGCCGCGGTGGCCACCGAAGCCGGGCTGCGCATCGCCGAGAACCTCGGCGTGACAGGGGTGTTCGCCGTCGAGATGTTCGAGGTGAGGGACCCGCGGACCGGTGCCCCGGCATACGTCGTCAACGAGCTGGCCATGCGCCCGCACAACAGCGGGCACTGGTCCATGGACGGCGCCGTGACCGGTCAGTTCGAGCAGCACCTGCGCGCGGTCCTCGACCTGCCCCTCGGGGCGCCCACCCCGCGTGAGCCGCACACGGTGATGGCCAACGTCCTCGGCGGCGACTACCCCGAGCTCTACCCGGCCTATCGCCACATCATGGCGAGGGACCCCGGGCTCAAGGTGCACCTCTACGGCAAGGGCGTCCGCCCGGGTCGCAAGATCGGTCACGTCAACGTCTCCGGCACCGACCTGGCGCAGCTGCGCGAGCGGGCCGGCCACGCGGCCGACTACCTCGCAGGAGTGATCACCGAATGAGCGACAGCACTGCACCACCCGCCACCACCGAGGCGTCGCCCCTGGTCGGGCTGGTCATGGGCAGCGACAGCGACTGGCCGGTCATGGAGCTGGCGGCCCAGGCGCTCCAGGAGTTCGGCATCGCCTACGAGGCCGACGTGGTCTCGGCGCACCGGATGCCCGAGGAGATGATCGCCTACGGGCAGAACGCTTCTGGGCGCGGACTCCGGGTGCTCATCGCGGGCGCCGGCGGTGCTGCCCACCTCCCGGGGATGCTCGCATCGGTGACACCGTTGCCCGTGATCGGCGTGCCCGTGCCCCTGAAATACCTCGACGGCATGGACTCGCTGCTCTCGATCGTCCAGATGCCCGCAGGGGTCCCGGTCGCGGCGGTGTCCATCGGCGGGGCCCGCAACGCGGGGCTGCTGGCCGCCCGCATCCTCGCCGCCGGCGAGGGGGAGTATGCCGCGGGGCTGCGTCAGCGGATGACCGCCTTCCAGGCCGAGCTGCGGGACCAGGCCCACGCCAAGGGTGCGGCGCTGCGCGAGCGGCGCAGCGGCTCCTGGCAGGGCGCGCCTGGCTCCTGACGAGCCCGCCTGATCACTAGCGGGCCATGCCTGCCGAGCGCACCCCTCGCCACTCGATGCGCGGGCAGGTGTCCATCACGACGTCCATCCCGGCGGCGCGAGCGCGGTCCGCAGCGGCCTCGTCCACGACACCGAGCTGCATCCAGATGGCGTCGATCAACAGCCGGTCCTTGTTGGAGATGGCGTCGTCCACCACCGGCCCGACGTGCTCGGAGTTGACGAAGCAGTCGACGACCTTGATATCGGTGCCGTCGGGGATGTCGGACAGCGACGCGTAACCCTGTTCGCCGTGCACGGTCTCGGCCTTGGGGTGCACCGGGATCAGGCCCTTGCCGAGCTCGACCTTGAGCCAGCGGGAGACCCCGAACGCCTCACGCTCCTGGTTGTTCGACAGGCCGACCACGACCCAGATGCCGGGGTCGATGAGGAGCTCGCGGATGAGGTCGGGATCGTTCTGGTGGCGAAAGCTCATGCCTTCAGCATCACACGATGAGGACGCGTTGGGGAGGGGGACGGGAGGCGGGACAGGGGAGGGGGACAGGGGAGAGACAGGGGGAGTGCCGGCGGGAGGCAGTAACGTCGGCCCCATGAAGTTCGGACTGTTCGTGCCACAGGGCTGGCGCATGGACCTTGTCGGGATCGACCCCAGTCAGCACTGGGGCGTGATGGCGGGTCTGGCGCGACGGGCCGACGCCAACGAGGACTGGTCCTCGATCTGGGTCTTCGACCACTTCCACACCGTCCCGATCCCCAGCGAGGAGGCGACGCACGAGGCTTGGACCCTGATGGCCGCCTTCGCCGCCGTCACGGGACGGGTGCGCCTGGGACAGATGTGCACATGCATGGCCTACCGGAACCCGGCCTACCTCGCGAAGGTGGCCGCCACGGTCGACATCATCTCCGAGGGTCGGCTCGAGATGGGCATCGGGGCGGGCTGGTACGAGCACGAGTGGCGCGCCTACGGCTACGGCTTCCCGCGGGCCGGTGAGCGCCTGCGGGCTCTCGACGAGGGCGTCCAGATCTTCCGACAGATGTGGACGACCGGCACGGCGACGTTCGAGGGCAAGCACTTCCAGGTCGACGGCGCCCGCTGCTACCCGCAGCCGCTCCAGGGCACGACGGCCCCGGGGTCGAAGCACAACGGCATACCCATGTGGATCGCCGGCGGGGGCGAGAAGAAGACGCTGCGCATCGCCGCCCAGTACGCCGACTACACCAACTTCGACCCCAGCCCCGAGGGCTTTGCCGCCAAGAGCGCGATCCTCAAGGGGCACTGCGACGACGTGGGCCGTGACTTCGGTGAGATCGTCCGCAGCGGCAACCTCAACGTCTTCATCGGCGCCACCGAGCGCGAGGTCGAGGATCGGTTCGCCGCGCTGCGGGCGCGGCTCCTCTCGGTGGGGACGCCGGAGGCCCGCGTCGACCACCTGCTCGCGGACTACCGCAAGGCCGCGACGGTCGGCACCCCCGAGCAGGTGGTGGAGAAGCTCGGCGCCCTGGAGAAGCTCGGCCTGACCTACGCGATCCTCAACTTCCCCGAGGCGGCCTACGACACCACGGGCATGGCGATGTTCGAGCGCGACGTGATGCCCGAGCTGCTCGACCGTGAGGAGCACGGCCACCTCTGGCACCTGCCGCGTCGTCGCTGAAGCCGGCGACTCAGGCGGAGGGTGCGCTGGTGGGCCGCGCGGGGAACAGTGTCTGCCAGACGCGGGTGCGGCGCAGGCCCCTGCGCACCGAGGGGTAGTGGCGCTCGAACAGGAACCAGAAGCAGAACGCGACGACGTTCGCGACCACGAAGCCGAACACGATCGCCGCAGCGGGGTGGGCGCGTACCCTGGGCACGGTCTGCAGGTACACGAGCAGGCTGAAGTGGACCAGGTAGAGCGAGTACGAGTAGTCCGACACGTACTTGACGATCGTGCGCACGGGCGCGGGGATGCGTGACTGACCGGCCGGCATCACGGCTGCACCGGCCCCACCCCTCGTTGCCGCGTTCGCGGCCGTTGCCGCCGGGTTGGCCGGGTCCGTGGCTGGGGCCGGGCGGGCCGGGTCCGTGGCTGGCGCTGGGCGGGCGAACCCGAAGTAGAAGGACATCACTCCGACCGACAGCGCGAGCGCGACGAACTCGTCATAGACGTTCCAGTGCGTGCGATGCAGGCACACGGGGGTCGCCAAGAGCCCGACCACACCCAGGACCTGGTGGAGCCGGCGGTGGGTGAACCAGGCGAACCGGTCTCCGATGGCGTATGCCATGCCCACCACCCAGGCGAGGACGAGGCCCTCGCTCGCGACCAGCGTCTGGGCCACGACAGCGCCGGAGAAGAGCAGGACAAGCACGCCGACGACCCCTATTCGTCGGTCCCGCACCAGTCGGAGCAGGATCAGCCCGAAGGTGATGTAGATCCAGAACTCGATGACCACCGACCAGAACGGGTCGGCGGTTCCGATCGGGCCGGTCCTCAGGGGCAGTCCGGTGACTTCGGCGACCGTGCGCATGACTGGGTTGTTGTAGAGCATCGTGAGGTTCGTGACGGTGGTCCACACGTCGAGGGGGATCGTCGTGAACGGGTTTCGCCGCCCCTGCAGCACCAGGCGGTCCGCGACGGCTACGAGGAGGACGGCAGGGACGAACGGGACGAAGATCCGCGCGAACCGCTCGAGGAAGAACTCGCCGAAGGTGTAGCCCGGTGAGGCCATCTTGGTCAGCGCCGACCGGCTGACGAGGAAGCCGGACAGGACGAAGAACAGCAGCACGCCGAGGCTCTGCATGTAGAAGATGCCGGGCGTGGTGCGGTAGGTGCCGTTGGCACGCTGGACCATGAAGACGGCAGGCAGGAAGAGGTTGAGGGAGTGCCCGACCACGACCATCTGTGCGGTCAGGCCGCGGACCGCGTCGAAGTAGAAGAGCTGGTGCTTGCTCGCCGCCTGCAGGTGTGGGTGGGCGACGGTCGTGGTCGGTTCTACCACGCGGTCCACCCACCATCGACGGCCACCATCTGACCGGTGACGTAGGCCGAGTCGTCGCCGGCGAGCCAGGTCACCACGCCGGCGAAGTCCTGCTCCGTCGCCATCCGACCGAGGGGAGTGAGCCGGCTGTACCGGTCGAGGAACAGCGGGTCCTGCCCGCGTTCGATGCCACCAGGGGCGAAGCCGTTGACGCGGATGTCGGGCGCCAGCACGGTCGCGAGGTAGCGAGTGAGCTGGACGAGCCCACCCTTGGTGGCGCCGTAGGCGGCGGGGTTGCCCATCCGGGTGCCGTCGTAGAGACCCATGTTGGGCCCGACGAGCCCGTAGATCGAGGACACCGTGATGACGCTGCCGTGCCCACCGGCGCGGAGCAGCGGCGCCAGCCGCCGGGTGAGGGAGAACGGCACAGTGAGGTTGAGCCAGGTCGCCATCGCGAAGGCCTCGTCGGTCTGCTCGTCGAACGGCACGGCATACCCGGCGATCCCGGACGTTCCCGTGAAGGCGGCATTGTGCACCAGGACGTCGCAGGCCCCGAGCTCGGTGACAAAGTGCTCCACGGCCGTGAGTCCTTCGCCGGTCATCAGGTCCGCGGTGACGCCGAGATGACCATCCCCCAGCGCTGCGACCGTCTCGTCGACGCCGGCACGGTCGATGACGACCACTCTTGCTCCGGCAACCACGAGCGCGCCCGCGAGGACGCGGCCGAGAGGGCCGGCCCCACCGGTGACCACGGCGGTACGTCCAGCGAGGCTGGCGGTCATGCGTGCTCCTCCACCCAGGGGAAGGTGATCAGCCCGGCGGCGATGAGCGCCTCGATCAGCCGGAACTCGTACTCGTCGTCGATCGAGAAGGCCTGGGCCTCAGGGATCTCGATGCCGGCGTAGGTCCCACTGTCGAACCACGAGCGCTCCAGCGCACGGGCCGAGGCGGCACGCCAGATGTAGAAGTTGCCGTTGATCCGAAGGTAGCGTCCGGCGTCCTGACGTCGGACGACTCCGGTGCCGCTGGCGAAGTAGCGCTCCAGCGCTCCCTCCGCACCCACTTCCCGCACTCCGACCCACTCCGGCTGGAACGTCGGCTCGGACACCGAGATCACGCCGTCCAGGTCGGGGTTGCTCCAGAGCAGCTCAGCGGCCGCGTCGAGCTGCTGCGGCAGGCGAGCCGGGCTCGTGGGGTCGAGCAGCAGCACGGCGTCGTAGGGCTGACCCTCCTCCCTCTCGACCCACTCCAGCGCGTGGGTCACCACCGGGGCCATCGGCGTGTCGTCACCGGCGAGCTCGACGGGGCGCATGAAGGGGACGTC
Organism: Pedococcus sp. P3_C7; assembly: GCF_056402615.1. NCBI lineage: Bacteria > Bacillati > Actinomycetota > Actinomycetes > Micrococcales > Intrasporangiaceae > Pedococcus > Pedococcus sp. P3_C7. Next base: position 393,838 of record NZ_JBFUHC010000003.1, on the reverse strand, counting down.
GCCACCGAAACGTCTCGCGACATCGGCGATCTCCTCCGAGTCGGTCGTCAGGATGGTGCGGGTGACGCTCGGCGTCATCGCGGCAGCGCGGATCGCGTGGCCGACCAGCGGTATGCCGCACAGCGGGCGGACGTTCTTGCCCGGCAGCCCGCGCGAGCCGCCTCTGGCGGGGATGACGGCCAGGACTCGGGGTGCAGCGCTCACGGGGACTCCGCTCCTCGGGTGCTGGGACGCGACGTCTCGATGGGGTCGGCCGACCCTCTGGCGCCGTCACAGATGCGCACGGCGAGGGCGCCCTCGGCGAGGGTTGCGGGCGCCCCTGCGCGCAGGAGCAGCTCAGCGTCTGCTGTCGGGGCCAGGGCCAGCGCGGCCTGCATCTGCCGGGCCATCACGCCGTTGCGCTCGAGATCTTCGGGAAAGGCGACCACGTCGACCGACCCGTCCGGCGCCGTGGACGACACCGAACCGGTCACCGGGTCCCAGGCGACACTGCCGTCGGCGCTGGTGACCAGGGCGCCCCGCCGAGCTGGGCGAGTCGTGTAGTCCAGCCGGAGCGTCACCGTCGCGGACGGCGTCCGCCAGAGCACCGTCGCTGCCTGCTCGGCGGCGATGTCAAGAGGTCCTTCCCACTCGACGACGGCCTGGATGCTGTCCTCCGCGGGCGGGCCGAAGACGGAGACGGCGTAGTCGATCTCGTGCACCAGGTCCCGCAGCACGCCGCCCTCGTCGGCCCGCGCCGAGTAGGACTGGCGGTAGTCGCGGTCCGGCCGCCAGTCGGGCAGCCAGGACTGCGAGTAGACGTGCGCGCTGGCCGGGGCAGGCAGGGCGAGGGCACGGTCGCGGAACTCGAGGAAGCCGAGGTGCGCTCGCAGGGGGGCGGCCACGAAGACCCGGTGCTCAGCCTCCGGATGCTGCCTGAGACGCCCAGCGTCATCGGCCGTCGGTGCGACCGGCTTCTCCAGCAGCACCCGCGCGGCGCCCGCGTCGAGTGCGGCGAGTGCGTCGTCGACGTGCCTGGCCGTGTCCGTGGCGATGACCACCAGGTCCGCCTGCCCGCTCATCTCGGCGCCCTGGACGTCGTCGAGCAGCGGCGTGCCGTCCAGGTCGCCCACGCGTGGGCGAACCGGCCAGCCGTGGACGTCGGCGCCGAGATCCCGGAGGACGGTGGCGTGCCGGCGGCCGATGGAGCCCAAGCCCCTGACGACGACCGTGCCGGTCATGGGGCCTCCTCCTCGCCTCGCTGCAACGACTCGAGCAGTCATAGTGCCATGACGTCGGGTCGCGGCACGCACGGCACGCACCATGGGGCGCCGGTCGTCCCCCCGGGGCTGGAGGGCGGGTAGTTTCTCCCCATGACCTCCCCTCCGACATGGATCGTGCTGGGTGCAGGTGGACACGCGCGCAGCGTCTGCGACGTGATCGAGCGAGCGGGCGGACTGGTGGTCGCCGTGGCTGGAGACCTCGAGGGCTCGCCCTGGTCGGTTCCGGTGCTCGCTGATGACGACGCCGCCGTGGCCATGGCCCTGGAGGAGGGGCACCGGGTCGCGCTGGGAGTCGGTGCCAACGCCGCCCGCGCTGCCCTCATCGAGCTCTTGGTGCACGCTGAGGTGTCCGTGCCCCCGGTGCTCGCGCTGACAGCGTCGATCGCGCGTGATGCCGAGGTCGGCATTGCGTGCGTCATCCACGAGCATGCGCACGTCGGACCGTTGACGCGGGCCGTCGAGCTCGGCTCGACGGCCGACCGCTTGAGCCCCGGCTGACCACGACCACGAGGAGAGGGCACATGCGCACTGCCGAGATCGCAGGCCGAACCATCCCCACGGCAGGAGACGTCTTCGTCATCGCCGAGGCTGGGGTCAACCACAACGGCGACCTGCAGCTGGCCCACGAGCTGGTCGACGTCGCGGCCGAGTCCGGCGCGGACGCGGTCAAGTTCCAGACCTTCGACCCCGCCATGCTCGTGTCCAGCACCGCGTCGTCGACGCCCTACCAGCGCGCCCGCGGGGGAGCCCAGGACCAGCGTTCGCTGCTGCAGGCGCTCACCCTGCCGCACACGGCGTGGGCGGAGCTCCAGTCGCATGCTGCCGAACGCAGCATCACCTTCCTCAGCACGCCGTTCGACACGGCCAGTGCGGAGATGCTGGTCGGCCTCGGCCTGCCCGCCCTGAAGGTGTCGTCGGGCGAGCTCACCAACATCCCCTACCTGCGCGCCCTCGCCTCGCTCGGGGTGACCCTGCTCGTCTCGACGGGCATGGGCACGGCGCAGGAGGTGGCCGATGCCGTGAGCGCCTGCGAGCAGGCGCCGGGCCTGATCCTCTTCCACTGCGTGTCGGCCTATCCCGCGCCGATCGAGGAGTGCAACCTCCGGGCCATCCCCGCGATGCAGGAGGCACACGGCATACCCGTGGGTTGGTCCGACCACACGCCCGGTCTGACCACGGCACTGGGTGCCGTTGCCCTCGGGGCGAGCATCCTCGAGAAGCACTACACGACCGACCGCACCCTGCCCGGCCCGGACCACCGCGCCTCGCTCGAGCCGGCGGAGCTGACCGCCTACGTGAGCCAGACCAAGGTGCTGGCTCTCGGGCTCGGTGACGGTGTCAAGCGGCGGATGCCGTCCGAGGAGGAGAACGCGGCGCTCGTCCGGCGCAGCTGGCACGCGGCAGCCGACCTGCCGGAGGGCACCGTCCTCGGCGACGAGCACCTGCTGCTGCTGCGACCCGAGGGGGGCGTGAGCCCCGCTGTCGACATCCGAGGCCGTGGCCTCGGTCGATCGGTGCAGGCCGGCGCTCCCATCGGCGAGGACGACCTGTCGCCCGCAGGGGCCCGATGACCGCCGCGGGGCACCCGCTGCGCGTGGCTGTGTTCGTGGGCACGCGCGCAGACCTCGGACCTCTGTCGCCCGTCATCACGGTCCTCGCCGAGGCGCCAGACATCGACCTGCACCTGTTCACGGGCGTCGCCTACGGCGGCGACGAGCTGGCCGCCGCACTTCCGGCCACCGACCGGGAGGGCGGGTGGCGCGACGCCGTCCACGAGCTGGCCGAGCCGATCGTGGCGATCACCGTCGACGCGATGCTCGAGCACGGCCCGCGGTTGGCGTCCGGCGCCTCGCGGATGCTGCGCGAGGTCGCGCCCGACGTGTTCGTCGTCCTCGGCGACCGCTGGGAGCTGTTGTATGCCGTGCCGCCGGCCTTCTTCGCGGGCATCCCGATCGTGCACCTGCACGGCGGAGAGGTGACCGAGGGTGCCTTGGACGAGCGCGTCCGGCACGCCATCAGCAAGCTCGCCGACCAGCACTGCGTGGCATCCGCGGATGCTGCTGCCAGGCTGCGCCAGATGGGTGAGCCCGCCGACCGCGTCCACGTCACGGGGGCGCCCGGGCTGGACCGGCTGGCCCACGCCGAGCCGTACTCCGATGCCGAGCTGGGCGAGGAGCTCGGCGTGCCGGTGCGCAGACCGGTCGCGCTCTTCACCTACCACCCCCCGACCGCCGAGGCCGGCGCGCCGGTGGGGACCTGGGCGGCTGAGGCGCTGGCAGCGACGGTCGAGCACTTCGGCACCGTCGTGGCCACCTACCCGGGCATGGATGCCGGCCGGGACGACATCATCGCCGCCCTCCTCGCGGCGGCCGACACCCATCCCGGGGTCGTCGTCGTCGAGGCTCTCGGGGCGCGCTTCCCCCGGGTCCTGGCCAGCGTCGACGTCGTGGTCGGCAACTCGTCCTCCGGCATCATCGAGGCCGCTGCGGCCCACCTGCCGGCGGTCAACATCGGCGCGCGACAGCAGGGCCGGTTGCGTGGCACCAACGTCGTGGACGTGGCCGAAGGCGGCACGGCTGTCGGAGCGGGCCTCGCCATCGCGCTCAGCCCGGAGTTCGGCGAACGCGCCCGTGCGGTGGTCAACCCCTATGGCACGGGAGACGCCAGTGACCGGATCCTCGATATCGTGCGGCAGGCGCCGGCCTCGCCGCGCGTGAAACCTTTCGTCGACCTCGTGCCGGCGATCCCGACCGAGGAGGACCGGTGACCCAGCGCCAGCTGCAGGAGGCGTGCGCCCCGACCACCGCAAGCCTGCGTGACGTCGCGATCGTCATCGACACCTTGGCCTCGTCGTTGTGCATGCTCACCGAGCCCGACGGCCGGCTGGCCGGGCTGCTGACCGACGGCGACGTCCGTCGGGCACTGCTCCGGGGGGCCCACCTCGACGATCCCGCGCTCCAGCACGCCACGACGTCCCCGCAGACCGTCGCCGCCGGTTCGCCGCGCGCCCTGGTGCTCGACCTCATGCGTGCCCTGCGCATCTCGGCAGTCCCCGAGGTGGAGGAGGACGGCACCGTCGTGGGGCTGCACACCCTCTCGGACGTCGTGGGCGCCGACCCCCTGCCCAACGTCGCCGTCATCATGGCCGGCGGCAAGGGCACCCGGCTCGGCGACCTCACCAAGAACACCCCGAAGCCCCTGATGACGGTGGCCGGCCGGTCGATCATCGAGTGGATCGTCCTCAACCTCGTCGGCGACGGCATCCGCGAGGTCTACGTCAGCGTCAACCACCTCGCCGACCAGATCGAAGAGCACCTCGGCGACGGCACCAGGCTCGGGTGCACCGTGCGCTACCTCCGTGAGGACCCGGACCACCCCCTGGGCACGGCGGGTTCGCTCACGCTGCTGCGCCAGGAGCGGGGCGACCTCGCCGACCCGGTCATCGTCATGAACGGCGACCTCATGGTCGAGTTCGACACGAGCCAGCTGCTCGAGTTCCACCGGCGGCGCGGAGCCCAGCTCACGATGGGCGTCCGCAGCTACCAGCACGAGGTGCCCTTCGGGGTCGTCGAGAGCGACGACCAGCACCTCGTGACCGCCGTCACCGAGAAGCCGACGATCCGCTTCAACATCAACGCGGCCGTGTATGCCGTGGAGCCCGCAGCGCTGGCTCTGCTCCCCGAGGGGCAGGCCAGTACGATGCCGGGACTGGTCCAGCAGTGTCTGGACCGCGGCCACCGTGTCGCCGCATGGACGATTTCCTCCGACTGGATCGATGTGGGCACCCCCGTGGACCTGGCCCGCGCGAAAGGACAGGCGTGACCGACGCTGAGCTCACCCCCCAGGCCATGCAGGGCAGCCTGAAGGGCAAGACCGTGCTGGTGACGGGCTCCGACGGCTTCATCGGCAGCCACCTGGTCGAGCGCCTCGTGGCCGACGGGGCACACGTCCGCGCATTCTGCCTGTACAACTCCAACGGTTCGACGGGTTGGCTCGACGAGTCCGAACCGTTCAAGCAGGCGGTGCGTGACGGCCAGGCGGAGGTCATCCTCGGAGACATCCGCGACCCGGAGCACGTGCTCGCCTCCGTCGACGGAGCCGACGCGGTGCTGCACCTCGCGGCCCTCATCGCCATCCCCTTCTCCTACGTCGCGCCGCGGTCCTACGTCGAGACCAACATCATCGGCACGCTGAACGTCCTCGAGGCCGTGCGCCGCCACGGCACCCCACGCATGGTCAACACGTCGACCTCGGAGGTCTACGGCACGCCCGAGGAGGTGCCGATCACCGAGGCCCACCCGTTGCGCGGTCAGTCGCCCTACTCGGCCACCAAGATCGGTGCCGACAAGATGTGCGAGTCCTACGCGCTCTCTTTCGACACCCCCGTCACCACGCTGCGACCGTTCAACACCTTCGGGCCCCGCCAGTCCTTCCGGGCGGTCATCCCCACCGTGCTGTCCCAGCTGCTTGCCGGTGCCACCCAGGTCAAGCTCGGCGCCGTCTCGCCCAAGCGGGACTTCACCTACGTCACGGACACGGCTGACGGCTTCGTGCGGGCGGCCCTCGCAGACGTCGCCCCCGGCACCACGGTGCAGCTGGGCACTGGCCGCACCGTGTCGGTCGGCGAGGTCGTCGACCTCTGCAAGAAGGTCACGGGATCCACCGCCGAGATCGTCACCGACGAGGCCCGGCTCCGCCCCGACGGCTCCGAGGTCGAGATCCTGCTGTCCGACCCGTCGAACGCGCACGCCACCTTCGGGTGGGCCCCCACCGTCTCGCTCGAGGAGGGTCTGTCCCTGACCGCGGAGTGGCTGCGGCCACGGGTCGACGCGGAGACCGCTGGGCGCTACCACCGATGAGCATCCCCGCCGGAGAGGCGCACGCACCGGGCGCGCGTGGCCCGGAGGGCACCATCCCCCTCGCCGTTCCCAACATCGGAGCCCTGGAGCGTCAGTACGTGCTCAAGGCGGTCGAGTCGGGTTTCGTCTCGTCGGTCGGTCCCTTCGTCAACGAGTTCGAACAGCGGTTCGCCGAGCGGGTCGGCAGCCGGTTCGCGGTTGCCTGCTCGACCGGAACCGCAGCCATCCACATCGCCCTGCTGCTGCTCGACGTGGGCCCGGGCGACGAGGTCTTCTGTTCGGACTTCACCTTCGTGGGCTCGGTCAACCCCATCGCCTACACCGGCGCCACGGCCGTCTTCATCGACTCCGAGACCGACACCTGGAACATGGACCCGGCCCTGCTCGAGGGCGAGCTGGAGCGCCGCCAGCAGGCCGGCGAGCCGATGCCCAAGGCAGTCGAGGTGGTCCACGTCCTGGGCCAGCCGGCTGACCTCGAGGCCATCGCCCCGATCTGTGAGCGCTACGGCGTGCCGATCCTCGAGGACGCGGCCGAGTCGCTCGGCGCCTCCTATGCCGGGACCGGACGGTTGGCGGGCAAGCACACCGGCAGCGTGGGCCGCGTCGGTGCGTTCTCCTTCAACGGCAACAAGATCGCCACGACGGGCGGCGGCGGGATGCTCGTCACCGACGACGAGGAGCTGGCCCGCCGGGCCCGGCACCTGACCACCCAGGCCAAGGTCCCGGACGTCGGCTACCTCCACGACGAGGTGGGGTACAACTACCGGCTCACGAACATCGCCGCCGGCCTCGGGCTGGCCCAGCTCGAGCGCCTGGACGAGTTCGTGTCCCGCAAGCACGAGATCGCTGCGCGCTACGACGAGGCGCTGCGGGACACCCCGCTCGTCCTGCCTCCGCGGCTCGAGGGATACGACCCCACCTACTGGCTCTACTCGGTCCTGACGCCTGAGGCGGACGGTCGGGACGCCTTCCTGGCCCACTTGAACGACCACGGTGTGGGCGCGCGAGCGCTCTGGCGACCGCTGCACCTGCAGCCGCCGTTCGCCGACCTGGCCGTCATCGGGGGAGAGGTGGGCACGAGCCTGTTCACCCGGGGCGTGTCGCTGCCCTGCGCGACCGAGCTGACCGTGGCCGACCAGCAGCGGGTCATCGACGCGGTCCTCGCCTACTTCGGCTGACGCGGGCACCGCGGCTCGCGACTCCCCGCACGTGCCCCTGGACCTCGGGTCTCCAGGTCAGCGAGGTGTCCGGTGACACACGCAGGGGCGGGGACGTCACGGCATACCAACGGGTAACCTGAGGCCCGTGAGCACCGGTAACGACGCCTTCGACCTGTTCAAGATCTCCGAGGACCACGAGGCCCTGCGCGAGGCAGTGCGCGCCGTCGCGGAGGACAAGATCGCTCCGTATGCCGCGGCCGTGGACGAAGAGGCGCGGTACCCCCAGGAGGCGCACGACGCCCTGGTGGCCTCGGACTTCTTCGCGCCCCACATCGCCGAGGAGTACGGCGGCGTGGGCGCCGACGCCCTCGCGACCTGCATCGTCATCGAGGAGGTCGCCAGGGTCGACGCCTCCGCCTCGCTCATCCCGGCCGTCAACAAGCTCGGCACGATGCCGTTGATCATCGCGGCGAACGACGAAGTGAAGAGGCGCTACCTCACGCCCCTCGCGGAGGGGAGGACGACGTTCTCGTACGGGCTGTCCGAGCGCGAGGCCGGCTCGGACACCGCGGCCATGAAGACGCGCGCGCGGCGGGACGGTGACGACTGGATCGTCAACGGGCAGAAGTCCTGGATCACCAATGCCGGCGTCTCCGAGTACTACACCGTCCTGGCTGTCACCGACCCCGACGGCAAGCGCGGCAACAACGTCACGGCGTTCGTCTTGGAGAAGTCCGACGAGGGCTTCACGTTCGGTGAGAAGGAGCGCAAGCTCGGCATCAAGGGGTCCCCGACCCGCGAGCTGCACTTCGACAACGTCCGTATCCCCGGCGACCGGATCGTGGGCGCCGAGGGTGAGGGCCTCAAGATCGCGCTGGCGACCCTCGACCACACCCGCGTCACCATCGGTGCGCAGGCCGTCGGGATCGCCCAGGGCGCACTGGACTTCGCGGTCGGCTACGTCAAGGAGCGCAAGCAGTTCGGCAAGCACATCGCCGAGTTCCAGGGCATCCAGTTCATGCTCGCCGACATGGCGATGGCCGTCGAGGCCGCGCGGCAGATGGTCTACGTCGCGGCGGCCAAGTCCGAGCGGGGTGACAAGGACCTTCCGTTCTTCGGGGCGGCCGCCAAGTGCTACGCCTCGGACGTCGCGATGCAGGTCACCACCGACGCCGTCCAGCTGCTCGGTGGGGCGGGCTACGTCCGCGACTTCCCGCTCGAGCGGATGATGCGCGACGCGAAGATCACCCAGATCTACGAAGGCACCAACCAGATCCAGCGCGTCGTGATGGCCCGCCAGCTCCTCAGGTAGGGACGGCTGAACCGCCTCAGGGCGGTTGCCAGGTCCGCGCTGCCGTACGACGTTGGCGCTACGCGATTCGGCGCACGTTCTTCGACATCTGGCATAGGCCGGGCGACGGATGAGCATCGGCGCGCGCCCCACTAGCGTTGTCGAGCACGCCTGCACGGGGTCGCGCAGGCAACCACTACGTGCTGAACCGCTGGTTGGAGGCAGATCATGCCTGGAACTTTCCCTACCAGGCTGATCGCTCGCCTGGCGGTCGCCGTCGTCGGCTGCACTGCGGGTCTCGCGCTGGCGCCACCGGCCTGGAGCACGGCTGCCGATGGCACCTTCGTGGTGACATCGACGGGTGATGGCGGCGACCCCCTGACCGTCGACAACTGCTCCGCCGGAACGGGCGAGTGCACCCTGAGGGCAGCCATCCTCGCAGCGAACGCCCATTCCAATGTCGACGGGGGGACCGACGTCATCAGCTTCGCGATTGCCGGCGCGGAGCCTCACGTCATCGCCCCGACGAGCGTGCTGCCTGTACTCACCGACCAGGTGACCATAGATGCCGGCCTGCCGGCCCCGTGGGCGCCCCGGCGCGTGGAGCTCAGTGGTGCAGAGTGCAACCCAACCGGAAACCCCTGCGATGGCTTGGTGGTGGGGGGATCGGGCACCATCATTCGAGGGCTTGCGGTGCATGAGTTCTTCGCGGGGATCCGCAACATCTCGGGACGTGGCGACGGCCTCGTGGTCGAGGGGGACTTCATCGGGACGAACGCTGCAGGCACGGCTGTCGTCCAGCGTCCCTTCGCGCCCACGAGCAGCGGGGTCCTACTGGACCACGTTGAGGGCGTGCGGGTGGGAGGCGATCTCGCACAGGGCGAGGGCAATGTCATCGCCGGGCACCCCTTTGCGGAGGTTGACGGCATCGCCACACCGGGGGTCGAGGTGCTGGGCAACCACATCGGCGTTCTCGCCGACGGCCTCACTCCGCGAAGCGGCGGCGCCGGAATCAGGCTGCAGCAGGCCAGCGGCAGCCAGGTAGGCACCAGCGCAGCGCCCAACGTCATCTCCGGCGGCAGCTCGGGCGTGGGACTGCTCCTGCTGGACACGGCGGGAACCAAAGTCCAAGGCAACCTGATCGGGGTGGACTGGACCGGGAGTGTGCGCGCGGGAAACGGAGGAATCGACGTTCAGTCGGAGGGCATCCTGATCGGTGGGGCAGGTTCCGGGAACGTCGTCTCGGGAGGTTTCGGGATCCACGTGTCCTCGAACCCGGCGACAGGGGCGGAGGGCTCCACCGTGGTGAGCCACAACCTCGTGGGAACCGATGTCACCGGAACGGTCGCCATCCCGAATGCCGACGGAGTCACGATGGTGGACACCGGCAGCCTGGTGGAGGACAACGTGATTGCTGGCAACTCGGGCAACGGACTCGTGATCGGAACGAATGCCGGTCCAGGACATCGTGTCCTCCGGAACTGGATTGGCGTCGGCACGGACGGAACTGCGCTGGGCAACGGAGGCTTCGGTGTCTTGGTCTCGGACGACTTCGAGGGCGGCGCCCACGTCGTCGGCGGCGCGGCCGGGGATGGCAACACGGTCGCCTTCAACGGCCGGGGCGGCATCGCGATCGCACATCGCCCAGAGATTCCCGGGTTGCCGCTGCCACGCGGCGTCACGATCCGATACAACTCGGTGCACGACAACGGCACGCAAGGCTCGCCCGCGCTGGGGATCGACCTGCCGAGCGAGGCCGCACTGGGTGCGCCGGATGGCATCGACGACCTCGACGCCGACGCGGGCGCCAACGACCTCCAGAACGCTCCGGAGATCCTCGCGGCGACGACGACGGACACGGCGACCGTGGTCAGCGGTCGACTGCGCAGCACGCCGGGCGAGCGGTTCGACATCGATCTGTACGAGAACGGGGCATGTGACGAGACCGGGTACGGCGAGGCAGAGAAGTTCGTGGCCACGCAGGCTGTCACGACTTCGGGGTCAGGAAGCAGCACGCCGGGAGTGGCGTCCTTCAGTTTCACCGTGACGCCGCCCGTAGCCGATGGACACACTCTTGCCGCCTCCGCCACGAACGCGAACGCAAGCACCTCCGAGCTGTCCCGGTGCGGCGCCCCGTTGCCTGGGGCGAGGGTGTCCTACACGGGGCCCACCACCGTGACCTACTCGGACCCCGCCACCCTGAGCGGCCGACTCGAGACGGTGGCGGAGCCGCCGGCGCCGATCTCTGGCAAAACCCTCTCGCTCACGCTGGGGAGCCTGTCCACGGTGACGGCCGGGCCCACCAGTGCCGCGGGCACCGCCAGCGCCGCCGCACTCACCGTGACTCTCAAACCAGGCCCAACCACCGTCACGACCGAGTTCGCCGGCGACGACGTCTACAACCCCGCGACTGACACGGATCCCGTGACCGTCGCGAAGGAGAGCTGCACCCTCGCCTACACGGGCGACACGTCGGCGACCACCGGAACAACGAGCACGCTGAGCGCCCAGTTCGGCGAGAGCGACACCAACCCCGGTGACTGGTCCGGACACGTGCTCGACTTCGCGGTCGTCGGCTCCAGCGGGAACACCTCGCACTACACGGCCACGACCACCGACGCAGGTTTGGCCAGCACACGGGTCCAGCTCCCGCCCGACGCGCGTCGTGTGGGGGTGAGCTTTGCGGGTGACGACTACTACCTACCCTGCGCCACGTCCGCCGACACCAGCCTGATCGTGCAGCCGGCGAACACGGTGGTCACCTACACAGGACCTGCCACCGCCACCTACTCCGATCCCCTCACGCTCAGCGGACGGCTGGTGACCGGCGGCACCCCTGCGTCACCGATCGCAGGGAAGACCCTGTCCTTCACGCTGGGCGCGATGCCCACCGTGACCGGTGGCCCCACGGCGGCCGATGGCACTGCCTCGTCGACGCCGTTCGCCGTGACGGCCACACCGGGCCAGCGAACCGTGACCACCCACTTCGCCGGCGACACGGCATACGGGGAGGCGACCGACACGGATCCCGTCACGGTGCTGCGAGAGGACTGCACCTTGAGCTACACCGGTGACCTGCTCGTGAGCCCGCTGGCGTCGACGACGCTGCGCGCCCAGTTCGGGGAGAGCGACACCACCCCCGGCGACTGGTCAGGACATGCCGTCGAGTTCGTCGTTCTCGACTCGGCGTCCGCGACCACCGTGTACGCCGCTGCCACTGATGCGCAGGGGGTCGCGTCGCGAACCGTTGTCCTGCCTGCCAACGTCTATGGCGTGGGCGTCACCTTCGCCGGGGACGAGTTCTACAACTCCTGCCGCACCGCCCGCGACGCGGTGTTCACGGTCGAGCAGGCAAGAGCGAAGGTGACAGGTGGCGGCTGGGTCAGCACCGGAATCGGGCGCACCTCCTTCGGGTTCAACCTCATCCCGCAAGCGGGAGGCGCCTTGACCAGCCAGTTCCAGGCGCGTACGGCAGACAAGGACACGTTCCACGGATCTGGCCCCGCGACGGCGACCGTGCTGTCAGCCGCCTCAGTTCGCTGGACGGGTACCGGACGGTGGAACGGTGTGACCGGCTACGGATACACCGTCACCGTGGTGGACAACGGATCCTCGGGCGCCAAGAAGGGCGACACCATCTCAATCGTCGTCTATCGAGTGGCAGATCCTGCACATCCGGTCTTCTCCACGGGGAGTCAGACGCTCAAGGGCGGCAACATCACCGTCCACTGAGGCGGGGAGGGCCATACCTCGGCGGTCAGCCGCCGGAGGGCTTGCCGTCGGTGCCGGCCGGGGGCGCCTCGAGGGGCTCGTCGTTGCGGAGCATGGTGAACAGCGCCTTGGCGCGCTCGGAGTTCCACTTGACCGAGCTCCCGGCCGACGTCTGGTAGTTCACGCTCTGGATCGGGACCACGAGGCTGAGGCCCTGGTCGTTGGAGACGGCCCGCATGGCGAGCAGCACGCGGCTGGCGTCACGCATCGAGGTGTCCTCACCGACGATGAGACCCTTGGCTGCGGCGTGGGTGAACCCCCAGTAGCGCGTCGGGACGAGCACGGTGGAGGGGGTGGCGGCCTTCTTCATGATGGCGGCGAGGAACTGGCGCTGCCGCTCCGCGCGACCGATGTCGCCGCGCGGGTCGGAGTAGCGCGCGCGGACGAAGCCGAGGGCGTTCTTGCCGTCGAGGACCTGGCACCCCTTCTTCAGGTTGATGCCGGCCTTCTTGTCGTTCATGCGGAACGGCACGCAGATGGTGACGCCGTCCACGCTGTCGACGACCGACGCGAAGCCGGCGAAGCCGATCTCGACGTACCCGTCGATGTGCAGGTCGGTCACCTGCTCCACGGTCTGGACCAGCAGGTTCGGGCCGCCGAAGGCGAAGGCTGCGTTGATCTTGTTGCTGCCGTGTCCGGGGATGGGCACGTAGGAGTCGCGCGGGATCGAGATGAGCGCGGGCTTGCCACCGCTCTGGGAGACGTGCACCAGGATGATCGAGTCGGTCCGGCGGCCCGCGGCGTTGCCGGTGGCGTACTCCTTGCGCTGGGCAGCGGTGAGCCCCTCGCGACTGTCCGACCCCACGAGCAGGTAGGTGAACCCCTTGCTCTCCGGAGGGCGGGTGCCGGCGGGCGTGGTGTCGACCTTGGTCACCGAGTTCCACGCGTGCAGCGGGGTGAAGACCATGAACGCCACCCACGCCACGATGATGAGCAGGACGACCCGCACGACGGGGAACCGGCGCCGGCGCCGAGGGGGCGACGTCTCGTCCTCGTGTGCCACCGGGCCTGCGGGCGCCCCGTTCGCGCCACGGGCGGGCGCTGCGGAGCCGACGGGGGGTAGGGGAGCCGACTCGGCCGCGCGGGCAGCCTTGTCGCGCCGCCGACCACGCACGTCGACGGTGTAGACCCCTTCACCCTCGGGTGTCCCCTCGCCGTCCGGCAGCCCCCCGGCGTCGGCGCCGCTGCCACCGCCACCCTGGGGGATGGGGCGTGCGTCGTCGGGGCCTTGGGGGCGTCCACTCATGCGGCAAGTCTGGGGTGAGGGGGGTGGCCGGGGCAAAACGCGCACGGAAGTCGCCTCGACGCAGAACTGCCGATTCCATGACGAACCGGCCTCGCGACACGACACTCTGTAATCCCACGCGTCACAGAATTCTCACCTGTTGCGTCGCATACTGATGCACCATGAGCCGCCCGACCGTCGCCGATCCGGGATCGGTCGTCCCTCGCCGCGCGACCGGGCCCCGGCCGTCGCCCACCGGCTGGCCGGCTGACGGCGTCTACCTGTCGGGGGGCCCCGGTCGTCGACTGGGCGATGCCACCCCGGCCAGCCCACGGATGCGACGACGGCGTGCGTTCACCCTGGTCGCCCTCACGTTGGTGCTCCCGGGTGCCGCGCAGCTCGTGGCAGGGAACCGTCGCCTCGGACGCGTCGGTCTGCGGGTGTGGCTGACGCTGCTCGCGCTCCTCGTCGCGGTGGGACTGCTCTTCCTGGCGAGCCGGTCGACGGCCCTCGGGCTGGTCGGCCGACCGTGGCTGATGCTGGGCCTGCAGTGGGTGCTCACGGGCTTCGCGGCCCTGTGGGCCGTGCTCTTCGTGGACGCATGGCGGCTGGGCCGCCCGGGCGGGCTCGTCGCCGCCTCGCGGCGCTGGCTCACCGGGCTGACGGCCGCGCTGCTCGTGGTCACCTCCGGCGGCCTCGTGTATGCCGCGCAGACGGTGGGTGCCGGGCGCGAGGCCCTGGGGGCGATGTTCCAGGGCAACAGCGCGATCGCGTCGACCAACGGGCGGTACAACATCCTGCTGCTCGGGGCCGACTCCGGCCGCGACCGGGTCGGCACCCGGCCGGACAGCATCCAGCTGGTCAGCCTCGACGAGAGGACCGGCCGAGCAGTGACGTTCGGCTTCTCGCGCGACACGGAGAACATCAACTTCCGCCCGGGCTCCACCATGGCGCGGCTGATGCCCGAGGGCTGGAACTGCGGCGACGAGTGCCTGCTCAACGGCCTCTACACCTGGGGGCAGGAGCACGCGGCGCTGTTCCCCGCAGGCACCCGCGACCCGGGCATCGTCGCGACGCGTGAGGCGGTCGAGGCGCTCAGCGGTCTCGACGTCCACTACTACGTGATGATCGACCTCAAGGGCTTCCGCAAGATGGTCGACGCCGTCGGCGGCCTCGACATCACCGTCAAGCACCGCACGCCGATCGGCGGGGGCACGTCGCCCATCATCGGGTGGATCGAGCCCGGTCACCAGCACCTCGACGGGTACCACGCCCTGTGGTACGCCCGTTCCCGCCAGGGCTCGACCAACTACGAGCGGATGGCCAGGCAGCGGTGCGTCACCACGGCCATGGCCAGCCAGCTCGATCCCCAGACCGTGTTGCTGCGCTTCCAGAAGATCGCCACGGCGAGTGCCGGGCTGATCGAGACCGACCTGCCCCAGTCCGAGCTCGGACGCTTCGCCGACCTGGCCATCAAGACGCGCGCGCAGAAGATCCGCGGCGTCAACTTCGTCCCGCCGCTCATCAAGCCGTGGGACTACGACGCCTCCGTGGTCACCTCGACGGTCCGGGCCACCATCGCGGCGTCGGAGAAGGCAGGCGCCACCAGCTCGAAGAGCCAGGCACCGGCCGCGGTCCGGCCCGTGGTCAAGCCCAGGCGTCAACCGGGTACGACCGTCCAGGACCCTGCCAAGGCGGCGGGGAACGCGGCGGAGAGCGACCTCTCCTCCGTATGCTCGTCCTCCTCATGACCAGTACGCCACCTGACGAACCCCTCCACACGCCCCCGTTGTCGCCGTCGTCGCCGCAGTTGTCGGCGCTGCCGCCGTTGCCGGCGCTGCCCAGCGTGGGAGTGGTGATGCCGATCCTCAACGAGGAGCGACACCTCGAGGAAGCCGTGGACGCCGTGCTGGGGCAGGACTACGACGGCCCGGTCCACCTGGTCCTCGCGCTCGGCCCCAGCCACGACAGGACCGACGAGATCGCGCGGGGCATCACCGACCGCGAGCCCCGCGTGCGGAGCGTGGGCAACCCGTCGGGTCGCACCCCGGAGGCGCTGAACCTCGCCCTGGCCGCGCTCGACGAGGTCGACGTCGTCGTCCGCGTGGACGGCCACGGCGTGCTGGACCGCGACTACGTCAGGACCGCGGTGGGCCTCCTGGCCGAGACGGGGGCTGCCAACGTCGGCGGTCTCATGGATGCCGAGGGCGTCACGTCGTTCGAGCGGGCGGTCGCGGCAGCCATGACGTCACGGCTGGGGGTCGGAGCCGCACGGTTCCACACGGGTGGTGAGGCCGGAGCGGCCGACACGGTCTACCTCGGCGTGTTCCGGCGTGACTGGCTCAGCAGGCTGGGCGGCTACGACCCGCGTTTCGTCCGCGCCCAGGACTGGGAGCTGAACCACCGGATCCGCGAGGCAGGCGGGCTGGTGTGGTTCTCGCCCAGGCTCCGGGTGGCCTACCGCCCGCGTCCGACCCTGGCGGCCCTGGCCCGGCAGTACCGCGACTACGGCCGGTGGCGGCGGGTCGTGGCCCGCACCCACGCGGGCACCATCAACGCGCGCTACCTCGCCCCTCCGGCGGCGCTCGTCGGGTTCCTCGCCGGACTCGTGGGGGGCTTCGTCTGGTGGCCCCTGTGGCTGGCCCCCGCGGCATACCTGACCCTCACCACCCTGGGCGGGCTGACGGTCCGCGACGCACGGCTGCGCGCGGCCGACCGGCTGTGGCTGCCGGTCATCCTCCCCACCATGCACCTGTGCTGGGGCTGGGGATTCCTGTCCAGCCGAGTGCGCGTCGACGACGTCTGACGACCAGCGGCCGGGGCCGCCCCCGGTCGAGCGCCGGGTAGGGAGCCGGGCCACACCGCATACCATCTAGTGACCCGATCGAAAGGTTCACCTCCCCATGCCCTCGCTGAGCGTCGTCGTTCCCATCTACAACGTGAGCGACTACCTCGTTGCATGTCTCGAGTCCCTGGTGGCCCAGACGCTGGAGGACCTGGAGGTCATTCTCGTCGATGACGGGTCGACGGACGGCTCCGGCGAGCTCGCTGACGGCTTCGCTGCCGGGCGGGCGCACTGGCGCGTGCTGCACGTCGAGAACGGCGGGCTCGGCCGGGCGCGCAACATCGGGATGGACCACGCCACGTCGGAGCTCGTCACCTTCGTCGACTCCGACGACCTGGTCCCTCGAGATGCCTACGAGCTGATGGTGCACGCCGTGAGCGAGAGCGGCTCGGACATGGTCGTGGGCGGTGTGCTGCGGTTCGACGGGGCGAAGACGTTCCCCTCCCCACTGCACCGTCGTGCGATCCAGCGCAACCAGATGCGGACCCACATCCGTGAGACGCCGGCGCTGATCTACGACACCACGGCCTGGAACAAGGTGTTCCGGCGGGCCTTCCTCGCCGAGCACGCACTTCGCTTCCCGGAGGGGGTGTACTACGAGGACATCCCGTTGACCCTGCCGGCGCACTTCCTCGCGTCGTCCGTCGACGTCCTCGCCGACCCGGTCTACTTCTGGCGCGAGCGGCAGACGGCGGTCCAGTCGATCACCCAGCGGCGCGCCGAGACCAAGAACCTCGCAGACCGGATGGCTGCCGTCACCTCGGTCGACGACTTTCTGGTCGGGCGCGAGGACGTCGAAGGCAAGAAGGTGCACGACTCCAAGGTCCTCACCATCGACATCCCGTTGTTCATCGACGTGCTCCACGAGGGCAGTGAGACGTTCCGCGAGCAGGTCGTCACCCTGGTCGGGGACTACCTGAAGCGGGTCCCGGCCCCGTCGATCGCCGCCCTGCCACCCATCCGGCGGCTCCAGTACCACCTGATCTCGCAGGGCATGCTGCCCGAGCTGATGGAGGTGCACGACTTCTACCGAGTGCCGGCGAACCGGGGGAACTTCGTGCGCAACGGAGTCCGGCTCTACGCCGACCTGCCCTTCCGGACCGACACGGCAAAGGCGGTCCCGGCAGCGGTCTACGAGGTGACGCGCTCGCAGCCCCTGCGAACGGGCGTTCGCGACGTCCAGTGGGACGGCGACGACCTGCTGGTCGACGGCCACGCCTTCATCCACCGGGTCGCCGACGCGACACCGGTGTCGTCGGTGCGCCGGTTCCAGATCCGTCGCGTGGGCGCACCTGCGAGCGAGCGGCACTCGGTCAGGTCGCGTCGCGTACGACGACGCGACCTCACAGCCCGCACCACCGGCGTCGCGGTGTCGTACGACGCTGCCGGGTTCGTCGCCCGGATCTCACCCGACCTGCTCCGACTCGCACCGGGCCAGGACGAGGCGCACTACGAGCTCCTGGCCCAGGTGGCCGCCCCCTCCGCTCGTCGTGGGTCGTCGGTGGGCAACCCCGACCTGGGCTCCGGCCGGTTCCCTCGGCGCAGGCTCATCGCGCCGGACCAGCTGGTGGTCCCGGGCTACCAGGACCGGCAGCTCGACATCGCCGTGCACAGAGTCGAGGCCCTGCTGGAATCGGTTGAGGGCAACGGCGACTCGGTCACCTTCACGGTGCGCCGCGTCACCGGGGACTGGGCTCCGAGCTCCCTCTTCCTGCGCCGGACTGACTCCCTGCACAGCCTGCTCGTCCCGCTGGAGACCGATGGGACCACCGCGCGCGCCACGATCGGTGCCGACGTGCTCGAGGTACGAGCCTCCTCGTTCTCGGGGCGTGAGTGGGTCATCGGCGTCTCGGCTCCCGATGCCGCGCCCACGGACGAGCCGAGGACGCTGGTCCACCTCGCCCCCGACATGGAGGACGCCTTCGTCGCCGTCCGGCGGCGCTCGCTGGTGGTGCGTGAGAGCCCTCTGGGAGGAGCGCGCCTGCTCGACACCCGCCCCGGTCCGGTGGTCACCTCGTTCAGCTGGGAGCCGGATGGTCTGCACCTGCGCGGTGTCGCGAGCGGTAGCGACGTCGGGTCGCTGAACCTGGCCGCGGACAGCGGTGTCGCACACCACATCCCGGTCGTGCTCGACGGCGAGGGCTGGACCGCGACGATCCCGGCCGTCGGAGCACCCGGCTCAGCTGTCCTCAGGTGGCTGGCTCCGGGGCGCTGGCACTTCAGCCTGACCACCACCGACGAAGGCCAGCGCGAACGCGCCGTGCGAACCTCGAGCGGGGCGGAGGCGAGGTTGTCCGAGGAGGGCGACGTCGAGGGCATGACCTTCCAGCTGCGCACCAACGCCGACCACGAGCTGTCGCTGGTCGTCGACGCGGACGGCGACTTCCGCGACCGCGGTGCCCTGCACCGCAAGCGCAACCGCAAGTACTGGTACCGAGTCCAGCGCCGGCGCCCGCTCGAGGACGTCATCTTCTTCGAGGCCTGGAAGGGCCGGCAGTACTCCGACAACCCGCGCGCGATCTACGAGGAGCTGCAGCGCAGGGGAGATCCTCGCGAATGTGTCTGGGCGGTGCAGGACCTGTCGGTCGAGGTGCCCGAAGGCGTGACCCGGGTCCTGACGGGCAGCCGCGACTACTACAGCCGACTGGCCCGCGCACGATGGGTCGTCAGCAACGACTCCATGCCGAACCACTACGTCAAGCGTGCGGGCAGTCGCTACGGACAGACGTGGCACGGCACCCCGCTCAAGCGGATCGGGTTCGACATCGACAACATCCAGATGTCCAACAAGAACTACCTGTCGCAGTTCAGCCGCGACGTGGCCAAGTGGGACGCCCTGGTCTCACCCAACCCGTTCTCGACCGACATCCTCGCCCGCTCGTTCCGCTACACGGGTGAGGTCCTCGAGATCGGCTACCCCCGAAACGACATCTTCCACCGGCCCGAGCTCGCCGAGTCGCAGGCGGCGGCAGCGAGGGAGCGGCTGTCGCTGCCGCACGGCAAGCGCGTCATCCTCTACGCGCCGACGTGGCGGGACAACGACTACGACCTGACCGGCCGCTACCAGTTCACGATGAAGCTCGACCTCGAGCGGCTGTACCGCGCATTCGGCCACGACTCCGTCCTGCTGATCCGTGGTCACCAGCTGGTCGCCTCAGAGATCGACTCGACCATGTTCGGCGGTTTCGTGTGCAACGTCTCGAGCTATCCCGACATCCGTGACCTGTACCTCGTGTCGGACGTGCTCATCACCGACTACTCCTCGGTGATGTTCGACTTCGTCAACACCGGCCGGCCGATCCTGTTCTTCACCTGGGACCTCGAGGACTACCGCGACAACCTGCGCGGCTTCTACTTCGACTTCGAGCGGGAGGCCCCCGGTCCGCTGCTCACCGAGTCCAGTGGCGTCATCGAGGCGCTCGATCGGCTGGACGAGGTGCGGGTGGAGTACGCCGACCGGTACGCCGCCTTCCGCGAGAAGTACACCGGCCTGGAGGACGGCCTGGCGTCAGCCCGGTTCATCGACCGCTTCCTGTCGTAGTCACGTCGTTCCCCCACCCGATTCCGAGGGCCCGGTGGGCAGGGCAGACCGGTCCGTCCGGATACCCTGAGGCGTGGCCGCCTCGCCCCAGACGATCCCGGAAGGTCCCTAGATGCCATTGATCGACGTTCCCCCAGGTGTCGCCGAACCGACAGCCGGTCAGGCCCTTGACGGCGGGACCGACTCCATCGCATCGAAGGGGGACTGGCTCGCGGGCAGGCGCATCACCCGCTCGGACCTGCTGGTCGCAGTCCTCATCGGCCTGGCCATCGTGGCCATCGGCTACGTCTTCCGCTCACCGCTGGTTCCCACCGACCCCTGGCACTACGTCCGGTCTGCCATGCAGTTCCCGAGCGACGACTGGGTGCCGTTGGGCTACACGCGCTACGGGATGATCTTCCTGACGGCCCCCTTCGCGCTGATCTTCCGCAACTCCGAGGCCAGCTACTACGCAGTGCCTCTGCTGTCAGCGGGCATGCTCGGTGCGACGCTGTACCTGCTGGGCCGCCGCTGGTGGGGCTGGGTTGCCGGCGCCCTCGCCGTCGTGCTGTTCTTCGCGAACTCGATCGTCTTCCTCAACCTGTCACGGGGATACCCGGACGTGCCGAGCATGGCCTTGATCATGTTCGCCGCCCTGCTGGCCCTGGTTGCCCGGGATCGCGGATTCCGTGGCAAGGGGGCAGTCGTGTGCCTGCTCCTCTTCGGCTTCGCCCTCGGCATGAGCTTCGAGACGCGCGAGACCTCGATGCTGGCGTGGCCGATGGTCGTGGCGATCCTGTGGCAACGCGGCCGGGTCGTCCGCAACGCCGCGATCGTCCTGGTCCCCCTGCTCGCCTGGGCTGCGGTGGACGTCGGCGTCAGCGCGCTGGCCTATGGCGACCCCCTGCTCAAGGTGCACACGCTGATGGGGGTTCGCGTCGGAGAGGCGCGAGCCGAGTCCGGCGAGCTTGCCGCGACGAACGTCGTGGGGATGCCGCGGTGGTGGTACCTCCTGCAGATCCCGCGAACGGCGTGGCTGCAGCCCGACGGACTCTGGATGCTGGTCGCAGGCGCTGTGGCCGTGCTGGGGCTGTTCGTCCGCAACAAGCCGGCCCGCCTGATGGCTGCCTCGTTCGTCAGCGTCTACCTGCTCAACGTTGCGGCAGGCGGGGGCCTGGACCCGCAGCACCCCAAGGGCAAGCTGGACATCATCCGCTACTGGATCCAGTACTTCCCGGCGATGTACCTCACGGTTGGTGCCGTCGTCGCCCTGCTCGGGGGGTGGCTGGCCAGGCGCTGGATGGGTGCGAGGGCTGCCGCCGAGCCCACGTCGTCGGCGCAGGCGCCGCGCCGGGCGCGCCGTGGACTGCGGTCTGCCCTGCCCGCGGTAGTCCTCGCGGTGCTGGCCTCAGCCGGCCCACTCGTGTTCGTGGCCGGCTACGCCACCGACCACCCGGCCTTCGCCCCGAACGGTGGTGAGGCCCTCGAGGAGCTCCGGGACCACGTCCGCGGACAGAAGTTCGGGGAGGTGTGGACGGACTGGGAGACGAAACGCATCCTGCCGGCCTACCAACGCGACTTCTTCGGTGGTGCAAAGGTATGGTCCGGGACACCCATGAGCCTGACCGGCGCGGGCGAGCCCGGACCGGGCGACCTGGTCCTGCTGTACAGCGCCCGCTCGTCGACGTGTGGTCACTGCCGCACCGCCCTCGGGCCGTGGCTCGAGGCCCACCCGAACCCGCCGTCGAGCTGGCGGGTGCTGTACGAGACGCGCGAGAGCAACCTGACGCTCTACCAGGTCCCCTAGCCGTGCTGCCTGAGGACCAGGGCCGGCCCGACCTGACCGTCGTCGTCGCCGCCCACAACGTCGAGCGCTGGCTGCGCGACTGCCTCGACTCGGTGGCCGGCGTCGTCTCCGACCAGACCGAGGTGATCGTCGTCGACGACGGTTCGTCCGACGGGAGCCCGGCGATCTGCGACGCGGCGGCCGCGGACCGGCCCACGTGGCGAGTGGTCCACCAGGCGAACGCCGGACTGGGCGCGGCTCGCAACGTCGGTATCGACCTTGCCCGCGGTGAGTACATCGGGTTCGTCGACGGCGACGACGTCCTGCTCCAGCCCTACGCCGAGCTGGTGCGCCGCGCCGTTCGGGCCGACGTGGACGTTGCCACGGGCGCGGTGACCCGCACGGATGGTGAGCGCGACTGGCCCAGCGGCCTGCACACTCGTGCGCTGACGGGGGTGGGGCAGCTGGCCAGCCTGGTGGGCGACCCGTCGCTGATCTACGACACCACTGCCTGGAACAAGGTCTACCGCCGCTCGTTCCTGGCCGAGCACGGCCTCCGCTTCCCAGAGGGAGTGCTCTACGAGGACCTGCCCGTCACGGTGCGTGCCCTGCACCTCGCTGGCCGGGTCGGCGTGGTCCACGAGCCGGTGTACCTCTGGCGGGCCCGTCAGGGAGAGCGCTCGATCACTCAGCGCCGCAACGAGATCCGCAACCTGGTCGACCGCTTCGCGGCCGTGAGCGACGTCGACGGATATCTCGAGGAGCAAGGCCTCGTGGCGCTGCGCGAGCAGCACGACGACAAGGTCCTGCGGCTCGACCTACCGCTGTACACGTCGGCCCTCCCGGAGGCCGACGACGAGTACCGCAGGGCCTACCTGTCCTTCTTCCGCCACCTCGTGGACGGCCTGCCGCCCGCCCGACGGGTTGGCCTTCCGCCGACGTTGCGGCTCTATGTCGAGCTGGCGGACCGCGGTCGGATGGAGGAGCTCGTGACCGTCGTGCGAGCCCGACGCGGTGAGCGGGCCTGGGCGCAGGACGACCGTGGGCGACTGGCTCGCGTGCGGGACAACCTGGCCAGCTTCGGGGTCGAGCGAGACCTCGGGCTCGCGACGGACGCGCGGCTCGCGCGCCGTGCGCTCACCAGCACCGCCAAGCTCCTCCTGCCCGAGCGGCTCGGTGCCGCCGTCGTCGAGCGGGTTCGCGGCCTGCGGGGTGCCCGCTGAGCGCCGCTGCCACCCGTCGGCGGCTGGCTCGGCGTGGGGTACCTTCGGACCGCAGGTTCGGTGCGCGAGGATGTGACGCGGCACAGCACCGGCTGCAGACGCGGCATACGACAGGCAAGGACGAATGAGAATTCTCACCCGGACGCAGGCCGTGGCGGCCAAGCGCAGCGTGCTGTGGACCCTCATCGTGCGAGACCTGCGCGTGCGATACGCGCGCAGCGTCCTCGGCTACGTGTGGACCGTCCTCGACCCGTTGCTGATGTCACTCATCTACTACCTGGTCTTCGTCTACATCTTCAAGCGCGGCGACGTCGGCCACCAGCCGTACTTCCTCTTCCTCGTGGTCGGACTGCTCGCCTGGCAGTGGTTCTCGGGGTCGTTGACGGACACCTCCAGGGCGCTGATCCAGGAGGCCAAGCTGGTCCGCTCGACCAACCTCCCGCGGGAGATCTGGGTGCTGCGAGTGGTGCTGTCCAAGGGAATCGAGTACCTCCTGTCCCTGCCGGTGCTCATCGCCTTCACGCTGGTCTACCTCGTGCGCGGTGAGACCCACCTCAACGGCTGGCTGGTGATGCTGCCCGTGGGGGTCCTCGTCGAGGCGGTGGCACTCACCGGGCTGGGGCTGCTGCTGGCGCCCATCACCGCGCTGGTGACCGACACCCAGCGGGTCATCCGGATCCTCCTGCGCATGCTGTTCTACGCGACCCCGGTGGTCTACGCCGGCCACATCGTGCCGCATCCCTACGACAAGATCACCTGGCTCAACCCGATGACGGGCATCCTCGAGATGATGCGCGCCGGGTTCTTCTCGCACGGCGGCAACCAGCAGATCGTCTGGGGCGCGATCTTCACGTCGCTGGTCGTGAGCCTGCTCCTGCTGCTCGTCGGGTCCACCGTCTTCGGCCGCCTCGAGCGCGCCGTCCTCAAGGAGATCTGATGACACACCCCGTGATCTCGGTGCAGGGCCTGGGGATCGAGTTCTACCGTTCCCGCCGACGCCGGATGCAGCTGCGAGAGATGCTTTTCCACGGTCGCAGCGGAGCACCCAAGGAGACCTTCTGGGCGCTCAAGGACATCTCGTTCGACATCAACCAGGGCGAGGCAGTGGGTCTGGTCGGAGGCAACGGTGGCGGCAAGAGCACCCTGCTCCGGATGATCGCCGGTGTGCTGCTCCCGGACGAGGGGTCGGTCGACGTCCACGGGGGAGTGGCGCCGCTGATCGAGCTCACCGGTGGCTTCGTCGGCGAGCTCTCGGCGCGCGACAACGTCTACCTGACGGCGGGGCTCCACGGGCTGTCGAAGGACCGCATCGACGAACGCTTCGACGACATCATCGACTTCGCAGGACCTGAGGTGCGGGCCGGCCTCGACACCCCGTACCGCCACTTCTCCTCGGGCATGAAGGTTCGCCTGGGCTTCGCCGTGGTCACGACGCTGGACGAACCCATCGTGCTGGTGGACGAGGTCCTCGCTGTCGGCGACCGGGCGTTCCAAGAGAAGTGCTACCGCCGGATGGAGGGCCTGCTCGGCGACGGGCGGACCCTGTTCCTGGTGTCGCACTCCGAGAAGGACCTGCGCCGGTTCAGCTCCCGTGGCCTGTACCTGCGCGGTGGTCGGCTGATGATGGACGGTCCGATGGCCGACGTCCTCGACCGCTACAACGCCGACCTGGACGCGAGCCCGTGAGGCTCGACGAGCAACCCTACGTCGGCAACGCAGCCGCTCGTGCGGTCCACGGCCACTCAGCCGGCGGCGACCTCGTCCTCCTCGGCGACGTCGCCTCGGACGACCTGCACGAGTCGTTGGCTCCCTTCGGCCTGCGGACGGCCGGTCCGTTCGGCCACTCGTCTGCCGCGGACTGGTTGTCAGCCCTGGCCTCGGTCGCCGACCAGCCTGGTCACGGCCCGCTGTTCCTCGTGGCGGCAGACCTCACGGTCAGCCCGGTCGCCCTGCTCGACCTGCTCGACCGCCCGGGTGACCCGACGGCGACCGTCACCGTGGAAGCGGCCGACGTGGCCGGCTCCGAAACGGGACCGAGCCGGGTACGGGTGCAGGGGGAGCAGCGACTGGTCCACTCGGTCGGAACCTCGCGGCACACCGTCACCGACCCCACTGCGCTCGCGGCGGGGGTGCTGCGGCTCAAAGGAGCCGACCGCGCCCTGGCCGCACAGCTCTGGCGGGCGGCCTCCGGCACTGCCAGCGCCACGGACGCGGCGGTGGCGCCCTTCGACCTCGCGCTGCTGGTTCTGGTCCGGGGCGGCGTGCGCGTCGGCGTGGCGCCGCTCGGCCCGTTCCGGTTCTCCAGGGGTGGCCTGCACAGCGACGGCGTCGCCGGGTCGGCCTGGCAGCAGAGGCTGCGCGGTGCCTCCCGTGGGGGGGACGGATTCTTCTCGACCCACGTGATCCGGCCGTTGTCGCGACGGCTGACCGGGTTCGGGCTCGCCCACTCGTGGTCGCCGAACGTCGTCACCATCACCAGCCTGGGGTTGGGCCTGGTCGGCGCCGGACTGGCCGCCGTCGACAACCGCTGGACGTGGGTCGCCGCAGCGGTCCTGCTGCAGGTCGCCATCGTCGTTGACTGCGTCGACGGGGAGGTGGCGCGGTTCACCCGGCGGTTCAGTGCGCTCGGCGCCTGGCTCGATGCCGTCGGCGACCGGGTCAAGGAGTACGCCCTGCTGGCAGCCGTCGCCTGGGTGGCCGTGCGCCGCGGCGAGGACGCCTGGTGGCTCGCGACACTGGCGATGGTGCTGGTGACGACCCGGCACCTCGAGGACTACGCGCACCACCGACGGTCCGTCCAGTCGGTGGCCCACCTCGTGCCTGACGCCCTGCCCGTCGACACCGTCCGCGACCTCGGCCCCGACGAGGCGCGCACCCACCTCCCGGCCCCACCCAGCCGACGCGAAGCGGCGGTCTTCTGGACCAAGAAGGTCCTGCACATGCCGATAGCGGAGCGCTACCTGCTGCTCTCGCTCAGCCTGCTCACGTTCAACGCCCAGGCGGTCCTGTGGACCCTGGTCGTCGCGGTGGTCGTCGCCCTGGTCTGGACCAGCGGTGGCCGCACGGTCAAGGCAGTGCTGGGTCGGGACCGCTACCGTCCCGGCCCGGACGCCGCGTCGGGACACTGGGGACACCTCGACCACCAGCTCGACCTCGGGCCGCTGGCGCGTGGCGCCGGCTGCGTGGCACGGCTCCCCGAGGTCACGGCCTTTCTGGGGTGTGCACTCGTCGCTGCGGCGGGAGCCCTCGCCGCGGCCGACGTCGGTGGGTGGATCGTGGTCGGCACGGCCCTCCTCGGAGTCCTCGTGACGGGTGCCGCGTCGCGCCCGCCGCTGGTCCACCGGCTGTCCTGGCAGCTGCCCGCGGCCCTCTGGGTCGCCGAGGCAGCCCTGGTGGTCGGGGTGGCCTGGAACCTGCCCGAAGGCCGCCGCTGGGTCGTCTTCGCCTACCTCGCGGCGGTCGCGTGGCACCGCTACGACGTGGTCTACCGGTTGCGTGACACCGGGGCGCCGTCCCGCCCGTGGGTCACCCTGGGCACCTTGGGCACCGATGGCCGCCTGGTCGCGCTGGCCCTGCTGTGGGCGCTGGGCGGACCGGTCGGATCGGTGCTCCCGTGGGCCGCACTCGCCTTGTTCGTCGTGTATGCCGTGGAGTCGGCCCTGGGCTGGCGGGGCTGGGCGCGTGGCCAGCGGGCCGCCCAGCCATCGTCGGGGGAGGTGCGAGCCGCGTGAACCACGACCCCGCCGACAACCGGCCCTCGATCGCCGCCCTTCGTGACGTGGCGCAGCCGCCCGAGCACATCGCCCGCTACAACGCCGAGCACTGGGCAGGTGCCCTCTACATCCGGCACCTGTCGATCTACGCGACCCGTGCACTGCTGCCGACCCGGATCACGCCCAACGGCGTCACCTGGTTGATGATCCTCGTGGGCGTCCTGGGGGCGTTCGCGCTCCCGTTGCCGGGTGTGGCCGGGCCGGTGCTGTGCGTCGTGGCCATGCAGCTGCAGATCCTGCTCGACTGCAGTGACGGGGAGGTCGCGCGGTGGCGGCAGCGGTTCTCCCCAGCCGGCATCTACCTCGACCGGATCGGCCACTATGCGACCGAGGCCACCATCCCGGCCGCCCTCGGGCTGCGCGCCGACGGGTGGTCGCTGGCGCACCCGACCCACGTCGGTGGGTGGACCGTCCTCGGGCTGCTCGTCGCCATCGTGGTGCTGATGAACAAGGCCTTCACGGATCTCGTGCACGTCGCCCGGGCCAAGACGGGCAGGCCGATGCTCGAGGACGTGGCGGCCACGACGCGGTCGCGGGTCTCCGGGCTGGCGGCGGCGCGTCGGGCGATGGGTTACCTGCCCATCTTCCGGGCGTTCGTGGCCGTGGAGGCCTCGCTGCTCGCACTCGTGGCAGGGGTCGTCGACGTCACCCGCGGTGACCTCGGCGGGACGCAGGTGCTGGTCGCCGTGATGGTCCCTCTCGCAGTCATCACGGCTGGTGGTCACCTGGTCGGTGTCCTGACCAGCTCGCGGCTGGACTGATGCGGGACCACGCCGCGGTCCGTCGCCCGGCCCGCGTCCTCCAGTGGGCGCAGGAGCACGGTGAGGTGGGAGGAGTGCACACCAGCCACCGCCAGCTGTCGCAGGCGTTGCGGGCCGAGGGTCACGACGTCCGTTACGTCGACACCGGTGCGCCCTCCTCCGCCCTGCGCTCGGTGCCCTCGTGGTGGCTCCGCCGGACCCTGCACGTCTTCCACATCACCCGGCTGTGGAGAGCCGTGGTCCTCGCCCCTGTCTTCGCGGTCCTGCCCGGCCGGACCGCGCTCCTCCTGCACTCGGGCTCGACCCTGGCGCAGGTCCGCCGGCTCGGCTGGGTGGGGGCGACAGTCCTTCGCACGGGGCTGCGCGCCTACGACGAGATCTGGGCGGTCAACGACGAGATCCGGGCCGTCCTGCCGACGTCCCTGCAGGACCGGGTACGGGTGGTGACACCGTTCGTCCCGACCCCGCGGGGGAAGGACGGGGTCCGTGGCGCCCGGCTTCCCCACGCAGTCGTCGTCGCCACCAACGCCGGTTTGCCGCACTACCACGCGGATCTCGCGGTCGAGGCCGTGCGGCTGGCCCGGGAGGGGGCGTGGCCCGACGCCACCCTCCGCGTTCTCGCCTACGGACAGGACGGCCCCGCCCTCGCAGGGCTTCGGCGCGCGGTCGCCGCCGACAGCTGGGTGTCCCTGACGTTCGACGCCTCGCCGGAGGCCGTGCGCGCAGTCCTCGAGGGTAGTGGCGTGTTCCTGCGCCCCACCGCCTGGGACGGTGACTCGGTGATCGTCCGTGAGGCCATGGCCGCGGGGGCACGGGTGGTCGCCAGCGACACCGCGCCGCGCCCTGCCGGCGTCGAGCTGGCCGCCCTGGACGCGGGCGACTTCGCTGCGGCCATGGTGGACGGCGGCCGACCCAGCAGCGGTGCAGGGCTGGCGACGGCGCCCGTCCTCGACACGGCTCGAGCCGCCATCGACCGGCTCCGCTGAGCGCGCCCACGGGCCTCGCTGCGTGCGGACTGTCACACCTGGCTGTCGGGCCCGTCGTGTCGCGGAGCCGGCTGCTGGTCGGGCCGCTGGTCGGGCTGCGGGTCGGGCTGGGAGCTCTGCAGAGCTGCCTCGTCGAGGGCCAGTCGGCGAGCGAGCTTCGTGTAGCGCGTCTCGAGGTCGCGGAACCGGACGTAGGTGGTCACGGTGAACGACAGGAACGCGACGACCAGCGCGTAGAGGACCATGTCGGTGCCACGTCCGACGCCCAGCAGCCTGGCGATCCGGTTCCACACGTCGGGCAGCAGGATCGACACGACCGCAAACGTCGCGAACAGCAGCAGGCCGATGCGGCGGATGGCCTGCGCCCGCGCACCCCGCGAGCGGAAGAGCCGAGCGACGACGCCGATGACCACGGCGATGAGCAGGACCTGGATCAGCAGCTGCTGCATGGCGCCTCCTGCATGGGGGTCGGGCTCATCGCAGGATCAGCTCGGCGAGGATGTTGACGGCGTTCCACAGGGACTGGCCCTTGGCACGGGAGTAGTCGGTGTAGAGGATGTGCACCGGGCTCTCGTCGTAGCGCACCCCCAGGTCGCCGATCTGGGCGACCAGCTCCGACGCGTGGGCCATCCGGTTCTGGGTGATCTCGATCTGCGCCACGACGTCCCTGGAGATCACGCGCAGCCCGTTGTGGGCATCGGTCAGGCGTGTGTGGGTCGTCAGGTTGGTGTAGCCGACAGCGGCCCGCAGCACGACCTTCTTGGCCAGGCTCGGCTTGGTGCGGTCGTCGAGGAACCGCGTCCCGAAGACGACATCCAGGTTCTCGCTGCGCGCCTTCTCGACCATGGCGACGACATCGGCGACCTGGTGCTGGCCGTCGGAGTCGAAAGTGACGACCCAGCGCATCGACGGGTCAGTCAGGGCGTACTCGAACCCGGTCTGCAGGGCGGCACCCTGGCCGAGGTTGACGGGGTGCCGCACGACCACGGCACCGGCGGCGACGGCGAGGTCTGCGCCCCCGTCGCGCGAGCCGTCGTCGACCACGACGACGTGCGGGAAGGTCTCACGTGCCTGCCGGACGACCTCACCGATGACCGAGCCCTCGTTGAAGAGAGGGACCACCAGCCAGACGTCGTCGTTGAGGTGACTGCTCATCGTCGCCAGCGTACGCACTCGGGTTGCCCTGGGGACCAAAGGACGCGCGCGCGGGAGCCGTTGTCGCGGACCAGTCGAGTCACTTCTTGATGATCCCCGGTCGTGACAGGACGTGCTCACGCAGGTTGCGCACGCCTTCCGTCTGCTTGTTCTTGTACGCCTTGGGCAGCAGGGTCGCCGCGTTGAGACGCGATGTCAGGTGCAGCCGCGCGCTCCTCGCCGCCCTCGACCAGCCGACCTCGTCGAACTCTGCGGCCATCTGGGTGAAGAACTGCCGCTCCTCGATGAACCGGGTGCCTGCCAGCGCGCGCCAGCTCGAGTCGGACTCGCGGTGGCGTCGGTACTGGAAGCAGACCTCGTCGTCGACCGCGAGGGCGCCACCGGCCTTGACGAGGTCGAGGGCCAGCGCGAGGTCCTGCACCACGTCGAGTCCTTCGCGGAAACCGGTGCGCACCAACGCCTCGGACTGCCAGGCGATCGAGGGGAAGTACAGCCAGTTGCCCCGCATCAGCGAGATGGCCAGGGCCTCTCCTGCCAGCAGGCGGGTCCCCTCTCCGCGGGGGGCGAGCAGGCCCTTGACCCGGTCCACCAGCCCGGTCTGGCCGACCGCGCCCGTCTCGTCGATGACCTCGACGCCGGGCTGGATGATCTGTGCCTGGGGGAACTTGGCGTGGGCCCCCACCACGCAGTCGAGGTAGTTGGGCAGCATGACGTCGTCGGCACCCATGACCACGGCCAGCTCGTTCTTCACGAAGCCGAGGGCCTTGCGGTAGTTGCCGTTGGCGCCGAGGTTCTGCTCGTTCCGCACGTAGCTGATCCGCGAGTCCTGCTCGACCAGCCCGGCGAAGTACCCGGGGACGGACTCGTCGGGGTAGCCGTCGTCGATCACCGTGAGGGTCCAGTCCGACGAGTGCTGCCGAAGGACCGATTCCACCGCCTGCTTCATCATGGCGACATCGCCGTAGTAGGGGAGGAGTACGTCAACGGTCACGACTGGTCCTTCAGCGAGGCGCCTGGCTGCGCGCGAGGGGGAGTGCGGGCGCTAGGTAGGGTAACGGATGCTGTCGCGCCTCCCGGCGCCCAGACCGCTGGACCCGACGGACACCACCCACGCCACGGAGGGCGAACCACCTGTGGACATCCAGAACCACTTCTACGGGCATGCCGAGGTCCTGGCCGCGTATGCCGGGTTGCGGCGGCCCCGCCACGTGCCCGGCCTCCTCCAGCACGGGTGGACGACGTCGTCGCCACTCGCCGTGCAGTTCGGGGACTTCCCGGACATCGGGCGCACCTCCCGGCGGCGGCTCCTGGTGTGGAGCCACGAGTCCCGTGCCTGGAGCCCCGAGGTCGCCGACCGGCCGACCGTGGCCATCGGCGCTCCCTTCGCCTACCTCGCTCGCCTGGCTGCCGACAGCCTGCCCGAACCGTCCGAGCGGAGCCTGGTCATGCCGTTGCACGGCACCCGTGTGCTGGAGGTGCTGGGTGACCAGGGGGCGCTCGCGGACTACTACCGGGACACCGAGGGCCCGTCGACCGTGTGCCTGCACGCCGACGACGTCGCGAGGCCCGAGATCGTCGCGGCATGGCAGCGGGCGGGACACCAGCTGGTGATGGCGGGCCAGCGCCATGACCCCAACTTCCTGGGACGCATCCTCGGCCTCGTCGCGAGCCACCGCAGGACCGTGTCCAACCGGCTGATGACGTCGATCATGTATGCCGCGGCGCTGGGTCGCGAGGTCGCCGTGCACGGCGACCCGCTCAGCCTGGGTGGTGGGGACAACGTGTCGCTGGAGTCCATCGTCGCCACGTGGCCGGAGCTGCACGGGCGGTCGGTGGACCCCGCGGCTGCCACCCGCACGGCCCGCTCGGAGATCGGGTGGGCCGCCGTGCTCACCCCAGAAGAGCTGGTCGGGGCACTGGGGTGGACGCGGCCCCGCCCCGGACCCGCTGTGGACTACTGGCTGGCAGCACCCCTGCAGAAGGCCCGCAACGTCCTGGGCTGGGGCGACCGCGCGGAGGGCTCCACCGAGGAGGCCCAGGGGCTGAGCCCGGTGCACTTCCTGCGACACCCCCTCTCGCACCTGCCCAAGCCGCTGCCGCGCACACTGCCCGGGGTGCGGCCGCTGCCCACTCCCATCGAGGTTGGTGCCGACGTCGGAGACGAGTCGTCCCGCTAGCGCCGGACGACGAGTCGCAACCGCACGGCGGCGACCACGACGACCACGGTGGTTGCCACGAGGCGCACCCACGGCGACAGCGGAAGCAGCGCCCCTGCCAGGCAGTAGGCCGCACCGAGCAGCACGGGCACCACGAGCACCTCGCGACGCCACCTGACGTGCGCCACCCGGGCGGCCAGCACCGAGGACCCCAGGGCCATACCGGCATACGTCAGGGGAAAGCCGAGCGCGAGCAGGGCGGGGTTGACGCGGCTGAGCAACGCGCCGCCCGTCAGCCCGACCGCGAGCGCCAGCGGGGTGGTGAACGAGAGCCCGAAGGTGCGACCACTGGCGAAGACCAGGTGGACGTTCGCGAGGTAGGCGATCGCGAGGACCGTGCCGAAGGCCACCACGCCGACCTGCGGCACCAGTTCGTCCGGGCGGAAGTCCCGGCCGGCGGCGACCCGCAGCAGCCACGGGGAGAGCAGGGCGACCCCGCCTGCCATGGTCGCAGCGAGGTAGCCGATGTCGGCGGCGGTGTGTTCGAGGACGTGCCCACGCTCGGCCTCGGACGCCCGGTAGACGGTTGGCCCCCAGGAGTTGTTCATGGCAGCGGTCACGACGCCGGGCGCCATCCCGAGAAGCAGGGCGACAGACAGGCGGCCGGCCTCCTCGCGGCCGAGCATCGCGGTGGCGAGGAACACCAGACCACCGTTGGCGGCGAAGATCGACACCATGTGCGGAAGCATGGGCAGCCCCATCCGCAGAGCCGCGCGCGTGTCCCCGGCGTGGTGGCTCGCCGGGCCGCTGCGCAGGGTGACGAACACTCCCAGGAGGGCCGCCACGGCATACCCTCCGAGCAGCCCGGTGAGGTAGCGCTCTGCGGTGGCGTCACCGCTCAGCACCAGGGTCAGCCCAAGGAGCGGACCACCCAAGGTGGCCACGAGCGACAGGCCCACGAAGGTCAGTGGTCGGTCGAGCACCCGAAGGAAGGCCTGGCTCTGCTCGACGCCGACGTAGCAGCCGGCGGTCAGCAACGCGATGAGGACCGCCCGCGGCAGCGCGGGATCGAGGAAACCGGACCACAGCGGTTGGCTGCCTGCCGCCACGGCGACGAGCAGCGCGGTCATGGCCAGCCCTCGTTTGAGCAGGGTGCGAGCCCCCTCCTGGCCACTGGCTCCGAGGAGTCCGTGGCGGGTGATCACCGACGACAGGCCCAGACCCGCCACCATCATCCCGATCTGCATGACCACGATGCCGACGGACACCACGCCGTAGGCGTCCACGCCGAGGAGCCGGGTGACTGCGGGCGTGACCGCGGCGTTGGCCAGCACGGGTGCCGCCGTCCCGAGCGTGTAGATGGAGCCGCGACCGAGCACGCCACGGCTGGCTGCGGCGCCGGCTCCCGCCGGTTCCTCGGAAATCGTCACGTGCACAGGCAACCACAGTGGGTGCCCCTCCCATGGCACCGGCCGGMCCCGGGKCCGGCCGGTGCCATGCTGCCCGCGGCCTCGTCACCACGCACCGGGGCGGTCGACACCACTCGGGTAGCCTGACCCCGGCTTGCCCCGAACCCGAGGAGTATGTGTGAACGCGGACCTAGTGGTCGTCGGATCCGGATTCTTCGGGCTGACCGTGGCCCGGCAGATTGCCCAGGAGCACGGGCGTCGGGTCCTCGTCATCGACAGGCGTCGGCACATCGGCGGCAACGCCTACAGCGAGGACGAGCCGGAGACCGGGATCGAGGTGCACCGCTACGGCGCACACCTCTTCCACACGTCCAACCAGCGAATCTGGGAGTACGTGAACGAGTTCACCGGGTTCACGCCGTACGTCCATCGCGTCTACACCAGCCACCGCGGCGAGGTCTATCCGATGCCGATCAACCTCGGCACGATCAACCAGTTCTTCCGGTCGGCGTACTCACCCGACGAGGCGCGGGCGCTCATCGCCGAGCAGGCCGCCGAGCTGGGCGGCCGCGAGCCGGGCAACTTCGTCGAGAAGGGGATCTCGCTCATAGGTCGCCCGCTGTACGAGGCGTTCATCGCGCACTACACCGCCAAGCAGTGGCAGACCTCGCCCGAGGAGCTGTCGGCCGACATCATCAGCCGGCTGCCGGTCCGCTACACCTACGACAACCGCTACTTCAACGACACCTACGAGGGCCTGCCGGTGGACGGCTACACCCGCTGGCTCGAGCGGATGGCGGACCACGACCGCATCGAGGTGCGGCTCGACACCGACTTCTTCGACGAGTCCCAGCCGATCACCAAGGCGAACGTCGTCGGGAACATCCCCGTGGTCTACACCGGTCCGGTCGACAAGTACTTCGACTTCAGCGAGGGCCGGCTCGGCTGGCGCACCCTGGACTTCGAGGAGGAGGTGCTGGCCACGGGAGACTTCCAGGGCACCCCGGTGATGAACTACCCGGACGAGGATGTGCCCTACACGCGGATCCACGAGTTCCGTCACTTCCACCCCGAGCGGGACTACCCGAAGGACAAGACGGTCATCATGCGTGAGTTCTCACGCTTCGCCGAGGGTGACGACGAGCCGTACTACCCCGTGAACACCCCGGCCGACCGGGAGGGGTTGTTGCGCTACCGCGACCTTGCGCGGGCCGAGCGAGGAGTGCTCTTCGGCGGACGGCTGGGTACCTACAAGTACCTCGACATGCACATGGCGATCGGTGCCGCGCTGACCATGGTCGACAACAACCTGGCTCCCCACTTCGACCGGGGCAGCCCGCTCGTGAGCGGCGGCGTGGACGACTGACCCGGGTCCATGACGCCCGCGTCGGCCTGCCGAGGGCGTCGCCCGGTCACCGATGGTCATGAATGGTCACGGGTGCTCAGGGGGTTGCGGGCAGGTAACAATGTGTGTGACAGGTGGGAAAGTTGGTGCGTATGCCCGCCATGTCGCGCTCCGATGGTGCACCGTGTGAGGGCTGCGACTGCAACCAACCCCGACTGTGAGCCTTCCCATGCCGCCTCGTCTCCTGCGCCGTACCACCGTCTCCCCCCTCGTCCTGAGCGTCGCCTTCTCCGCGGTCGTGCTGACACCGTTGGCGACCCCCGGGCTCGACCTGGGAGGGCAGAAGACCGCTGCGCACCCCGTCTCGCCGCACACCAGGAGCGTTCCACTCCGGACCGTGGCACCGGCCGAGGCCGGCCGTGGCGAGAAGTCCTCGACGGCGCTGAGCCGCGCGAAGGCCGCGGCCGAGAGCACGGTCACCCCGGTGGCGTCGGCCGTGGCGGTGGCCGGTGTCTCCTGGCCGACGGGTTCTCTGGGGGACGGCGACACCGTGCAGATCCGCGTCGAGCGAGCGGGTACCTGGGGAGCGTGGGAGGACCTTGATGCCGGGGCATCCGAGCATGGTCCCGACAAGGGCACGCCGGAAGGAGCCTCCGCCACGCGGGCCAGGGAGAGCACCGACCCGTACGTCGTCGTCGGGGAGCAGGTCCAGGCCAGGGTGTTGAGCGATGACTCGCGCCTCCCGGTCGACCTCTCGCTGTCGGTGGTGGATCCCGGGAGCTCTCCGGCGGACGCGGCCGTGACCGCCGCCCCGCCCGCAGGCGGGGCGACTGCTGCCGCCGCACGACCCACCATCTACACCCGGGCGCAGTGGGGTGCGGACGAGTCGCTCCGTGACGGCTCGCCGGGCTACTCCCAGGCGCACATCGCGTTCGTGCACCACACGGCCGGGTCCAACAGCTACACGCAGGCAGACGTCCCCGCGATCATCCGCGGCATCTACGCCTACCACGTGAACGGCCAGGGCTGGTCGGACATCGGCTACAACTTCCTCGTCGACCGGTTCGGGCGCACGTGGGAGGGACGCTACGGAGGCGTCGACCGTGCGGTCATCGGCGCGCACACGCTCGGCTACAACTCGTGGTCCTTCGGGGTCAGTGCCATCGGCGACTTCCAGAGCACCGCCGTTCCCACCGCCGTCACCACTGCGCTGACCAACCTGATCGCCTGGAAGATGACGGTCCATGGCATGCCGGCCACCGGGACGGTCTTCGCCAAGGACAAGAACTTCTCCCGGATCTCCGGCCACCGGGACGCCGTGGGCACCCAGTGCCCCGGCGCACAGCTCTACGCGAAGCTGCCCGCGATCCGCAGCGCTGTGGCCAGTCGGATGGGCACGTTGTCGGCGACCAGGCTGACTCGCGATGTCGACCGAGCCGGCCAGCCAGACCTGCTCAGCTACGCGCAACCGTCGCCCGGCTCCCCGGTCGGGGCGGTGTCCCTGTTGGCGTCGGCGCCCCTCGACCCCCTCAAGGCGCCCACGACCCTCGGTGGCTCGTGGAACACGGTGCGACTTGCGGTGTTGTCACCGGACCTGACCGGCGACGGAAACCCGGACATCCTCGCCCAGTACCCCGCAGCCAACAACCTGCGCGTCTACCGCGGGAACGGCAAGGGCGGGTATGCCGGCCTGGTCTCGAGCGGGTCGGGCTGGAATGCGATGAGGGTCCTGGTCGCTGCGGGTGACCAGACCGGCGACGGGCGCGCCGACCTGATGGCCGTCGGTCGCACGGGCACGTTGGCCCTGTACCCCGGGACGGCCCGGGGCACCTTCGGTGCCGGCTCGGTCGTGGCGACAGGATGGGACGGCTACACGTCCATCACGGGTGCGGGCGACCTCACGCGCGACGGCAAGCCGGACCTGCTCGCGGTGCGGACCAGCGACGGCGCCCTGGTCGTGGCGGCCGGGGACGGCCACGGGCATGTGGGCACACCGACGAAGGTCGCCGGCGGATGGGGAGGGCTGAGCCCGGTCATCGCAGCCGGTGACCTCGACGGAGACGGTCACCGCGACATCTTCGGGCGCGAGCCGGGTGGAGCGCTGCGCGTCTACTACGGGGACGAGTCGAACGCGCCGGTGCGGTGGAACCGTTGGGGACGGGGCTGGGAGGACATGGCCCAGCTGTCCAGCGGGGTCGACTTCACCGGCGACGGGCGCCCTGACCTGCTGGGCGTCATGACGACCATCGACAAGGGCAGCCTGCGGATCTATCCGGGAACCGGCCGCCGGGACCTCGAACAGCGACCCGCCATTTCCGGCACCAGTGGCGCCGACCTGGTCCAGCTGGTCGGCGACGTCAACGCGGACGGCTACACGGACGCCGTCATGCGGGTCGGGGACGCGCTCGAGGCGCTGCCCGGCCGCAGCGGCGGTGGGTTCGGGTCTCCGCTCGTCGTGGCGACCCGGGGCTGGGCCGCGATGGCGAAGATCGCCCCCGGTGCAGACCAGGACTCCGACGGCGTGCCGGACCTGCTGGCGACCTCGCGCAGCGGACTGATCCTGCGCTACGGCTTCCGCCGTGACTTCACCCTCAAGCCGGGTGAGGAGCTCGAGCAGGGCTGGCAGACCTTCAAGAGCTTCACCGGCACGGGGGCCTTCAACGGCGACGCCAACGGCGACGTCGTGGCGCTGCTCGGGGACGGCACGCTCGCCTTGTTCCGGGGTTCCGGGCCGGCTCCGCTGCTCGACTACACGGTGCTGCGGTCGGGTCAGACCGACCTGGTCCAGATCGTCGGGGTGGGCGACTACAACGGCGACGGTGGCTCCGACGTCGTCGCGGCCGACACCGGTGGCGGGCTGTGGCTCTATGCGGGACGACGGGACGGCACGCTCTGGCCAGGGCGAATGCCGCTGGCCGGCGGACTTGGCACCGGTCAGGTTCTGGGGTGACCATGAGAGGTGTGGTGGCGATGACTGGGACGGGGCGCGCGTCGACCAGCCGGTGGCGTATGCCGTCGGGACGGTTCCGGGGGCTCTGCGCCCTGGGTGCCGCCTCCGCGGTGGTGGTGGCCGGGCTGGTGACCGCCGCACCAGCATCGGCTGAGACGCTGCCGGTCCCGCTGTCGGGTGCAGTCCAGCTGGCCGGGCACGGCTACGGCCACGGGCACGGGATGTCTCAGTGGGGTGCCTACGGGGCTGCCACGTCGGGCCTGACCCACCAGCAGATCCTCGCGTTCTACTACCCCGGGACCACCCTCGCGCAGGCGACGTCGTCCGCGCTCCGGATCAGGATCAGCGGGGTGCCCACGTCGGGCCTGACCGTCCTCATGCGGCCGGGTCTGCAGTTCACCTCCGGCTCCACCACGACCACCCTCGGCGCCACCGACGGCGGCGACCCGGTGTTGCGATGGCGGCTGGTGCCCAGCTCAGAGGGAGGACTTGCCCTGCAGTGGCTCGTGGGCAGCACCTGGAAGACGGCGGGCTCCTACAGCAACGTCTCAGGCACGCCGTCCTTCGTGAACCCCACGAGCGGCGGGGTGCGCGTCGCCCGGACCGACGGCGTCTTCCGGGAGTTCCCCGACAGGGCCCAGGCGGTGCGCAGCGGCTCAACCGTGGTCACCATCAACGCCACCACCATGGAGAAGTACCTGCGCGGTGTCGTCCCGAACGAGATGCCCGCCTCGTGGCTCCCCGCGGCCCTGCGCAGCCAGGCCGTCGCGGCTCGCACCTACGCCACGTACGAGAAGGAACACCCTGCCTCGTCGAGCTATGACGTGTGCGACACCACGTCGTGCCAGGTCTACGACGGCTGGGCGGACTACAACTCGAGCGGGACCCTGCTGACCTCCCACACGCATCCCAATGCGGACTCGGCGATCACGGCGACGTCCGGTCTCCTCGTCACGTACGGCGGCGCGGCCGCCTTCACCCAGTTCTCTGCCGCCAACGGCGGGTGGATGTCGGCAGGGTCGGTGCCCTACCTC
The DNA here is from genome assembly GCF_056402615.1 of Pedococcus sp. P3_C7. Taxonomy (NCBI): domain Bacteria; kingdom Bacillati; phylum Actinomycetota; class Actinomycetes; order Micrococcales; family Intrasporangiaceae; genus Pedococcus; species Pedococcus sp. P3_C7. The sequence continues at coordinate 355,327 of NZ_JBFUHC010000003.1, read as the reverse complement.
GTGGCCAAGGCCGACCCCTACGACGGGGTGGTCCCGAACAACGCCAACTCGTGGACGGTGTCCACCACCTCGCTGCGCACGACCTTGCAGAACGCCCGTCCCGCGGTGGGCACGCTGCGGAGCATCATCGTGACCCGCGACGGCCATGGTGAGTGGGGCGGACGCATCCGCGGCGTGACCCTGGTGGGCAGCGCCGGCAGCGCCACCATGCCGTGGGACAGCCTTCGCAGTGTGCTGGGTCTGAAGTCCGAGTGGTTCACCGTGACCAACGGCGACTTCCTGCGCAAGGACACCAGCGGTGACGGCAAACCCGACGTCTACGGTCGCACGGCCGACGGCACCTTCTACCGACTGCCCTTCACGGGGAGCGCGTTGGGCGCCGCCACGCGTCTCGGGGGCGGATGGAACGTCATGAACGTGCTCGGCCACGGGAGCGACCTCAACGGGAACGGCACGGCCGAGCTGCTCGCTCGCGATACCTCTGGCGCGGTCTGGTGCTACCCGGTCCCGACCACCGGAACCCTGACGGTGCGAACGCGGGTGACGGGGGTGCCCGCCACGACGGACCGCTTGACCGGCATCGGTGACGCGACCTCGGACGGCCGCTCGGACTTCCTCGGCGTCGACCGGGCAACGGGAACGCTGTGGCTCTATGCAGGAGACGGGGCCTGCGGATTCTCCTCCCGGACGAGCCTCGGGGGCGGCTGGAACGCGATGGACACCATCGTGGGCGCAGGCGACGCTGACCTGGACGGTCGCGCTGACTTCTGGGCCCGCGACTCGACGACGAACACCCTGTGGACCTACCGCACGGACGGCGCGGGAGCCATCCGGTGGCCACGGGTGCGGGTGGGCGGTGGCTGGAACGTCATCAAGGACATGGTGGCGCTCGGCGACGTCAACGCCGGCTCGGGTGCCGACCTGCTCGCACGGGACACTGCTGGTGCACTGTGGCTCTACCCGGGCACCGGTGCAGGCACGTTCGGAACGCGCACCGCGGTCACCGGCTCGACGGCCAACCTCACCCTGTTGCGCTGAGGGGCGGGTGCGGTCGACCTGGGCCGGCGCTCAGTCCAGGTCGACCGTGAACGAGGGCTCCGTCTTCTCCCGAACCTCGTCCTCGGTGACACCCTCCGCGAGCTCGCGCAGCACGAGGCCGTCTGCCGTCACGTCGAAGACGCACAGGTCGGTGATGATCCGCTGCACGACGCCGCGGCCGGTGTAGGGCAACGAGCACTCGTCGACGATCTTGTAGGACCCGTCCTTGGCGTTGTGCTCCATCAGGACGATGACCCGCTTGGCGCCGTGGACGAGGTCCATCGCGCCGCCCATGCCCTTGACCATCTTGCCGGGGATCATCCAGTTCGCGATGTCGCCCTTGGAGGAGACCTGCATGGCGCCGAGGATCGCGGCATCCACCTTGCCGCCGCGGATCATCCCAAAGCTCGTGGCGGAGTCGAAGAAGGACGACCCACGACGCAGCGTGACCGTCTCCTTCCCGGCGTTGATCAAGTCGGGATCTTCTTGCCCGTCAACGGGATAGGCGCCGACGCCGAGGATGCCGTTCTCGGACTGGAGCACGATCTCGACGTCGTCGGGGACGTAGTTGGGGACCAGGGTCGGCAGGCCGATCCCGAGGTTGACGTAGGAGCCGTCGGACAGCTCCGCGGCCGCCCGGGCGGCCATCTGCTCACGGGTCAGTGCCATGTCAGGCCTCCTCGGTGGTGGTCTCGGGCTGGCTCTCGGCAGGACGGACGGTGCGGCGCTCGATCCGCTTGTCCTTGGCCTGGTCGGCCGTCAGGGGCAGCACCCGGTGCACGTAGATGCCGGGCAGGTGGACCTGGTCGGGGTCGAGCTCGCCGGGTTCGACCAGCTCCTCGACCTCGGCGATCGTGATCCGGCCGGCCATGGCGGCGAGCGGGTTGAAGTTGCGGGCGCTCTGGTTGAAGACGAGGTTGCCGTGGCGGTCGCCCTTCCAGGCCCGGACCAGCCCGAAGTCGGCGACGATGGCGCGCTCGAGGACGAACTCCTTCTCGACGCCGTCGACCTCGAACACCTTGACCTCCTTGGGAGGTGAGGCCTTCGCGACGGTGCCGTCCGCGGCATACAGCCACGGAAGTCCGCCGTCGGCGACCTGCGTGCCGGCGCCGGTCACGGTGAAGAAGGCAGGGATCCCCGAGCCCCCCGCACGCAGTCGCTCGGCGAGCGTGCCCTGCGGCGTCAGCTCCACCTCGAGCTCGCCGGAGAGGTACTGGCGCTCGAACTCCTTGTTCTCCCCGACGTAGGAGGAGACCATCCGCCGGATTCGCTTGTCCTTGAGCAGGATGCCCAGGCCCCAGTCGTCCACGCCGCAGTTGTTGGAGATGGCTTCGAGGCCGGTCACCCCCGCATCGTGGATCGCCGCGATGAGCACGCTCGGGATGCCGCAGAGCCCGAACCCGCCCACCGAGAGGGAGGAGCCGTCGACGATCCCGTCGATGGCTGCGGCCGCGGTGGAGACGACTTTGTCCATGGCGTGGACTCTAGCCGGACGGCTCCGGTCGCCTTGCGTGGTCCCTCCCCACCGTTCCGGGTATGCCGCGTGGTGACCCCACATGGCCGGCCCGCCGGGGCGTCGAGCGTGGCCATCGGCCGATCGGGGGAGGGCAGAACGAATTCCGTGGTTGTAGTTCTCCAGAGGCCCTTGTGACGGCTGAGCACTGGTGGGACAAATGTCCTGCCTGCTCAGGAAGTGACCCCTGGGGCTGGTGTCCAATTCGTCACCGCGGCTCGGGATCCGAGGCGCCATCCCCCCTCTGGAGTGTTCCGTGTCGCGTGTCGTGCGTGCCCTTGGAGTCCTGGCCATCCCGGTGCTCACCGTGCCCGTGGGCGCGGCGACCGCGGATGCCGCGACGGCAGTGTCGCCGAAGCCCCCGACCAAGGCGCTCCCCTCGGCGCTGGACATCGCCTCGCCGTACCAGGCGCAGCGGCTGTGCGACCCCAACGCCAAGCCCGGGGTGGTCTCCTTCGCGAAGCTCATGGCGGGCCACTACAGGCTCGGCAGCGCGGACTGGGGCATCGTCCGCAACTGCAACAGTGGCCTCACCGAGCACTCCGAGGGGCGGGCCTGGGACTGGATGCTCAGCGCCAGCAAGCCCAGCGAGAAGGCTGTCGCCGACGCCGTGACCCAGTGGCTGTCGGCACCGGATGCGCAGGGTCGTCCGGGCGCGATGGCCCGCCGGTTCGGGATCATGTACATCATCTGGAACCACAAGATGTGGCGCGCCTACGACCCCGCCCGGGGCTGGGCGACCTACACCGGACCGGTCCCGCACACCGACCACATCCACTTCTCCTTCTCCTGGGACGGCGCCTACGGCCGCACGTCGTGGTGGACGGGCAAGGCGCTGACCAAGGTCGACCCGGGCCCGTCCTCGACGCCGAAGCCCACGACTCCGCCGCAGACGCCGTCGGCCGTCTACTCGGTGCTCATGCCGGGAGCCACGGGCCCTGACGTGGCCCTGGCCCAGAAGGTCATCGGGACCACACCGGACGGGGTGTTCGGGCCGAAGACGGCAGCCGCGCTGAGCCTCTGGCAGGGCAAGCACGGCCTGAAGGTGACCGGGCAGCTCGACCTGGCCACGTGGGCGAAGATGGTTGCCCTCAAGCTCATCCCGGCTCGCGGCGCAGCGGCACCGACCACGCCCACCCAGCCGACCACGCCTGCGAAGCCGCCGACGTCGACGCCGGCCAGCCCGCTCGCTCCCTACGCGAAGCTCACCCTGGCGCAGGGTGCCAAGGGCCCCGCCGTCGTGGCGCTGCAGAAGGCACTGGGTGTCACGCCGCCCGACGGGGCGTTCGGCGTCAAGACCCTGGCGGCCGTCAAGGCGTTCCAGACCCGTCGCAACCTGCCGGCGACGGGCATCGTCGGCCCGACCACCTGGGCCGCCCTGATGGCGACCGGCGCGGCGACGACGACCGCATCGCGGAGCACCTCGACCCCACGCGTCACCACGCCCTACACCGCCCTCATGTCGACCGTCCTCACGTCGGGCTCGAAGGGCGCAGCGGTGAAGACCCTGCAGCGAGCCCTCGGCGGCCTCTCCGTCGACGGGGCCTTCGGGGCGCGCACCGCCGCGGCGGTCAAGGCCTTCCAGAAGGCCAGGCAGCTGCCGCAGACCGGCGTCGTGGACGTCAAGGTCTGGAAGGCACTGGAGAACCGCGACTACCCGTTGCGGGCCTTCTACGGCACCGTATTGCGCTCAGGCTCGCGGGGGACCGCTGTCACGGCGCTGCAGAAGGCCCTCCGGATCCCCGCGGACGGGACGTTCGGAGCGAGCGACGAGTCGGCCGTCAAGGCCCTGCAGGGGCGGGCCAGGCTGGCCCGGACCGGGGTGGTCGCGACGCTGACCTGGCAGGCGCTCGAAGCAGAGCTGCGGCGCCGCTAGGGCTCGAGGGTCACGCCCTCCGAGGCCAGCCGACCCGCGCGACCCGTCACCGGCTCGGGGCCGCGGGAGAGCACCACCGAGCCGCCGGCCGCCCACGCCGCGAGCGCCAGCTCGAGCGCCGTCCGCAGGTCGTCGGTGGACGTGTGGATGCGGACGCCGCGCGCCCAGCTCCGTTCCGGCACCACGTCCCCGTATGCCGTGTCCGTGCCTTTGTCGCTCAAGGCGGCGTCGCCGGGGTCCGGCTCCTCCCACGGGCTGAACTGGTCGGCATACGTGGACAGCTCGCGGGCCTCGTCCATGGCGCCGAGGGGGACGGGGTTGCTCGCGCCGCGCGCGAGGGCGGCGAGGGTGACGAGGACGGTCGGGCCGGTGCTGGCCGCGGCCACCGTGGCGTCGTCGGTCACCACGAGGTCGCACGCCTCGTCGGATGCGTCGTCGTCGAGGACGACCGTGGCACCCACGGACCAGACGGCGAGCGCCCAGTAGAGGGAGCGCCAGTGTGGCGGAAGGGCCAGCCGCACCCGCCTGGCGGGAGCGATGTCCCACTCCTCCTGCAACGCGTTGGCTGCCTTGTTCACCCAGTTCGCGAGCACCTTGGCGCTCAGCTCGATGCGCTCGCCCTGGGTGGGTCCGGGGGTGTCGTCGTAGAAGGTGACCCGCGGGCCGGCCGGGTCGGAGCCCAGCATCGCCGCGAGGACCTCCGCGGGTGTGGCCGGCATCAGGCCGTGTTGGCGATGTGCTCGATGAGCTCGGTCGTGGACACCGAAGGGGTGCGGGGGAAGTAGACGACCTCGCACAGGTCCGAGACGAAGTCGAAGCGTCCCTTCCAGTCGTCACCCATCGCGAGGACGTCGGCCCGGTGCTCGATGATGTAGTCGCGCTTCAGCTCGAGACTCTCCTCGATGAAGACCTCGTCGACGAACTTCAGGCTGCTGATGATCTCGACCCGCTCGTCCTGGGAGAAGACCGGCGCGCGACCCTTCTTGGCCTCGTTGAGCGCGTCCGCCGAGACGCCCACGACCAGCCGGTTGCCGAGCGAGGCAGCCCGTTTGAGGATCCGGATGTGCCCGACGTGCAGCACGTCGAAGGTCCCGAAGGTGATCACGGTGCGGGGGGTGGCGTCGTCCTCGGCGCTGTCGGCAGCAGGCATGGCCGTGAGGTTATCGCGAGACCCGTGCTGGACCCGCATCGTCGACCGCCTCGACCATCGCAGGGGCGCGCGGCGATGGCGCGCACCGACGGCGCGCACCGGTGCACCGCCAGCTGACGGCGGAGCAGTAGCGTTGCCGACTGTGAGCAGCCGCGAGTCCCGCAGCTACCCGTATGCCCCAGACCCCGGCGACCTCCCGCTGCTCCGGGGCGAGGCGTGGGGCGGCTGGTTCATCACGCGCACCGTCGTCTGGTCGGGACTGTGGCTGGTGCTCGGATCCGTCGCCGCGGCCCTGCTCGCGCTCGGCGGACTGTGGTCGCCGCTGGTCGCCATCCCCGTCCTGCTGGTGCTGGCGGTGGTGGCGGGGCTCGCCACGTCGCTCGTGCCGGTGCGCCCGCTCCCGGTGTGGTCGGCCACCCTGCTGGTGGTGATGTCGCTGGCCGCCGTGGTCTGGGCCGGTGTCACGCATTCGGAGCAGGTGCTGCCCAGGCGCGACTCCGGCTCCTACCTCCAGTCGGCGGTCCAGCTCGCGTCCGGGCACGCGCGACCCATCGCGGTCCCGCGCGAGTCCGTCGGGGGAGCCGACGTGCTGGCCGTCGACGGCATCACCCTGGCGAGTCCGGCCTTCTACGCGACCGGGACCCCCCAGGACCCCAGCATCCAGCCACAGTTCCCGATCGGGGCCTCCGCCTGGTACTCCGTCGCCTGGTGGGTCGGGGGTCCGGCCGCCCTGGCCTGGGCGCCAGCCATCCTGTTCGGCCTCACCGTGCTGGGCGTCGGCTTGCTGGCCTCGACCGTCGTCGGCCCCCGGTGGGGCCCGCTCGCGGCACTGGGCACGGCGCTGCTCTTCCCGCTGGTCCATGTCGCCCGCGCGACCTACTCCGAACCGGTCGCCCTGCCCGTACTGGCTGCCGGGCTCCTGACGATGGTGCTGGCCGCACGGAGCGCCGCTGTGCCCGACGTGGTCGTCTCGCGCCGTACGGCCCTCGTCGCCGGTGTGCTCATGGGCGGGGCGGTCCTCATCCGGGTCGACGCCCTGCGCGAGGTCGTCCTGGTCGTGCCGGTCGTGGTCCTGGCAGCGCTGCAGCGGCAGGCTCATGCCCGGGTGCTCGGCGTGGCCACAGCCGTCTCCGGGACTGTCGCCCTCGGGCTCACCTGGCTGACGTCGAGCGAGTACCTCGGCAGCATTGCCGCTTCGCTGCTTCCGCTCGTGGCACTCGGGGCTGCGGTGTGCGTCCTCGGAGCTCTCCTGCTCCACGGTGCCCGACGGGGCTGGGCCATGCCCGCCCTCATCCAGGCCTGGTTGCCGCGCGTCCTGGCCGGCGGCGTCGTGGTGGTGGGACTCGTGCTGGCCAGCCGCCCGTGGTGGCAGGTCGTGCGTCAGTCCGCTGCGGACCCGGGGGCTCGCGTCGTCGCGGGGCTCCAGGCGCGTCAGGGGCTGCCCGTCGACGGAGGCCGCACCTACGCCGAGCAGACCGTCGTGTGGCTGTCATGGTGGCTCGGTCCTGCCGCGCTCGGCCTCGCGCTGGTGGCGGCAGGGGTGCTCGCGCACCGGGCCGCGTCGGCCTGGGTCGACGGCCGAGAGCTGCCGGGCTGGACCGGACCGGCCGTCGTCGGGATCGGCTCCACCCTGCTCACCCTCTACCGGCCGGGCATCACCCCCGACCACCCGTGGGCGGACCGACGTCTCCTGATCGCCCTGCCCACGGTCGTCCTGCTCACCGTCGCCTGCGCCGCCGTCGTGTCGCGCTGGTCCACCCGCCGGCTCCCGTATGCCGTGAACGTCGCGGTGAGCATCGCCGTCGCCCTGGCCCTGCTGGTACCCACCGGTCTCGCCACGTGGCCGCACGCGGACGAGCGGGTGGAACACGGCGAGTGGGCGGCCGTCGACCACGTGTGCGCGGCCCTGCGACCTGGTGATGTCGCCCTCATGGTCGACTCGCGGGCGGCGAACGAGTGGCCCCAGGTGCTGCGCGGCTACTGCGGCGTGGCCGCCCTGTCGACGACGTCGGCGCTCCGCAACGACCCAGCCCGCCTGGCCGCGGCCGTCGACCAGGTCCGAGGCGCCGTCGACGCCCGCGGGGGACGGCTGGTCCTCGTGGCAGCCGACTCGACCGAGGCGCTCAGCCGGCTGGGGCTGACCTCTGCCGTGGTGGCGGTCGACGCGCGGGTCGAGGAGGACGCCCGGCTGCTCGAACAACGCCCGGACTCCTTGGTGCCGCTGCCGATCCAGGTCTGGCTCGGCCGGCTCGGCTGAGCAGTATGCGCCTCAGGGGGCGAGCCGCCACGTGGTGGTCGTGCCATCCGGGCCCACCAGGCTTCCCCCTGCCAGCGCCTCCCGGATCAGCGCGCGGACCTGCTGTTCCTCAGGCTGCGCGGCATCGAACCGCACGGTGGCGACCACCTCGTCACCGGCCCTCGTGCTCGTCGTGTGATGGGGCCAGCGGCACGGACCATCGTGCTCCCAGTGCCCACAGAGCGCGGTGGTCACGGCCCCGCCGAGAGCGTTGACGTCGCCGCGGAGCGCGACCACGCGGCATACCTCCTCGTGGCCCCAGTCGCGGTCGCTCGCCATGCGATGGAGCCTAAGACCCTGCGCCGCGCCTGGCCCGATCGCTAGCCTCGACACCGTGAGCCTCGACTTCCGCCCGCTGACCGAGTCAGACCTCGATGCGATGCAGGACGTGCGGGTCAGGGCTTTCGGACCCATGTCGGGCTCGGGCGCGCAGAGGTGGCGCGCCGTCAACGCGGAGCTGATCGCCGAAGGCCGGCAGTTCGGTGTCTTCGACGGGGGCCTGATGGCGGGCTGCGGCAAGGTGCGCGGGTTCGAACAGGTCTGGCACGGGAGGTTGGTACCCATGGCCGGGATGGCCGGGATCACCGTGCTGCCCGAGTTCCGCGGCCGCGGGGTGGGGACTCGGCTCATGCGGGGGCTGGTCGAGGAGGCGATCACGCGGGGCGAACCTCTCTCGGCGCTGTATCCAGCCACGATCCCGGTCTACCGCCACCTCGGCTGGGAGCTGGCTGGGACGCAGAGCCGCTACGCGCTGAACGCAGCCCAGCTGCGGACCCTCGGTGGAGACACGCGGTTGCGGAAGGCAGGGACCGAGGACGTCCCCGCCCTGCGCGAGCTGTGCGCGACGGCGCTGCGACAGGGGCGCGCCAGCGGGCCGCTGCTGTGGTCCGAGAGCGAATGGCAGCGCCGGGTGACCGACCCCGAGACGTTCGTCTACCGCGCTGAGGACGGTGTGGTGGTGTACGGCTGGCACGGCACCGACCTCCTCGTCCACTTCCTGTGGGGTGCGACGCAGACCACCCTGCGCAGCCTGTGGGCAGTGGTGGGCTCCGGGTCGTCGGTGGCCAGGACGGTGCATGCCTATCTCTCGCCGGACGATCCGCTCTTCTGGCTGCTGCCCGAGGAGGCGGGTCACGAGGTGGAGCAGCACGCGTGGATGCTGCGGGTGCTCGACGTCGCACCCGCCCTGTCGGCGCGCGGCTACCCCGTCGGTGTCGAGGCGGGTCTCACGCTGGCAGTGGAGGATCCGGAAGCCGCCACGAACACGGGAGCCTGGCGCCTCACCGTCGCGGACGGCCGGGCCATGGTGGAGCACGCCCCGCAGGCCGACCGTCCGGCGCTACGGGTGACGGGCCGCGGACTGGCGGCGCTCTACGCCGGTAGACCGCTCGCCGCCGTCACGGCTGCCGGGCTGGCCGCCGACGTCGACCCCGCGCTGGCCGAGCTGGTGGACGCCGTGTTCGCGACGTCCACGGCCTACCTGACCGACTACTTCTGAGGCCGGCTCCTGAGGCCGGCTCCTGAGGCTCCCTCGCGACGGCCCGGCGAACCCGTCCTGGTCCCTTCCGGTCAGCCGCGCTTCGCGAAGGCGTCGGCGGCATGGCGACGGACGGCGGCATACGTGCCCTTGTCCGCAGCCACGATGATTCCCGGCGTGAGAACCGTTGGTGCGTAAGGCGTTCCGTCAGTGTGACCGACGAAACCGCCGGCCTCGGTGACCATCAGCGAACCAGGTGCGTGGTCCCACGGGCTGTTGCGGGCGTAGAGGATGTAGTCGGTCGCCCCCTCCATCAGGCGGGGGTAGTCGACGCCGCAGCAGACCCACGAGCCGACCAGTGCCGGCAGCCGACCGAGCGAGTGACCGCGCAGCGGCCAGATCGAGGTGACGCCGTGCGGGGGGACGCCGTCCTCCACCGGCTCGCGGGTGACGCGTTCGCCGTTGCGGTAGACGCCGGCTCCCTTCTCGGCGACCCACGCGACCTCGTGCTCGGGCTGCAGGATCCAGGCACGCACCGTTTCGCCACGGACGACTTCGCTGACCATGACGGCGTGGTCGGGGGAGCCGTGGACGAAGTTCTTGGTGCCGTCGACCGGGTCGACCGTGAAGGCGTGCTCCGCCCCGACGTAGCGGTCGAGAGTCGTCGGGTCGGCCGAGGTGCGCTCCTCGCCGAGGACGAACGCGCCGGGGAAGGCCGCCGAGAGCTCGCGGGTGAGGATCGCCTCGGACTCGTGGTCGGCGATGGTGACGAGGTCACCGGGGTTCTTCTCCATCACCTCGCCGTCGGCCAGCGCCCGGAACCGCGGCGTGATGACCTCGGCTGCGACGGTCTTCATCAGGTCAAGCACCTGTTGGGTGTCCACGGGTCCCACCGTTCCACACCGGAGCCCCGGGTGGGCAACCGGTCCACGACTGGGATCCCGCGACTCTGAAGGATCCTCCGGACCCAGCCCCGGACGATCCTTCAGAGTCGCGGGGCTGTGGACAGCCGACCGCCCGCCACCGCCGAGCGGCCACAGTGGGCGGATGCCGATCGACTGGTCAACGCTGCGCCAGCACGCGAACCGCCAGTACGACCTGCTGACCCGTCGGCAGTGCCTGGCAGTAGGCATGACGGACGACGCGGTGCAGTGGCGCGTCACATCGGGGAGGTGGGTCCGGCTGCGCCAGGGCGTGTTCCTCACCAAGCCCGGCCGGGACGACTGGCACGTCACTGCGACTGCTGACCTGCTGCGGTGCCTGTCCGGCGCGCCAGCCGCCGATGCAGCCTTCTGTGGTCGCTCCGCCCTCTACCTCTGGGGCTTGGAGAGCAGGCCACCAACGGTCACCGAGGTGGTCGTTCCCTACGAGCGGGCCATCGCCTCGGGTCCGACTCTGCGGGTGCGCCGTTCGGTGCGTTGGGAGGATCTCGTCGACGAACGCGCATACCCGTGGCGGACAACGCTCCCTGCCACCCTCCTGGACGTGGCGGCCACAGGGACCGTCGTCGACGCGCTGTCGACCGTCGCCCGCGCGGTGCAGAAGGAGGTCGTCACGGTCGGCCAGCTCCGGGCCGAGCTGGCCATGCGTCAGGGTCATCGCCACAGCCGCGTCCTCGGTCCCGCTCTGGCTGACGTCGAGGACGGCGCCCAGAGTGGTGCCGAGGTGCTCTACGTCCGTGACGTCGAGCGCGCCCACCGTCTGCCCGTCGCTGCGCGCCAGGCACTCTCGGACGTCGGTCGTCGACGGTTCCATGACAACGCGTACGAGGACTACGGCCTGCTCGTCGAGGTCGACGGTCGGTTGGGGCACGAGCGGTGGGCGGACCGGGTGAAGGACGGACGCCGCGATCGCCAGCTGCTTTCCAGGGCGCGCGCCACCACGAGGGTCTTCTGGGCCGATGTGGCGGTCACGCCCTGTGACACCGCCGTCGACATCGGGGCGATCCTCCGGGCCCGCGGCTGGCCGGGCCGGCCGCGACCTTGCCGGCGGAACGGCTGCACGGTCCCGGTCCGCTGACCGTTGCCTGGCGGCCCGCGACTCTGAAGGACGCTCCGGACCCAGATCCGGAGAATCCTTCAGAGTCGCGGACTGGCGCACCGCCGCAGGCGGGAACAACGACGGGGAGCACGAGGGAGGTTTCCGACGGGTAGGCTCCTCGCGAGATGAGCGAGCACCCCAGCACCGGTCCAGTCGCCCCCGCCACGGAGCGCATTCCCACCGACCCCGAGCAGGCCCACAGCCCCGCCACGGAGCGCATGCCCGTCGCGCCCCAGCAGGTCAGCGCCCCCGCGACGGAGCTGGTCAGCACCGGTCAGCAGGTGGCCCCCACCACCCCGGTGGGTGACCTGCCCGTGCACCCGGCCGACGCGGCATACCTCCCGGCACGTGAGCCGGCGCCTGCCGCCCTGCCCGGCGAACCCGGCCACGGCAAGCCGTACGTCACCATCGTCCTGCCGTGCTTCAACGAGGCTGCGCACGTCCTCAAGGAGATCGACCGGATCACCGAGGCGATGAACGCCAGCGAGTTCACGTACGAAGTGCTCTGCATCGACGACGCCTCCACCGACGACACCCTCGAGGTGCTCCAGCGCGCCAGTCGCGACTACGCGAACCTCCGTGTGATGCCGTTCCGCCGCAACGGCGGCAGCGGCACCGCCCGCCGCATCGGCACCCAGCAGGCCCACGGCGAGATCGTCGTGTGGACCGACGCCGACATGACCTACGAGAACGAGCGGATCCCCGAGCTGGTCCGGATCCTGCGCGACGACGACTCCTACGACCAGGTCGTCGGCGCCCGGACCACCGAGGAGGGCACCCACAAGTGGGCCCGGATCCCGGCGAAGTGGCTGATCCGCAAGATCGCCGAGAAGCTCACCAACCAGACGATCCCCGACCTCAACAGCGGGCTGCGGGCGTTCCGGCGCGAGGTGTCCCTGCCCTATCTGCGCCTGCTGCCACCCGGATTCAGCTGCGTCACGACGATCACGCTGGCGTTCCTGAGCAACCAGCACGACATCAAGTACGTGCCGACCAGCTATGCCAAGCGCGCAGGCGTCAGCAAGTTCCACTTCGTCCGCGACGCCTACCGCTACATCCTTCAGGTGCTGCGGATGGTCATGTACTTCGACCCGCTCAAGGTGCTCATGCCGCCGGCCCTGTGGCTCATCGTCATCGGGTTGCTCAAGGGCATCGTGGACATGGTGCGGCACCCGTTCTACTTCCCGGCGAGCACCGTGCTGCTCATCGTCAGCGGCATCATGATCGGCTCGCTCGCGTTGCTGTCCGACCTCGTCGTGCGTTCCCGGACGGGCGTGTGAGCACGGTCCGGTATGCCGCGTTGCCGGCCAGCGTGACGCCACGCGAGGGCGCGCGGTCGGCCGGCGAGCCGGCACCGGGCGTACGTCTGGCGGGACCTCTGCCGGGACGTCCGGCGGGCAGTCCTGCTGGGCGAGTCCGGTGACCCCCAGCGCCGCGCTCAGGGTCGCGGTCGTCGGGCCCACCCACCCCTACAAGGGCGGGGTCGCGTCCCACACGACGAGTCTGGCGCACGAGCTGGCCGAGGCCGGTCACGACGTCACGCTCGTGTCCTGGTCGCACCTCTACCCCTCCAAGCTGTATCCCGGTGAGCAGGCCGTCCCCGGCGGCGCCCCCGACGTCGAGCCCTTTCCCCGCACCGTCCGCGCCCTGAGCTGGGCCCGTCCCGACACGTGGGTTCGCACCGGGCGCCGGCTGCGCACCTTCGACGTCGTGGTCGTCGTGCACGTCATCCCGGCAGTCGTCCCCGCCCACCTGGCACTGCTGAGGGCGGCCGGGGTCGGTCGCCGCAACGCCCAGCGGGGCGTTGCCCATGCGGGGCCACGCACCGTCGTGATCGCCCACAACGTGCTGCCGCACGAGACGCACCTGGGCGACCGTGAGCTGATGCAACGCTTCTTCGAACGCGTGGATTCCGTTCTCGTGCACAGTGATTCGCAAGCAAGGATCGCCTACGAGCTCGGCGCGCCGCGAGTCTCGGTCACCGACCTCCCCCCGCACCTGCCCGGTGGCGCACCAGTGGAGCGAGCCGCCCACGACGGCCCGCCACGCCTGCTGGCGCTGGGGATGGTCCGCGACTACAAGGGTGTCGACCTGCTCATGGAGGCGCTCGCGGAGGTGCCCGGACCGACCCTGACCGTGGCCGGCGAGATGTGGGGCACCAGCGGCGAGCGCGTCAAGGAGCTTGCCCAGGATCCTCGGCTGCGCGACCGGGTCGAGGTCCACGGCGGCTACGTGCCGGCCGACCGGCTGGCGCCGCTGCTGGCGACCCACGACGTCCTGACGCTGACCTACCGCAGTGCCACGGCATCGCAGAACGCCCTGCTCGGCCAGCACCACGGACTGCCGATCCTGGCCTCCGACGTCGGCACGTTCGGCGGTCAGGTGCGCGACGGTGTCGACGGGTTGCTGGTGCCGCCGGGGGACAAGAAGGCGCTCGTCGAAGCCCTCCAGCGCCTCGCGGAACCCGGCTGCACGGACCGGCTGCGCGCGCAGGTCCGTCCTCCCGACCTCTCCGGGCCGTGGGCGCGGTACGTCGGGACGATCGAGGCCCTCGCCGCCGTCGAACCGGCCGCCGAGGCTGACGAGCCGGGGTCCGAGCCGGGGGCCGAGCCCACGGCCACCGGGGCGGCCGCCGTCGTCGGGCACCTGAGGCACCGGGCGGCGAGCGTCGCGCGCACCGTCATCGCCGCCTCGCGTCCCGAGGTGGAGCTCGGCCGTGGCGACCTGCCCGAATGGGTCCACGCCTCAGACATCCTCGCCGACGGCCACGATGCCGACGAGGCTAAAGCCTTCGCCCGCAGCCTCGGACTGCCCCGGTGCAGCGACGCGATCGCGGCCTGGGCAGCCCTGGGCGCTCTGGCTGCCATCGTCCGGGTCCGCGACGACGGCCGCCGCAGCGCCGTCATCGTCGACGAGTCGGGCAGCCGCTCGCCCTTGTCCAAGTGGGCCCGAGCCATCGGGTTCGTGCCCGTCGAGCTCGAGCTCACCGGTCGTCGGTCGTCGGTCGAGGTCCTCGACGTCGACACCGCGTCGCTCGACGTCATCGTGCGGTTGCACCCGGGAGGCTGCGACGCCGACGACATCGACGAAGCGATGAGCCAGGCGTCCTGGGCACTGAAGTCCGGCGGTCTGCTCTGCGTGACCCTGCCGATCGGTCACTCCGGAGCCGAGGGCGCGCTGGGCCCCGCCGACGTCCGTGCTGTCCTGGCCCGCTCCCACGACTTCGGGTTCGTGCTGGTCGGCGACCTCGACGGCGACCTCGCCGGACGCATGCGGATGGCGTCCGACACCTCCACCCGCACCGACGCGGCATACGGGTTGCTTCGTCTCACCCTGCGAAGACGCTGACATGACGGAGAGCCCACGATGACCCGATCCCGCGTGTTCACCCTGTTGCGAATCCTGTTGGCACTGCTCGTCGTCGCGGCTGTGTCGATCGCCGTCGCGCGCAACTGGCGAGCCGTGTCGGCCGACATCGACCGGATCGACGCGGGGTCCTTCGCGCTCGCAGCCCTGCTGGTCTGCCTGCCCCCGCTGCTCACTGTGCTGGGGTGGCGCATCCTGCTGGCCGACCTCGGGTCGCCGCTGCACGTCGCGCCCGCGGGCGGGGTGTTCTTCGTCGGCCAGCTCGGCAAGTACGTGCCCGGTGCCGTGTGGAGCATCGTCGCGCAGGCCGAGATCGGTGCGAGGCTGCACATCCCCCGCCGCCGCTCGGCCGTGGTGGCGTTCGTGACGGTCGCGATCGCGGCGATCTGCGGACTGATCGTCGGCGTCCCGGCCCTGCCCCTGCTCATCACCCGGGACGACTCGGCGGCGGCAACGGGCTGGATGGTGCTGCTCGCCATGCCCCTGTTGGCCGTCGTGCTGTGGCCGCGGCTGCTCAACTGGGCCATCGCGACAGTCCTGAGGATCCTGCGGCGCGAGCCCCTGGAGCGAGAGCTCTCGGGCCGCGCCGTGCTGTCGGCGACGCTGCTGTTCATCGGCGCGTGGGTGTGCTCCGGCCTGCACGTGCTCGTCCTCGCACGTGCCACGAGCACCGACTACGAGAGCGGCCAGCTGGTGCTCGCGACCTTGTCGGGCTTCGCGCTGGCGTCGTCACTGGCGATGTTCAGCGTCATCCTGCCCGCCGGCGTGGGCGTCCGCGAGGGGGTGATGGTGCTCATCCTTGCGCCGGTCACCTCGACCTCAGCGGCGACGGCGGTCGTGGTGATCTCGCGGTTCCTCACGGTGGCGGCCGACGTCCTCTTCGCCCTGCTCGGCTGGGCCTACGCGCGGTCGCACCACCTGTTGACCTCCGCCCAGGAACGCGAACACGACCACATCGTCGTCGACCCCGCCGTGGACGTTGCCGCCGACGGTGCACCCGGGGAGCAGGCGCCCGGCCCGAGGCAGGCCCGGTCATGAGCGGCGAGGGCACCGGACGCGAGGAGCAGCTCGCCTACTCCGAGCTCATGGACGCCATGCTCGACGAGCGGAAGCGGCGCCAGAAGGCCCAGAAGATCCTGGCTGTCGTCCGGCACGCCCTGGGCCGCGACGACCTGACTGGGCTGCGTGCCCTCGACGTCGGCTGCTCGGCGGGTTTCATCGCCGACGAGCTCGCCCTGGCAGGCGCGCACACCACCGGCGTCGACATCGACGAGCCCGGACTGGTGGCCGCCCGTGAGCGCTTCGGCGAGCGGGTCGAGTTCAGCCTCGCCCGTGGTGAGGCCCTGCCCTTCGAGGACGGCTCGATGGACGTCGTGGTGTTCAACCACATCTACGAGCACGTCGTCGACCCCGAGTCGGTCGTCGCCGACATCCACCGCGTGCTCAGTCCCACCGGCGTCCTCTACCTCGGCATCGGGCACCGTCACCAGGTGGTCGAGCCGCACTACAAGCTGCCGTTCCTGTCCTGGCTGCCGCAGGGCGCCGCCGACCGCTACATGCGGCTCACCCGGCGGGGCGAGCACTACTACGAGCACTACTACTCCCGAGCGGGGCTGCGCCGGCTGTTCGGCGCCTTCGACGTGTGGGACTACACCCTGCCGGTGCTGGCCGACAGCCGTGCCTTCGCGGGCACGGACCAGATACCGCAGTGGGTGTCGCGCGTTCCCGCGCCGCTGCTCGAGAGGGCAGCGCCGATGGCCCCGACGTACATCTGGGCCGCCTTCAAGGACGCCTCACCCTCGGGCCCGGCGCTGCGCGTCAGCCCCGTCCACCTCTGACGGTTCTCTCCAACCCGCGCCCACCCGACGCAGGTATGCCGCCCACTGAGGCCAGTGGGCGGCATACCGAGGTCGTGGGTGGGCTTGCGGCCTGCTGGGCCGTTACTGTGCGCCCGGCTCCTGGGTGTCGTCCTTGGGGAACTTCTTGACGAAGTCGACGACGACCTGGCCGGAGATGTCCCCGCAGAGCTGGCGGTGACCGGCGTCCTTGGCCCAGTGGACGAGGGCGTACGGCTTGTCGGCGGGGAAGGCGCCACGGCTGGCGTCCCACTCGACGACCTTGAACTTGCCGCTCGAGTCGCTCAGCTTGTTGCCCTGGTCGGCGATGTCCTTGAGGAGGGTGGTGTCCTTCACCTTGGCGCCGTCGTACCAGAGGATGGTGTAGCCGTGCTCGAGGTTGTGGACCAGGGTCTCGAGGACGGGGCGGTCGGTCGCGGTGTAGAAGTCGCGGCCGCTGACGTCGGGGCTGACGAAGTGCGGGCCGTTGCTCGGCGGGATGGTGGCGTACTTCACCGAGGTCTCGTCGGGCTTCTGCGTGCCCGGACCGACGTGCTCACCCGAACCGGCGTTCGCGTCGGTCGTGACCGGGTCGCACTTGGCGGCGGCAACCGAGGCTCCCAGGTTGGGCAGCTGCTTGGCCTTGGCGTCGTTGATCGCGTAGAGGACGACCCCCGTGAGACCCGCGAGCAGGACGAGGCAGCCGACGACGATGCCGGCGACGACCTTGCGTTCCTTCGCCTTCTGCTGGTTCTGGATCTCGGCCAGTCGGGCCTTGCGGTCCTGGCTCACGCGCTTGTTTGCCACGGGTTCCTCGGGTGGTTCGGGGTCGGGACCCGCAGAGTCTACGTGGCCCGCCTGCGGACCCTGTCACCCCTACGCGCAAGACTGACGGCATGTCCCCGACGGCCGAGACGACCCGTGTCTGGCGGCCCGGGCGCCCGACGTCGGTCGGCCTGATCGTCTCGGCATTCCGTCGTGGTGGCGCCGATCCGACGTTCCAGCCCGACCGCGGTGAGGGCTGGTGGCTCGGCCTTCCCACGCCCTCGGGGACCGCGACGCTGCGGCTGGTTCAGCGCGGCGACGTCGGTGAGGTCGTCGCGACGGCGTGGGGCGACGGCGCCCAGTGGGCCCTCGACCAGGTGCCTGCGCTCCTCGGTGGGGATGACGACGACAGCGACTTCGTGGCGCACCACCCGCAGGTGGCCACTGCGTGGAAGAGGTATGCCGCGTGGCACGTGCCGCGCTCCGGGCTGGTGATGCACGCGTTGGTGCCGGCGGCGATCGAGCAGAAGGTCACCGGGCAGGAGGCCTTCGGGGGCTACCGCAGGCTCGTCCACCGGTTCGGCTCCCGCGCGCCCGGGCCGGGGGAGGAGCGGCGGCTGTGGGTGGCGCCGACGGCCCAGGAGTGGGCGGGCATCCCGTCCTGGGAGTGGCTGGGCGCTTCGGTCGACGGCGCCCGGTCCGCGACGGTGGTGCGGGCGGCGCGGGTGGCCGGCCGGTTGGAGGAGAGTGCCTCGTTGCCACTGGCTGAGGCCCGCCGACGACTTCGCTCGGTGCCGGGCGTGGGGGTGTGGACGGCTGCCGAGGTGGCCCAGCGGGCGCTCGGCGACCCCGACGCCGTGAGCTTCGGCGACTACCACGTGGCCAAGGACCTCACCTGGGCCCTGCTCGGAGAGGTCCGCGACGACGAGGTGCTGGCCGAGCTGCTCGAGCCCTACCGCGGCCACCGCTACCGGGTGCAGCACCTCCTCGAGCTGTCCGGGGCCAGCCGGCCCCGGCGTGGCCCGCGGATGGCGCCGCGCACCCATCTGCCCACCCGTCGCTGACCCCTCCGCGCCGGGACCCCTCCGCGCCGGGACTTGTTGCTCGCTCGTGGTCCCCGGACCCCCGAGTCGACCGCTCTGTGACCATCAGCCGGCAACACGTCGCAGCGGGCCGGGACTGGTTGCTCGCTCGTGGTCACCGGACCCCCGAATCGTCCTCTCTGTGACCACCAGCCGGCAACACGTCGCAGCGGGCCGGGACTTGTTGCTCGCTCGTGGTCACCGGACCCCCGAATCGACCGCTCTGTGACCTCCAGCCGGCAACACGTCGCAGCGGGCCGGGACTTGTTGCTCGCTCGTGGTCACCGGAGCCCCGAATCGACCGCTCTGTGACCACCAGGCGGCAACACGTCGCAGCGGGCCGGGACTTGGTGCTCGCTCGTGGTCACCGGAGCCCCGAATCGACCGCTCTGTGACCTCCAGCCGGCAACAGTCCCAGCGGGCCGGACTTGTTGCACGGTCAGCGGGGATGCACCTCCAGGCGAACATCCAGCCCGCTCACCTCGTCGGGCGCGTCGGTGGCCAGCCCCTCCCCCCAGAGCGCGACCTGCAGGCGGCTCACCGCCACCCCCAGCTGGTATGCCGTCGGCGCACTGACGTGGACCACCTCACCCCCGACGTCCACGCCGGCATCGGGCGCTCCGCGCAGGGCGACGGCCACCGCCCGCCGCAGTCGGGACGCCACGTCTTCGGGGCCGATCGCGGCGATGCCGTCCTCGATGGCCTCCGGGCTGCCCGGGGCCGTGCCGAGGGCGGCCCGGATCGACTCGGCGCGCCCGTGGTCAAACCAGTCCTCCCGGCCGACGCGGACCAGTGCCCGCGCCCCCGCCCCCCGTCCGTCGATCGCCAGGTCGGAGCCGCGGACCACCGCGGCGGGGATCGAGTCCGCCTTGCCCTTGACGAGGTCGGCTGCGGCGGCGAGCTCGTCGCCGACGGCCCTCGCCGTGACGGCCAGCGGTTTGCCGTCGGCGTCGACAGCCCCCCGGAGGTCATCGACGACGGAGACTCCGGCTGCCCCCAGGGCGAAGTCCGTCTGCCCGAACCGCCAGGGTCGCCCGGCCGTGTCGCTCAGGACCACGCCGACGCGCCGCAGCCCTGTCGCCGCGAGGAGGGCCACCCGCAGGTGCTCGGCCTCCGCATCGGGGTCGGCGGGGAGGAGCAGCACGTCGTCGCGACTCCCGGTGTTGGAGGCGTCCACCCCGGCCGCTGCCATGATCGGACCGGCCGTCGACTGCACGATGCGGGTGATCCGGTCGTCCGACATGCGCTCCGCCACCACCCTCACCGTCTGGCTGATCACGGCGGCACTCCTGTCGGCCGAATCAGCCCACAGACCAAGGGATTTGGAGACGATCTTGCTCGAGACGACGAGGACGTCGCCGTCCGCCAGCGAGATGCCCGCAGAGGCCGCTGCGTCGAGCAGGAGCGTGACCAGGACGTCGCCCGCCGCCACCTCCGGCATCCCCGTCAAGGGGATGAGTGACACCGACACGGTCAGGCGCCCTTGAGCTCGAGCGCGAGCTCCAGGGCGGCGCCGGCGATGTCGGCCGCGGCATCGGCATCCGACATGAGCAGCGGCCGACTGCGAACCGTCGCTCGGGGCAGGCGCACGGACGCCTCGTCCTCGGCGGACACCAGCCACCCGTCGAGGAAGTCCTCGTAGAGCCCGGCGACGGCAGCTGCTGTCGACTCCACCCCGATGGCCCGGAGGCACGCGTCCGCGTGCCCGCGCACCGGCATACCGCCGATGAGCGGTGAGACGCCGACGACGGGAGCGGCGCTGCCACGCAACGCATCTCGCACGCCGGGCACGCCCAGGATGATGCCGATCGAGACCACCGGGTTGCTCGGGGGGAGGAGCACCACATCGGCGGTCCGGATGGCGTCGAGGACACCCGGTGCTGCGGTCGCGCGGTCCATGCCCACCGCCTGGAACCGCTGCGCCGGGATCGAGGCCTGGTGACGAACCCACCACTCCTGGAAGTGGATCGCGCGCTGACCCTCCTCGTCCTCGACGACGACGTGAGTCTCCACGGGGGAGTCGCTCATCGGCAGCAGGGTGATCCGCTGGTCGGGCAGGCCCCAGCGGGCCGCCAGGCGTGCGGTCACCTCGGTGAGGGACACCCCCTGGCCGAGCCACTGCGAACGGATGACGTGGGTCCCGAAGTCGAGGTCGCCGAGGGCGAACCACTGCGGCACGGCGCCGTATGCCGCCAGCTCACCCTGGACCCGGTGGCTCTCGTCGGCCCGGCCCCAGCCCTGGCCCTCGTGGATGCCGCCGCCGAGGGTGTAGAGCAGGGTGTCGAGGTCGGGGCAGACCCGCAGCCCGAACAGGCTGATGTCGTCACCGGTGTTGCCGATGATGGTCAGCTCGGTGTCCGAGAGGCCGGGGGAGCGGTCCAGGTGGGCGCGGAGGCCACGCAGGAAGCGGGCACCTCCGACGCCGCCGGCCAGTGCCGTGATGCGCATGCCCCGCAGTCTTGCAGCCCGTCCACAGCCCCCGCAGCGGGGGCGCCGTGGGGGTGCCGTCGGGGCCGTTCGGGGGCGCCGTCGGGGCGACGCCTGTGCCGGGAGTCTTCTAGCGCACCTCTAGCGTCCTGTGAAGCGGCGTTATCAAGGTTCATCCGATCGGGCAAATATCAGACTTCCGCTTGACGAACCACGTATGACACGCGTGTAATTCCATTGTTGTGACCAAGCAAGGTCACACGCAGCGGCGAACCGGGTCGAGGAGGAAGCCGTGCAGGAACTTCAGTTGGTCACCTTCGAAGGTGGCGAAGAGGTGGAGATGTCATGGCAGGAGCGCTCGCTCTGTGCCCAGACCGATCCCGAGGCGTTCTTCCCTGAGAAGGGCGGGTCGACGCGTGAGGCCAAGAAGGTCTGCGTCGGCTGCGAGGTGCGGGCCGAGTGCCTGGAGTACGCCCTCGCCCACGACGAGCGGTTCGGCATCTGGGGTGGGCTGTCCGAGCGGGAGCGCCGCAAGCTCAAGAAGCGTGCGGTCTAGTCGCCCCAGCGGCGACTCCGTGACCAGCGCATGACGCTTGCCCCGCCCCATGGCCTGACAGACCCCGCAGGATCACCTGCGGGGGTCGCGACGGTGACGGCGGTTCTGGTGCTCCGCGGCCCGACCTCCGCGCTCGCGGAGACCCTCGACTCCCTCGCGCGCCAGACGCGCAGCCCCGAACGCCTTGTCGTCGTCGACCTCGGGAGGGACGAGCGCGACGGCAACGCCGTCGAGACCGTGCGCGCCCACCGCGGCGTGGCCGAAGCCATCGACGCGATCACCTTCGTCACCGTCCCCGGCGCAACCTCCCTCGCGTATGCCGTGCGGTCGGCCCTCGCACTGACCGACCGGGCCGCGACGGCCGACGGCGCGTCCTCGCCCGACGTGGCCCCCGGCGTGACCCCCGACGTGACCCCCGGCGCGTCCGGCGTGACCCACGTCTGGGTGCTCACCTCAGACAGTGCCGCGGCCCCCATGACGCTGGCGCGACTGCTCGATGCCGTGCGACGCAGCCCGTCGGTCGGTGCAGCCGGCCCCAAGCTGCTCGACTGGACGCGTCCCGGCGCCCTGCGATCGGTCGGCCTGCAGCTGACCCGCAGCGGCCGGGTGATCCCCTCACCGGCCCCGGGTGAGCCCGACCAGGGCCAGTACGACCGCCGCACCGACGTCCTGGCCGTCCCGGCGACCGGCATGCTCGTGGAGCGCGGAATGCTCGACGAGCTCGGCGGGCCCGAGCGCGCCCTCGGGGACTTCGGCGCCGACGTGGACTTCTCGTGGCGTGCCCAGCAGTCCGGCCGCCGCGTCGTCGTCGTGCCCCGCGCCACCGTGCGCACCGGTGCCCGGGCGGAGCCGGACGACGCCGCCCTCGGCGACTCGACACCGCGGATGCGTCGCCAGGCCCGGCGGGTGGCGCTGGCCAGGTGCGCCTGGTGGGCCCTGCCGCTGCTGGCGGCCTGGATCGTCCTGACGAGCGCCCTTGCCGCCCTCGCGCTGCTGCTGGCCAAACGACCCCGCGCCGCATGGGCCGAGTTCTCCGACATCGGTGCGGTGCTGACCCCCGGACGAGTGCTCGGGGCCCGGTGGCGCTCGCGTGGCACCCGACAGGTCCGCCGACGCGACCTGCAGGGCCTGTTCGTCCCCTCGCGCACGGTGCTGCGGCACACGACCGACCTCATCCACGACGAGGTCGCGCTCGAGCCGGGGCCGGGCGACACCGGCCGCGCCGACGCCGTCGAGTCCGGCCCGGTCGCGGACGAGGCCCAGGACCTCAACATCCTGGGTGCGACGTGGGCGTCCCACGCCGCCCGGAACCCCGGTCTGCTGGCGACCCTGGTCATGACCGTCGTCGCCGCCCTGGCCAGCCGGCACCTCGGAGGCAGCTTCGTCGACCGGCTGGACAACGGTGTGACCGGCGGCGAGACCTTCGGGGTCAGAGCCGACGCGGGCACCCTGTGGCACGCCTGGTTCGACGGCTGGCACGGCGCGGGGCTCGGCAGTGCCGGCGAGCAGGGTCCGCACCTCGTGATCCTGTCGGGCCTGTCGTGGCTGGTGGCCCACCTCCCGCTGCTCAGTGCACCCGCGTCGCCTGTCGGCGCCGTGACAACCCTGCTGGTGACCTTCGCCCTCCCGATGGCGACCCTCACGGCATACCTCGGCGCCCGGGTCGTCACGCACTCACGCTGGCCGCGTGCCATCGCCGCCCTGGCCTGGTCCACCAGCGCGGTCCTGGCCACGGCGGTGGGCTCTGGTCGGCTGGGCGGCATCGTCGCCGCGATCCTCCTCCCGCTGGTGGCCGGGGGCATCGCGCTGGCCGGTCGCCGCACCGGCACCGCGACGGTCACTGCCGCAACCGTCCTTGCCGCCACCGCCCTCGGAGCCTTCGCGCCTGCCCTCCTCGTGCTGGTGCTCGTCGCCGGCCTGGGCGTCGCGCTCGTCGGTCACGGCTGGGCCCGGGTGCGGGGCCTGGCCATCGTCCTCGGCCCGGTCCTGCTCCTGGGGTCCTGGCTGCCTGCGCTTCTCGACCGTCCGGCGTTGCTCTTCACCGGTCCCGGCCTGTCGGTCTGGGGGACGACCCAGGCGCAGCCCTGGCAGATTGCGCTCCTGCACCCCGGTGGCCCCGGGTCCTACCCAGTGCTGCTCTCGGCGCCGCTGGTCCTCGCCGGGCTGCTCGGCCTGCTGCGTGCCGGCCGGCGTGGTCGCGCCGCGAGCGCCCTCGGGGTCGTGGCCCTTCTCGGCCTCGCCTATGCCGTCGTGGCACCCCGGATCCAGCTCGGCGTCGTGCCGCAGGGACTGCCCGACGCCGGGGCGCCGGTGACGGCGTGGTCGGGTGTCGGCCTGCTCGTCCTCGCCCTGGCGCTGGTGGCCGCAGCCCTGCTGGGCGCCGACGGCCTTGCCGTGAGCCGGGCGCGCGGCGGGTGGCAGGCGCTGGCTCGTTGGCCCGTGGCCGGTGCGCTGATCGGGGCCGTGCTGGTCAGCTCCGGATGGCTCACCGTCCGGACTGTCGGCGACGGGCTGCGGGCCTGGCAGGACCCCCGTCCAGCCGTTGCCATCGACCAGGCCGAGAGCGGTCTCGGCAACCGGATGCTGCTGCTGCGGCCCGAGGGCGACGCCCTGACCTACGAGCTGCTCGGCCGCGAGGTCGGGGAGACCTCCCGGATCCTGCCCCCGATGACGGCCGACCGACCCACCGCTGAGGCACTCGCCGCCTCGGTGAGTGCGCTGTTCGAACAGGGAGCTGCGCCCGGCGCGCTCACCCCCGCAGTCGACCTGGCGGACCAAGCCGTCGGGTTCATCGGCCTGAGTGCCGAGCCCACCGACCCCCGGATCCGCGCCCTCGACGCCACGGCCGGGCTGAGTCGACTCGGCGAGCACGATGGCGTGCTGTTCTGGCGGGTCCTGCCCGGAGGCGGAGGGGCGGCCGACGACGCCGTCGCACCCTCCCGCGCCCGTCTGCTGACCCGCACATCGGAGCAGGCCATCCCCGTCTCGGGTCCCCACTCGCGGCTCGAGGTGAAATCCGTTGTGCCGCAAGGGGCTTCGCTCGTCCTGTCCGAGCCGGGCCAGTGGGTCAGGCACGCGCGGGTCGCCGTCGACGGTCACGTGCTCGCGCCCAACGGCGACGCAGCGTCGTACTCCCTGCCTGCGGGGCCGGCCACGATCTCCGTGGACGTGCTCCCGACCAACGCCATCTGGCGCTACGCCCAGGGCGTCCTGCTCCTGGTGGTCGTCTTCCTCGCCGTGCCCTTCGGCAACCGCTCCTCGAGGCGGAGGCGCCCGTGAACCTCTCCGTCAGCGGCATCGTCCGCACCTCGCTCGTGGCTGCCGCAGGCGTCGGGATCGTCACCGCAGCCGTGCACAGCCAGGGGGCCTTCGCCGTCGCGTCGACCCGTCTCGTGGACACCGCCACCACCTCGGCCACCAACCCGGTGCGCAGCTCTTCGCTGGTGTGCCCGGGTCCGGAGCTCAAGGGCGTCAAGGGAGTCGACGACGTCGACGTCGGCGTGCGGGTTGCCGCGGCTGAGGCCCCCGTCCGGGCCCTGACCGGCACCGCGCCCGCCACGGCCCCCGGTCGGCTGAGCCTCAGCCGTATGCCGCGGGGCGACCTCGGCACGCCCGTGACCGTCCGCGGCTCCAGCGTGATGGGCGACCAGGGCCGTGCGGAAGGGGTGCTGGTGTCGGGCACCGAGTCCATGGCTGCCGGTGTCGCCGCGGCACAGGGCTGGCTGGTGCCCTCGGGCGACCAGCGGTCGCTGGGCTCGGCCCCGTGCGGGCCGCCCGGTGCCGAGTTCTGGATCATGGCCGGCGGGGGGGCGCCCGGTCGGCAGGAACGACTCCTCCTGACCAACCCCGGCGGCAACGCCGTCGCCGTCGACGTCACCCTCTACGGCGCCAAGGGGGCGGTCTCGTCCCCGAACGGCAAGGGCATCGTCGTCCCGGCGCACGGACGCACGGCCTTCCTCCTCGACTCGATCAACAGCGAGCTGGCCAACCCCGTCGTGCACGTCGTCGCCGATGGTGGTGTGGTCGGGGCGGTCGTCAACGACCTGTGGCTGGACGGCACCCGCGCGGGTGGGTCCGACGACTCCGTGCCCACTGCGGCGCCGTCGCGCGACCAGGTGATCCCGGCCGTCGCGGTGGGGGGCCAGGCGGTCCTGCGCGTCGCCGTGCCAGGGACGGGCGAGGCTGTCGTCCAGGCCAGGGTGCTCACCGCCCAGGGACCGCGGGCCCTGCCCGCCGGCGGGGTGACCCGGATCGACGGTGGTGCCGTGCGTGACATCGACATCTCCGCGCTGCCGACCGGCACGGTGGGGCTCCAGGTGCGAGCCGACGTGCCCGTCGTGGCCGCTGCCGTGGTCACGCGGACCGCCCCCGGCAAGCCGGGGGACTTTGCGTGGACGTCCTCCACGCCGCCGATCTCGGGGGTCGCCGGGATGCCTCTCGTCGACCCGGTCGGCGCGCCCGGCCCCATGCAGCGGTTCCTGTCGTTGACGTCGTCCGGTGACACCGCCGGCGTCGAGGTGGTGACCGTCGACGCCAAGGGTGTGGAGACGTCCCGTCGTCCGAACCTCGGTGTCGACGCGTCAGGGGTTCTCGACCTCACCGGTGCCACCTCCGTGTGGGTGCACCGCGTGTCCGGCAAGGGGCAGGTCCGGGCAGGCGTGGTCACCTGGGTGAACGACAGCCAGGGAACGCTCCTGACGACGACCCCTTTGCACGACGCTGCCCTGCGCACCACGACCGTGGGCCTGCGAGAGGTGACCCGGTAGATCGGGGCTCGACGCAGGGTCAGGACCCGTCGTCGTAGCGTGGGTCGAGGTCGCCCGGCGGCAGGTTGAACAACGCGGCGACCTGCTCCACCACCACGTCCTGCACGATGGCCGTGAGCTCGCGCTGGTTGTCCGCGCGGCTCTCGATCGGGCGGCGGTAGATGACGATCCGCGCCGGGGTCCTGCCGTGCGGAGGGAAGGCCCGGGCGAGCGGCGCCCCCTCACGCTCCCACGGGGCAGGGTCGGTCGGAGGCACGTCCTCGACCGCGAACTCGACGTCCTGGAAGCGAGCGCCGAGCCGCGTCTCCAGGCGAGCAGCACTGTCGAGGACCAGGTCGTCGAACTGCTGCCGGCGGGTGGCCATGGCGGGGACGGCCGGCCAGGCCAGCGGACCCCTCACCCCTCGGCCTCGACGGTCCCGTCGCGCCGCCCGGGAGCGCCCTGCCTGCGGGCCGGTCGAAGTCACCAGACCAGCCTACGGCGTGCCGACCCGGGGGCCCCGCCTTGCTGGCATAGAGTCCGCGTCGTGAGTCTGTCCAGGAGGTGCTCCCGCACCGCGTGCTCGAAGCCTGCCATTGCGACGCTCACCTACGTCTACGGCGACCAGACCGCTGTGGTCGGACCCCTGGCGACGTATGCCGAGCCGCACACCTACGACCTGTGCGCGACCCATGCCGAGGGACTGACCGCCCCCCGGGGCTGGGAGATCGTGCGCCTCTCCGGGGACTACGTCGAGCCGGAGCCCTCGCACGACGACCTGCTGGCGCTGGCCAACGCCGTGCGCGAGGCAGGCCGGCCCCGGCTGGGCGAGGCCCCCGGTCCGGCACAGGCGCAGACCAGGCGCCACCCGGCCGACGAGGACGCCTCCGGCGCCGTCGAGACGGGTCGCCGCGGGCACCTGCGCGTCCTGCGCGACAACTGACACCGCTAGGGTTTCGGGCGTGCCCAAGCCTGTCCTCTCCGACTTCGTCAAGGCCTACGACGTCCGGGGCCTCGTCCCCGACCAGCTCAACGTCGATGTGGCGTGGGCCCTCGGCGCCGCCTTCGCCCGGACCGTGGTCGGGCCGGAGGGAGCTCCCGGGGTCGTCATCGGCCACGACATGCGCCCTTCGTCGCCCGAGCTGTCCCGGGCCTTCGCCGCAGGCGTCACCGCCCACGGCCTCGACGCCACGCTGATCGGGCTGTGCAGCACCGACGGTCTCTACTACGCCAGTGGCGCCCGCGACCTCCCCGGCGCCATGTTCACCGCGTCGCACAACCCGGCCCAGTACAACGGCATCAAGCTGTGTCGCTCGGGAGCGCGCCCCGTGGGTCAGGACTCGGGTCTCTCCGACGTCAGCGCCCTGGCCCAGCAGCTGCTCGACGCGGGGGTCAGTGCGGGGCCTCCGGCCACGAGGTCTGGACACGTCGTCGAGCGTGACGTCCTGGGTGACTACGCGGCCTTCCTGCGCGGCCTGGTCGACCTCTCCGGTGGTCGGCCACTGCGCGTGGTCGTCGACGCCGGCAACGGCATGGGCGGCCACACGGTGCCTGCGGTCCTCGGCACGGGCACCGGCTTGCCCGCGCTGCCGCTGGAGGTCATCCCCCTCTACTTCGAGCTGGACGGCACCTTCCCCAACCACGAGGCCAACCCACTCGAGCCCGAGAACCTGCGTGACCTCCAGGCTGCTGTGGTCGAGCACGGCGCCGACCTCGGCCTGGCGTTCGACGGCGATGCCGACCGCTGCTTCGTCATCGACGAGCGTGGCGAACCGGTGAGCCCCAGTGCCGTCACGGCCCTGGTGGCCACCCGTGAGATCGCCAAGCAGGTCGCAGGAGGCGTCGCCGCGGCTGACGTCGCCGTCGTCTACAACGTCATCTCCTCGGCCGCGGTCCCCGAGATCATCGCCGAGCAGGGCGCCCGCGGGGTGCGGACCAGGGTCGGCCACTCGTTCATCAAGGCCGAGATGGCCCGCGAGGACGCGGTCTTCGGCGGCGAGCACAGTGCGCACTACTACTTCCGGGAATTCTGGTTCGCCGACACCGGCATGCTCGCCGCGATGCACGTCCTCGCCGCCCTGGGCGAGCAGGGTGAGCCACTGAGCCGGCTCACCGCGGCATACAGCCGGTATGCCGCGTCCGGCGAGATCAACTCGACGGTCACGGACGCTGCGGCCGCGACCGCGACCGTGCGTCAGTGGGCTGCCGAGCGCGGCGCCGAGTTCGACGAGCTGGACGGACTCACGGCGACCCACGCAGGGACGACCGATGCGCCGATGTGGTGGCTCAACCTGCGCGCCTCCAACACCGAACCCCTCCTCCGGCTCAACGTCGAGGCGGCTGACCAAGACACGATGACCCAGGTGCGGGACGATGTCCTCGCACTGGTGAGAGGAGAACGCTGATGTCGCAAGGACAAGGGCAGGACGTCCGGATCGAGCCGTGGCTGCGGGAGATCCTGAGGTGCCCGGCCTGCCGTTCCGAGCTCGCCGACGCCACCGTCGAGGGCAAGCCCGAGCTTCACTGCACCAGCACGGCCTGCGGCCTGCAGTACCGCATCGACGACGGTGTGCCGGTGCTGCTCGTCGACGAAGCCCGCAAGCCGGTCTGACGGACGGCGGGGAGGCGCGACGATGGCACAGTTCTTCGACGAGTCGCGCATCGACAGCGACGAGGCGCTGGCCACCCTCGACTCCCGGCAGACCCTGAGGGGGCTGGCGACGGCCGGTGCCCAGGTGCGCGAGGCGATCGAGCTGTCCGCCGAGGGCGGGATCGAGCGCGTGGCCGGTGGCGAGCGGCCGCGGTCGGTCCTCGTCGCCTCGCTCGGCGGGTCGGCCGTCGTCTGTGACGTGCTCGAGCTGCTTGCCGAGCCGGGCTCGCCGGTCCCCGTCAGCGTGCGGCGCAACCTGCCGTTGCCCGGCTGGGTGGGTCCGCTCGACCTCGTCATCGCCGTCTCGCTCTCAGGACGCGCTCCGGGCCCGCTGGCGCTCGCCGCCGAGGCGGCTCGTCGAGGCGCTGCCCTGCTCACCGTCGGGGCCATCGACTCGCCGCTCGCGGACGTCGCAGCCCAGGCGCGGGGCGTCCACATCGGCATCGGCCGCGGTCGCACCACGTCCCGCACCTCCCTCTGGTCGCTGCTCGCCCCGGTGCTGCTGGGCGCAGGGCACCTGGGCATCGTCGACGTCGACGCCCGGGTGCTGACCGAGGCCGCCGACCGCCTCGACGAGATCGCGGAGTCCTGCCGTCCCTCGTCGGAGTCGTTCGTCAACCCGGCCAAGGTGCTGGCCGCCGATCTCGCCGAGGGCGTCCCGGTGGTCCTCGGCGACGGTCCCCTGAACGGCGTGGCCGCGGGGCGGGCCACCTCGATGCTCGCGCGCACCGCGCGGGTGCCGGCCACGTCCGGTGAGCTCCCCGACGACGCGGCCCAGGTCGTCGCCTGCTTCGACGGCCCGTTCACCGCCGCGTACTCCGGCGGGGCCGCGTCTCGCCCGGGCGCACAGGCCTCCGGGGTGGTCGACGACATCTTCACCGATCCGTTCCTCGACGGCCCGGCCGCACCACGGTTGTCGTTGCTGATGCTCAGGGACGTCCTGCCCGACCCGATGACGCGAGAGGCCGACGAGGCGCGGGCGCTGGCCGAAGCACTGACCTCGGCGGCTCGTGAGGTGGGGGTCAGGGTCAGCGAGGTGACGGCGCAGCCGGGGCACGCCCTGACCCGGCTGGCAGGTCAGATCGCGACCACAGACTTCGCAGCGACCTACCTGGCCCTGGGGCTGGGGCTGGATCCTGCGGTGTCGCCGCACGTGGCGGACCTGCGAGGCCGAGCCGGCGGCTGACCCGAGTGGCCTTGGCGGGCCGGGTGCCCTCAGGGCCGTACGGAGCGGATCAGCTCGACGACGTCGCCGACGACTCCCCGCATGCCGGGCAGCCGGCTGAGCCTGACCAGCTTGTCGACCAGGGGCACCACCTGACGCACCAGGGCCCGCGTGCGCTGCTGGCCGTCGCTGGAGTCGTGCACCCAGAACAGCACGACCCCCATCTGCAGCAGCCAAAGCAGCTCGGGCAGCTCGGCGCGGATGGGGGCGGGCACCTTCAGGTCGGAGCCGTCGACGACTTTCCGGAACAGGTCGATGCTGGCCTCCCGCGCCCCCTTCGACTCGCTGCTGAACGGTGACAGCGGGCTGGTCGGCTCGGCTGCGACCTTGAAGAACTTCCCCGCGAAGCCGTGGAAGGACTCCGCCACGTCGACCCAGGTGGTGAGCACGGCGCGCAGCCGGTCTGCGAACTTCTCACTCGCAGCAAGGGCCTCGTGCGCCGCCGCGGCGTGCTCGACCTGGATGTGGTCGTAGAAGGCCTGGACCAGGTGCTCCTTGGACGCGAAGTAGTAGTAGGCGTTGCCGATGCTCACCCCGGCCCGGTCGGCAACCGCACGCATCGTGGTCTTGTCGTAGCCGCGCTCGAGGAAGAGCTCCTGGGCGGCCGCTGCGATGGCGGTGCGGGTCTGCTCACCACGGTCGGACCGGTTGGCGGGGTCAGACCGGTTGGCAGAGTCCGTCACAGTCGTCAGCGTAGCCATTGTCCTCCACCGCCTCGGGCACGAGCGTGGTGGTGAGGGAGGCGCGGAGCCCGGCCGCGGCATACGCCATCGCCTTGGCCACGGGCAGTCCGAGCGGGGTGGACAGGCGGATGGCGAGGTCGCGGTGCTCCACCGTTGTCCAGAGGCAGGCGACCCAGGCGTGGGCGCCGGTCCAGACCTCCCCGCCGTCACCGACCACCGTGATCTCGCGGACCGTGGCTGCGTGGTCGAGGTGGGGCAGGAGCGCGCGGGCCTGCGCGGAACCGGCGGGGAGGGCGGTCACCGCCACGAGGTGGGGTTGCCCGACCAGCCACGTGCGAAACCGTGAGCACATCGGGCAGCCGGCGTCGTAGAGGACGACGAGGCGCTTCACCGCGCCGCCTCAGTGCGGTCGATGCCGTCGGGGTGGTCGGGGCGCTGGGTCGGGGTCGCGAGGGCGGCGAGGACGGCCACCCCCAGGCCCGCCACGGCAGGGGCGAGGAACACGCCGATGCTGAGCAGGCTGAGGACGGTCAGGACACCGAGCAGGGCCACGACCACGACAGCGGCGACCGTGGCCGAGCGACCGCCCGGCCCGAGCAGCAACGTCCCGACGACCAGGCAGGCGCCCAGCGGGATGCTCGCCACCACCAGTCCCCACCACTCGTTGACTTCGACGACGGTGGCCGTGGTGGAGGTGGCGCCCTGCACGCCGTCCGCGTCCGCTCCGGCTGTGTCACCGGAGTAGACGGGGACCGTGAGCGCCGCCACGACCAGCGCGAGGCTCCACAGGGTGGCGCCGGCGAGCGCGATCCGGACCGTCCTCACGACCCTCACCCCATCGGAGCCGGGAAGGGCTGGGTCCAGCCCTGCGGCGGGACCGGGGGAGTGGCCATTGCGTCGAGGCGACCGCGGCGGCGGATCTTGTTGAAGACGTACACGTTGGTGAGGTGCACGAAGCCGAGCATCAGCAGCACGACGCCCATCTTGACGCTCAGTGTCTCGACGATGGCGCGGGCGTCCGCGAGGGTGTCGCCGATGCGCAGGTAGAGCGCGACGACCCCGAGGTTGAGCAGGTAGAAGCCGACGACGAGCAGCTTGTTCACCGCCTCGGCCAGCTCGTCGTTGCCGTCGAAGACGTCGACCAGGAAGACCCGGCCGTTCCGCGACAGCGTCGACCCGACCCAGATGGTGAGGGGAACGGCGATGACCAGGTACAGCACGTAGGCGATGACTGCGTTGTCCACTGCGTTGTCCACGAGGGCTCCTTCGTGACGGACGTTCTTTGAACGTGTTCAAGTTGAGGGACCCGACAGTAGCAGGGAAGGTTGAACATGTTCAAGTAGCGCCTGTCAGAGCGACAGGCGGAGCACCTCGGCCGAGGGCAGCGCAGCCAGCTCAGCGGCCGGGACGAGCAGCTTGCTGCCGCGGATGCCACTGCCGATGACGACGTCCCCCGCCGCGACGACCGCCTCGTCGACCAGCACGGGCCAGGCCGCAGGCAGCCCGACCGGCGTGATCCCGCCGAACTCCATGCCTGTCAGTGCGACCGCCTGCTCCATGGGGGCGAAGCTGATCTTGCGGACGTCGAGGTGCCGGCGCACGGCGCCGTTGATGTCGGCGCGCATCGAGGCGAGCACCATCACCGCGACGTACCGCACCTCGCCACCGCGCTTGCCGGCGACCACGACGCAGTTGGCCGAGCTCTCCATGGCCACGTCGTACGCCGCGCAGAACGCCGCCGTGTCGGCGAGCTCGGCGTCGATCGGCGCGACGCGGGCCGAGGGTGTGCCGGCGATCGCCTGCGCCACCGGAGCGGCCAACAGCTCGGTATGCCGCGTGGCCGGCTCCCAGGTCAGGTTTCCTTCGGCGCTGCTCACCCGTCGAGGTTAGCGAGCCAGCGCCGGATCAGCGCCTGCACCGCGTCCCGCGGGTCATCGCGGCTGGGACTCCTGGATGTCGAGGACCATGGCGTGGATCAGCATGTGGAAGCCGCTGAGCAGGGGAGCGACCGCCAACACGACCGTGCCGGCGCTGGCCGTCGCCGGGCCGAGGGTGTGGGCGACGGTCCACGCACCGACCACCAGGCCGAACGCGGTGAGGGCGAGACCGCCGAAGAGCATGAGGGCGACCGCGGAGAAGGACTGCAGGACGTACTTCCACCAGATCCGGGTCCAGAAGCCCTTGGCGAGGTGGGACAGGGCCCGCGGCGCCTGGGTGCGCAGGTTGATGCCGGAGACCTCGTCGCCGTACCGCGCCGGGATGGCCACGTCGACAGCGGGGACCCGCAGGATGTTGAGGTGGATCAGCAGGTCGTTCTCGAACTCGTAGCGGCGCGAGATGCGGGTCAGGTCGAGCCGCTGGAGAGCCTCCCGGCTGATCGCGGTGTAGCCGTTCAGCGGGTCGAAGAGGTTCCAGTACCCCGAGGCGGCCTTGGTGAGGAAGGACAGCGTGAGGTTGCCGGCGATGCGGTGCTTGGGCATCCCGTCGAAGGAGCCCCTGCCGTAGAACCTGTTGCCCTTGGTGAACTGGGCCTGGCCGGCGGCTATCGGGTCCAGCAGGGCGGGCAGGTAGTCAGGGTCCATCTGTGAGTCTCCAGCCATGACCACGGAGACGTCGGCGTCGAGGGCCAGGGCGGTCTGGTGCCCGGTGATGATGGCACCCCCTACGCCCTGGTTCTCGAGGAGGGTGAGCACGTCGGTGCGCGAGTCACCCACCGCCTTGGCCGCCTCGGCGGTGCCGTCGGTGCTCGCGTCGTCCACGACGATGATGTGGTCGACGAGGGCGGGCATGGTGGACACGGTGCGACCGATCAGGCGCTCCTCGTTGTGCGCGGGCACCACGACCGCAACCCTCAGTCCCTTGTACATGGCTTCCTCTCGCGCGGAGTACAGAGCAAATGTCGAGAAAGCGGTCGCCCCACCACAAGAGGTCGGGGGGCGTGCTGTCCGTTCGCGGGGCAGGGTCGTCCGAACGGGGGAGGCTGCCGCACCGATACGCTGTCGGCCATGTCGACCGAGGGTGGGACCAAAGCCGTCGTGGCCGCACTGCTGGCCAACCTGGGGATCGCGATCACGAAGTTCATCGCGTTCTTCCTGACCGGCTTCAGCTCGATGCTGGCCGAAGCGATCCACTCGTTGGCCGACTCCGGAAACCAGCTGCTGCTGTTGACCGGTGGTCGCCGGGCCAAGCGCGCAGCGACACCCGAGCACCCCTTCGGGTACGGCCGCGAGCGCTACGTCTACGCCTTCATCGTCTCGATCGTGCTGTTCAGCATCGGTGGCCTCTTCGCGCTCTACGAGGCGTACCACAAGTGGCACGAGACCCACGACCTGCACGACTTCGACCCCTTCAGCGACGAGCACGGTGGCAGCGCCCAGTGGTGGTGGGTGCCGGTGGTCGTGCTGGCGGTCGCGATCGTCCTCGAGTCGTTCTCGTTCCGCACCGCGATCCTGGAGTCCAACAAGGTCCGCGGGCGCCGGAAGTGGCTCGAGTTCGTCCGTGGCGCCAAGGCCCCCGAGCTGCCCGTCATCCTGTTGGAGGACCTCGCCGCACTGTTCGGCCTCGTCTTCGCCTTCCTCGGGGTGGGGCTCATGCTGCTCACCAGGAACCCGCTGTTCGACGTCATCGGCACGGGCCTGATCGGCCTTCTCCTCGTGGCGGTCGCGATCTTCCTCGCCATCGAGATGAAGTCCTTGCTGCTCGGTGAGTCGGCCTCACCCGAACACATCGGACGGATCGTGCAGGCGATCGAGTCCGTCGACGGCATCGACCGCGTCATCCACCAGCGCACCCTGCACATCGGACCCGACGAAGTCGTGGTTGCCGCCAAGGTCGCGGTCCCGGCCGGCACGACGGCACGGGACATCGCGGATGCGATCAACTCAGCGGAGGCCAGGGCCCGTGAGGCCGCTCCCGACCTCACCCTGCTGATGTACCTCGAGCCGGACATCGACACCGGCACCGAGGAGCGCCCGCAGTGGCAGCACAGCGATGCCACCCTCACCGACGCCGCCGACGACCCGCTGCCGTCGAGCGGCGACGGTCACTAGGACTGCTCGGCGTCCGCCTCGGGTGCCGGGGTGTCGTCTGCCGTCGCGTCGTCGCTGTCGAGGTCGCTCCCGTCCAGGCTGTTGGCGACTGGCTGCCCGTCGGGCTCGACCTGGTAGTCGCCCTTGACCTCGTCCCAGGCCTCGATCTTCTCCTGGTCGAGCTCGAGCTCCACGGTCGTGGGCTCGTCGCTCGTGGGGGCCTCGACCTCCGCGTCGGCGATCTCGCCGGGGACCCCGCTGCTGGGCTCGCTCATGGTGCTCCGTTCGTGGTGGGTAACTCCCTTCCTAGTGCCGCAGGCGGCCGGGCGCACCCCGAGCACCGCGCTGGGGCTGGCCACGCGGCATACCTCCGGTAGAGTGGGTCCCCGCCGGCGTGGGTGATAACCCGCTCCAACGATGTGTGCCCAGATGGGCTGCGCCGGGTCCGCAAACCATCAAGTCATCTTCAGGAGTACTTCCATGCCTTTTGACTACAAGGTTGCCGACCTGAGCCTCGCCGAGGCCGGCCGTCACCAGATCCGCCTGGCCGAGCACGAGATGCCCGGTCTGATGTCCCTGCGCGAGGAGTTCGGGGCGGCCCAGCCGCTCCAGGGCGCCCGCATCGCCGGTTCGCTGCACATGACCGTGCAGACCGCCGTCCTCATCGAGACGCTGACCGCGCTCGGTGCCGAGGTCCGCTGGGCCTCCTGCAACATCTACTCCACCCAGGACGAGGCGGCCGCCGCGGTCGTCGTCGGGCCCCACGGTTCCCCCGAGGACCCCCAGGGTGTCCCCGTCTTCGCCTGGAAGGGCGAGACCCTCGAGGAGTACTGGGACTGCACCGAGCAGATCCTCACCTGGCCCGGTGACAGCACAGGCTCCACCGGCGCCAACATGATCCTCGACGACGGTGGCGACGCCACGATGCTCGTGCACAACGGCCGTGCCTGGGAGACCGCCGGTCAGGTGCCCCCCACCGACGAGTCGGACTCCGAGGAGGTCGGGGTCTTCAAGGAGCTCGTCCGCAAGACCCTCAAGGCCGACCCGACCAAGTGGACCACAGTCTCCGAGCAGATCAAGGGTGTCACCGAGGAGACCACCACCGGTGTCCACCGCCTCTACGAGCTGGCCGCCACCGGTGACCTGCTCTTCCCGGCGATCAACGTCAACGACTCGGTCACCAAGTCCAAGTTCGACAACAAGTACGGCTGCCGCCACTCGGTCCTCGACGGCCTCAACCGCGCCACTGACGTCCTCATCGGCGGCAAGGTCGCCGTCGTCGCCGGCTTCGGCGACGTGGGCAAGGGCTGCGCCGCTGCACTGGCCGGCCAGGGCGCGCGCGTCATCGTCACCGAGATCGACCCGATCTGCGCGCTGCAGGCCGCGATGGAGGGCTACCAGGTGGCCCGCCTCGACGACGTCGTGGACATCGCCGACATCTTCGTCACCACCACCGGCAACTTCAACATCATCACCGCCGAGCACATGACGAAGATGAAGAACAAGGCGATCGTGTCCAACATCGGTCACTTCGACAACGAGATCGACATGGCCGGCCTGGCCAAGGTCGCCGTCACCAAGACCGAGATCAAGCCGCAGGTCCACGAGTGGACGTTCGAGGGCGGCAACTCGATCATCGTGCTGTCCGAGGGTCGCCTGATGAACCTCGGCAACGCCACCGGCCACCCGAGCTTCGTCATGTCGAACTCCTTCGCGAACCAGACGATCGCCCAGATCGAGCTGTTCACCAAGAACGACGACTACGACAAGCAGGTCTACGTGCTGCCCAAGCACCTCGACGAGAAGGTCGCCCGCCTCCACCTCGACGCCCTCGGCGTGCAGCTCACCGAGCTGACCAAGGAGCAGGCCGCCTACATCGGTGTCGACGTGGCCGGCCCCTACAAGCCGGAGCACTACCGCTACTGAGAGGGCGCCCCACCGGCGGCTCGGCCCCGCCACGCACCATCCCGTATGCCGCCCGCTCACCTCGAGCGGGCGGCATACGTCGTGTGCGGTGCGTTGGCCCTGGTGCTCGGCACCGAACTGGTACCTTCCCAACGTTCCCGGGCGAGAGGTGTGGACGTGGCGATTGCGCGTGAGCGGGCGTTGCTGATCAGGAACTTCCTGGACAACTGGGTTCCTCCGGTCCTGCGTGACAGCCGGGTCCTGATGTGGCCGCTCCTCCGTGTCGCCTTCGGGAACCGGTACCGCACGTTCGCGGACTTCAAGCAGGACGGCTTCTCGATGTCGCCTGCCGAGTTCGTCGACGTCTACGCCCGCACGTCGGACCTGCAGCAGGTCCAGGGATGCACCGACCTCAACGGCAAGTCGGTCGAAGCCATCCTGCGCAGCGTGGTGGGTGAGTCCGTGCTCGATGCCGGATGTGGGCGCGGCTACCTGGTGGAGAGGCTGGCCAGCATTGCGCCGAAGGTGGTCGGCTGCGACATCGTGCTGGATGGCGAGCTGCCCAAGGACGCCCAGATCTCCTACCACGAGGGATCAGTCGAGCAGCTGCCCTTCGAGGACCAGGCGTTCGACACGGTGGTGTCCACCCACACGCTCGAACACGTGCAGCGGATCGACCTGGCCCTGGCTGAGCTGCGCCGGGTGACCCGCCGCAGGCTCATCGTCGTGGTCCCCCGTGAGAGGCCCTACCGGTACTCGTTCAACCTGCACCTGCACTTCTTCCCGTACCCCTGGAACTGGCAGGCCGTCGCTGGGGCTCCTGCCGGGGCGACCCTCACGGACGTGGGCGGTGACTGGTTCTACGTCGAGGACGTCCAGAACGTCCAGGACGGTCACGCCCCGGCGCTGGCGCCGTCGCAGGCGCCGGCCTAGTCGCGACAGTCCTGTGGGTCCAATGGCCAGGCGATGATGACTGAACGGATGAGCCGCCCAGCCGCGGAGCGGCGCGCCCACGTCAAAACGGACATACTGCGTCGGTCACTGTCTGCCGCTCCCGAGGACACCCCACCATGACCGCCGTCAGCGAGGCTCGCGCCACGACAGCCCCGTCGGTCAGGGCGTGGAGGGGTGCGAGCTTCTCGTGGTACTGGCCGCTGGGTGTCTTCCTCCTGACGCGCGTTGCTGCGTTCGTGTTCATCGCCGTGGCCTCGAAGTCCCAGATCGCAGTGGGCTTCGACACCTTTCCGGACATCGTCCGCAACGGGTTCCCCCCGTACTTCGTCTATCAGGAGCTCCCGGCCGACCCGGGCTACCTCGGCGTCGTGACGAACTGGGACGGACAGTGGTTCCAGGCGATCGCCACGGACGGCTACCAGGTCCCCACGGGCAGCGAGTCCGCCACCGAACGCTTCACCACGATGTGGACCTGGGCCTTCCCGCCCGGGTTCCCGATGGTCGTGCGCGCCGTCATGGCAGTCACGGGCTTGTCGTTCGCTTGGTCGATGACTGTCGTCAACGTCGTCGCGGGTGCCCTGGCGATGGTCGTGTGGTTCCGCGTGCTGGACCGCGCGGGTGGCCGCGCCCTGGCGACCGCCGGGACCCTGTTGGCCTGCACCTTCGTCACCGCCCCGTTGTTCCAGGCTGCCTACAGCGAGGCGCTGGGGATGCTGTTCCTCGGTCTGGCTCTCTGGGCGATCCAGCACCAGCGGTACCTGCTGGCGATCGCGCCGGTCTCCGCCCTGGCGATGACGCGCCTGATCACCCCCGTCCTGGCCGTGGTCGTGGCCGTCCAGATCGCCGAACGCGTCCGCCGCGAGGGGTTCGGTGCCCTCCGGGGTCGGCGTGCGGTCGCGCCTGCGCTGCTGTGTGCGGTCGCCGTCGGCAGCACCTTCCTGTGGTCAGCCATCGCCTCGGTCGTGCTCGGTCACAACGAGGGATTCCAGCGCACGTCGATGCTGGCCGGTGAGTATCGCTTCGGATGGTTCGCGTCCGCCTTCAAGGCCGCCGGCGCCACGGGGCTGGTCCTCGTGCTCCTGATAGCCGGCCTCCTCGTGTTGAGCACCCTGAGCACGCTGGGCTCAGGCTGGGGCCTGGAGCTGCGCACCTGGGCGATCGCCTATCCGTTGTTCCTGCTGACGTTCACCCCCATGCACACCGGGATCCTGCGCTACCTCCTGCTGGCCCCCACCTTGGGCCTGCTCGTGGTCGGGAGTCCCGGACCGAATGGTCTGAGCCGCGCGCGGTGGTGCGCAGTGGGGCTGGCGGCTGCGGCCGGCCTCGTCTGTCAGTACTTCTGGGTCGGCGCTTCGCTGGCCGTCACGAGCACGACGCCCTTGATGCCATGAAGGTGCCGCAACTCGATGCTGTGAAGTCATCCCGACCGGTCGTGCGGCGGGCCGGTCGGCGGGCCGGTCGACCCGCCGGTCGACCCCGGGAGATCGTGCTCGTCTGCGTCTTCACGCTCACCGCCTTCGCAGGCGCCGCGCTCCTGTTCGTGGTCCAGCCGATGGTGGCGCGGTTGGTCCTGCCGTCCTTCGGTGGATCGGCCACCGTGTGGAGCACGAGCAGCCTGTTCTTCCAGGTGCTCCTCCTGCTCGGCTACTCCTACTCCCACGCCACGACCCGGCGCCTCGGACCGGCCTGGCAGCCCCCGGTGCACGTCCTCGTGCTGCTGGCCCCCCTCGCGGTGCTACCGATCGCCCTCCCGCCAGATGCCGCGCCCAGCGCCACCGCCTCGCCGGTGCTCTGGCTCCTGAGGGTCCTCCTGGCCACGATCGGGCTGCCCTTCCTCGTCATCTCCACCGCCGGGCCGCTCCTGCAGCGGTGGTACTCGTGGACCGGCGGGCCGCGTGCTGACGACCCGTACTTCCTGTTCGCCGCCGGCAACCTCGGCAGCTTCGGT
This sequence comes from Pedococcus sp. P3_C7, assembly GCF_056402615.1. Taxonomy (NCBI): domain Bacteria; kingdom Bacillati; phylum Actinomycetota; class Actinomycetes; order Micrococcales; family Intrasporangiaceae; genus Pedococcus; species Pedococcus sp. P3_C7. The sequence continues at coordinate 315,768 of NZ_JBFUHC010000003.1, read as the reverse complement.
GGGCTGCTGGCCTACCCGTTCATCGTGGAGCCACACCTCTCGCTGGCCCAGCAGCGGACGTGGTGGTCGTGGGGGTTCGTGGGGTTCGTCGTGCTGACGGCAACGTGCGCCGGCCTCACCCGCCTGTCGGTCAGCCGCGGTCGCGTCGGTCCCGCAGGGTCGCCGCCCGCTGAGGCCGCTCCCCGGCCGGAACGCCCCAGGGCTCGACTACGACGCGAGGGGCAGTGGGCCCTCTGGGCCTTCCTGCCGTCCGCGATGATGTTGGCCGTCACGGCCCACGTGAGCACCGACATCGCCCCCATCCCGCTGCTCTGGGTGGTACCACTCGCGATCTACCTCGCCACCTTCGTCATCGCGTTCGGCCGCACCTCACGCCACGTTCCGGCGGCTGTGGTTCGGCTGGCGGTGGCGAGCACGGTCCTCGCCGCGGCGGCCGCGATGATGCAGGCTCGCACCCCCATCCTGCTCGGTGTCGTGCTCAACATGGTGATGTTGGCGCTGGTGGCGTTCGTCGCCCACGCGCGACTTGCGGCAGACCGTCCGGCGGTGGGTGACCTCACGCACTTCTACCTGGTGGTGGCGGGAGGCGGAGCGCTGGGTGGACTGCTCAACGGCATGCTCGCGCCCCTGGTCTTCGACCGCGTCCTCGAGTACCCGATCGTCGCGGCACTGGTGCCCCTCCTGCTCATCGGCAAGGCTGTTCCCCCGTCTCGTGCCGACCAGTCGGCGTCCGTGGCGGCGTCCGTGGCGGACTCAACGCCGGCGTCAGCGTCAGCGGCGGGGTGGGCGTTGCGCAGGGCCGGTGTCGTGCTCGGCGCCCTGGTCGGTGCGGCGGCCCTCGGCCTGGTGATCAGTCGGTGGGCAGACTCCATGGCGCTCGCCCTGGTGGGACTGGCCCTGGCTGCCCTGGCGGGGTGGCTGCTGTCGACGCGGAGGATGGTCGTGGCCGTCGTCCTGCTGCTCACGTTCGTGGGGGTCGAGGTGAAGCTGGACCAGGGATCCCTAGACCATCGGCGCACCTTCTTCGGCAGCTACCGCGTGTCCGAGAGCGAGGGCCAGCACGAGTTCGCCCACGGCACCACCGTCCACGGCACGCAGTGGCTGGGCGGTCAGCGCGGCGAGCCGACCACCTACTACGCGCGCACCGGCCCGCTGGGCGACGTGTTCGCGACCCCGGGGATCGCCGACGTCGGGGCGGTGGGCCTGGGGGTGGGCACGTTGGCGGCCTATGGAGCGCAGGGGCAGCGCTTCACCTTCATCGAGATCGACCCTGCCGTCGTCGCCATCGCCCGCGACCCGCGGATGTTCACCTACCTCTCGGACTCGGCCGCACACGTCGACGTGGTGGTGGGCGACGGCCGCCTCGAAGTGGCCAAGCTGGCGCCCCGTTCGCTGGACCTCCTCGTGCTCGATGCCTTCAGCTCCGACGCCATCCCGGTGCACCTGCTGACGGAGGAGGCGATGCGCGTCTACGCGAACAGCCTGCGGCCAGGAGGACTGCTCGTCGTCCACATCAGCAACAGGGTCTTCGACCTCGCGCCCGTCCTGACCGGCAGCGCCGCGTCGCTCGGGTGGGCCGCTCGGGTGGCCACCAAGGGCGACGGCCCCGGAGCCACCCGGAGCACGTGGGTGGTCATGTCGTCCGACGAGAACCGGCTCGCTCCGTTTGCCGCGAGCCGGGGATGGGAGCCGCTCACCGGGCGGAGGGTGGACTGGACCGATGACTACTCCTCGATCCTCTCGGTCCTCAAGTGACGCCTCTGCCAGTGTTGGGCCCGTGAGCACCCTTCGACCTCTGGCCCGGGACTCGGCCAGCGCCCTGGGCTGGTCGTGGCGCACCTTCGCCGCGCTGTCGGCGGTCACGGCATTCTCCGCGTGGCAGGCCATCGTGGGGGCCGACGCGTTCTGGGTCGTCGCGCTCGGGAGGCACATCGTCGACACGGGCAGCATCCCGCACCACATCCCCTTCGCTGCGGCCCCCTCCGCGGGATGGCACAACGTGCCGGTCCTGGCCGAGCTGCTCTTCGCCGCCGCCACCGGTGCCGGCGATCGTGGACTGCTCGCCCTGCAGGGAGCCATGGGCTTTGCGGCCCTGCTCCTGCTCGCCGTGACTGCGCTGCGTCGTGGGGCGCGGGACGCGAGAGTCGCAGGCGTGATGCTCCTGGTGGCAACCATGTCCCTCCAGGCGCTGGTGGTCGTGCGGCTGCAGATGCTCTCCCTCGTGCCCTTTGCCGTGCTCATGGTGATCCTCACACGGCAGGCGCAGCGGCCGACGCGCAGCATCTGGCTGCTCCCGGTGCTGGTGGCGGTCTGGGCGAACCTGCACGGCGCGGTGCTCGTCGGCGTTGCGGTCGCGGGCTGCCACCTCCTGGTCAGCCGCCTCCACCGGCGCCCGGCAGAGACCATCGCCGTGGGCGTCACCACGCTCGGCGCCCTGTTCCTCACCCCCGCAGGGCTCGGCACGTTCCACTACTACGTCGGCGTCTTCTCCAACGAGGCCGCCAAGCGGGGCTCCGAGCTGTGGTCCGCTCCGGATCCGCGGCGCCCCTTCGATGCCCTGCTGCTCGGTGCCGGTCTGGTGGTGCTGGTCCTGTTCCTGAGGTCGCGACGGGCCGCGTGGGAGTACGTCGTCGCGGGCCTGCTCGTGATCGCGACGCTGATCGCCGCGCGCAACGGCGTCTGGCTCGCCCTGGGGCTCTTCCTCCTCGTGACGGGCACCTCCGACGCTGAGCGGTCGACCCTGGGCGACGAGTCGCCCCGGGTCGACCTGCGGCGCCCCCGCCCTGTGCCCTGGCTGATCTGGTCGCTCCTCGCGGTGGCCGTGTGGACGGCGGCTCTCGCGACCAAGGAAGCGGTGCCCGGCTACGTGCCCGGCCCGGTGGTGTCGGCCGTGCGCGACCTGGCCGGTGACGACGGTGTGGTGTTGGCCACCGAACCGGGAGTCGAGCAGCTGGCGGCCGACGGGCTCACTGTCTGGGTCAGCGACCCGATCGATGCCTTCGCCCCCGCGGACCAGGCCGTCTACCTGGACTTCCTCGCCGGCGACCCCGCCGGTCGACGGGCGTGGGACTCGGCCGATGTCGTGGCCGTCGAGAAGGGTCGCCCAGCGATGGCGCTGGTGGAGGCCGACCCGACGTGGCGCACGGCCCGGGTCATCGGTGACTGGCACCTGTTCGTCCGCGAAAGTCCGCGGTGAGGCTCGTGGCTCGGACACCTCCCGCGTTGCGTGTGTGATGATTCGGGGGAAATCATTGCTGACTGCTGGAAAGAGGGTTGACGCAGGTGAAGGGTCGCGTGCTCATCGTCGATGACGATCTGGCGCTGGCGGAGATGCTCGGCATCGTCCTGCGCAACGAGGGACTCGAGGTGTCCCACGTGGCCGACGGGGCCGGGGCCCTGGGGGCCTTCCGTGACAGCCGACCCGACCTGGTCCTGCTCGACGTGATGCTGCCCGGTCTGGACGGCATGGAGGTCTGCCGCCGGATCCGGGCCGAGTCGGGGGTCCCCATCGTCATGCTCACGGCGCGCACCGACACCGTCGACGTGGTCGTGGGGCTGGAGTCCGGCGCCGACGACTACGTCGTCAAACCGTTCAAGCCGCAGGAGCTCATCGCGCGCATCAGGGCGCGGCTGCGTCGCGGCGACGAACCGGAGCCCGAGCGGCTCGAGATCGGCGACCTCGTCATCGACGTGGCAGGCCACTCGGTCAAGCGGGACGTCACTGCGTTGTCCCTCACGCCGCTCGAGTTCGACCTCCTCGTCGCCCTGGCCCGCAAGCCGTGGCAGGTCTTCACCCGCGAGGTGCTCCTCGAGCAGGTGTGGGGCTACCGCCACGCAGGCGACACCAGGCTGGTCAACGTCCACGTGCAGCGGCTGCGCTCCAAGATCGAGCACGACCCCGAGCACCCCGAGATCGTCGTGACGGTGCGCGGCGTCGGCTACAAGGCCGGCCCGAACTAGCCATGTCCGAGTCGGCCCGTCCGAGGCCTGGTCGGACGCCGACACCGCGGTTGTCCGACCACCGCGCCCAAGGGCTGCGCGCTGTCCGCGCCATCCTGGGGCGAGCTCGACGCCGGCTGACGGTCTGGGTGCGGTTGCTGGCGCACCTGTGGCGGGCGTCCCTGCAGTTCCGGGTGGTGACCTCCACGATGCTGCTGGGCTTCGCAGTGGTCCTGCTCCTCGGCTCCTACCTCTTCTCGTCCATCTCCGACGGTCTCGAGCAGGACCGGATCGAGTCGGCCAAGCTCGAGGCCTCCCGGCTGACGACCGAGGTGCAGGGGAGCTTCGACAACAGCGACCGCACGAGCAGCGAGGGTGACCTCAACCTGCTGGCGCGGCAGGCCGTCCAGAGCGCTGCCTCTCCGGGGGGCGACAACGAGCGCTACCTCGTGATGACCCGCAGCCTCGACAACACGTCGAACACGTCGGTGCAGACGCTCTCCAGTGGACGGGTGGGGCTCCCGGTGGTCCCGATCTCGCTGCGCGAGGCGGTGCGCGCCGACCCACGTCGCCAACAGGTGATGCTGATCGGCATCACGGACCCCAAGAGCGGCGGGGACGTCCCGGCCGTCATCGTGGGCTCACAGGTCGAGGTGCCCCTCGCGGGGAAGTACGACCTCTACGCCGTGTTCCCGATGCAGCGCGAACAGGCGACCCTCGACCTCATCACCCGCACGTTCCTCATCGGTGGACTGGCCCTGGTCTTCCTCGTCGGCGTCATCGCCTGGGTCGTCACCAGGCAGGTCGTCAGCCCGGTCCGCCGTGCCGCCGTGGTCGCCGAGCGGCTGTCGTCGGGGCGACTCAACGAACGCATGCGAGCGCGCGGTGAGGACGACCTGGCCCGCCTGGCGAAGTCCTTCAACGAGATGGCCGACAGCCTGCAGACCCAGATCCGCCAGCTGGAAGGCCTCTCCCGGGTTCAGCAGCGGTTCGTCTCGGACGTCTCGCACGAGCTGCGCACGCCCCTGACCACCATCCGGATGGCCGCCGACCTGATCCACGACTCCCGCAGGGGGTTCGACCCCGCGGTCTCCCGCTCGGCCGAGCTGCTGCACAACGAGCTCGACCGGTTCGAGGAGCTGCTGGCGGACCTGCTCGAGATCAGCCGGTTCGACGCGGGAGCGGCGGCCCTCGACTCCGAGGTCACCGACCTGCGGGCAACGGTCTCGCGGGCGGTGCAGTCGGCCCAGCCCATCGCCGACCGCTGGGGCAGCGCCGTCACTGTGACCTCGAACGGGCGGTGCGACGCCGAGGTCGACGCCCGTCGCGTCGAACGCATCCTGCGCAACCTGGTGGTCAACGCCCTCGAGCACGGGGAGGGTCGCCCCGTGGAGATCGCCATCGCCGTCAACGAGAGCGCGGCTGCCGTCACCGTGCGCGACCACGGCGTCGGCCTGCGCCCCGGTGAGGGTGCGCTGGTCTTCAACCGGTTCTGGCGTGCCGACCCGGCCCGCGCCCGCACCACCGGAGGGACCGGCCTTGGCCTGGCCATCTCGCTGGAGGACGCCCGGCTCCACGACGGCTGGCTCCAGGCATGGGGCGAACCGGGGGAGGGGTCCTGCTTCCGGCTCACCCTGCCCCGGCACGCCGACCGGCCGATCGTCGAGGCGCCACTGCCGCTGCGGCCGAGCGACGTGCCCGAGCCGCCGGCTGCGGCCGCGCGGCCGGCCGGCGTCTCCACGCAGGATGGCGCGTCGCCCCCCGTGGCGAGCACGCGGCATACCCCCACCGCGCCGTGGAGTCCCCGATGAGGCGCCGGTATGCCGCGAGCCTGGCCGTGTGTGGTGTGTTCGCCGTCGGCGCGTGCGGGGGGCTGTCCACCAGCTCGACCATCCAGCCCGGGCTCGAGGTCGGCTCGGTGCAGGAGAACGAGGTGCGGGTGGAGGTCAACCCGGTGGCGCCGGGGTCCTCGCCGCAGCAGGTGGTGCAGGGGTTCATCAGGGCCGCCGCAGCCAGTGACGACGGATACCAGGCGGCGCGGTCCTACCTCGGGTCCGGGCCCCAGGGCTCCTGGCGGCCGGACTCGTCCGTCGTCGTCTTCGGCTCCGACTCCGAGCTGACCTACACGCCGTCCTCCGACAACACCGTCACGGCTGTCGCCAACGCCATCGCGCGGATCGACGGTTCGGGTCGCTATCAGGAGCTGCCCCCGAGCTCGCGCGTGCAGGTCACCTTCGGACTGTCCCGATCGAGTGGGGAGTGGCGGATCAGCACGATGCCGGACAACTTCGGCACCTGGCTGAGCCGAGCCGACCTCGACCGGTTGTACGACCCGTTCCGCATCTACTACGTGTCCGCCGGCGACCACCGACTGGTGCCGGACGTCCGCTGGCTGCCGCTCGGCACCGGGCTGGCGACCAGGCTGGCCAGGTCGCTGCTCACCGGGGTGCCGAGCTACCTCAGGGGAGCAGTCAGGACCGACATCCCCTCAGGGACGCAACTGGCGGTCGATGCGGTCACCATCGACTCGGGGACGGCGAAAGTCGACCTCGCGGCCACCCGGCTGGGCAACGACCCCGGCCAACGCCAGAACCTCGGTGCCCAGTTCCTCGCAACGGTCACCCAGGCGCCCGGCGTCGAACGCGTCGCGCTGAGGCTCGAGGGCGCCGACCTGCAGATGCCCAATGGCGAGAGCACGGTCGACTCGCTGTCGGCTCTGGGCTTCCCCACCCCGTCCGACCCGGTCGTCAAGCCCCTCCTACGCGTCGGGACGGCGTTGGTCCCCGTGGATCCCGATGACGTGGGCGACTCGGTCGAGCGGACCCCGCCGCCCGAGACGGCAACGCTGCCCGCGGTGCAACCGGGGTGGGCCTATCTGGCCATGTCCCGCAACGGTCAGGAGGTCGCGGCCGTCGGAGGCGACCGCGCCCAGCTGGCGCGGTGGCGTGGCAACAGCCAGGTGCAGCTCGTCTCGCCCGGCACGCGGCTGACCCGGCCGACCTACGACCGTGAGGACGTCCTCTGGGTCGCGGGTCGAAGCAACGGCACGACCAAGGTCTGGGCCATCAATGCCGCTGCCGACCCGGCGGACGCATCCAAGGCACTGCCCCGGGTCGTGGCTGTCGACTGGCTCGCAGACCGGTCGGTGGTGAGCCTGCGGCTCTCGCCCGACGGGCAGCGCCTCGCGGTCATCACCACCAAGGGGGACGGCACGGACCCACGCGTGGACGTGGCCGGGGTCGTGCGGCAACCGAACGGGCTGCCGGCCTCGCTTGCGGAGCCGCTCCGACTGGCGCCGACCCTGACCTTGGCCCGCGACCTCGTGTGGGTGGACGACGCCACCCTGGCGGTCCTGGGCCGGCTGACGCCCTCACAGGTGGTCCGGCCGTGGCTGGTCCCCCTGGGTGGGGCGATAGCCGCAGGGCCGGATATCGCTGGGGCACAGTCGATTACGACGGTCAACGGGGAGCGTGGACTGGTCGTGACAAACGACAAGCACCAGGTGCTCATCCGCGCCGGCAGCAGGTGGCAGCGGGTCGGCGAGGGCACCGACCTGGTGGTCGCCGCGAGGTGACCTAGGCCGCCGCGAGCTCGGCGACGCGCCGCGACGCTCCATTCGCATAGCGCCCCACCCCCGGGGTGCCATCCACCGTTCGGACGATGCAGCCGTCGACCATCAGCCAGCGGCGTTGGACCCCAACAGCCGATGTGGCGCAGGCCCCGCAAACGGCAGTCTCTACCTCGGCGCAGTACCGCAGTGGTCTGAGCCGCGGGATGCCACTCGCAGTCCATCGAGGCGTCAATCAAGTCAGGGGATGAAAAATGACCAAGCAGCTCGCAAAGCTCCACACCACCATCTTCCACGCCCGCACSTCTGAGCGTGGCGCSACSGCYGTYGAGTACGGCCTSCTSGTSGCCYTSATCGCSGCCGTCATCGTSGCYGTSGTYGCCACCCTCGGTGGCAAGATCAACRRCGCGTTCACRACYGTCAACACCGCAGTCTGAGGAAGTCGACGTGATGAGGATCAGCCGTCAGCATTTCGTGGAGCGTGGCGCAACCGCCGTCGAGTACGGCTTGCTGATGGCCCTCATTGCCGCCGTCATCGTGGCAACCGTCGCCCTGACCGGCGACAAGGTGTTGGCCCTGTTCACCTCGGTCAACTGGTGGTTGTGACAACCATGCGCAACATCAAGCGAGGTCGAGAGCGGGGAGCCGCTGCGGTGGAAATGGCCATCGTGCTCCCCGTCCTCATCGCTCTCGTCTTCGGAATCATCGACTTCTCCCGCATCTTCAGCGGCATCATCGCCGCCCAGCAAGGTGCCCGCGAGGGTGTGCGGCTCGCCGCCCTCGCCCCGAACTACACGAGCGCCCAGGCCAAGAGCCGGGCCGAGCTCGCTGGGGCCAACCCGATGGCCGGCAACATGACCGCCGTCGTCACGATGTGTCCCAATGCCAACGACTACGCGGCAGTAGCCGTGACGTTCCACTTCAGCGGCATCCTGTGGCAGGGCGGCGCCGGCAAGGACTACACCGAGACGGCCCAGATGAGATGCGGAGGCTGAGGATGCGACACACCCCACGCTGGTTGAGTGCGCGCCGCGAACGCGGCGCCGTCGCCATCATCGTCGTCGTCCTGTTCGGGACCGGTGTCCTGCTCGGCTGTGCCGCCCTGACGGTCGACCTCGGTCACATGAAGAGCGAGCGGCAACAGCTCCAGAACGGCGCAGATGCAGTGGCGCTGTCAGTGGCCATCGACTGTGCCAAGCTGGCCAGCTGCCTCGCCGGTGACGCCACCAAGCGCCAGAACCTGGCCAACGGCAACGCCATGGACGGCACGACCTCGATCTCCCGTGCTGACGGCAACCCGGCCATCTGCGGCACCGCAACGGGTCTGCCCACCTGTCCCGCGCTGACGACGTCGCTCACGGACTGTGTCGCTCCCGCCACCATGCCCGCGAAGTGGGTGCGTGCCTACACCCGCACCCGTGAGGTCGGCGGTGGCACGATCCTGCCCTACTCCTTCGCCAAGGCGCTGAGTGGCCAGTCGAGCGGTGTCGAGGTGCAGGCCTGCTCCCAGGTGGGATTCACGGCAGGGTACGACCCGCTGAAGGTCATCCCCATCATCCAGTCGCTCTGTGCCTGGCAGGCCGCGACGAGCGGCGGCACGTCGTTCCCTCCGTTGCCGCCGTACACCCCGGCCGCCAGCCTGGGCGCCAACCCACTGCCCAAGATCCCGAGCGTCGTCGACTCCGCCCAGGTGGCCACGATCCAGATCATGACCGACCCCACAGCCGGCTCAGCGAACTGCGGCAAGTCCGGGCCGGGCCAGTACACCCCCGGTAACTTCGGGTGGCTCGACCAGGCGGGCGACTCGAACAGCACGTGTGTCGCGGAGGGTCTGAACGGAGTCATCGGAGGGACTGGCGGCGTGTCCTCCAGCCAGGGGTGCGCTGACATCCTGCCCCTCAAGGTGGGTTCGATCGTCTACATCCCGATCGCCCAGTCGAGCTCGGGTACCGGCCAGGGCACCACGTACACGCTCGCGGGCATCGCCGGCTTCTACCTGGCCGGCGTGGACTTCGAGGGCAACGCGGCCAACAAGCTCTTCAACGGCTACGACCCGGTCATCACGGACTCGAGCGGCAACGTCACGGTCGGCTGCACCAAGGACAGCCAGGGCTGCCTGTGGGGCTGGTACGTTGCGCCCCTTCTCCCTGGCGGCACTCCGGACCCGTCCGGTGGCAACGCCGGCCCCAAGACGATCAGCCTCCTCGGCTGACCACACCACGCCTCCCCGGCTGGACACCCCACGCCTTCTCGGCTGAACACCCAACGATCGAAACGAAAGACAGGCCCTCATCATGGGACGCAGGTTCCTCGCCATCATCGTCGCCGCAGTCGTGGCCCTCGTCGGGGTCGTCTCCGTCATGCTGTACGTGCGTGGCGCCGACGCCAGGGCGGTCTCGGCCCAGCAGCCAACGCTGGTCTACTACGCCAAGAAGGTCGTTCCTGCGGGCACGACGTTGAAGGACGCCAACCGCGAGGGACTGATCGAGCAGACCACCGTGGCTGCCAAGGGCGCGCCGGCAGGAGCCCTCAGCCAGGTGACCGACGCGAACAGCCCGTTGATCGCCCTCAGCGACATCCAGGCCGGTGAGTTCATCACCTCCGCCCGCTTCGGTGTGACCCCCGTGGGCGAGAAGGCCATCGAGGTGCCGGCCGGGAAGGTGGCCGTCTCCGTCGAGCTCAGCGACCCGGCTCGCGTCGGCACGTTCGTCACGCCCGGCACCCACATCGCCATCTTCACCTCCTACAAGATCAAGGCGATCGGCGACGACTCCAAGTCCAAGGCCCTCAACGAGGCCGACGTCCAGGGAACCAGCCTGCTGCTCCCCGATGTCCTCGTCATCGGCATGGGGCAGACGGCCCTCAACCCGGGCAACGCCAAGCAGGACTCGGCAACCGACAAGGGCACCGCAGAGTCGACGGCCCCGAGCTTCCTCGTCACCGTGGGTGTGACGCCGGCCGAGGCGGCCAGGCTGATCCACGGGATCAACAACGGCAACCTCTACGCCGCCCTCCGCGGCAGCGACCTCAAGATGGACGGCCTCAAGATCGTCACCGACCTCAACCTCTTCGACCTCTCCGGCGCCCTGCGATGACGATCCTCTGGGACACCGACCCCACGGCGCCGGACCGGCTCGGCTTTGCCGTCGGCGGGAACCTGGTCCGCGTCGAGAACGCTGCCGCCGTCAACCGCGCCATGCTGGACCACCCCGATGACCGCCTGATCGTCATCGGCCCAGAGGTCGACATGCCGGCTGCCTGCGACCTCGCCGAGCAGTGCCGGGTCGAGCGTCCGGACCTCGGGGTGATCCTGCTCCGTCGCCGGGTGGACGTGACGGTTCTCGCCCAGGCGCTGCGCGCCGGCGTCCGGGAGGTCCTCGCAGCTGACGACCTCACCGGCCTTGCCGATGCAGCCCGGCGCAGTCGGGACTTGTCGCAGAAGGTCACGGGCTACAGCACCGACGCAACCCGCGAGGGTCGGATCATCACCGTCTTCTCGGCCAAGGGTGGGGTCGGCAAGACCACCTTCTCGACCAACCTCGGCGCCTACCTCGCGTCCACGGGGGCCAAGGTGCTCGTGGTGGATCTCGACCTTGCCTTCGGCGACGTCGGGATCAGCCTCCAGATGCTCCCGCAGAACTCCATCTCCGACCTGATCAGCATGGCCGGCCACCTGGACGAGGCGGGCCTGAGGTCGATCGTGACGCACCACGAGTCCGGCCTCGATGCCGCGTGCGCGCCGGCCGAGCCCAGCGACGCCGACAGGGTGCCCGGCACCCTGATCGCCGAGGCGCTGCGCGTCGCGCGTCGCGCCTACGACTACGTCGTGATCGACACGCCACCGGCCTTCACCGAGCACGTCCTGGCCGCGTTCGACAACAGCGACCTGCTGGTGCTGATCGCGACCCTGGACATCCCGGCGGTAAAGAACCTGCGCCTCACCCTCGACACGCTCGACCTCCTGGGCAACCCGAAGGACTCGCGACTGGTCGTGCTCAACCGCTCGGACGCCAAGGTCGGCCTGCGGGCGGAAGACGTCGTCACCGCCATCAAGCAGGAGATTGCCGTGAGCGTGCCCAGCAGCACCGCGGTGCCGGCGTCGGTCAACCGTGGCGTGGCCATCGTCCTCGACGACCCCAAGCACCCCGTCAGCGTCGCGTTCCGCCACCTGGCCGACGAGTACCTGCGCCAGCGGGACGGAGCCGGCGTGCTGTCGGACGAAGGCGGCGCCGGGCAGCCCAAGCGCCGCAACGAGCGCTGGTCCCTTTCACGTGGAGGTAAGCGATGAGCCTCGCCGACCGGCTGGAGAGTGTCCGTCGCGGCCAGCAGCAGCAGAGCGCCGCGGCTTCGCACAACGCACCGGCAGCCCACGGCGAGAAGCTCCGCATCGCTGACCCGTTCGCAGCAGTCAAGGCCAGCGTGCACCAGGCCCTGCTCGACTCCCTGGGGCCCCAGCTCTACGACCCGCACCTGGACCAGAGCGAGCTCGAGAGCAAGGTCCGCCACACCCTGCAGGAGGTGATGGACTCCGAGGAGACCCCGCTCTCGCTGGCAGACCGCACCCGCATCGCGCAGGAGGTGGCCGACGAAATCCTGGGTCACGGTCCCCTGGAGCCACTGCTCCGCGACAGCGAGATCACCGAGATCATGGTCAACGGACCTGACCGGATCTACGTCGAGCGGGCTGGCAAGCTCTACCCCGTCGAGGCCCACTTCAGCAGCGAGGCGCACCTGCGCCGCACGATCGACAAGATCGTCGCTCGCGTCGGCCGACGCGTGGACGAGGCCAGCCCACTGGTCGACGCCCGACTGCCTGACGGCTCCCGTGTCAACGCCGTGATCTCGCCGATCGCCATCGACGGCGCGATGCTGACGATCCGAAAGTTCTCCACGGACCCGTTCACGGACAAGGACCTGATCGCGTTCGGGACGTTCACCCCTCGGGTGCGCGACTTCCTGATCGCCTGCGTCAAGGGTCGCCGGAACATCGTGATCTCGGGAGGTACCGGCTCGGGCAAGACGACGCTGCTCAACGTGATCTCCTCGTTCATCCCCGACGACGAGCGGATCATCACGATCGAGGACGCCGCCGAGCTGCAGCTGAAGCAGGACCACGTCCTGCGGCTGGAGGCGCGACCGTCCAACGTCGAGGGTCGCGGCGAGATCGCCATCCGCGAGCTCGTCAAGAACTCCCTGCGTATGCGTCCTGACCGCATCGTCGTCGGTGAGGTCCGTGACGGCGCCGCGCTGGACATGCTCCAGGCCATGAACACCGGTCACGATGGTTCCATCACGACCGTTCACGCCAACACCCCGCGCGACAGCCTCTCCCGACTGGAGACCATGGTGCTCATGGCGGGCGTCGACCTGCCGGTGCGTGCCATCCGCGAGCAGGTTGCCGGCGCCGTGGACCTGATCATCCAGCAGGCTCGTATGAAGGACGGATCCCGCCGGATCGTCGCCATCACCGAGGTTGCCGGCATGGAGACCGACGTCATCACCATGCAGGACCTGTTCACCTTCGACTACAGCGCGGGACGGGACGAACAGGGCCGGTTCCGGGGCTCGCTGGTCAGCACCGGACTCCGTCCCAAGTTCACCCAGGACCTCGTGGACCAGGGCATCACCCTGGCGGCGGACATCTTCGTGAGGGGCATGTAGGTGCGCATCAACATCCGTCCGACGGTGACGTTGGGCATCGCGGCGGTGGCCCTCCTGGGCCTGACCGTCACGGCGACGTCCGCCGGTGCGGCCCAGGACAACCCGGCGTCGGTCAGCTCGACCAAGGTCACCGGAACGACCGTCTCCGGGGTGCTCACCGTGCGTGGCGCCAAGGGCACCGGCTCGATCGAGGCCGCGAGTCTCAAGGCCACGCTCGCGGGACGTGAGGTGCCGATCACCGTGGTGCCGGTCGCCGCCACCAAGCGGGCGACGATGCTGGTCGTCGACACCAGCGGGTCCATGGGTGAGACCGGGATGGAGACCGTTCGTTCGGCGGTGAGTGCCTTCCTCGCCGAGGCGCCCAAGGATGTCGCCGTCGGGCTGGTGTCATTCGCCGGCACCGCAGGTGTCGACGTCGCGCCGACCCTCAACCGCGCGACGGTCCAGAAGTCCGTCAATGCGCTCCGCTCACGCGGCGAGACGACGCTCTACGACGCCGTGGCGATCGCGGCCCGCGCCATGGGGCCCTACGCCGACCGCAGCATCATCCTGCTCAGTGATGGTGGCGACACCGCCAGCTCCAAGGCGACCAAGGCGTCCGCGACGGCAGCCCTGCGGGCCAGCGGAGTGCGCGCCGAAGTCGTCGGCTTCAAGACGGGGGAGAGCGACAACACCGTCCTCGCCGGTTTCGCGTCCGCAGGTGGCGGAACGGTGGCCGCCGCGGGCAATGCCGCGGCGGTGCGTGCTGCCTTCGACGCTGCCGCGAAGGCGCTGGACTCCCAGGTGAACTTCACCGTGGACGGCAAGGGCATCGCCAGCGCGAAGCAGGACCTCGTCCTGACCGGAGTCGCCGACGGCAAGCCCTTCACAGCCAACGCTGCCCTCGACTTCGGGGCACCTGCACCGGTCGTGCAGCAGACCCCCACCTCCGATGCCGCTCCTGCCGCTCAGGCCGCTGCCCCGAAGTTCTCCGGTCCCGGTGGCCTCTCGCCGCTGCTGATGGCGGGGTTGGTCGCGATCTTCGTCGGCATCATCGGCCTGGCGATGGCGTTCGTCATGAGGACCCCGACCGGCGGTCGGCGCAGCCGGGTCGCCGGCATCGAGCAGTACGTCGCGGGGCCGACCGTCATGTCCGCCACCGCCGCCAAGGCGTCCCCCAGTGCACTGTCCGAGGGTCTGGTGAGCCTGGGCGAGCGCGTCATGGAGGGTCGTGACTCGACCACGAAGACCATGTCGCTGATCACCCGGGCAGACCTGCCGCTGAGGGCAGGGGAGTGGTGGGTCCTGCGGCTGGTCGCCCTGGTGGTGGCCATCAGTGGCTCGGTGATCCTCTTCCGTGGGGGCACCATCGCGACCATCCTGGCGATCGTCCTCGGCTTCGTCGTGGGGTACTTCCTGCCGGCTTTCGTGTTGCGCTTCCTGGCCAAGCGTCGGGCGAAGAAGTTCGAGAACCAGCTCCCCGACCTGCTGATGCTGGCAGCGAGCAGCCTGGGCACCGGGTTCTCCCTGGCCCAGGCGGTCGATGCCATCGCCAAGGACGCCTCCGAGCCGTCGGCCAAGGAGTTCTCCAGGGCGCTCGCGGAGACGCGCATCGGCTCGGAGATCAGCGACGCGCTCGAGCGGGTGGGCGAGCGGATGGACAGCGAGAACATGCGCTGGACCGCCCTGGCCATCAACATCCAGCGTCAGGTCGGCGGAAACCTCGCCGAGACGCTCAGGACGACGGCCAAGACCCTCAGGGAGCGCGAAGAGCTCAAGCGGCACGTCCGGGCGCTGTCGGCGGAAGGCCGCTTGTCGGCATACATCCTGATCGGTCTTCCCATCGGCCTCTTCTTCTACATGCTCAAGGTCAACTACCTGTACGTGTCCCTGCTCTGGACGAAGCCGATGGGCTGGGCCATGTCGGCAGTGGGGCTGACCGCCATGGCGATCGGCGTCTTCTGGATGAAAAAAGTCGTGGACGTGGAGGTCTGAGGATGCTGCTCATCATTGGAGTTGGAGCCGTCTTCATGGCCCTCATGACCCTGGTGCTCGCCTTTTCCCTGGGGAGCGGCCAGACCACCGGTGTGGCGCGATCGCTCGCCATCATCGAACGTCAGCTCGACCCGCACGAGGTGGCCCGCGAGGAGCTGCCTGCCATGGAGCGGCTGGCGCTGCCCATGCTGGCCCAGACGCGCCGGCTGGCTCAGCGACTGTCTCCGTCGGGCACGACCGACCGGATCCACCGTCGCCTCGACCTCGCAGGCAACCCCCCAGCGTGGACCCCCGAGCGCATCATGGGCGCCAAGGGGCTCGGGCTCTTCATCGGCGCGCTGCTCGGCCTGGCCATCGGACACCTGACCCTGCGGGGCCTCGGGTTCGCCGCAGGTGGCGGCGCCTTCATGTTCTTCCTCCCCGACATCCTGGTCTACAACATGGGCTTGAAGCGCCAGAACGAGCTGCGGATGGGCCTGGCCAACGCGCTGGACATGCTCACCGTGTGCGTCGAGGCGGGTCAGGGCTTCGACGCGGCCCTGCTCCAGGTCGCTCGCTCGGCCGAGGGTCCGGTCGCCGGCGAGTTCGCCCGCGTCCTGTCGGAGATCCAGATCGGCAAGTCACGTGGCGATGCGTTCAGCTCCCTTGCCCAACGCACGTCGGTGCCGGAGGTCAAGACCTTCATCACCTCCCTCGTGCAGGCCGACCGGCTGGGTCTGCCGATCGCCTCGGTGTTGCGCGAGCAGTCGGTGCAGATGCGCCTGATCCGACGCCAGCTGGCCGAGGAGAAGGCCCAGAAGGTGCCCGTCAAGATCCTGTTCCCCATGCTCTTCTGCATCTTCCCGGCCCTCATGATCGTGGTCATCGGCCCCGGCATCATGCGCATGATGGACGCGTTCGCCGGGAAGTTCTGAGGCAGGCGCTCGCCTTCCCACACGCCAACAGGCGGCATTGCTGAGACTGCTCAGCGGTGCCGCCTGTCGTGTGAGGTGACTCGGCTCAGCGGCCGCCGCGGCCGATCGACTCGGACTTGACCAGTCCGAGGCGCAGGGCCGACATCACGGCCGAGGCACGGTTGTGCGCGCCCAGCTTCTCGTACACCTTCGACACGTGCGTCTTGACCGTCGACTCGCTCATGTAGAGCTTCTTGGCCACGGCGGCGATCGAGTCGCCGGCGACCAGTCGGTCCAGCACCTCGGCCTCGCGGGGCGTCAGCCGTGGCTTGTCACTGGAGTCGCGACGACGCAGGGCTTCGGCCAGGCCGGTCGCCATGAAGGCGTCCGGGGCCACGGCGGCGCGACGGACTGCGGCGATGACCTCGTCCGACGGGGCGGACTTCAGGACCAGGGCCGACGCACCGAGGTCGAGGGCCTCGAGCAGCGTCTCGTCGTCGTTGTGCATCGTCAGGACGACGATGCCCAGTCGTGGGGACGCCTCGCGCGCCGCCCTGGCCATGACCAGGCCGGAGCCGTCGGGCATGGACACGTCCACGACGAGGACGTGGATCAGGCTCTGGGCCAGCACGGTGCGGCCTTCGGCGATGCCACCGGCCTGCCCGACCACGGACAGATCCGGCTCGCTGTCGATCATCCTGCAGACGGCTTCGCGGACCAGGGTGTGGTCATCGATCACCACGACGTTGATGGTCATGAGGGCTGGGGGATCCTTTCGTTGGACAGCGTGGCGGAGGGGGCTGCGCCGCGGGCCCGCATGCGCATGCGGAGGGAGACTCCGTCTCCCGCATAGGGCTCGACGGAGATCTCGCCACCCAGGCCGTTGAGGGGGTGGTCGGCGAAGTCGCGTTCGGTGAGTGAGGTCGTGCCGTCGTGCGACATCCAGAGCTCCACCCTGGGTGCCGCGACGTTGAGGCGCACCTCGACGGTCTGCGCGTTGAGGGAGTGCCGGGCATCGGCCAGCATCCGCAGGAAGAGTCGGTAGATGAGCACCTCGGTGTGCGCTGGCAGGCGGAAACCGGTCTCGCTCAGGTGCATTCGCGTCGTGACTCCTGACGACGAGCCGAAGTTCTGGAGTCGGGCACCGATCATCGCGCCCAGTCCGGTGTCGGGACGCACCGCGATGCGAAGGTCGCCGATGTGCAGTCGCAGGTCGGCCAGCACGCGGGACACGTCGACTCGGAGCGCGTCCAGCTCCTCGGCCAGGGGCGAGCCCTGGGCGCGCGCGTTGCGACGCACCGCGTCGATGCCGAAGCCGAGCGCCACCATCTCCTGGGCGATCCCGTCGTGCATCTCGCGCGCGAGGCGCTCGCGCTCCTCCAGGCCGGCGCGCTCGCGCAACCCGGCGAACAGCACGGAGAGGTCGATGTTGGCCGCGTGCCGGCTGGCAACCGCGCCCGCCGCGGCGAGGTCCTCCTCCGTGAAGGGCGTGACCAGGGGCCGGTCCGCGACCATCAGCCCGAGCCGGTGGCCGTCGCCGTCGTGGAGCGGGACGACGATGACCGAGCGGGCCACCAAGTCGTCCTTCCACTGCGCGAGGGTGGGCACGCCCTGGTGCCACGCCGGTGCGAGGACCGAGTCCCGTTCCATCGGGTCGGGCCAGGGGGTGCGGTCCGCCCCACGGATCGCGAGCGGCACGGCGGGGTCGTCGCCGTAGCCCACCAGGATGGCGCTGCGTGCCGCGCGCATCTGGTTGCTGAGGTCCTGGAGGGCCATCTCGGCCGAACCGGGGGCGTCGAAGCCGGTGTCGAGGGTGTCGGCGAGCTCGTGCAGGCGCCGCAGCAGCAGGCTGGCCTCAGCCGCGACGTTCGGGTCGACGGGTAGCGCCACGCCCTCCATCCGGTGCGACCAGGCTCCCAGCAGCCCGAAGACGAGGGCGACCATGGCAGCGAGCAGGATGGCCTGGCCCTCGGCCAGGTCCAGCCGGGCCAGCCACCACGCGGTCGCGAGGCCGGAGGCCAGGCCGACGGCCGAGATCTCCAGGGCGCCCCGCCGACCCAGTCGCAGCCCCGCATGGAACGCGGGGACGAGGATCAGGATCTTCGACCAGGGCCCGGTGTAACCCATCGCGAGCCCGGCCACCACGGCACCGGCGACGAGCAGCCCGGTCATCTGGATGCGGCGGGTGGCAGTGTCCTTGGGACTGAGCACAGGCAGGGCCGAGGCCGCGAGGTCGAGCGTGACGGTCAGGAGGATCCAGGGAAGGCCTCCGAGGATGTCGTTGCTGACCGACGCGAACATGGCAGCCACAAGCGCGATGCCGATGCGAATCCGGGTGGAGACGGCGAGATGGGGCAACCACCGCATACCCGCCTCCCGTCTCGCGTCCCCGGCACCCAGCAGTTGTCCACAGGCCAAGGCCCAGACTAGTCGTGTCCACAGGCTTCTGCCTCCGAATCGACGCCAACACACCGCGCCGCCACGATGGGGGACATGGCGCCGCCCACCCCTGTGCCTGGGGCGATGAGGGCCCTCACGGACCTGGCCCTGCCGGTCAGCTGCGCGGCCTGCGGCCAGCCTGACGACGTTGTATGCCGCGGGTGCCTGGAAGCGCTCGAGCGGAGCCTCTGGTTCGGGGGCCCGCGACAGGTCCATCCGGACCCCTGCCCCTCGGGCTTCCCGCCTGTCTCAGCGAGTGGTCCGTACGGTGGGCCGCTCGCCGCGGTCGTGACGGCCTACAAGGACGACGGTCGGCGCGACTGCGGGCTGTTGCTCGGGGAGCTCCTCGGCCGGGCCCTCGATGCCGCTGTCGGCGCCTGCCGGTCAGGGGTCGAGGTCCTGGCGCGCCACAACGGTCCCCTCCTGGTCGTGCCCGTCCCCTCGTCCCGCACCTCCGTACGCGCTCGGGGAGACGCGCCACTGGTGTCCGTGGCCGCCCACGCGGTCAGTGGCTTCGCCGCCGACGAGGCCGTCGTGGCCCCGGCGCTGCGACTCCGGCGCCGGGTCGCCGACCAGGCCGGGCTCGGCGCGCGCGAGAGGGCCGTCAACCTCGAGCGCTCCATGGCCGTGCGGCGGCACTGGGCGCGGGTGGTCGAGGGTGCCGTGTGCGTCGTGGTCGACGACGTGCTCACCACGGGAGCGACGCTTGTCGAGGCGGCCCGGGCGCTGCGCTCGGCCGGCGCGGCAACGGTCGTCGCCGCGACGATCTGTGCCACCCAGCGGCGGAACCCGACGCCCAGCCAGCGCACCACCAACTCCCGGTAAAGGCTCAGCCAATCCCTGTGTCGCAATCGCCCGGCGTGGTCTAAGTTCGACTTATGGCCCCCCTGGCCCCCGTGCACGTCACGCAAACAGGGCGCCTCGGACGCGGTCCGACGGGCGCCCTCTGGCAGGGAGCGGAGCCCGCACCGCCGACGTCCGAGTCCCCGACGTGGGCGACCACCGGGTCGCATCCCCTTGTGTCACCTCCCCTTGTGTCACTTCCCCTTGTGTCACCTCCCCTCGTGTCACTTCCCCTTGTGTCACCTCCCCTCGTGTCGTCAGAGCGTGGGTGGTGCCGCGGCTGAACCCGGGCCACGCCGCCCGATTCGAACTCCCGCCGAAACCATGGAGGACACCGTGGAGATTGTCGTCACCGGACGCCACATGCAGGTCTCAGACCGATTCCGTGACCACCTCGACGAAAAGCTGGCCAAGATCCCACAGCTCGCGCCGCGCGTGCAGCGCGTCGACGTGATCGTGAGCCACGAGTCGAACAAGCGCCAGGCCAAGGCCTGCGAACGGGTCGAGATCACCTGTCACGTGAAGGGCCCGATCGTGCGGGCGGAGGCATGTCTTGACGACAAGTACGCAGCGCTCGACGTGGCGCTGGACAAGCTGATGGAACGGCTGAGGCGGGCCCAGGACCGCAAGCGCGTGCACCGCGGGAGGCACGCGCCCGAGTCGGTGTCCGCCGCCACGGCGCGGATCCAGGAGCCGGCGCAGGGCGGGGGCGAGGACCATGTCCACGAGGTCGGTGGTGAAGGGGACCCCTTCGGCGCCCAGGGCAACTCACCCGTGGAGATCCGCGAGAAGATCCACGCGACCGTGCCGATGGCACTGGACCAGGCGGTCCGCGAGATGGAGCTCGTCGGGCACGACTTCTACCTCTACCACGACGAGGAGACCGACCAGCCGAGCGTCGTCTACCGCCGCAGGGGTTGGTCCTACGGCGTCATCCACCTCGACGTCACCGACGACGAGGGTGTCGCCCGCAAGGTTTCCTGATTCCCACGCTCGACGACGCCGGGCGAGCCCTCGCGGCTTTCGCCCGGCGTCGTGGCACCGTCATGACAGTATGTGGCTCGTGACGAATGGGAATGGTGGTGTGACGAGCGGGGCGGACCCGATCAGGGTCGTCATCGCCGATGACCACGTCCTCTACCGCCGTGGCCTGCAGATGGTCGTCTCGCAGGACCACGACATCGAGATCGTCGGCGAGGCCGGCGACGGCAAGGAAGCGGTGGACCGCACCGTCGAGCTGCTGCCCGACGTCGTCCTCATGGACGTTCGGATGCCGCACACCTCGGGCATCCAGGCCTGCCAGACCATCAAGGCGCTCGTGCCGTCGACCAAGATCATCATGCTGACGATGTCCGACGAGGAGTCCGACCTCTACGAAGCGGTCAAGGCAGGAGCCAACGGCTACCTCCTGAAGGACGTCCCGGGCGAGGAGATCGCCGACGGCGTGCGCGCGGTCTACAACGGCGACTCGCTCATCTCGCCCTCGATGGCCTCCAAGCTGCTCGCAGAGTTCGCCCAGATGAGCAAGCGCCAGGGGGAACGACCCACCGGGGTAGGGGCGCCCCGGCTCACCGACCGCGAGCTCGAGGTCCTGCGGCTCGTGGCGCGGGGGATGGCCAACAAGGAGATCGCGCACCAGCTGTTCATCTCCGAGAACACCGTGAAGAACCACGTGCGCAACATCCTCGAGAAGCTCCAGCTCCACTCGCGCATGGAGGCGGCCATGTATGCCGTCCGCGAGAACCTCCTCGAACCCGGCGAGTGACCAGCGGCGCACGTGCTGTGACGACACCTCCGTCCCTGCGGCTGACGCGCGCCCAGGCGCGCCGGATCGCCTTGGCAGCACAGGGATTCACCGACCCCAGGCCCGCCCCGGGGGCGGCCACGATGCGTCACGTGCAGAAGGTCATCGACCGGGTGCAGATCGTCCAGATCGACAGCGTCAACGTCCTCACGCGCAGCCAGTACCTGCCCTTCTTCTCGCGGCTGGGTCCCTATGACACCGCGCTCCTCGACCGGGCGCGCGACCGGTCGCCCCGACGGCTCGTCGAGTACTGGGCCCACGAGGCCAGCCTCATCCCGCCCGCGACGTGGCCGTTGCTCGACTTCCGCATGCAGCGCGCGCTGCACGACGCGTGGGGTGGCATGCAGCGGGTGGCCCGGGAGCACCCCGAGCTGGTCGCGGCCGTGCTCGCCGAGGTCACGGCTCGCGGACCGCTCACCTCACGCCAGCTGGAGGCAGCCCTCGAGCACGACCTGCCGCGCCAGCGCGACGAGTGGGGCTGGAACTGGTCGTTGGTCAAGAGCGCCCTCGAGCACCTCTTCTGGGCGGGACAGGTCAGCTCCGCGGGCCGGACCAGCCAGTTCGAGCGACGGTATGCCGCCGTGGACCGCGTGCTGCCCGGCCACCTCGCCGCAGCGGCCGCGGACCCGGCAGGCCGACCGCCGCACGACGTCGCCTTCAAGGAGCTGATGCTGATCGCCGCCCGCGCCCACGGCGTCGGCACCGAACAGTGCCTGAGGGACTACTTCCGGCTCAAGCCGCACCAGTCCCGCCCGGCTCTGGACGCGCTCGTCGCGGAGGGGACGCTGGTCCCGGCGACCATCGAGGGGTGGAAGCGACCGGCCTACCTGCACGTGGAGGCGCGCCGCCCCCGCACGGTGAGTGCCCAGGCGTTGCTCAGCCCGTTCGACTCGCTGATCTGGCAGCGCGATCGCACGGCGGCGATCTTCGGGATGGACTTCCGCCTCGAGATCTACGTGCCGGCGCCGATGCGAGTGCACGGCTACTACGTGCTGCCGTTCCTGTTCGGCGACGAGCTCGTCGCGCGGTGCGACCTGAAGGCAGACCGCGCCGCCGGAGTGCTGCGGCTGCAGGCGGTGCACTGGGAGCCGGGGGCGCCGCCGGAGGCGCGTCCCGCCCTCGACGACGAGCTCGCCCTGATGGCCGGCTGGCTCGGGCTGGCCGGGGTCGCCTGACGCGGGGCTCTTGCCCGAGCCGACGCTGGCGGGATCCGGCGGACGGTTGTCCGGAAAGCGGTGTCCACGGGAACGTTCTGGCAGATATCCTGCGACGGTGACGATTCCTGCCGCGACTGAGGCCACGACAACACCCCGACGTCCGCAGGTGCACCGCGCCTGGTGGGTGGCCGCCGTGATCCTGGGAGCCCTCGTGGCCGCGGCAGGGTTCCGATCCTCGACCGGCGCTCTCCTCGAGCCCCTCGAGTCCGAGTTCGGATGGTCGCGCGCCACCACCTCGGGGGCAGTCACCGCGAACCTGGTGATCTACGGCCTCACCGCCCCCTTCGCGGCGGCGCTCATGGAGCGGTTCGGCCTGCGCCGGGTCGTCAGCCTCGCGCTGGTCCTGGTCGCAGTCGGCAGCGGTCTCACGACGGTGATGACCGCGCCGTGGCAGCTGTGGCTGCTGTGGGGTGTCTTCGTCGGGGTCGGTGCCGGTGCGATGGCGCTGGTCCTCGGTGCCGTCGTGGCGAACCGGTGGTTCGTCGAGTCGCGGCGGGGGCTGGTGACCGGCATCTTCTCCGCGGCGGGGGCAGCCGGACAGCTGGTCTTCCTACCGGGCATCGCGGCGCTCGCAGCCGGTCCCGGCTGGCGGTATGCCGCGCTCGTGGTCACCGGCGCCGCGCTCCTCCTCGTGCCCTTGGTGGTGTTCGTCGTCCGTGACAGGCCTGCCGACCTCGGCCTGCGCCCGGTCGGCGCGCAGCCGGGCGACGTGCTCGACGAGCCGGCCACGCGGCATACCGGGGCGCAGGTCGGACCGGCGGCCCTCGCCATCCGCACCCTGAGGGCCAGCGTGCGGTCACGGACCTTCTGGATCCTGTTCGGCACCTTCTGGATCTGTGGCTGGTCGACCAACGGTCTGATCGGCACCCACTTCATCCCCGCCGCCCACGACCACGGCATGCCACAGACGACGGCTGCCAGCCTGCTCGCCCTCGTCGGGGTCTTCGACCTGGTCGGCACCATCGCGTCCGGCTGGCTCACGGACAAGGTCGACCCGCGGCTGCTGCTGTGCGGCTACTACGGCTTCCGGGGGCTGGCACTGCTGTTCGTCCCCGCCCTGCTGGGTCCGGACATCCACCCTAACCTGTTCATCTTCATCGTCTTCTACGGCCTCGACTGGGTGGCCACGGTCCCGCCGACGATCGCCTTGTGCCGCAGGCACTTCGGCGTCGCGCGCTCGGGCGTCGTGTTCGGCTGGGTCTTCGCCGCACACATGGTCGGGGCCGGCGTCGCGGCGAGCTACGCCGGCTGGGTGCGGCAGAGCACCGGCGACTACTCCACGGCCTGGCTCACGGCCGGCGGCCTCTGCCTGTTCGCGGCACTGGCCTGCCTGGCCATCGGGAAGTCGCCGGAGCGCGGCTCGTGGAGCTCCGAGGGTGAGGACGCCGAGGTCGCCGCCATCGCCTGACCGGGCCGACGCTGCGCGCGCMGCGGCCCCGGTCGGGGTGAGCCGGACGAGTCAACCGAAGGTAGGAGCCGGGTCCGCATCCTCCGCGCGACCTCCTCAGCCTTGCTACCGTGCCGCGGGAAGCCTCCGCCTCCGGATGGCCCATGGTCTCGAAATCGGCTGCAGTGGAAGGGGCAAGGATGACCACCCGGATCGCCGATTCCGCCGATGTGGCCGACACGGCTCGCATCGGTGACTCGACCTCGGTCTGGGACCTCGCCCAAGTGCGCGAGGGTGCGACGCTGGGCAGCGGTTGCATCATCGGTCGAGGGGCCTACATCGGACCTGGGGTCAGCCTGGGCTCGAACTGCAAGGTGCAGAACTTCGCGTTGGTCTACGAGCCGGCTGTCCTGGAGGACGGCGTCTTCATCGGGCCGGCGGCCACCTTGACCAACGACCGGTATCCGCGGGCCGTCAACCCGGATGGTTCCATCAAGGACGCTGCTGACTGGCAGCCGGTCGGGGTGCTCTGCCGAACCGGCGCCTCCGTCGGTGCGGGGGCCGTCTGCGTCGCCCCCCTCGTCGTAGGGCGGTGGGCGGTCGTGGCGGCCGGCGCCGTGGTGACGCGGGACGTGCCCGACTTCGCGCTCGTCGCCGGGACCCCCGCTCAGCGCGTGCGCTGGGTGGGACGTGGAGGCGTTCCGCTGGTGGAGGAGGGCGGTGGCGAGTGGGTCTGTCCGCAGACCGGTGAACGCTTCACCGAGTCCGAGGGGATGCTGAGGGAGCGTCAGCCTGATGAATGAGTTCATCCCCGTGGCCCGGCCGGCCATCGGCGACGAAGAGTGTGAGGCAGTCGAGCGGGTCATGCGCAGTGGGATGCTCGCCCAAGGCCCTGAGGTGGCAGCGTTCGAACGCGAGTTCTCCGAGCACTTCCAGCTCCACCGGGCCTGTGTCGCGGTCAACTCGGGCACGTCCGGGCTGCACCTCGGACTGCTGGCAGCGGGGGTCACCGCAGGAGACGAGGTGATCGTCCCGTCCTTCACGTTCGCCGCCACTGCCAATGCCGTCGCCCTCACCGGTGCGACCCCCGTCTTTGCGGACATCCGACCGGACGACTTCTGTCTGGATCCCGAGGCCGTCGAGCACCTCATCACCGGGCGGACCAAGGGCATCATGCCCGTCCACCTCTACGGCCACCCCGCGCCGATGGCCGAACTGCTGGAGGTTGCCGATCGCCATGGTGTGTCGATCTTCGAGGACGCCGCCCAAGCTCACGGCGCGTCCCTCCACGGACGGCCGGTCGGGGCGTTCGGCGAGATGGCCGTGTTCTCCCTCTACCCGACGAAGAACATGACGTCCGGCGAGGGAGGCATGGTCTCGGTTGCCTCACCGACCGTGGAGCGCCGGCTGCGCCTCTATCGAAACCAGGGAATGGAAATGCCCTACCGCAACGAGATCGTGGGGTTCAACGCCCGGATGACCGACATCCATGCGGCCATCGGGCGCGTGCAGCTGCGGAAGGTCGCGGCGTGGACCGAGCAGCGACAACATCATGCGTCGTACCTCACGGAGCACCTGGAAGGTGTGGTCACCCCTGGCCGCGCTTCGGGGGCGGTGCACGTCTACCACCAGTACACCGTCCGTATTCCTGAGGACCGCGATGGGTTCGCGGCGGCCCTGCGTGAGGAGTACGCTGTCGGGAGTGGCGCCTTCTATCCGGTGCCGACCCATCGCCTTGCACCTTTTCGCGGCGGATCGGATCTTCCCCACACGGACGCCGCGGCGCGCGAGTGCCTGTCCCTGCCGGTGCACCCCGCGCTCTCACCGGACGACCTGGAGCGGATCGTCACAGGCGTCAATACCCTGGCCAGGGCGGGCGCCTGACATGGCCGACCTGCGCGCAGGGCTCATCGGGCTCGGGATGATGGGCCGCCACCACGCCCGCGTGCTCCGGAGCCTTGACGGCGTCGAGCTGGTCGCGGTCCTGGACCACGGCGGAGACCAGTACTCGGCCGCCGGCGACCTGTCGGTCCTCACGGACATCGAACGCCTGCTGACCGAACGCCTGGACTACTGCGTCGTCGCGGTGCCCACGTCCTTCCACGAGGAGATCGGCGTGAGGCTTGCGGCTGCCGGCGTGCACGCACTCATCGAGAAGCCGCTCGCCGAGGACGTGCCGTCTGCCATGCGCATCGCCGCGGCCTTCAGGGAGGCTGGTCTGATCGGTGCAGTCGGGCACATCGAGCGCTACAACCCGGCCCTGCAGCAGGCGCGGGCCAGGCTTGAGGCCGGAGAGCTCGGAGACGTCTACCAGATCGCCACCCGGCGCCAGGGGCCGTTTCCGACGCGCATCGTGGACGTGGGGGTGGTGCAGGACCTGGGCAGCCACGACATCGACCTGACCGCCTGGGTGACGCAGCGCGAGTACGTCTCGGTGTCGGCGCGCACCGCGCACCAGAGCGGCGGCCAACACGAGGACCTCGTGGCCGTGCTCGCCCAGCTGTCGGACGGCACGGTCGCGAACCACCTGGTGAACTGGCTGTCACCCCTCAAGGAACGGGTCACGATCATCACCGGCGAGCGAGGGACCTTCGTCGCGGACACCCTCGCCGCCGACCTCACCTTCTACGCCAACGGAGAGAACCCGCAGGTGTCGTGGGATGCGATTGCCAACTTCCGAGGTGTTTCCGAGGGTGACGTGATCCGCTACGCCATCGCCAAGCCCGAGCCCCTCCGGGTCGAGCACGAGAGCTTCCGCGATGCGGTGCTCGGCAAGAGCCACAACATCGTGACCCTGGACGAGGGCGTCAACACGGTGCGCGTTGCCGCGGCCTGCCTTGAGTCCGCCGAGACAAAGACCACCGTCCACCTCACCTGACGCGCCGCGAGAGGGTGGCAGACCGATCCTTCCCTGGTGGGAGGCGACGGCTTGCCACCCTCTCGACGCGAGCCGGCTGGAGCAGTCAGTGCAGCCCGCGCAGCCGCAGGACGACACCGGCGTGGTCGGAGGGCCACAGGCCGGTGGCCGCGTCACGGTCGCGCACCTCGTTGCCGGTCACGGTGCCGCGGTCCACCGCCGAGCCACCCGCCGCGGTCCGGGCGAACACCATGTCGATCCGGTGGTCGAAGCCGGCCGCGGTCGCGTCGGTGACACCCTCGGACAGTCCCGAGGTGCAGCCGTCGTCCCGGGCGTCCACCGGGCAGCTGCCCGGCCGCCAGCGCAGCCACTCGTCGGTGAACCCGTTGGCCACGACGAAGTCGTACGGGCCCGAGTGGGGCGTGCCGAGCGGATCGGTGCGCTTGACGCTGTGGTCGAGCGGGTCGGAGTTGCAGTCGCAGACCACCACGGTCGGCTTGTTCGAGGGCGCGGCGGGACCGGCCAGGAGCTCGTGGGCCTGCCCCAACGCGATGTCGGAGCTGGCCGACTCGAGGTGGGTGTTGACGACGCGCACCACGGTCGACCCCGACCGCACGTCTGCCCAGTTGTAGCCGCGGATGAACACGAACGGCACTCCGCCGACGCTGACCGAGAGGCGGGTGACGTACTGCCCACCTCCGCTGGCCTGCACGGTCAGACCGGGGTCGACCCGCACGAGCATCGCGTCACGCATGGTCAGCCGGACGTCGCGTGCGTTGGTCATCGTGCCGTTGAACGGGCTGCCCCTGAACGCGGGGCCCTCCACGTCGGACTCCTGCTGCACGTTGGCCACGCGGTACTGCGCGCCCGTCGCCGCGAGGTCGCTGGTGAACGTCGCCAGGAAGTCGTAGTCGGGGTTGCTCGCGTTCGCGGTGCCGATGGCCCCGAGCTCCAGGGGTCCGCTGCGCCACAGGGCCACCTCCTGCAGGCCCACCACGTCCGGGCGCTGCGAGGCGATCTCGGCGGCCAACAGCTTGCTGCGCACGGGGAAGCTGGTCTGGTCGACCACGGCGCGCAGCTCGTCGTTGGAGTTGCCGAAGGCCACCAGGGCCGCGGCCCCCGTATTGCCTGCCGTGGCCACCAGGGGCCGGTTGATGTCCCCACCGAGGTAGAGGTTCCGTGTCATCACGGTCAACGGCCGGCCCGGGGCCGCATCCGGGGGAGCGGCCACGGCCGGGGTCGCCACGAAGGCTGCGAGCGCGCTCGCGAGCGCTGCCGTTGCCGCCCAGGCGACAGCCCGGAGAGCGGGACGGGACGGGTGGATGGACATCGTTGGCCTCCCTGCGTCAGGTGTGTGGGCTCATGCTGGTCACTGGCCCACGCCGCGGCAAGGGTCCAATGGCGTAGTTCCGCCGACGGGAGCGCGCCACCAGCCCGGTCATGCAGCCGGCGGGACCACTCACGACCAGCGTTGACAGTCGTGCTTGGCTGGGGCCATGACGGACGCCGTGATCACGGACAACCCCTCCAAGCACCGCTACGAAGCCCACATCGACGGCGTGCTCGCGGGCTTTGCGGCCTACCGGTTCAAGCGCGACCACATCGTCTTCACCCACACCGAGGTGGACGACGCGTTCGCCGGGGAGGGCGTCGGCGCGGCGCTGGCGAAGGGAGCGCTCGACGACGTCCGCGCCAGGGCGGAGCACGACGTCGTGGCGCTCTGCCCGTTCATCTCCGCCTGGATCGCCCGCCACCCCGACTACCAGGACCTCGTGGCGCCCTAGCGGGCCGGTCGGAACCGCGGAGGGGCCCGGCACGTTCGGCCCTGGGGAGCGTTCCCCAGCCCGCGCGTCCACGTCGTCGCGTCGACTCGACTAGCCTAGGTCGGGCCGTTGCCACCCGGATGTCCACGGCTGCGAAACTTCAGGAGATATTGCGTGTCCAAGATCGTCGAAAAGCTGCTGCGTGCCGGTGAGGGCCGCATCCTCAAGAAGCTCCACGGGATCGCCGCCCAGGTGAACTCGATCGAGGAGGACTTCGCCGCCCTCACCGATGCCGAGCTGCGGGCGGAGACCGACGTCTTCCGCAAGCGCCTGGCCGATGGCGAGACGCTCGACGACCTGCTGCCCGAGGCCTTCGCCGCGGTCCGTGAGGCGTCCAAGCGCACCCTCGGCAAGCGCCACTTCGACGTGCAGCTGATGGGTGGCGCCGCGCTCCACCTCGGCAACGTCGCGGAGATGAAGACCGGTGAGGGCAAGACCCTGGTCGCCACCCTGCCGTCCTACCTCAACGCCCTCGAGGGCAAGGGCGTGCACGTCGTCACGGTCAACGACTACCTCGCCGAGTACCAGTCCGAGCTGATGGGCCGCGTGCACCGCATGCTGGGGCTGGAGACCGGCGTCATCCTCGCGTCGATGACGCCGGAGGAGCGTCGCGTCGAGTACGCCAAGGACATCACCTACGGCACCAACAACGAGTTCGGCTTCGACTACCTGCGCGACAACATGGCCTGGTCGGTCGACGAGCTCGTGCAGCGCGGCCACAACTTCGCGATCGTCGACGAGGTCGACTCGATCCTCATCGACGAGGCCCGCACGCCGCTCATCATCAGCGGCCCGGCCGACGCGGCGACCAAGTGGTACACCGAGTTCTCCAAGATCGCCCAGCGGCTGACCCGTGGCGAGCTCGAGTCCGGCGAGGGCGACTACGAGGTCGACGAGAAGAAGAAGACCGTCGGGGTCCTCGAGGCCGGCATCGCCAAGGTCGAGGACTACCTCGGCATCGACAACCTCTACGAGTCCGTCAACACCCCGCTCATCGGCTACCTCAACAACGCCATCAAGGCCAAGGAGCTGTTCAAGCGGGACAAGGACTACGTCAACATGAACGGCGAGATCCTCATCGTCGACGAGCACACCGGCCGCATGCTCGCCGGGCGTCGCTACAACGAGGGGATGCACCAGGCGATCGAGGCGAAGGAGGGCGTCGAGATCCAGAACGAGAACCAGACGCTCGCCACGATCACCCTGCAGAACTACTTCCGCATGTACGACACCCTCTCGGGCATGACCGGCACCGCCCAGACCGAGGCCGCCGAGCTCAACTCGATCTACAAGCTGGGTGTCGTCCCGATCCCGACCAACCGCCCGATGGTCCGCAAGGACCAGGCCGACCTCGTCTACCGCACCGAGGAGGCCAAGTTCTCGGCCGTCGTGGGCGACATCGCCGAGCGGTATGCCGAGGGGCAGCCGGTGCTCGTGGGTACCGTCTCGGTCGAGAAGAGCGAGTACCTCTCCGATCAGCTGCGCCGCAAGGGCGTCCCCCACGAGGTGCTCAACGCCAAGCAGCACGAGCGCGAGGCCGCCATCGTGGCCCAGGCCGGCCGCAAGGGCGCCGTCACCGTCGCCACCAACATGGCCGGTCGAGGCACCGACATCATGCTCGGCGGCAACCCCGAGTTCATGGCGGTCGCCACCCTCAAGCAGCAGGGGCTCGACCCGGTCGAGACGCCGGAGGAGTACGAAGCCGCCTGGGACGAGGCACTGGCCAAGGCCGAGGAGGCCGTCAAGGCCGAGCACGACGAGGTCACCGGCCTCGGTGGGCTCTACGTCCTCGGCACCGAGCGTCACGAGTCGCGTCGCATCGACAACCAGCTCCGTGGTCGCTCCGGCCGCCAGGGCGACCCCGGCGAGTCGCGGTTCTACCTGTCCCTGCAGGACGACCTCATGCGCCTGTTCAACGCCGCCATGGTCGACCGGTTCATGACCACGGCCAAGATGGAGGACGACGTCCCGATCGAGTCCAAGATGGTCAGCCGCTCGATCCAGAGCGCGCAGGGCCAGGTCGAGGGCCGCAACTTCGAGATCCGCAAGAACGTCCTCAAGTACGACGACGTCCTCAACCGCCAGCGCACCGTCATCTACGACGAGCGGCGCCGCGTGCTCGAGGGCGAGGACCTGCACGAGCAGATCCGCCACTTCATCAACGACGTCGTCGGTGGGTACGTCGATGCCGAGACGGCCGAAG
The DNA here is from genome assembly GCF_056402615.1 of Pedococcus sp. P3_C7. Taxonomy (NCBI): domain Bacteria; kingdom Bacillati; phylum Actinomycetota; class Actinomycetes; order Micrococcales; family Intrasporangiaceae; genus Pedococcus; species Pedococcus sp. P3_C7. The sequence goes on along the minus strand of NZ_JBFUHC010000003.1, from coordinate 285,160 downwards.
GCTTCGCCGACGACTGGGACCTCGACCGCCTGTGGACCGCGCTCAAGACCCTCTACCCGGTGTCGGTGACGCCACAGGACGTCATCGAGGCGGCGGACGGCTCGCTGACCCCCGACAGCCTGCGCGAGGTCATCACCTCCGACGCCCACCACGCCTACGACGAGCGCGAGGCGCAGCTCGGCGAGGAGGTCATGCGTGAGGTGGAGCGACGAGTCGTCCTGTCCGTGCTCGACCGCAAGTGGCGCGAGCACCTCTACGAGATGGACTACCTCCAGGAGGGCATCGGCCTGAGGGCGATGGCCCAGCGCGACCCGCTGGTCGAGTACCAGCGCGAGGGCTTCCAGCTGTTCGAGGCGATGAACGAGTCGATCAAGGAGGAGTCGGTCGGCTACCTGTTCAACGTGCAGGTCGACGTGGACCAGCCGCAGGCCGAGGCGCCGGCGGTCCAGCCGGTCAGCGTCTCCGAGATGCTGGCGGGTTCGGGGCTGTCCTCGGCTGCGCCGCAGGACGACACGGCCCCGCCCGCCACGACGGCTGCCGGCACCCGCGCCAGTGCCTCGTCCGACGGTGCCTCGTCCGATGGGGAAACCGCGGACAGCGTGGAGCGCGTGGGCTCAACCGTCGGTGCGGTCGACCATGCGGTCGACAAGCACCCGACGTTCCGGGCCAAGGGCCTCGAGCAGCCTGAGCGTCGCCCGCAACAGCTGCAGTACTCCGCGCCCAGCGAGACCGGTGACGTCGAGCACCGAGCGGTGGGCTCGGTCGGCGACACGCTCACCGCGGAGCAGCTCAAGGGTGTCTCCCGCAACGGCCCGTGCCCCTGCGGTTCGGGCAAGAAGTTCAAGATGTGCCACGGGAAGTCCTGACGCGACGCTGATCGCGAGGCCCGGCACCCCTGGCCACCGAGATCGGGTGTCGGGCTCGCGGGCGCTCGGGAAGCGGACGATCGGCCAGAAGTCGGTGGTGCGCGTCAGCCGACCTGGAGGGCCTCGACCCGCCACCGACCGTCGAGGCCGACGAGCCGGAACGCCAGCGCACGCACCCGGCCGCCGTCCACCACGACGGCGCTCGCCTCGGCGACCCCGTCCGCAGGCTCGCAGACCCTCACCCCGCGCACGACGGTGCGTCGCGTCGACGCAGCCCCGCGCCGAGCCGAGACGGCGGCGCGCCGGGCCACTGCGGCATACACCTCGGGGGTCGTCCAGCGGAGCACCTGTGGTGCGGGGCGGGCCCCGGCCATGACTTCCACGAGCCCCTGGGCGATGTGGCCGGCCCACTCGCGGGGATCGGGCAGGTCGTCCCGGCGGGTGGGTCGCTCCCCGAAGAGCTGGTCGTCGGTCAGGCTGTCGAAGTCGATCGCCAGGGCGTCCTGGACGTAGCTGTGCGACCCCAGGTCGTCGGGCACCCACGACTCGGTCTCGGACAGCACTGGCGGTCGGGTGCGCGGCGCCGGCACGATGCGCAGGGGCGTGAGTCGCCCGACAGGTGGTCGACCTGCCGTTGTGCTGGTCGCCCCGGTCATCGCCCGGCTCCGGACTGCTCGCTGGCTGAGGCTGCGGCCGGGTTCGGGGGCCGCAGGATCTGGCCCGGCAGGATCAGGTCGGGGTCGTCGCCGATCACCGTGCGGTTGGCGTGGTGCCAAGCCGGCCACGCGTCCGCGACCTCCGCGTCGGAGGCGTTCGGCCCGAGCTGGCGGCGGACGATGTCCCACAACGTGTCGCCGCGGTGGACGACGACTTCAGCCGCCGGGTGCGAGTCGACGCTTCCCGTCACCAGGCTCAAGGCGGGTTGGGGTCGCTGGAGGGGCCGAGAGGGAGTCCACCCCGGCGCCGGAGCGGGGGAGGTGGCCACGGCTCGAGCCGGAGCCGGGGCCGGGGACGGGGTGGTCGAATGAGCTGAGGAGGTGGCCGTGAAGGCGGGGGCCAGGGTGGCCCGGGCTGCGTGCGGTGCAGTCGAGCCATCAGCGATGGCGGCCACCGGCGTCAGGGAGGCTCCCACGACAGCGCCCACGACCGCGGCGGCGAGCCGTCGGGAGACGGCCGGCGCCCAGGCGGCGGCGCACCGGTCGGCTGCGTCGCCGAGCTTGCCCGGCAGGTGCGCCAGCACCGCGGCGCCAGTGCTGACGGCCAGCCAGGCGCCCAGTACTGTCGCCGCCGTCAGGACCACGAGCGTCAGTGCCTCGGGGAGGCTGGCAGGCCCCGGTGCGACCACGACCCGCCATTGCGCGCCGACGGAGAGGAACAGCAGGACGTCGACGAATCCGAGCACCCCCAGTGCTGTCATCGTGCCCAGTGCGATGCGGATACCGCGGCTCATGATCCCCCCGGGAGTGCGTTTACCTGCGTTTGCGTTGGTTGAACCATAACTAAGTGCACTTGCAGATGGCAAGGGGGTGCCGCGCTAGAGTCGGTCGGCACCCGGGTCTCGCCCTCGGGCGAGTCCCAGGGGAACAGCGGCGAGAACAGGCACGAGGGGGACACACAATGCGTTGGGACGCCCTGTTCGCGGATCTGGCTGCCCAGTGGGAGGCAGAGTCCAGGCGAGAGCTGGACGCCGAGGTGGCCGACCGGACCCGGCGCGAGCGCGCGTCGGTGGGCCTCTACGAGCGGCTGGCAGCGGCGGGGGCCGACCCGGTGACGGTGTCGCTGCGCAGCGGCGCCGTCGCGCGGGGTCGCGTCAGCGATGTGGGCAACGGGTGGCTCCTGCTCGCGGCCGAGGCGAGCGTGCCACAGGCGGGGCCGTCCGCTGGTCCGGCGCTCATCCCGTTCGCGGCCGTGACGGCGGTGGCCGGGCTGTCGGCGCGCGTCGCAGGGACTGCCACTGGGCGCAGGTTCGGGTTGGGTTACGCCCTGCGGGGGCTGAGCCGGGACCGTTCGGTCGTGCTCCTGACGGACCTCACGGGCGCCGTCGTCGCCGGTACGATCGACGCGGTCGGCCTGGACGTGCTCGAGCTGAGCGAACACGCCGCGGACCTGCCGAGGCGTGCCGAGAACGTCACGGGGCGCCGACTCGTCCCCTTCTCCGCCGTGGTCCTGCTGCGCCCTGCGTAGGCCTGACCTCCACGACCCCCATCCCCCCGGACGGCGGCCTGCGCAGGGCGCAACGACTCAGTCCTGACCCTGGCCGAAGGGGTGCGCCGCGACGAAGGTCTTCGTCTCGCTGTACATCCGCTGGATGTACCCCTCGAGCTCGGCGACCTCGACGCGCCACTGACCGCGGCCGCCGACCTTGATGGCCGGCAGTTCGCCGGATCGGACCAGGGCGTAGGCCTGGGCGGATGAGATATCGAGCACTTCCGAGACCTCAGCCAGCTGAATGAAGCGCTTAGCCACGTCAATCCCCTCTACTTTCCGCCAGCCGACTTGACTGGATGCAGACGTTCTCTTGACCGAATTTTTACCATGTTCTTGTGGCTGCGTCTGGTCGATGAGCAGATTCTGGCATCTATAGCCGTTTGGGGGAGTTGGCCTGCCGACCATGTGGATGACCCGCGAACCTGTGGATTCACCCGGCGCTGGACCACCTCGTGCGTCATGATGTCCCGGCGGGTGCGGCCGACGTGGCTGGAAAAGGCTGATCGAGGGGACATCGCCATGACCGACCTGCCCATGCCGACGGCTGCAAGGCTCCAGAAACCGCGCTGGCGAGACACCCGGCTCGTGGTGGGCCTGCTGCTGGTGCTCGCGTCGGCGGCCCTCGGCTCGTTCGTGGTCGCCCATGCCGACGACCGCACTGCCGTGTATGCCGCGCGCGGGCCGCTGGTGCCCGGGCAGCACCTGGGTGAGGACAACCTCACCCGGGTCGACGTGCGGCTGGGTTCCGAGCTGTCGCGCTACCTGCAGGCCACGGCGGAGCCGGCGCCCGACCGGTACGTGCTGCGTGAGGTCGGCGCCGGCGAGCTCGTTCCCGCCGCGGCGGTGGGGGGCAGGGACCAGGTCGGCGTCCAGCCGCTGACCCTCTCGGTCGACGGCGGCGCTGCGGCGGCGCTGCGTGTCGGCTCCCGGGTCGACGTCTACGTCAACCCGGTCGATGCGGGCGCGGCCCCGGGGGGCAAGGCCTTCGCCGGGCCCGCGCTGGCCCTCGAAGGTGTGTCGGTCTCGAGCCTGCCCAAGACGAGTGGGGGCCTGGGAGGCGGCGCATCCGGCGATCGTCCCATCCAGGTGATGGCTCCCACCGCGCAGATCAAGGAGCTCATCGCAGCGGTCGACCTCGGCGCGCGCATCACGGTCGTCCCCGTCGCGGGGACGTCGCTGCGGGTCGACCAGTGACCCGTTCGGTCATCGCCGCGCTCAACGGCGCGTGGGAGTCCGAGCTGGTGACGGCCCTCGAAGCCACTGCCGGCTACACGATGGCAAGACGCTGCGCCGACCTGCCCGACCTCCTGGCCGCGGCGGCTGCCGGGTTCGGCCAGGTCGCGCTCGTGTCGGCCGACCTGCGTGCCCTCGACCGGCCGGCGCTGCACGAGCTCGCCAGCCATGGTGTCGACGTGGCAGGGGTTGTCGCCCCCGGCGACGACCAGGGGGAGCGACGGCTCCGCCAGCTCGGTCTGACCGTGGTGCTCAGGGCCGACCAGGCCAGTCACGAGATCGACGACGTCCTCGACTCCCTCGACCTCCCGGGCGCACTCGATGCCGGTGAGGTTGTCTCGGTGGTCCTCGGGGACGACCCGGAGGCGGCCGGGCCGATCGTGGCGGCCAAGGTCATCGCCGTCTGGGGACCCACGGGCGCCCCGGGTCGCAGCACTGTCGCGCTCAACCTCGCGGCGGAGCTGGCTCGCAGCGCGTCCACCCTCCTCGTCGACTGCGACACCTACGGCTCGTCGGTCGCGCAGTCCCTCGGCCTCCTCGACGAAGCTCCTGGGGTGGCGGCCGCGGCGCGAGCGGCTGACCAGGGCGCCCTCGACCTCGCAGCACTGGCTCGTATCGCTCCGGTGGTGTTTCCTGGCCTGCGGGTGCTGACCGGCATACCTCGCGCCGAGCGCTGGACCGAGCTGCGGGCGCCGTCGGTGGCGCACGTGCTCACCGTCGCACGGCAGCTGAGCCAGTTCGTCGTGATCGACTGCGGCTTTGCGATCGAGGACGACGAAGAGCTCTCCTACGACACCCTCGCCCCCCGACGCAACGCCGCCACCCTCACCGCTCTCGGGTGCGCCGACGAGCTCGTCGTGGTCGGTTCGGCGGATCCGGTGGGCCTGCAACGACTGGTCCGGGCCGTCCAGGACCTCGCGGCCGTGCCGTCGCCGCCCCCGCGAGTGGTCGTCAACAGGGTGCGTGCCTCGGCAGTCGGCACCCGCCCCGAGCGGCGGATCGCCGAGGCCCTCGGCCGGTTCGCCGGCATGGACGGCCTCACCTACCTGCCCTGGGACCAGGACAGCCTCGACGGAGCCATGTTCGCCGGGGCGTCGCTGGCCGAGTTCGCCCCCCAGAGCGAGCTGCGCCACGCGATCGCGTCGCTGACCACCGCGTATGCCGGGTCCGCACCCGAGCGCCGGCGCCGCCGGCGCCGCTGACCTCAGGAGCTGAACAGCAGGGTGAGACCCCCGACGGTGTAGCCGACCATCAGCACGAGCAGGGGTACCTGGCCCAGCACGGCGGCCCGGCGGGGAAACAACGAGACGGCCCGCTCGTGGGCGGCGACGACGCCCAGCACGTGGCCGGTGATGATGGCGACGACCTGGATTCCGGCCACGAGCCCGGGCGCGATCAGCGACGCCGACGGGGTCACGCCCGCAGTTCCGAGCCAGTTCGCGCCGGTCCCCAAGGGGTCTGACATCTTGGCGAGGCCGTTGGTGCCCTCCCAGACCCACAGCGACCAGTAGTGCGCGACGAGGTACCCGGCCGCGATCGGGATGAGCGAAGGCGCGAAGGCCGAGGCCACCCCACGCACGCTGACTCCGGCGAGCCGCGCGGAGAGGACGGCCGCGACATACAGGGTGGCGGCGACGACGAGGCTGAACGTGACCAGTGCGCCGGTCTCCCACACCCTCGCCGGGAGGCTGGAGGACTGGACGAAGGTGTACCAGCGGGTCTCTCCCGAGAAGCCGTCGTAGGCGGTCGTCCCGAGCATCACCGAGCAGACCGCCAGCAGACCTGGCGCGGCGCCGAGCTCGAGGGGGCCGTGCAACGGGGTGCGCAGCACCCATCGACGGTCGGCCCGCCGCCCGAGCGGGCTGAGGGTGCCGTAGAGGGAGGACCACGCGGTGAAGGGGTCGCCGCGACGCAGGTAGGGAGCACCGAACGCCATCGCCAGCACCAGGCTCAGGACGAGGTAGCCGAGGATCGCCACCCGCAGCACGGGAAGGTCCGCGTTGTTCGGCGCGATCAGCTCCAGCCAGGCGAAGGCGAGCAGTCCCGTTGCCGCAGGCCAGTACCCGAGCCGGTACTCGGCGAGCGCGAAGTCCGGCTCGGTCCGCAACAGGGCCAGGATCCCGCGGTGCAGCCACCGCACGGGGTTGACGAGGCGCCAGATGCCGCCGAAGACCATCGAGATGAAGGCCAGCCCCACCCACAGCCAGACGTAGACGACCGACGGCACCGGGTTGTTCGCGTTGTCCTTGCCCAGGCTGAGTGCCACGAGCGCCCAGCCGGTGATCGCCAGGGACGCGATGACGAACAGTCCGCGCACCGCCGCGCTGTCGAGGGCCAGGGCGAGCATCATCGGCAGCAGTCGGCCGTCCTCGGGCCGCAGCCTGGGTTGTTTCCACAAGGCGCCGAGCGCCACGAACGAGACGACGAGCGCCAGACCCGCGCCGATCAGCAGGAGGGTGAACGGCAGCGGAAGGTCCTCGCGTGACCCGACCCCGTGGGCCGGCAGCGCGGCGAGTGCTGCCAGGGTCACTTGACGGCGATCTTCAGGAGGCGCAGCTCGGGGTGGTGGGTCTCGACGTCGTAGACGCCTGGCTGGGCTCCGGTGACGGTCACGGAGAGCGGCTTCCCGGCGACCAGGTCCTTCTCGATCTCGAACCCGTGGAGGTGCAGCTGGTCGGCGTGGTCGCTGGTCACGGTCAGCGTGAGCGACTGGCCGACGCCGAGGTCGACCGTGGTCGGGGGTGGCGACACCTTGTTGCCCGTCACCGTGATGTCGATCGTGCGAGCGGCGGTGCTCGATTCGCTGGACGTGCTCGAGGACGACGTGCTCGAGGACGACGAGCTCGACGACGAGCTGCTCGTCGTGCCCACGACCGGGTCGTCGCCGGCCCCACCGCAGGCGGTGAGGGATGCGGCGATGGCCAGCCCGGCGGCATACGAAATGGGCCGGCGCAGAGTCATCTTCGTCACGAACCCGAGTCTAAACAGCGCCATCTGACACGATGAGCGGGTGCCTGACCGCCTGAACTCCCTCGACGCGTCGTTCCTCTACCTCGAGGAGGCGACCACGCCGATGCACGTGGGTTCGGTCATGGTGTTCGACCCGCCGAGCGACGGGTTCGACTACGACCGGCTCGTGCAGCTCATCTCGACGCGGATCGCGTTCGTGCCGCGCTACCGCCAGCGGATCCGCCAGGTCCCCGGGCGGCTCGCCAACCCGGTGTGGGTCGACGACGAGAACTTCGACGTGACCTACCACGTGCGCCGCTCGGCGCTCCCGAAGCCGGGCAACGACGAGCAGCTCCAGGAGTTCGTCGCCCGCATCCAGCCACGGGCCCTCGACCGCAGCAGGCCGCTCTGGGAGGTCTACCTCGTCGAGGGGCTGGACGAGGGCCGCTTCGCCATCGTCACCAAGTCGCACCAGGCCCTCGTCGACGGCATCAACGCGGTGGACATCGCGCACGTCATCGTCGACGGCGACCCGGCGGCCGAGGGGCTGGTCACCGACACCTGGCGCCCGTCGCGTGAGCCCAGCGACATCGAGCTGCTCACCGGCGCCCTCGTCGATGCGGTGCGTCGTCCGAGCGAGGTCGTCGAGAACATCCGCGGCGGCATCGTCGACGTCAAGGCCGTGGGCACTCGCGCCCTTACTGCCGCAGGCGATGTCGTGGCGACGCTGGCTCGCACCGCCGCCAGGCCGGCGCCGCACTCACCGCTCAACGCCTCCGTGGGCGAGGCGCGTCGCTACGTGATGATCGGCACCGACCTCGAGGACTACCGCAAGGTTCGCAGTCGGCTGGCGCGCGGCAACTACGCCGACGACGTCGCCATCAACGACGTGGTGCTCGCGACCATCTCGGGCGCCTTCCGCACCTGGCTGCTGACCCGGGGCGAGTCCGTCCACTCGGGCACGACGGTCCGGGCGATGGTGCCGGTCAGCGTCTACGACGCGGACGCACGACACCTCGGCAGCCGCCTCACGGCCTGCTTCGTCGACCTTCCCGTGGGCGAGCCGGGTCCGTCCATGCGGCTGCACCAGATCGCGTTCGCGATGCGTCAGCAGATGGAGGGCGGCCAGGCGGTCGGTGCCGAATCGCTTGCAGGACTGGCAGGATTCGCGCCCCCAACCCTCCACTCGCTCGGCGCACGCCTTGGCTCCGCCATGTCGCGACGCCTGTTCAACGTCGTCATCACCAACGTCCCCGGACCCCAGCACACCTTGTATGCCGGTGACGCGCGGATGTTGTCCACCTATCCCGTGATGCCGCTCGCCAAGGGTCAGGCGCTGTCGATCGGGCTGACGTCCTATGACGGCGGGGTCTACTACGGCCTCAACGCCGACCGCGACTCGATGCCCGACATCGACGTGCTCGGGCAGAGCATCGTCGACTCCCTCGGTGAGCTGCTCGACAGCCACCGGTCCAAGGCGCGATGACCAGCTCCCGCCCAGGCGCCGCGCGTTCCGGCAGCAAGGGTCCGCGCCGAGGGCTGGTGCTCGGTGGCGGTGGCGTGCTCGGTGCCGCCTGGATGGTCGGCGCGCTCAAGGCCCTCGAGGACGAGCTCGGCGTCGACGCGCGCGAGTTCGACGAGTTCGTGGGCACGTCGGCCGGTTCGGTGCTCGCCGGTCTCCTCGCCTCCGGTGTCTCGGTCTCGGACCTGCTCGTGCACCAGCTCGAGGGTGCCATCGGCCTGGGCCCCCTGGCGGGATACTCCTGGGACTACGAGAAGGACACCGGTGGGGACCGTCCCGGCCTGCCCAAGGTGGGTTTCGGATCGCGAGAGCTGTTGCGGCGCAACGCCCTCAACCTGCGGCACCTGCCGCCCACGGCGGTCCTGTCGGCCATCCTCCCCGAGGGTCGCGGCAGCATCGAGGCGGTCGGCGCCCTCGTCGGCCACGTCGTGCCGCGCGGATGGCCCAAGCGGTCCGGACTCACGGTCGTCGCCCTCGACTTCGACACGGGGGAGCGGGTGGCGTTCGGTCGGGCGGGTTCTCCGGTGGTGGACCTCTCGGCAGCGGTGATGGCGTCGTGCGCCATCCCGGGCTGGTACCAGCCGGTGCGGATCGGAGAGCACCGGTACATCGACGGCGGTGCCTGGTCGTCCACCAACCTCGACCTGATGACCGGCCTCGGGCTGGACGAGGTCTACGTCCTCGCGCCGCAGGTCAGCTTCGTCCGCGACGCGCCGACCCACTGGCGCACGCGGGTGGAGCGCCAGTGGCGCAACCGGGTGACGCTGCGGGTGCTGCGCGAGCTGGCCAAGGTCCACGGCGACGGTGCCGAGGTGACGGTGCTCGGTCCCGGCGAGGAGGACCTCGAGGCGTTCGGCTCCAACCTGATGGACGTCAGCCGCCGCCCCAGGGTCATCGCCACGTCCCTGCGCACCTCCGCCGTCGCGCTGCACGACCCTGCCCCCCTGCCCGACCGGTCCGCCTTCGAAGATGTTGGATGAGAGAACAATGACGCAGACCCGGATCTACGTGCCGCTCCTCCCCGACGCCTTGCGTCGGCTCGCCGCCGAGCGGCAGATCGGGCCCGCGCCGGTCGCCGCCTTCGGCGTCACCGAACGCGTCGAACGTGCCGACCCGACCGGCCTCGAGGAGGAGTGGGAGTATGCCGCGCTGACCGAGGCCGTCGAGGCCGCGGCCGGGCTCCAGGGCACCAGTGTCGCCAAGCGGGTGGTGGCCGCCGCCGACGTCGACCCGGGGTCGGTGTCGACCGACGGTGCTCGAGAGGGCCTGGGGGCGGTGACGGTGTCGACCCCGGTGCCGCTGTCGCGGATCGTGTCCTTCCACCTCGACGAGACTGCTGGCGACCAGGGCATGGAGGACCTCCTCTGGTACGACGCCACCGAGCTCGACGAGGTGCTTCGCCTCCTCTGACGGGGTCGGCACGGCTGGGCGGATACGGAAAACGCTGGTTCCACGGGCCGTCCGACCACCCCGATGCTCGTGGCAGGGAGTCGGGAGGCGATGTTTTGGGCGACGCGGAGCGCCAGTCCAGGCTGTCCGAAGCCATGGCCGCAAACCTCGCAGGCTCGACGATCCCGCACGTCGTCGTGATCCTCCCCGCCTTCAGCCTGGCCGACAGCCTCCTGGCGCACTACGCGACCCGCCTCGGCGCCTACGAGCACCGCTACCTGCTCACCGCCCTGATGATCCCCAGGATTCCCGGCTGCGAGCTGGTGTTCGTGACTTGTCAGGCCCCGGAGCCCGAGGTCCTCGAGTACTACGACCGCCTCGGGTCGCCTGACCGCCCGGGGGGCATGCTCGAGCGGCTGCACGTCGTCACCGTCAACGACCACACTGCGCGCGGCGTGTCGGCCAAGCTGCTCGACCGGCCGGACGTCATGCAGCAGCTGCGCCGGCTGACCGAGGACCGACTCACCGTGATCGAGCCCTGGAACGTCACCGACACCGAGCTCGAGGTGGCGCGGGCGATCGGGGCGCCGATCAACGGCACCGATCCAGGGCTGTGGCCGCTGGGCTTCAAGAGTGCCGGGCGCAGGCTCTTCCACGAGGTCGGCGTGCCCACGCCGGCCGGCATCGAGGACGTCCACGACGTGGCAGGCGTTGCCCGGGCGGTCGCGGAGATCCGCCGGACCAGACCCGAGCTCTCGTCCGTGGTCGTCAAGCACGACAACAGCGGAGCAGGTGACGGCAACGTCGTGGTCGCCGTCCGTGACGCGTCCGGCCACGCCATCGAACCCGCCGATCTCGTCGTCGCGCTCGAGCAGTCCCTCCCGCCGTGGTACCTCGCCGACCTCGACGCCGGTGCAGTGGTCGAGGAGCTGCTGGTGGGTCGTCGCGTGCAGAGCCCCAGCGCCCAGGTGGACGTCCTGCCGGACGGCTCCGTGCGCGTGGTGTCGACCCACGAGCAGATTCTCGGTGGCGACAACGGTCAGGTCTACTCGGGCTGCCGCTTCCCGGCGGACCCCGCCTACGCCGCGCGGCTCGGCGAGTACGCCGTGGCCGTGGGTAGGTGGCTGGCCGACCGGGGAGCCCGTGGTCGGCTCGGCATCGACTTCCTCGCGGTGCGGCGCCGGGGCCAGTGGGACGTGCATGCGCTGGAGGTCAACCTGCGCAAGGGCGGCACCACACACCCGTTCGCCGCCCTGCGCCACCTGGCGCCGGGGACCTACGACGCCGCGACCGGGACCTACGACCTGCACGATGGGACCGGCCGGCGATGCTACCGCTCCTCGGACGGGTTCATGGACCCGTCGTGGACCAGCCTCAGGCCGAGACAGGTCATCGACGCGGTCGCCGCTGCGGGCCTGGAGTTCGACCCGGTCCGACGAGTCGGTGTCGTCCTGCACATGCTCAGCTGCCTGCGCGTCGACGGCAGGCTGGGGGTGACAGCCATCGCCGCCGATCCCGGCGAGGTCGAGCGCCTCTATGGGGCGACCGAGCAGGTCGTGTCGTCCCTCGTGAAAGCCTGACGCGTCCTCCGAACAACGGGGGATCGGGCCGACGCTCAGAACTGGTCGGCGAGCCAGGGGTCGACCAGCGCGTGGAAGGCGTCCGGCACGTCCCGGCGGACGCAGTGGTCGGCGTCCAGCACCTCGATCCGCACGTGCGGGTTGCCGATCGCCTTCGCACGCAGTCTGATCGGCTCAGGCAGCAACGTCGAACGCTCGCCGATGACGACCAATGTCGGCACCTCGATCGCAGCGACGAACTCCTCCCACGGCCGCGTGAAGGAGGCGACTCCGAGGCCCAGGAAGTCGAGGTCGACCTCGGTCTTGGCCTGCGCCCACGGGGCGAACTCCTCCTCGGGCCAGGTGGGGTTGTCCTCCCGACCCTGGGCGAGCTGGCCCTGGGGGTCGTCGACGAAGGCCCGACAGTCTGCGATCCGCTCGGCGACGACAGACGGGCCCTGCACCCGGAGCTCAGGGTCGCGCCAGGCGGGCTCCTCGAGGACTGCGGCCCGCACGAGGTCGGGGCGGCGAGCGGTCAGGGCTGTCGCGATACCGCCACCCATCGAGTGCGCCACGAGGGCCACGGGACCACTGGCCGAGGCGAGGTGCTCCAGCGTCGCGAGCGCGGCGGCATACATGTGCTCGATCGAGTCCTCGGAGGCGCGCTGCTCCGGCGTGAAGCGTGGGGAGCGGCCGTGGCCGAGCAGGTCCAGCCCGACGACGCGGTAGCTGGGTGACCAGCGGCGCACGGCATCGGGCCAGCAGTCGGCGGAGTCGCCCAGCCCGTGCAGCAGCACGATCGTCGGGGTGGCTGGGTCGGCGGATCCGGACCAGCCGTAGGCGAGGTCGGCGGCGTCGAGGGCGGGCGGCATACGTGACACCATAGGTGGGCGCTGCGCTGCCCCAGAGAGCTGTTTGGACTGCAGCCGCGCCCGAGCCACCGAAGCGACCCCGAGGAGCCTGCCCACATGGATGCCGTCACCCAGGTGCCCGTCCCCGTCAACGAAACCGTCCTGGACTACGCGCCGGGCAGCCCCGAGCGCGCCTCGCTCGAGGTCGCCCTCGCAGAGCTGGGCAGCGCGAGCATCGACCTGCCGCACACCATCGCCGGCAAGCGGGTCATGGGGGCGGGCAAGAAGATCGAGGTGCGGCAGCCGCACGCCCGGCGCAAGGTCCTCGGCACGATGCGCAACGCCACGGTCGGCGACGCCCAGTCGGCGGTCGACGCGGCGAAGGCGGCGGCCCCCGGGTGGCGCGCCCTGTCCTTCGACGACCGGGCGGCGATCCTGCTCAAGGCCGCCGAGCTGCTGTCCGGACCGTGGCGGGCCCACCTCAACGCCGCGACGATGCTCGGACAGTCCAAGACGGCCTACCAGGCGGAGATCGACGCGGCCTGCGAGCTCATCGACTTCTGGCGGATCAACGTGCACTTCGCGCGCCAGATCCTCGCCGAGCAGCCTCCGCTGAACTCCAAGGGCATCTGGAACCGCACCGACCACCGGCCGCTCGAGGGCTTCGTCTACGCGATCACGCCGTTCAACTTCACGGCCATCGCGGGCAACCTCCCCACCGCACCGGCCCTCATGGGCAACACCGTCGTGTGGAAGCCGAGCCCGACCCAGCAGTTCGCCGCCAACCTGACGATGGCGCTGCTCGAGGCAGCGGGCATGCCGCCCGGGGTCATCAACATGGTCACCGGCGACGGCCTCAACGTCTCGAAGGTCGCGCTGGCGGACCGTGATCTCGCCGGCATCCACTTCACCGGTTCGACCCCGACGTTCCAGCACCTGTGGCAGGAGGTCGGCGCCAACCTGCCGAACTACCGCACCTACCCGCGCCTGGTGGGCGAGACCGGAGGCAAAGACTTCATCCTCGCGCACCCGTCGGCCGACCCGGATGTGTTGCGGACAGCCATGATTCGCGGTTCGTTCGAGTACCAGGGCCAGAAGTGCTCGGCCGCCTCACGTGCCTATGTGCCCCGGTCGCTGTGGAAGAAGATCAAGGCAGACCTGGTGTCGATCACCAATGGCCTGACCCAGGGCGACGTCACTGACCTGTCCAACTTCATGGGTGCGGTCATCGACGAGCGGGCCTTCGCCAAGCACAGCGCCGCGATCGACCGGGCCCACGCGACTCCCGGCGTGGACGTCGTCGCCGGTGGCACCTACGACGACAGCGAGGGCTGGTTCGTCCGCCCGACCGTCCTGGAGATCGACGACCCCACCGACGAGTCGTTCCGGACCGAGTACTTCGGCCCGATCCTGTCGGTGCACGTCTACCCGGACCGCCAGTACGACAAGGTGCTCGACCAGATGGAGAGCTTCGCGCCGTTCGGCCTGACTGGCTCGATCATCGCCCAGGACCGCATGGTCATCGCCGACGCCACGCACCGGTTGCGCTTCGCCGCGGGCAACTTCTACGTCAACGACAAGCCAACGGGTGCCGTCGTCGGGCAGCAGCCGTTCGGTGGCGGACGCGCGTCGGGCACCAACGACAAGGCCGGCGCGGCCCAGAACCTCCTGCGGTGGACGAGCGCGCGCTCGATCAAGGAGACCTTCAACCCGCCCACGCAGCACGCCTACCCGCACATGGGCTGAGGACTCGCCAACACACGGAAGGGCTTGGAACCGTTGTGGTTCCAAGCCCTTCCGTATGCCGCGCGCGGACACGCGGCGTTCCTCACCGCTAGCGGGCGAGCCATTCCTGCGCGGTCGTCGCCTCGATGTCGATGGCCTCCTCGATCGGCGGGGCGGCAGCCTTCTCGATCTTGCCGCCGATGAGCGGGACCTTGGCCTTGAGCTCGGCCTCGAGCTGCTCGACCGTGCCCGCCCCTCCAGGAGCGATCGCCAGCGTCCCCGTGAGGGCGATCGGGGCCCCGGCAACGGCCATGGCGACGGTGCCGCGGCGGCTCCCGTCGGGCCCTGCCGGGCCCCAGTCCTGGGTCTCGGTGACCTTGAGGGTCTCGCCCACCATCGACTTGGCGAAGTCGGGCAAGCCGTCGCTCGGCAGGATGCGCATGGTCGTGATGACGGTGTGGTCCCCGACGGTCTCGACGCCTGCGGAGTGCTTGATGGCTGCCGTGGCGGCGCACTTCGCCTCCTGGAACTTCACGTCCGACAGGACCGCGAACACCTCCTCCGGGCTGGCGGCGTACTCGATCGACTTGGCGATCTTCATGCGTCTTCTCCTGTCGCGGGTCTGTGCCCGCCGTGCGGCGGACGTCGCGTCGTCAGCGTAGCCACGTCATCGTGAGGACCGCGACGACACCAGCCGCAGACGCACGGGCTGACCGGGGACGAGCTGGGCGGCTGCGTCGGCGGAGCGGGACGTGAGGACTCCGACGACGGGGTATCCACCGGTGACCGGGTGGTCGGCGAGGAACAGGACCGGATGCCCGTCGGCCGGCAGCTGCACGGCTCCGCGGACGACGCCTTCGCTGGGCAGCTCTCGGCCCTCGAACCCGGCCGCACGGCTGAGGGTGGGGCCGTCCAGACGCACCCCGACGCGGTCACTCGCGGCGTGCACGAGCCAGGCGGGTTCGGTGAGCGCGGCGAGGTCGCCGAGCCAGTCGCTCCGGGGTCCCGGTGCCAGGTCGAGCGTCGCGGTGCCGGCGGAGGGCGCAACCACGGGTGCGACGTCGACGAGGGGTTCGCCCACGGGGGACCCGACCGGGAGCTGGTCGCCCTCCCGAAGTGGGACCGGGCCGATGTGGGAAAGCGTGTCGTACGAACGGGATCCGAGGACCGATGACACTGTGATGCCGCCCCGGACGCTGACATAGCTGCGCACGCCAGTGGTCGGGGTCCCGACCGTCAGGACCGAGCCGTCGCGCACGAGGAACGGCGCGGCATACCCGACGGGGGTCCCGTCGACGGTGGCCGGGCCCGGCGCACCGGTGAGGACCATGGTGACGCTGCCGTGCGCCCGCAGGGTGAGCCCGCCGTGGTGGCACTCCAGCGCGGCGCGGTCAGTGGGTTGGCCGAGGAGCCGCGCGCCGAGCGTGAAGGCGCCCAGGTCGGCCGCGCCCGACGGGCCCACGCCGAGCGATGCCAGGCCCGGCCGGCCCAGGTCCTCGACGAGGGTGAGCGGCCCCGGCGCCACCACCTCGAGGCGGGCGTATGCCGGGTGCCCGCCTTCCGTCACCGGTCGCCTCCGGCGTCGACGAACCTGACGAGCAGCCCAGGTCGCAGCAGCGCCGGGGGTTCGCGGTCGAGGTCCCACAGGACCTCGTCGGTGTGGCCGATCAGCTGCCACCCACCGGGGGAGGACCGTGGATAGACCCCGCTGAACTCGCCGGCCAGTCCGACCGCGCCGGCCGGGACCCGGGGCCGAGGGGTGGCTCGCCGCGGGACGTCCAGCCGCGGGTCGCCGTCGACGAGGTAGGCGAAGCCGGGGGCGAACCCGGCGAAGCCCACCCGCCAGGGCCGACCGGTGTGGGCGCTCACGACCTCGTCGGGCGTCAGGCCGGTGAGCCGGGCCACGTCGTCGAGGTCGGGCCCGTCGTAGTGCACCGGGATCTCGACGACGTAGCTGTCGTCGGCGTCGGTCAGCACCGACTCCGACGGCAGCTTCGGGTCCCCGGTCCGCGCCGGGAGGCGGTCCGCTCCGGCCAGGAGGCGGTCGACCTCGGGGCGCACGCCGGCGAGGTCACGGGCCGAGGCCGTGACGAGCAGGAGGGTCCGTGCCCCGACCACGGCGTCGAGCAGACCGGGTGGCCGTTCCCGGACCCACAGGTGGTGGTGCAGTGCGAGCACCTCGTCGAGGGAGTCGAGCTCGACGAGGACCGCGTGCTCGCCGCTCGGCAGCACCCGCCCGTTCACGACGTCCTAGCCGGCGACCGCGACGAACGGCGCCAGCCTCACACCGGCGGCCTCGAGACCGGCGCGGACCGCGGTGGCCATGGACACCGCTCCGGGGCTGTCGCCGTGGACGCAGAGCGAGGCTGCGTCGATCCGCAGCGGCGCTCCATCGGCGGCCTCGACCTCGCCGGTGACGACCAGGCGCACCGCCCGCGCCGCGACCGTGTCGGGGTCGTGCAGCACGGCTCCGTCGCGGCTGCGCGGGACGAGGCTGCCATCGGACAGGTAGGCGCGGTCCGTGAAGGCCTCGGTGACGGTCGGCAGCCCGGCGGCGTCGGCCAGGCCGAGCAGCACCGAGCCGGGCAGCCCCAGAAGCGGCAGCGACGCATCGACCCTGCGCACCGCCTCGACGACGGCGGCGGCCTGGGCCTCGTGGTGGACGAGGGCGTTGTAGAGCGCCCCGTGGGGTTTGACGTAGCGCACGACGGTGCCGGCGGCCAGGCAGATGCCCTGCAGCGCACCGATCTGGTAGATCACGTCGGCCATGAGGTCAGCGGGATCGACGTCGATGAACCGGCGACCGAACCCGGCGAGGTCCCGATAGCCCACCTGCGCCCCGATGACCACGCCGCGTCCGGCGGCCTGTTCACAGACCCGGAGCAGCCCGCGAGGGTCACCGGCGTGGAAGCCGCACGCGACGTTGGCACTCGTGACCACGTCGAGCATCGCCTCGTCGTCGCCGAGGGTCCACCGCCCGAACGACTCCCCGAGGTCTGCGTTGAGGTCGATCGTCGTCATCGGCGCAGCGCTCCGGCGTGGGCGGCGAGCACGCCCTGCGACTCGCGCAGGGTCGTGGCCAGACGTTGGCGGCGCTGCCCGACCATGGCGGCGACCGCGTCGAGCTGGGCCTGCAGCTGCTCGCGATGGGCCTCCTGGCGGGCACTCGTCGTGCCGTCCGCGAGACCGCTGACGCCCCAGGCGGGGACGAGCTCACCGTCGGCGACGCGCAGTCCCGCTGCCTCGGCGCGGTCGATGAGCAGGCGAGCCTGGGCGATGGCTTCGGCGAGGTCGCTCGCATGGGCCTGGAGGGCCGAGCCGATCCCGTCCGTCTCGCGGGCCGCCGCCGCGGCGGCGGCGTCGAGTAGGTCGACGCGACGTCGGGCCGGCACGAGCGCCGCTCGCGGGCGGGCGCCGTCACCAGCCTCGAAGGAGTCCTGGTCGAAGGCGTCGTGGGCCGCTCGGCCGGTGGTGCGCAGCCGCGTGGCCAGCCGCCGCAGGGTGC
Organism: Pedococcus sp. P3_C7; assembly: GCF_056402615.1. NCBI lineage: Bacteria > Bacillati > Actinomycetota > Actinomycetes > Micrococcales > Intrasporangiaceae > Pedococcus > Pedococcus sp. P3_C7. The sequence goes on along the minus strand of NZ_JBFUHC010000003.1, from coordinate 267,353 downwards.
CGCCGAGCTGGGAGCACGACGCCGGGTCGCCGATGACCGTGCTCGTCACCGGGACACCTCACCGAAGGTGCGGGTCGACGTGCGTGACCCGTCGGCGTCGGACCCCGAGCCACCCACGTTCAGCGCCGCGACCCGCAACACGTCGGCCAGGTCGGATGCCGTCGCGTCGATCTCTCGCAGCAGGTCGGCTGCCTGCTCCACCCAGGCGTCGAGAGCCGACTGCGTCTCACGGTGGCCCACCTCGGGGAACTGCGCGAGAAGCTCCTCCGCACCCTGTCCGGCGCACTCGCGCAACGGCCCCAGGGCCGCGCCGAGGGAGCGGAGACGGTCGGGATCGGCCGGAGCGGGCGGCATACCCATCACTGTAGTGAAGGCATGGCAACGGCCCCCGGAGATACCCACATGCTTGGAAGTGGGCACTCCGGGGGCCGTTCGTCACGAACTGAGTCCGATCAGTACCAGTGCTTCCGGCCACCGATGGCCCGACCGGTGCCACCCAGGACGGCCAGCACCAGCCCGACCACGATGAGGATGGCGCCAATGGTCACGAGGACCTTGAGGCTGGCGACCAAGAGGCCGAGAATCAGCAAGACGATGCCGAGGATGATCACGTGGAGCTCCTTCTGTTCGTGTTATGCAAACACCCCACCTCACCATAGATTCCGAAAAAACACACCTTGACCTGCGCAAACAAGCGGTGCGAGGGGCTGGTGGGGCGGGGTGTGCCGCGTGCGTGCGACGAGCGCTAGTCTCGGTTGCGGCGCACATCGTGGTGCGGCCACGTGCATGACGATCCACCGTGCATGACGAACCACCGAGCATGACGATCCACGTGAGGGTGAAGTCGACAGCCATGTCCGTGTCGTTGGAGCAGTCCCGTCAGCAACTCCTGCACACCGCCGCCGAACGCGCGGACCACGGGGGTGGTGAGGCGGTCGAGCAGTTCCTGCGCACCTACTACCGACACGTGGCCACCGAGGACCTCCTGGCGCGGGCGCCCGAGGACCTGCTGGGTGCGGCGATGGCGCACCGCGAGCTGGCCCAGGACCGCCCGGTCGGCACCGCCAAGGTCGAGGTGTTCAACCCCGAGGTCGAGGAGCAGGGCTGGGCCAGCGGCCACACGGTCGTGCAGATCGTCACCGACGACATGCCCTTCCTCGTCGACTCGGTGAGCGCCGAGCTCCAGCGGATGGAGCGCTCGGTGCACCTGGTCGTGCACCCGACGATGCGGGTGCGCCGCAACGCCACGGGTGAGCTCGAGGAGCTCGTGCTGGGTGACGCAGACGCCGCGTCGACCGCGGGGTCCTACGGCTCGGGCGACGGCGGTTTCGGGTTGGTCCGCGAGTCGTGGATGCACCTGGAGATCGACCGCGACAGCGACCCAGCACAGCGCGCCGAGGTCGCCGAGGGGCTGCGCCGCGTGCTGGGCAACGTCCGCGAGGCGGTCGAGGACTGGCCCAAGATGAAGGCCACCTGCTCCCAGGTGGCCAAGGACCTGGTGGACTCCCCGCCGACCGGCATAGCCGACGACGAGGTCGAGCAGGCCCACGGGCTGCTCGAGTGGCTCGCCGACAACCACTTCACCTTCCTCGGCTACCGCGAGTACGCCCTGGAGCGCGGCGCCGACGGCGACCGGCTCGAGGCCGTCCAGGGCACCGGGCTCGGGCTGCTGCGCTACGACCGCCCGGGCGACGGCGTGCTGCTGAGCGAGCAGGCCAGCGTCGTGGCGCGGGCCCGTGAGCTGCTCATCATCACCAAGGCGAACTCGCGGGCGACCGTGCACCGCAACACCTACCTCGACTACGTGAGCGTCAAGCAGTTCGACGTCTCGGGTGAGGTGACGGGGGAGAAGCGCTTCCTCGGCCTGTTCACCTCGAGCGCCTACACCGAGTCGGTGACCCGTGTGCCGGTGTTGCGCGACAAGGTCTCCGCGATCTTCCAGCGCACCGGGTTCCTCCCCGACTCGCACTCGGGCAAGGACCTCCTCGAGGTGCTCGAGAACTACCCGCGCGACGAGCTGTTCCAGGCCGACGAGGAGGCGCTCTACGACAACGCGACCTCGGTGCTGCACCTGCAGGAGCGCCGCAAGACCAAGCTCTTCCTGCGTCGCGACCGGTTCGGCAGGTTCGTGTCCTGCCTCGTCTACATCCCGCGCGACCGCTACAACACCGCGGTGCGACTCAAGATGGAATCCATTCTGCGGCAAGCCTTTCCGGGTGCCACGGTGGACTTCACCACCCGGGTCTCCGAGTCCGTGCTGGCGCGGCTGCACTTCGTCGTCCGCGTACCGGCGGGCGAGTCGATCCCGCCGATCGACGAGGCTGTGCTCGAGCGCCAGCTCGTCGACGCGACCCGCACGTGGGACGAGGACCTCAGCGAGGCCGCCCGCACCGAGCACGGCGAGGAGGCGGCTGCGCGCCTGACTGGTCTCTATGGCCGCGCCTTCCCCGAGGCCTACAAGGAGGACTTCACCTCCCGCATCGGAGTGGCCGACATCCGGCACATGGACGCGCTCGAGGGCGACGACTCCACCGGGCTCAACATGTACCAAGAGCCCGGCGCCCCGGCCAACGAGCGTCGCTTCAAGCTCTACCGCCGCAGCCCCCTGTCGCTGACCCAGGTGCTGCCGATGTTCACCCACATGGGGGTCGAGGTCGTCGACGAGCGGCCCTACGAGATCTCGCGCGGCGACGGCGTGAACCTCTGGGTCTACGACTTCGGCCTGCGGGTCCGCAACGACAAGGTGTGGTCCGGTGACGGAGGTCGCGACCGGTTGCGCGAGCTGTTCCAGGACGCGGTCGGCGCCGTGTGGCGCGGTCAGGCGGAGTCCGACGGGTTCAACGCGCTCGTCCTCGGGGCCGGGCTGACCTGGCGCCAGGTCGTCATCCTGCGCACCGTCGCCAAGTACCTCCGCCAGACGGGCTCGACCTTCTCGCAGGACTACGTCGAGTCCGCGCTCGCGTCCAACCTCAAGCTCGCGGGCAAGCTCGTGGCCCTCTTCGAGGCCCGTTTCGACCCGAGCCGGTATGCCGGTGCGGCAGGTCCCGAGCGCGAGGCTGCGCAGAGCGCGTTGTGCGACCAGATCACCAAGGACCTCGACGACGTCAAGAGCCTTGACCACGACCGGATCATCCGCGCGTTCCTCGGCGTGATCACGGCGACGCTGCGCACGAACTTCTACCAGGCCGACGCGTCGGGCGCGGACAAGACCTACGTCTCGATCAAGCTCAACCCCAAGAAGGTCCCCGACCTGCCGGCTCCGAGGCCGCAGTTCGAGATCTTCGTCTACTCGCCGCGCGTCGAGGGTGTGCACCTGCGGTTCGGGCCGGTCGCCCGGGGCGGGCTGCGCTGGTCGGACCGCCGGGAGGACTTCCGCACCGAGGTGCTCGGGCTGGTCAAGGCCCAGATGGTCAAGAACGCCGTCATCGTGCCGACCGGGTCCAAGGGCGGTTTCTACGCCAAGCAGCTGCCCGACCCCACGGTCGACCGGGACGCCTGGCTGGCCGAGGGCATCGGGTCCTACAAGGTCTTCATCTCGGGGCTGCTCGACCTCACCGACAACCGCGACGGGTCGCAGATCGTGCCCCCTGCCTCGGTGGTGCGGCACGACCCCGACGACTCCTACCTCGTGGTCGCGGCTGACAAGGGCACGGCGACGTTCTCGGACATCGCCAACGGCGTGGCGCAGTCCTACGGCTTCTGGCTCGACGACGGGTTCGCGTCGGGAGGGTCCGCCGGCTACGACCACAAGGCCATGGGCATCACGGCTCGCGGGGCCTGGGAGTCGGTCAAACGGCACTTCCGCGAGATGGGCCATGACACCCAGACCAAGGACTTCACCGCCGTCGGGATCGGCGACATGTCGGGCGACGTCTTCGGCAACGGCATGCTGCTCTCCGAGCACATCAGGCTGGTCGCGGCCTTCGACCACCGTCACATCTTCATCGACCCCGATCCCGTCGCGGCGACGAGCTTCCCGGAACGCCAGCGGCTGTTCGACCTGCCCCGCTCGTCCTGGGCGGACTACGACACGTCGCTGATCTCCGCGGGCGGAGGGGTGTTCGACCGGTCCCTCAAGTCGATCGCCATCACCCCGGAGATGACCGCGGCGCTGGGCCTGCCCAAGGACGCCACGTCGATGACCCCGGCCGCGCTGATGAAGGCGATCCTCCAGTCGCCGGTCGACCTGCTGTGGAACGGCGGCATCGGCACCTACGTCAAGGCCGCCAGCGAGGTCAACGCCGACATCGGTGACCGCGCCAACGACCCGATCCGCGTCGACGGTGGGCAGCTGCGCTGCAAGGTCGTCGGCGAGGGCGGCAACCTCGGCCTCAGCCAGCTCGGCAGGATCGAGGCGGCCCTGCACGGTGTGCGGGTGAACACCGACGCGATCGACAACTCGGCAGGCGTCGACACCTCGGACCACGAGGTCAACATCAAGATCCTGCTGACCGCACTCGTCAAGGCCGGCGACATGACGCTCAAGCAGCGCAACACGCTGCTCGCGTCGATGACCGACGACGTCGCCCACCAGGTGCTGCGCGACAACTACGAGCAGAACGTGCTGCTCGGCAACGCCCGTGCCCAGGAGCACCCCATGCTCCCGGTCCACCAGCGGCTGATCCACTGGCTCGAGGAGCGCGGCGACCTCGACCGTGCCCTGGAGTTCCTGCCGACCGACACCGAGATCGACCGCCGGTTCGCAGACGGCCTGGGCCTGAAGTCGCCGGAGTTCTCGGTGCTCGTGGCCTACGCGAAGCTGGCTCTCAAGGAGGACCTGCTCCCCTCGGAGCTGCCCGACGACCCCTGGTTCCAGGCGACCCTGACCGAGTACTTCCCCGCCGCCCTGCGAGAGCAGTTCGCCGGCGAGCTCGCCGAGCACCCGCTGCGGCGCGAGATCATCACCAACTCGGTGGTCAACTCGATGGTCAACCGGGGTGGCATCACGTTCGCCTTCCGTGCCATGGAGGAGACCGGCGCGACGCCGGAGCAGATCGCCCGGGCCTTCGTGGTCTGCCGCGAGATCTTCGACCTGCCGGGCTTCGTGCACGAGGTCGAGGCCCTCGACAACGTCGTGTCCACCGATGTGCAGAGCCAGCTGTACCTCGAGTTCCGGCGGCTGATCGACCGGTCGATGCGCTGGTTCCTCACCTCGCGGCCCTCGCGCCTCGACGTCGCCAACGAGGTGGCCCGGTTCGGCGAGGTGGTCGGCCAGTTCGCCCCCCAGATCCACGACCTGCTCAAGGGTGCCGAGCTCAAGCGCTTGCAGCGCAACGCCTCGAGCCTGGAGAAGCTCGGTGTGCCTGAGGCCCTGGCGCTCAAGTCCGCGAGCCTGCTCGACCAGTTCTCGCTGCTCGACATCGTCGACATCGCCACCGACACGGGGGAGGCGCCGACCGACGTGGCACCCCTCTACTTCGTCCTGTCCGAGAGGTTCGGCATCGACGCGATGCTCACCCGCGTCACCAACCTGCCGCGTGACGACCGGTGGGACGCGCTCGCGCGCGGCGCCCTGCGCGACGACCTGTATGCCGTGCTGGAGAGCCTGGTGCGCTCCGTGATCGACGCGTCGACGTCGGGCGCGACACCGGTGGAGCGCTACGAGCAGTGGGCCAAGGCCAACGCGGAGAGCCTGGCCCGCGCCAAGACTGCTCTGTCAGGCATCGAACGGCTCGACAAGCCCAACATCGCCGCGCTCTCGGTCGCCCTGCGCACGCTGCGCTCGGTGATCCGCTCCGGGGCAGCCAGCTCCTGACGGCTTTGCCGAACCGACAGCCCTGCCCGGGTCCTAGGGGCTCAGGGCGCTGACGACCTGCCCGACGACGACCACCGCCACGCACAGGGCGGCGAAGCCGAGCACCACCCACAGGCACCCCATGCCGGGACGGGGCTGCTTGGTGAACCCGATGTTGCCCCTCGCGAACTGGTGCAGGGGCGAGGCGTACCAGACCTCGACGACCTGACCGGGGGCCACGGTCGTGTCGAGGGACGCCTGGCCGTAGGTCCGCATCCACTGGGCCTGCATGTCGAGGTGGTTGGGCCCGGCGTAGACGGGCAGGTCCTGGGTGCCGTAGCGAGTGGGCACGGGGTATCCGTTGATGCGGAGCGTGGGCGTGAGGGCGTTGCTGGTCATCACGTTGCCCTGGATCGTCAGCCGGATGGTGCCCAGCGACGCGGCCGGCGGAACGGGAGGCTGGTCGGTCATGGTCCGCGAGACTAGGCGGAAATGGACGGCGATGTGGCGTGATCGTGCGGTTAGGGTGACCCGGGTGACCGCTGAGCTGACGAAGTACCAGGTGGTCCTGGTGACCCGCTACCCGGTGAAGTCCATGGGTGGCGAGACCCTGTCGACCGTTGAGGTCGGGCGCGAAGGGGCTGCTCGCCGACCGCGAGTACGCCGTCTACGGCGCCGACGGCAAGCTGGCCAGCGGCAAGCACACCCGGCGCTTCCGCCGGATGGACCCGGTCTTCGAGCTTGCTGCCGTCAAGCTCGGCAGCGACACCGTGGTGCGGTCGGCCGACGGGAGGGAGGTCCTTGTCGGGCAACCGGATGCCGACGCGGTGCTGTCGGAGCACTTCGGCGAGCCGGTCACCCTGCGACGCGAGACCGACGTGATGCACCAGGACCAGGCGCAGCTGTCCATCGTGGGCAGCGCCACCCTCGCCGAGCTCGGTCGTCACGAGGGCGACGGTCGACCTCTGGACCCGCGGCACCTGCGCGCCAACATCGTGGTTCGGACCGATCAGCCGTATGCCGAGGAGTCGTGGGTCGGGCGCGAGGTCGCCATCGGGACGGTGCGGGTGCACGTCGCCGAGCCGATCGAGAGGTGCCGCATGGTCGGGGTGGCGCAGGTGGGCCTCGCCGCCCGCGGCGGCATGCTGAAGGCGATCAGCGACCACCACGACCTCAACGCGGGTCTGTACGCCTCGATCCTCCACCCCGGCACGATCTCGGTGGGGGATCCCGTCACGCTCGCCTGACCCTGCAGCCGACAACCCCGGAAGTCGCCGGCCCTGCCCGACCCGAACCGATGAGCACGGTGCGAGCCGGGCGGGCGCACCGTGGGTGGCAACGTCTCGCCGATTAGGCTTCCCGCGTGCCCACCCTCAACGAGGTCCTCCAGTCAGCGACCGACCTCGCGCCCGCCGAGGTCGAGTGGCTGCAGCTGCTCGTCGGTGACTGGCAGCTCATCTCCGACCTGTCCTTCGCCGACCTGGTGCTGTGGGTGCCGGGCGGGATCGAGGGCTGGCTCGCCGTCGCCCACGTCCGCCCGACGACGGGACAGATGGTGTTCTTCGAGGACGTCGTGGGCCGTCGCACGCATCGCGGGCGGCAGTCGTTGCTGGACCAGTCCTACCTCGACCAGCGCATCGTCCGCGAGAAGGACCCGATCTTCCGCGACGACATGCCGGTCCGCGAGGAAGCCATCCCCGTCGTGCGGGGAGGGCGTGCGCTCGCGGTGATCACGCGGCATACCAACCTGGCGGCGATGCGCACGCCGAGCCGTCTGGAGCTGACCTACCAGGCGCTCGCCGACGCGTTGGCGCGGATGATCGCGGCAGGGGAGTTCCCCAACACGGCAGCGCCCACCGGGCAGCGGCGTGGCGCGCCGCGCGTCGGGGATGGCGTCATCCGGCTCGACGTCAACGGGATCGTGTCCTACGCCAGCCCGAACGCCCTCTCGGCCGTCCACCGCCTCGGGCACGTCGGCGACGTCATCGGCGAGCTGCTGGCCCAGGTCGTGGCCGACCTCCTGCGGGACGAGTCACCGGTCGACGAGTCGCTGGCGCTCGTCGTGACCGGGCGGGCGCCGTGGCGCACCGAGGTGACCTCGCGTGGCGCGAGCGTCTCGATGCGCGCGATCCCGCTCACCGAGGGGGGGCACCGGATAGGCGCGCTGCTGCTGCTGCGCGACGTGTCCGAGCTGCGGCGCCGCGAGCTCGAGCTGCTCACCAAGGACGCGACCATCCGCGAGATCCACCACCGCGTGAAGAACAACCTCCAGACCGTCGCGGCGCTGCTGCGGCTCCAGGCGAGGAGGCTGCCCGAGGGAGAGGCCGGTCGGGTGGCGCTCGAGGAGGCGGTGCGACGCGTGGGGGTCATCGCGCTGGTCCACGAGACGCTGAGCGCGGGCTTCGATGAGACGGTCGACTTCGATGACATCGCGGTGCGAGGGCTCCAGGCCATCACGGAGGTGGCCAAGGTCGAGCACCCGATCACCTCGGCGGTGCAGGGGTCGTTCGGCACGCTGCGCGCCGAGGACGCGACCGCCCTGGCCATGGTGCTGTCCGAGCTGGTCCAGAACGCCGTCGAGCACGGCCTCGCCGAGACCGGTGGAGGCACCGTCGAGGTCGAGGCCCACCGCACGACGGACGACCGCGGCGACGAGCTCCTCACCGTGACGATCACCGACGACGGGGTGGGTCTGCCGGGCGACTTCAGGCCGGGTGGCTCGGGGCTCGGCACCCAGATCGTGCAGTCGCTCATCCAGGACCTGCGGGGCCGGATCACCTGGGAAGCAGCAAAGCCGCACGGGACGCGGGTGCGTTTCATCGCGCGGCTTCGGCCACTGGGGAGGGAGCTCGCCTGACGGCGGTCCCTGTTCTGTGCAGTTGTGGGGGTTGTGTGGTGCGGCCGACGTGAGTCGGTGGAGGAACGCTCGGGTCAGCCGGCGCGACGGGCGCGCGCGTTGCGGCGCTTGAGGGCGCGGCGCTCGTCCTCGGACATGCCGCCCCAGACGCCGGCGTCCTGGCCGGACTCGATGGCCCACTTGAGGCACACGTCGACAACGGTGCAGCGTCGGCACACAACTTTTGCTTCCTCGATCTGGAGGATCGCCGGGCCGGTGTTCCCGATCGGGAAGAACAGCTCAGGGTCCTCGTCGAGGCAGGCAGCGCGGTCGCGCCAGTCCATGAAGATCGTGCTCCTTGCGGTGACAGGGGGGTTCGCGTCCGTGTGGTGGGCCCTGGGTTGCGGACCTCACGGCACGGACGCGTCATTGCGGGGTGTGCGGGGTCGTTCACCTGAGAGTCAGGGCCGACCGGCAAGACTAGCCGACCCATGTCCACACAGGGAGAAACACGTGCGCACCCATTTTGGTGGGGTGGACGCACTTCTGCCAACGGGTTGCCGGGTGTTTCTGTTCCAGCCTCACAGATCGGGCTCAGTTTCGGGCGTCTGAGCACAAGATATCGCCCGCGTAACAGTGAGGTGTTGGTCACATGTCGGACGGAGACGGCCCGCAAGGGCCATTTCGCGCGTCCGAATCCCGGTCATCCGCGCCCAGCGGGTGGCCTCGACAGCCCACGTGTGGCATGGCCGGCCCCCTGTTGGCTGACCTGAGGGCACGTTCGGTATGCCGCGTGCGCGCCGTCCGCGCGCGGGCCTAGCCTGAGTCCCGTGACCAGTCCGGCCCCTGCCCCGTCCCGCCCTCGCGACGTGTTCCGCTCTGTTGCTGCAGGGGTGTGCGCCGTGCAGGTCGTGACGCTGCTGGGGTTCGTCGTGTTCTACCTCTGGGAGCTGACCCAGGACTCAGCCGACGACGTCACGCGCGTGGTCATGTCAGCGTTGTTGATCGCCGTCTTCGCTGTCGGGATCGCAGCCATGGCCCGGGGCTGGCTGCGCGGCGACAACTGGCCGAACACCCCGACCGTCGTCTGGAACGCGCTGCTGCTCCCCGTCGGCTGGAGCCTCGTGCAGGGTGGTCGAGGCCTCGTGGGTGCGCTCGTCATCGTCGTGGCGCTGGTCGGCATCGTGGCGGCGATCCGGGCCAGGACGACGGACTCCGAGGACACCGAAGACCTCTCGACGGACTGAGCCGGCCGTGCCGGGGCCGGGTCGGGCCGCGCCCGGGCAGGTCCGAGCCCGGCCGGTCCGAGCCTGGCTCAGACGGCGTCAGGCGCCGGCGTGATGCGCAGCATGACGCGCTGCGGGGCGCCGCGGCGGAGCAGCCGCTCGATCCCCATGACGAGGCGGTACTCGAGCCCGTACTTGGCGCCCATCACCTCATCGAGTCGGGTCGTCGCGTGACTGCCCTCCACGACCTCGGCCATGCCTGCCACCGGCGGGACGGAGTTGTCGATGGTCCCGCGACGGCTGGACGGCTGCAGCTCGATGCGCTCGTCGTTGCGCACCCGCTTGACCTTGCCACTGCCGCTCGGCGTGGTCACGACGAGCGTGTCACCGTCGCGGCCGACCCACACGGTGGTGGGCACGCCTTCGCCAGACTTGCGGAACGTGGTGAGGGAGACGAACTTCTCGTCGCCGAGGGCGGCCAGGTCAGGGGTGAGAGTCACCTCCTGACCCTAGTCCGGACCCGCCCCGCGCGCAGGGCGGGCTCGTGCCGCGGCGAGCTTCGCGTAGATGGCTGGTCGGGGCTTGGTAGGGGGCTGGTCAGGGTTGGTCGGGGGCTTGGTCGGGCATCGCGACCTGCAAGGCCGTCGCGACGCCGCCGTGCACGAGGTAGCCCCGACCAGGGAGGGCAGCGCGGTCGACCGGCACCCGGACACCGAACACGTCCGCCCCGGCCGAGGTCTCCGGTCCGAGCAGGACCCCCGTGCGGTCTCGGGCCAGCTCCACGGTGAGGCCGCGGTACTGCGCGGCGAGGGTGCTCGCGTCGCAGCCAGCCACCAGGAGGCCGTCGTCGCGGTCGACCACTGCGGCCACCTGCCTGAGCGCGGCTTCGACTGCGGAGTCGAGCAGCTCGTCGGCGTTGTCCACCAGCACGGCCAGGTTCGGCACGTCCCGGCGCAGCGCCACGAGGCCTTGGGGCTGGGTCGGGTCGTCGCACCACGTGACCCGCGGGTCGCAACGAACGGCTCCCCAGGGACCCGGTCGGGTTGCGACAACGGCCAGACGTCGCCCCCGCCTCAGCAGCTCGGTGGCGATCATGGCGAGCGTTGTCGACACACCAGATCCGTTGCTGCCGGCCACGATCCAGCGTCGGCCATCTCGGTCGGGGGACAGGCCCTGGGCAGCGAGCTCGTCGCCACCCACACCGATCGGCACCAGGTCGTCGTGCCCGGAAGGTCTCGGCAGGGACGCGGCGCCCACCCGATCCGGGAGGGCGTCGACCCGCCAAGGCAGGCGGGTCGGCGAGACCGCCGCGCCCGACGTGGCCGGCGCGCCCGACGTGACCGCAGGCATGCCCGGTCGCGGCGACGCGAGGGCGAGCTGGACCTCGGTGCCGTCCAACAAGATGCCGCGGCCGGGCGGCTGCGAGCGGGGCACGGCCCTCGCTGGGAGGCCCGCGAGCAACAGGTCGGCCGGGTCGGCAAGCCTCAGCAGGACCCGATGGGCCGTGGCCGAGGCGGCGCGTCCGACCAGGAGGGCTCGCTCACCCGCCAGCGCTGCGGTGAGTCCCACCCCGGCTCCCTCCCGAAGCAGCCCCAACAGTCGCTCCACCACGGTGCCGTGCGCCACCTCGTCGGTGCGCTGGGCCAGCACGTCCCAGTCGTCCACGACGACCAGCAGCCCGGGAGGCGCGAGGTGGTCACCCGCCTGCCACCAGGCGGCCATCGTGGCGTGATCGCTCGCAGCGAGTCGCTGCCGGCGGTCGGCCACGTCGCGGGACAGCCTGGCGACCAGGCGCTCAAGCCTGGGCAGGTCGTCCCACCCGACGTGTGCGCCGCAGTGGGGCAGCGCCTCGAGGTGGGACAGCGAACCCCCGCTCACGGCATACACGTGCAGCCGAGTGGGGTCGAGCGCGGAGGTGGCGCCGAGGGCGACGGCCGACAGCGCACTGCTGCGTCCGCTCCCCGCGGTGCCGACGAAGCCCCAGTGACCCGGCGCAGCGAGATCGACCTCCAGCGGAAGCTGTCGCTGTGCCTCAGGCTGGTCGGCGAGCCCGATGGGAATGAGGTACCCGCCTTTGGCAGACAAGTCCTCTGCCTCCAGCCGTCTCGGCAGGGGAGGCAACCACGGACTGGGTGCCGCACGTGCGCCGATCTGCGCGACAGCTTCCGCCACGACCTCGATGATGTCCGCGAGGTCCGAGCCCACCGCCTCCTGGTCGCCGGGCGCGACAGGCCACGGTGCCGGCCCGTGGTCCCACTCGACCGCCCTGACGCGTATGCCGCTGGGCGCGGCCGGGCGGGAACGTCCGCCCGCGTGGGCTGCCTGGAAGGTCACCAGGGATCCGCCTCCGGCCCGAGCGAAACCACGCCCCGGTACGGCGCGATCGAGTCCCGCGGCATCGGGAGCGTCGATGACGTCGTCGGAGTCAGCGCGGTCGCGGACGCGCAGGGCGATGCGGAGGTTGACGTTGGCCTTGATGTCGGCCGTCACCACTCCCGCCGGTCGTTGCGTGGCGAGGATGACGTGGACGCCGAGGGACCTGCCCAGGGCGGCGACGCGGACGACCCCGTCGACGAACTGGGGGAGCTCTTCAGCCAGCGCCCTGAACTCGTCGACGACGATGACAAGTCGCGCAAGCGGACACGCTGCAGAGGTCGACGAGGACTGGTACGCAACGAAATCCGTGACCGCAGCCTCGGCGAGCAGCCGCTCACGCCGCGTGAGCTCGGCCAAGAGCGAAGCGAGGGCGCGGTCAGCGAGATGGTCATCGAGGTCGGTCACCACGCCGGCCACGTGGGGCAGGCCCTGGCACTCGCGGAAGGCTGCGCCACCCTTGTAGTCGACGAGGACGAACGAGAGGTGCTCGGGACGGTTGTGGAGCGCGAGAGAGGCGACCAGGGTCCGCAGCAGCTCCGACTTGCCGGCGCCGGTGGTGCCGGCCAGGAGAATGTGCGGCCCGTCTTCGGCAAGGTCCACGGTGAAAGGGCCCTCGGCGGTGACGCCGATCGGCACGGCCGTGCGGTGTGGTGTCCGTGCCCAGCTACGGACCAACGCGGCCGGGGCGTCGTCGGGTGCGTCCCTGTCCTGCGCGATGCCCAACAGGTGGGCAAGGCCGAGGGCTGTCGGCAGCGACTCGTCCCTTCCTCCGGGTGTCGCGTCCCGCAGCGGAGCGAGCCCCCGGCTGAGCCGGTCGGCCCACCAGGCGCCGGCCCGGTCCACGACGAGGTCGGTGGCGGCACCGCCCGGGAGGTGCAACGAGGCGCGGGCAGGGGTGGTCAGGTCGAGAACGGCCCCGGACTCGGACGGCAGCCCGGCGCGGTCCTCGTTGAGGGCGACCACGCAGATCCCGACGGACGGACCGTGCTCGAGCACCTCGGCAAGGTCGGGGAGGCCACGCAGGGCAGAGGCTCCGTCGAGGACCACCACCGTGCGAGAGCCGGACCACCGGCTGGTAGCGACGGCCGGAGCCGAGCGGCGCGCCCGGACTCGTTCGGCCAGCTGGACGACGGCGGCACGGGCGGTGCCGTCGTCGTCCAGGCCGCTGACCCACTGCCGGTTCGTTTCGCCATCCGGTTGGCGCACGTGGGGGAGTCGACTCATCCATGACCAGGCCGGGTCAGCTCGCAGTGCCCCGGCGACGAGGACGAGGTCGAGATCGAGGGGGGAGTGCAGGGCGACGAGCTGGCCGAGGACGACGCGCAGCACGCCCATCACAGCGCTGCGCTCACCGCAGACCCCCAGGACCCCGATGCCGGCCAACGAGACGGCGCACGGAACCTGTTGCACCGCAGGATGTTCCGCGCCCTGGTCGCCGGGCGGTCGGATGACCCGCACGGTCGCTGCTGTCGTGCACTGGCCGATGCTCACCGTGAGTGCGTCAGCGTCTCCGCGACGTCGCTCCCAGAGACGGGCGCCTGGCAACGTCGCGATCGCGAGGATCTCGGAGGGGTCGGGTAGCGCTCGTCGGAGTGAACGCGACTCCTCGGCGCAGGCCGCCGCCACGCGCTGTCCGGCGCTGGCAAGGTGACGTTCGTATGCCGCGTGCTCCGCGGCATACGTCCGCTTGCTCCCGAGGCGGTCGCTCAAGGCGGTGCCCGCCATCAGGAGGGGGCTCATCACCGCGAACGCAAGCATCATCGGACCGAAGAAGACCGCCATGACGGCTGCGAACGGGACCGGGAGCAGCATCGCGATCCAGGGCACGCGGGCGCGGCCGGGCGCCTCCGGCGGTGACGGTAGCGCGATCGACACGGAAGCAGTGGGCGAGAGCAGCCGGGGCCGCCTGTTGACGGCGCGGGTCCCGTCAGGTCGAGCACTGAGCGCGGCCGGAACCGCGGCCGCCGGACGCAGGACCAGCACGGTGTCGCCGACCTTGACGGTCGTACGGACCACCAGGTGAACGGGTTCTGAGCCGACAGGGGCACCATCGAGGTCGGTGCCGTTGGTCGACCCGAGGTCGGCAAGGGTGATGTCGTCGACCGTCACCCGGACAGCAGCGTGCAGCCGAGACAGTCGCTGGTCGTCGAGACCGATGGTCGCCTCGTCGGAGCGACCCACGGTGTAGTACCCCGGTGCCAGCTCGACCGTCCGACCGGCGTCGGGTCCATGGGCGATCGCCAGGGCGACCGGGGTGCGCGGGGAGCTGCGGGCAGGGGGCCCGAGCGGACGCCTGGAGGCGAGGGCGATCGCCGCACCGTCGACGAGCAGCCCCAGCCCCAGCAAGGCGTCGTCGGCGACGGGGATCCCGCCGATCCAGATGACCGGGTCCCGCAGCTCGTCGCGCGTCTGGTCGGCCACGAGGTGCGGTGCGTGGTCGGCCAGGAGGTCCCCCAAGGCGGTGGCCAGGTCGGACGAGGTGGCACCCACGGGAGCCTCGACCTCGACCTCGACCTCGACGGGTCGGGGCGACGGCGCGACCCGTCCTGTGGAACGGCGCACGACCGTCAGCTGTAGTCGCATGCCACGACCGTAGGCAGGGAGCGGAAGGGGTCCATGTGGTTATCCACCACTGTGGACGACAAGGACCGAGCCGGTACGTTACCCCCTAGTGTTCCGTGGACGTCCGCAACCGGAGGCAGACGAGGGGTTTGCCGACCGGGGTCTGGGACGTTGTCGACGTGTTCACGCCGGGGGATGGCCTGAGCTCGGTCGCCTGCCTGCACCCCTCTGACCTGCGGCGTTGCTCGATCACGACGGGCGCGCCTGTTAGCCTGACCGCGTGCGGGCGGTCGCCATCCCGCGGTGGACACGGGGGGTGGGGCGCCCTCCGCCGGGACCGTGCGTTCTCGCGTTCCTGCTGACCGTGGTCGGCGCCACGCCGCTGCTGTGGAATGGTCGATACTTCTTCCGCGGCGATACCCAGATCGCGTACCTGGGCTGGTGGTACCACTTGGGCGAAGCCGTGCGCGAGGGCCATCTCCCCCTCATGGAACCCTTGGCCTGGGAGGCCGGAAACTACGCCGCGGAAGGACAGTGGGGACTGTTCAGCCCCCTGACGATCCTCATCGGCGTGTTGGCCACGGTCGTGCCCGACGTCGTCGTGTTCGTCACGGTGTTGAAGATCGGGCTCATCGTTCTCGGTGGCGTCGGCACGTACCTGGTCGCCACCAGCTACGGCGCCCGTGAGCCCTTCGCCCTCGTGGCCGGACTCGTCGTGGGGCTCTCCGGCCAGTCGGTGTTCCAGGACTGGCCCTCGTGGGTCAACGGTCACATGGGGGCGGCACTCCTGCCCTGGGCGTGGTGGTTCATCCGGCGGGCGATGGCGGGGCGCAGCCCGGCGGGCGCGCTGATCCTGTGCTACCTGGTTGCCGCCGTCGGCTACGTCTACTGCGCGATGTGGCTGACGGTGATCTTGCTCGGCTGTCTGGTCGACGCGGCGCTGTCCCGCTCCCGACCAGAGCTGTTCACGGTCGTCGGCCTCTTGACCTTCAGTGGGTTGGTCTCGGTTGCGGTGTATCTGCCTGGCCTGCTGACCTCGCCCGTGACGATGAGGGACTCGTGGGCGGTGGTAGGGCGGGGCGGGTTCACGGTGGACCTCCAAAGCCTCTTCTCGTCGATGTTGCCGACGCGGAAGAGGAGCTACCTCGTCTGGCTCCTCCCAGCGGTCCTGTGGATTGACCTCGGACGGCTCCGGCGCTCGTCGCGCGACCTGGCTGGCGCAGCTGTGGCGACGGCGGTCCTCCTCCTGTGGGTGCTCGGTCCGAGCGCTGTCGGGCCGTTGCGGTGGCCGATGCGCGTCGTGCCGGCCCTGATGGTGCCCCTCGTCGTGCTGCTCGCCGTGATTGCCTCTCGATGCCTCCCCACGCGGGTCTCGCGGTCTCGCCTGATCCTGTCGCTCGCGTGGGTGTGCGGAGCCGCCTACGTCGTGGTGGCCCGTGACCCGGGCCAAGGCAAGCAGGCAGCGCTGGGTGTGGTGCTTCTGGGTTTGGCGCTGGGGATGACGGCCTGGTCACTCGGCCATCGGGGGGCGCGCACGACAACGGGCGTTGTCCTGGCCTGGACGGTGGCGTTGTTCGTCGTCCTGTTCGCCCTCTACCCGGTTCCTCCCGCGGCCGATCGACACATGCCTGCGGCGCCGGCGCAGTATGGCGGCCGGATCCCGTCGGCCCGTGGCGACGTCATGGTCCTAGGAGAAGCGGGGGGTCAGATCCAACTCAACCCGGCCATCGCTGACGAACTTCTCATCGGTTCGTCGTGGTACCTGGGGCGCGGGGATGTCCAGAACGGGTACTCAACCATCAGGTTCCGCAGGTTCAGCGAGAGGTTCTGCCGAACGGTCAACGGTGGCACGTGCGCCAGGGCGCTGAGCGCGCTGATGTCGACCGAACCCACGACGGGCCGGCCATGGGCTGACCTCCTCTCGGTCAGCTCCGTGGTCCTGTACCGCCCGTCCTTTCCGACGAAGGACCTCATGCGTCCACCACAGGGGTGGAGGGTGGCCGGGGTGACCACCCACACCGTTGTCTGGACGCGAAACCACGCCGTCCCCTCGGCCGGGGGTGTGGTGGCGACCTCCGCGGGCGTTGTCGTGGACCGGGAGTCCGTGACCGATCGTGTGGTCAGACTCCGAGTGACCAGTTCGGGGTCGGGCCGTGGAACGGTCACCTTCAGCCGCCTCGCCTGGCCGGGCTACTCCACCGAGGGCGCCGAGCGGGTGGCGCCGGTCAGCGGCATGCTCCTGCGGGTGGCACTGCCTCCCGGTTCGAAAGGCTCCACCATCACCCTGCGATGGGACCCGCCCGGTTGGACGGTTGAGCTGTCGGCACTGTCGACGGCTGTCCTCGGCGGAGTGGCGTGGATCCTCTGGTTCTGGGCTGACCGGTCGCGGTGGCGCCGACGCGAGCCACTGGTCGAGTGACACTCGCTCGACCTCGGGAACGAGGCTGACCGGCCGAGGGGAGTGTCCGGGCGGTTGCCCCGTGCCCTGTGGACGGGCAGGAGCGGGCTGGAAAGTTACCCGCTAGTATGACGCAGACGTCCGCAGCCGGAGGCAAACGAGGGGTTCGCCTACCAGGGGGGTTGGGACGTCCTGGGGGGATGAGATGGACGCTGTCATGACCGTTGAGTCCGAAGTTCGGGAGCTCATCCGCCGGTCAGGGGTTGACCCTGTCCGGGACGTGGGGGAGCTGGACCGACTCGTGCGCGACGCGGTGGCCGACTACGACGAGCGCTCGCTGCACGGGAGCCTTCCGGCACTGGCCGACCTCGAGCACGCGGTGAAGTCGGTGAAGGACGCGGTGGCGGGGTTCGGTCCGCTGCAGCCCTACTTCGACGACCCCGAGATCGAGGAGATCTGGATCAACGAGCCCACGAAGGTGTTCGTTGCCCGTGGAGGAGTCTCCGAGCTGACCACCACGATGTTGACGGCCGACTCCGTCCGCGACCTCGTCGAAAGGATGCTCAAGACGAGTGGTCGGCGGGTCGACCTGTCGAGTCCGTTCGTCGACGCCGTCCTCCCGGACGGGTCACGCCTCCACGTGGTCATCCCGGACATCACCCGGGCGCACTGGTCGGTCAACATCCGCAAGTTCGTGGTCCGTGCAGCGCACCTCGACGACCTGGTCGGGCTCGGCACCCTGACGCCGCACGCCGCGCGTTTCCTGGGCGCCGCCGTCGCCTCCGGGCTCAACATCCTCGTGGCGGGAGGGACCCAAGCCGGCAAGACGACGCTGCTCAACTGCCTGAGTGCCGCCATCCCACCACGCGAACGAGTCGTCACGTGCGAGGAGGTCTTCGAGCTGAAGATCCCGCTCAGGGACGTGGCATCGATGCAGTGTCGTCAGCCCAGTCTCGAGGGCACCGGGGAGATTCCACTGCGACGACTGGTCAAGGAAGCGCTGCGCATGCGTCCGTCGCGGATCATCGTCGGAGAGGTGCGTCAGGCCGAGAGCCTCGACCTGCTCATCGCCCTCAACAGCGGTCTGCCCGGCATGTGCACCATCCATGCCAACAGCGCTCGCGAAGCCATCACGAAGATGTGCACGCTGCCGCTGCTCGCCGGCGAGAACGTCGGTAGTCGGTTCGTCGTGCCGACCGTCGCGGGGTCAGTCGACATCGTGGTGCACGCCGCGCTCGACCACGATGGGGTCCGGCGGGTTCGCGAGATCGTCGCGGTACCGGGGCGGGTCGAGGGTGACGTCGTCGAGACGGCCGACATCTTCACCCAGCGTGAGGGTGTGCTCCGTCGAGCAGACGGTTTCCCGCCGCATCCGGAGCGGTTCCGACGCGCCGGGTACGACGTTGCCGCCCTCTTGGCCCAGGAGTGACCAGATGATCGGAATCCTCGTGGGGTTGCTCCTGGGCTGTGGCCTCTTCTGCCTGTGGTGGTCGGCCTGGGTGCCTGAGCCGAAACCCATACGCCCGCAACGGGTCTCGCTCATGGACCGGTTGCACGACGAGCTCGTCCAGGCGGGGTACCCGTCCCTCGGTCCACGCACCCTGGTCGTTGCCTGCCTGGTGGCCTTCGTGTTCGTCGCAGTCGGGGTCCTTGCGACCACCGGGGTCGCGCCGGTGGCGCTGTGCTTCGCAGGCATGGCGGGTTATGGCCCCTTCGCCCTGGTGCGGATGCGGGCCAGGCGACGCCGATCCAACCTGCGTGAGCTCTGGCCCGATGCGGTGGACAACATCACCTCCGGGGTGCGCGCAGGTCTGGCCCTGCCCGAGGCGCTGAGCCAGCTGGGCGTGCGTGGGCCGGAAGAGCTACGACCGGCGTTCCAGGCCTTCGCGGAGGACTATCGGGCCAGCGGGAGGTTCCACGACTGCCTCGACCGCCTCAAGGACCGGCTGAGCGACCCGGTCGCGGACCGGCTTGTCGAGTCCCTGCGGATCGCCCGGGAGGTCGGCGGAAGCGATCTCGGTGGTCTGCTGCGCACCCTGTCGACGTTTCTTCGCGAGGACAGCCGCACCCGATCCGAGCTCGAGACCCGACAGGGCTGGACCGTCAACGCGGCCCGGCTCGCCGTCGCGGCCCCCTGGATGGTGCTGGCGATGCTGTGCACCCGATCCGAGTCGATCCAGGCCTATGCGACCACGACCGGCACGGTGATCCTGCTCGTCGGCGCGGCGGTGTCGGCGGCCGCATACCGGGTGATGGTCTTCATCGGGCGGCTGCCCGAGGACGAGCGAGTGCTCCGATGACGAGCGCGCTGGCCGGCGGGGCCCTCGGGCTCGCACTGGGACTCGGCCTGCTCCTCGTCTGGGGCGGGCTGCCGCGAAACCGCCGTGCCACCCTCGACGACCGACTCCTTCCCTATCTGCGTGACGCCCCGCGCCCCTCTCGCTTGTTGGACCCTCGCAGGGTCGGGCGACCCGGCGCCCTGAGGGTCCTGGCTGGACCGCTGGTCGCCGATCTCGGAGGCCGCATCGAGTCCATCCTCGGCGGGTCGGCGTCAGTGAGGCGACGCCTCCAGCGGGCTGGCAAGGCTCCAGACGTGGACCGGTTCCGAGCCGAACAGGTGCTGTGGGGCGCTGTCGGCCTGCTCGTGGGGATCGTCGTCGGCAGCCTCGTCTGGCTCGGCAAGGGTGGTTCGGTGGTGCCTGCAGTCCTGGTCGTCCTGTGCAGCGTCGGCTCTGCGGTGGTGGCTCGAGACCAGTGGCTCAGCCGAGAGGCGAACGTCCGCGAGCAGCGGATGTTGGGCGAGTTCCCCACGATTGCCGAGCTGCTGGCTCTCGCCGTCGGCGCGGGCGAGGGCGCCGTGGGCGCACTCGAACGGGTGTGTCGCCTGTCGCACGGTGAGCTGTCCGCCGAGCTCGGCCGCTGCCTGGCCGACGCCCGCGCCGGAGCAAACCTGGAGAAGGCCCTGCAGGGACTAGCAGACCGCACAGGCCTGATGAGCCTCTCGAGGTTCGTCGACGGCATGGTGATCGCGGTCGAGCGGGGCACGCCCCTCGCCGAGGTGCTTCGCGCCCAGGCGCACGACGTTCGCGAGACCGGCCGGCGGGCAGTCATGGAGGCGGGTGGCAAGAAGGAGATCGCGATGATGGTCCCCGTCGTGTTCCTCGTGCTGCCGATCACTGTGTTGTTCGCAGTCTTTCCCGGGTTTGCCTTCCTGCGGTTCTCGATCTGACCACTCCTGACCACTTCTGGCCACGTGACCTCCTGACGACAGCACCTCCTGACGACAGCACCACTTGGCTCAGCACCTGCTGAACCATCACCGAGAGGAACCTCATGACAGTCCTTCACCGCTCACTGGTCCGCGCCCAGCTGGCCGGGGCCCGCGCCTTCCGGAGCGTCGGCCAGCCTGGCGAGCGACGCGAGCACCGCGAGCGGGGCGACGTCCCGGGTTGGGTGCTGATCACCCTGATGACAGCCGGCTTGGTGGCGGTCCTGTGGGCAGTCGCGGAGGACCAGCTCACGACGATGTTCTCCGACGCGCTCAACAGCGCACGGCGGTAGCGACCGTGCGGTGCAGGCCTGGCGACGGTCGGCGCGAGGGCGGTGCGGCGGTGGTCGACTTCGTCCTGGTCTCGGTGTTGGTGTCCGTGCTCTTCCTCGCCGTTTTCCAAGTCGGGCTCGCCCTGTACGTGCGCAACACCATCATCTCCTGCGCATCCGAGGGGGCTCGCTTCGGCGCGAGGGCCGACGCCGACCCGCTCGTCGGTGCGGCCCGCGCGCGCGAGCTCATCGGGAGCTCGCTGTCGGCACGATTTGCCCGCGACGTGTCTGCCGAGGTCGTGGAGGCCGGAGGGGTGCAGGTCGTTGCGGTGCGCGTGCGCGCGCCGCTGCCCGTTCTCGGACCGTTCGGCCCTGACAGCGGGTTCGACCTCGT
The DNA here is from genome assembly GCF_056402615.1 of Pedococcus sp. P3_C7. Taxonomy (NCBI): domain Bacteria; kingdom Bacillati; phylum Actinomycetota; class Actinomycetes; order Micrococcales; family Intrasporangiaceae; genus Pedococcus; species Pedococcus sp. P3_C7. Next base: position 246,287 of record NZ_JBFUHC010000003.1, on the reverse strand, counting down.
GGGTCGCGCATTCCTGGAGGGGCAGTGATGCTGGTGCTGCGTCGGCGTGCAGTGGCGCTCAGGATGATGGGCGAGCGTGGCAGCGCCGTCGTGGAGTTCGTCTTCCTGGCCGTGTTGCTGATGGTCCCGCTGTTGTACCTCGTGATGACCCTGTCGAGGATCCAAGCGGCTGCGTATGCCGCGTCGACCGCGGCGCGCGAAGCGGGCAGGGCGTTCGTGACGGCATCCGAGCCTGCGGCTGCCCGCGAGCGCGCGTCAGCCGCCGCCCGGATCGCCTTCGAGGACCAGGGCTTCGGCCCTGACGGGGCGCTGACGATGGCCTGTGACGGCACACCGTGCCTGCGGCCCGACGGTCGGATCGAGATGACGACCACCGTGACGGTTCCCCTGCCCCTGATCCCGTCCTTCGCCCGCGGTGCCGTGCCGCTCGAGGTGCCGGTCACGGCCAGTCACGTGGCCGTCGTCGACCGGTTCCGGGGACAGCGATGACCCGCCAGTGCAGCGGGCAGCTCACGGCGGCATCGCGTGGGCCACTCGGCGACCGCTGGTGGCAGTTGTCGAGGCGCTTGAGATCCCCAGTGGTGCTCGGCCGGAGCGGCCCGGAGGCGGGCCAGGTGACGTTGTTGATCCTGGGGTTCAGCGTCGTGGCGATCCTGCTCATCCTCGGGACCGTGGCCGTCACCTCCGTTCAGCTGTCCCGGATGCGCCTCCTCGACGCCGCCGACGGAGCAGCACTGGATGCGGCCGACTCCCTCGACCTCGGTGCGTACCAGCGCGGGTTGGGCGATGCGGTCGCGGTCAACAGCAAGACCGTGCGCGAGACCGCGGTGGGGTACCTCGCACAGCGCCCGAGGCCCGCCAGCATGCTGGCCTGGCAGGTGGCTCCGGGCACCGGGACTCCGGACGGCCAGACCGCGGTCGTCCGCCTCTCCGGCCGGGCCGAGCTGCCGTTGGTCGGTGGGCTCCTGGACACCTTGGGCGGCTCGGTGACGATCACCGTGGAGTCGCGTGCTCGCGCCGACCTGGATTAGGCGTCCGCCCTGACGATTCGCGACACGGCGAGGCCGCGACGGGCGATTGTCGTGTATGTGGACTTTTGCGTCGCCAGATGTGGCGGTTCTGTGACAGGCCGTTGACCGCCGAGTCTCGCCGCTGGTTACCTGCAGGGAGCATCACTGACATGCATTCGCTTGGGTGTGGCTGCGGAAGGGCACGGAGCCACACCTCATCTGGCCGTGTCTGGGGAGTCCGGGGAGACGGTCTGTCGATGGTCCGCGCCGCCTTCAGGGAGGTGTGCTGTGACGCTGCGGGGCGAGCTTCCCTCCGGCGGGCGGAACTCCGGCGCGCGCAACTCTGGCGCGCGGGCTTCCGCCGCTCTCGGGGTCGGCGGCACGACGGGTCTGAGAGACGTCCTCACCGATGCGTCCATCCTCAAGGCGATCCGCAACGCTGACCGGCTCAAGCCGGGGGACAGGCCCAAGAAGGGCGTGACGCTCAAGGCCGCCGAGGCGACTCGCCTCCTGCGCAGCATCATCCACTTCGTGGCCGACGTGCCGTCCGACTCCTCGCCGATCGTGGTGTGGGAGCAGGAAGGCAGCGAGCTGTGGGTCGACATCTCGACCACCGCGCTCACCTGCATCCCGGGAGTCATCCGGGTCGCCGTGAAGGTCGGCTGCGACCAGCTGCCCGAACCGGCCGTGATCACGGTGCCGTTCGGGGTCGGGACGCCCGAGGCGCCAACGGGTCTGGTGATGTCGAGCCTGAGCCGGCTCGACGGACCCGAGGTCGTCACCGGACGCTGGACGGCGGCCCTCACTGCATTTGCCTGGGAGGCCATCCTGGAGCTCGCGCGCAGGATGTGCGCCGAGCTCGGCAAGGACGCCGCAGGCCTGCCCCTCATCCCCGGGTCGGTCGCCGCGGGGTCGCAGATCCTCGTCGTGCAGCCGATGGCGCGCAACGACCTCTCCGGACTGCGGCGCTGACCGATGACACTGACCCAGGACGGGATGGGCGCCTTCGGGTCGCTCGCTCAAGCGCTGGGGATCACCGACGGGTCAGGAGCCAACAGTGCGTGGTTCGGCGACCCGATGGGCACGTCGGGCAACGCCCACGGCCTGACGACGATCCTCGCCGACACCGGTCAGCGGGACGCGCTCATCGCCTTCGTCGACGAGGCGCTCGGACCGCCTGAGCTGCACCGCGAGGGTGAGCAGAAGTGGATCCCCCTGTTCTCCGAGTCCTCGCCGGCGATCACCGTGTATGCCGTGGTCGAACCGGTGCAGGGCGCGGTGCGCGTGGGCGTTGCGGTGGAGCACCAGGCAGGGACGACAGCCCCGACGGTCAAGACGACGATCCACGTCCCGATCTTCCACGTGCCCCGCAGCGGTCAGACCGACAGCCGCCCGACCGACGCGACCCTCCCGCGCTGGCTGCTCCTCGGCCGCCCCGGTGGCCGGATCAGCATCGGCGTCGAGGCCGACTTCGCGGACGCTCCGCCGGTCCCGGGAGTGGCCTACCTCGGCGGGGCGAGCGTGCACCTCGCGATCCCGACCACGACAGACGACACGGTCGGCTTCTCCCTCTCGCTCGTCGACCTCCAGCTCCCGGGGGCGACGGCTCCCCAGAGCCGCACCCTCGACCTCGACTCCCTGACCACGCTCGGCGCCGACATCCTCGAGTTCGTCGTCGGCATGGTGCGCCAGCAGATCGACGCCCTCAACCCTGCCGACCCGGTCTTCCGGCACGTCATGGGCCTCGCCGGGATGCTCGGCCTGCGCGGACCCACCGTTGGCGTGCCGCCCCTGCCGATCGCCGAGCTCCCGACGCGAGGCCTGACCGCCCTCGTCGAGTGGGTCGAGTCGATCCTCGAGGACGACACCGTCCTGGACGCCTGGCTGGCCGAGCTGGCCCGCCTCGTGGGCGGTATCCCTGATGCCGCGACGAACTCTGTGGGCTTCGCCATCGGGCCGGCGACGCTGCGTCTCGGGCTGCGGGTGACGCCCGGCACCGGTGGGCACCCGACGCTCGTGCCCTGGCTCGACGTCCGCTGGTCGCCCGCGCCGGGGATGGCCGACCTGACGGCGACCGTCGACCTCCTGCGCGCGGACACCGGCACGGGCAGTGTCACTGCAGTCCCGGGGCTGCGGGCCGAGGCAGCCTTCGGCTCCCAGGCCCACAGCGGCACACCCCTGCTGACCGGCGCGACCGCAGTGGGCGGTCTGCGGGTCGGCATCGGCCTGGACGCGGCGCGCAAGCCGGCCTTCACCCTCACCCTCCACGGGGTCGACCTCCCGGGAGGCATCCACCACGACCTGCTCGACCTCTCCTCGCCGCAGGCAGCGGTCGCGGCCGTCGACTCCCTCGTCTCGACTGCCCTCAGCAATGCCCTCCTGGGGCTGGGAGGCGCCCAGGCCGCCGTCGAGCGGCTCCTCGGCATCGCCGCGCCGGCCAACGTCACCGCGATCACCGCCTCGGCCCTCATCGCCGACCCGCTGGCTGCGATCAAGAACTACTGGCTCGACGTCCTGCAGACCCCGAATGCCATGGCCGATGTCCTCGGCCGCCTCGCCGAGCTGCTCACCGGCGCCGTGCAGGTGCCGACCCAGACCGGCGACGCAGCCGACCCGTGGCGCCTCGACGTCGCCAGCGGTGTCGGGCTGCGGGCCTGGCGCGAGACCGACGCCATCCACGGGACGGAGACCCTCGTCCTCGCCCTCGGCGCGGACGCCTCCCTGCCGGTGCTCACCGACCTCGAGGTGGCGGTCGGCGCCGACGTGGTCCTCCTGCGGGTCGAGCTGACCGCTGGTCACGTCTCGTTGGCGGCCGGCGCGAGCGCCGAGGTCCTGCTCCGACCCGTGGGCGCCGACCCGATGACCCTCGACCTCGAGATCGCGAAGGTCGCCTTCACCGGCATCGGCGTCGCAGCCACGTGGGCCCCGGGCGCGGGACTGGCTGCACGCGTCCTGGGTGACGGGCTCACCGTCACCTACACCGACCCGCGCACGCTGGGGCAGCGAGTCCACGGCATACCGCTGCCCGAGATCTCCGCCGCTGGGGTCGTGACGTTCACGCCCGACTGGGACCAGGTCGAAGGCCTGGTCACCGCCCTGCTCGGCAGGGCGCGGTCCGACGTCCTCGGCACCCTCCTGGACCTCGCCGGCTGGCGGGGGAGCGGCGCGCACCTGCGCCTCGGCGCCCTCATCACCGACCCGGGCACTGCCATCGAGAACTGGCTGCTCGACCTCGCCCTCGACTGCGCCAACATCCGCACCGCCCTCGGCCCGGTCGCGTGGTTGCTCAGCGGTGGCGCACTCGCGACGCCGTTCGGTGGCGGCCGGCCGGCCGACCCCTACCGGTGCCCTGTCGGCGGCGATCGCCGTGCGCCCGGACTGGCGGTCTGGACCGTCCCCGGCTGCCCGGACGTCTCGAGCGGCGGACCCGGCGGCCCCGGGTACGGCGAGCTGCTGCGCGGCTACACGGTGCCCGACGGGCCCGCGGTCGCCGCCACGTTGCGAGCGGCCGCACCCAGTGCGCCCGACCTGGCCGACCTGCTCGTGGGCCGGACCCGGCTGGGGGAGGGCATCGACTCGCTCGTCACCCGCTGGAAGGACACCGACGGCGTGGTCGGCGCGGTGGCGCCCACCGGCGTGACCACGAGCGTCCTGACCGGTCTGTCGTATGCCGAGCTCGTCGCCAACGGGCGGACCGGCAGCTACGTCCTGGACGGCGTCGGTGTCGCCACGGACACCGTGGTGCACGTCGGCTGCGGTGCCGGCTGGCTCACCGACGTGCCGGGCGGCCAGGCGATCGACGCGACGGGGACGGCGCCCACGCCGATGCCCGATGCGACGACCGGGCAGTGGTTCGTCCAGCTGCCCACCCCTCCGTCCGTCGCCTCCGAGCGTCCGGACCACGACACCACCGCGGCGCTCGCGGCACGCCTGACCGCGGTGCTGGCCGGGCGCACGGCCGACGTGGTCCTCGTGGGGTACGGCGCGGCCGGCGCCGCGGCGGTGCGCACGGCGGTGGGTCAACAGCGGGTCACCGCCGTCGTGACGGTGGGGACGCCCTGGTCGCCGGTCGTGCTGACGTCGCTGACCACGGGGCTGGGCGGCGATGCCGTGCGCTTCCTCGACCGGCTCGTCCCCGACCCTCTGCCGACGTGGACCGACACGTTGCTCGCCCTCGGCTGCGACCCGCTGCGGCGTGGCCAGGGCCTCGTGCGGCGGGCCATGGCGGTGCTCACCCCCACCGACCTGCCGAGCGCCGCGGACGAGACCCTGCCGACAACCGCCGAGGTGCACGCGGTGTTCGGTGCGGTCCCCGAGGCCGACGTCCGCTCGGCCATCGCCTCGGTCGCCGTGGCCGGAATCGCGGCCCGCTCGGCCGAGGCGGCAGCCGACGTCGCCCGCACCACCGGTCCTCCCACCGAGGTGCATGTCGGTGTCGACCTGCCGGTCCTCGACCTCGACCTCGGCGGCCTGCTCGTGGGCGTCGGGGCGCGGGTCGACCTCGCCTCGGCGCGCCGGGCGACCCCACACCTCCAGCCGCTCCGCGAGGTCGTCCTCGACGTGCACCTCGGCATCACCGACGGCTGGCTGGTCGGCGGGCCGGGCGCGGCCCAGCAGGATCTCGCGGTGCGCTGGGTCGAGGCGCGGGTCACGATCCCCCTCGGCGAGGGCGGCGGCGACGGGACGACCGAGCTCGTCCTCCACGAGGCCCGCGCGTTCGCGGCATACCGGGAGTCGTGGGTGGTCAGGGCCGACGGTGACGGCACCACGGCCACGACCGCGCTGCCCGAGGTCAAGATCCTGCTGTCCGAGATCGGCACGCGCATCCGCACGGCCTCGCCGGCGCTCGCCGGCCTGCTCACCCACCTGGGGATCCTCCGGGACAGCGGAGTCGACCCCGACGCCATCGACCACCTGCTGCACGACCCGGTCGCCACGATCCGCCCCCTCGTCGTCGCACGCGCCGCCCAGCTGGCCGACGACGTGCGCGCACTGACCGGCGTGACGGTCCGCCCGAGCGACTTGGCGCCGACCGCGATCCGGGTCGGGGCCAGTGGCCTGCACGTCGACGTGGACCTCGCCACCGGGACCATCACCGGCGACCTGACGCTCGCCGTCGAGGGTCTGCCCCCGCTGGAGCTGACGCTGGGCGCCGGAGCCGCGGGCGTGACGGCGACCGCCGCCCTGGGCGTCCTTGTCGACGGCGTGGGGGGCATGCGCCTCGTCGGGTCCGCCGGGACCGCGGGTGCCCAGCTGGCCGTGGAGTCGCGGGCTCCGGGCGCGGTCGGGTCGACGACCACCACGCTCTATCCGGCAGTCGACACCGAGGCGCTGACCCGGCTCGCGACGGTGGCCGTCCCGGCCGTCGTCGCCCAGCAGCTCGCCCGCTGGTGCCGCACGGAGGCGAGCGACGCCGGGCGCGCCACGATCGACGCGGGCCTGTCGGCCCTCGGGCTCCTCGGCCCGCCCGCTCCCTCGGGAGCGCGCGACGTCGTGCTGCCGTTCGGACTGTTCACCGACCCGGGCGCGTGGTTGCGAACCCGTTCGGACCCTCTCGCAGCGGCCGTCGCCGTGCTCGAGGCGCTGGCTCCCGTGGTCGTCCCCGGCCGCGCCGTCGGCGAGGCCGGCTGGCCCCTCGGCAACGGGCTGACCATCTCGTATGCCGTGGCCGCGGGTCGCCTCGACCTGTCAGCCGAGCTCGCGCTGACCCCTGACGTCGGGGGCAAGACGGTGACGGTGGCGGTGACCGGTGGGTTGTCGATCACCGCGGCCGGCGTCGTCGCCCCGCTGCTCGACGCCGAGGTGCTCATCGACGGCCCGGGGCTGCGGCTCCAGGTCGCTCCGACCGTCACCCTCGACCTCGTGCGGAGTGCGCCGGGCACGCCGATCCGGCTCTACCCCGCGGGCGCGGGTCTGGCCGACGCCATCGGGGCGGCCGCCCAGTCAGCCGTCCGGGTCGCCCTCAACGAGGTCATCGGGCACCGCAACGACGGGACGGCCACGCCCCTGCGCGCGGTCGCGAGGGCGGTGCACGAGCTCGGTTCCGGCCTGGACCTGCTCGTGGCCGACCAGTTCACCGACGGGCGGATCTCGGCCTTCGTCAGTCCCAGCCCCGCGGCATACCTCGAAGCGCACCTGCCCGGCGTCGTCACCGCCGGCGTGCAGGCCCTGGCCGAGGCACTCGACCCAACCGGAACGCTGGTCCGGGTCGACCCGGTCGCCCTGGGCGTCCGGCGGATCACCTTCGGCACCGTCACGCAGATCCACCTGGACCTCGACTCCACGACGCCCTCGCTGACGATCGGCGGCGACGTGACCCTGCGGGACAGCGGCGCCCACGTGATCGGCCACATCGCGCTCGAGGGGCTCACCCTCTCGCCGCAAGGCGTGCGCGTCGTCATGCGCGCGGGTCCGTTCGCCATCCCGGCCGGCCCGGTCGTGCTCCGGCCGATCGCCGTCATCCGGGCCGGGTTCACCGGCAACGGCTTCATCCCCCTCGTGGGGGTCGGGCTCGGGCTCGACGCAGCCGGGGCACAGTCGGTCGAGGTCCGGTTCGGGCCGACTGGCGTCGACGTGGCCGCGGTGACCCGCGTCGCCGGCGTCGAGACCGGCGCCGACCTGACCCCGGCAGGCGTGGCGCCCATGGTCCTGGGGGTCGCGCTCGACCTGGCAGCCAGCGTGCTCACCGAACGGCTCGGGACCGTCGTCACCGACCGCGCCACCGGCATGCTCCAGGGCGTCGTCTTCACCGGAGGCGGGCGCCAGATAGACACCACGCTCTTCGGCGACTTCCAGCATCCAGAGCGGCTGCTCCACCGCCTCGAGGTGCTGCTGTGGAACTGCGCCACCGACCCCGCCCACGGCGTCAACCCGGTGCGTCCGCTCGGCGTGACCATCGACGGGGCCGTGAAGATCTCGCTCGCGAGCGAGGACCTCGGCGCGGGGCAGAAGCAGATCGGGCTCAACGTCACGCCGGTGGGCGACTTCGCCTTCCCGACCTCGGGAGTCAACGTCGTCCTGCGGGCCGACGCGTCCTGGATCGACGACGACGTCCTGCCCGGCCTGTCGATCTTCGTCCTCAAGGGCACGGGGGTCGACGACCTCGTGATCTCGCCGGCCTTCACGGTGGCCGGCCTCGGCGTGCGCATCACCAAGCCAGCCGGTCCGCTCCTCGAGCTGGGCTCGATCGCCCTGGACGGCATCGGGCTGTCGATCTATGCCGCGGTCAACCCGGACGGCGTGGGCGGGGGCGCCCAGATCGAGCTCGTCGGACTCGCGGTCGCCCCCGGTGGCGGCGGCGACAACGGCGTCGCGAACAACATCATGAACGACGTCGGGTCGGCGAGCCAGAACAACCGCCCCAACTTCAGCCCTGCCCTGTCCGTCCAGCGCCAGCCCGGGCCGGGCCAGCAGGTCAAGGTCGGGCTCCGGGCCGGCGAGCCACCGGGGCCGTGGTGGCTGGTCATCCAGCGACAGCTCGGGCCGTTGTACGTCGACCGGATCGGGCTTGGAGTCGTGGAGTCCGGCGGGCGGGTCACCGAGATCTCGCTGCTGTTCTCCGGCCAGCTCTCCGTCTTCGGCCTGACCGCCGCGGTGGACCGGCTGTCGATCACGTGGCACGGCGGCGACGTCCTGTCGATCTCCAGCTGGTCGGTCGACCTCATGGGTCTGGCCGTCTCCGCGAACCTGTCGGGGCTGTCCATCGCCGGTGGCCTGCTCAAGACCGTCGACGGCGACACCACGTCGTACGTCGGCATGCTCATGGGGCGGTTCGCGGCCTATGGGCTATCGGTGTTCGGCGGCTACTCCGACGACGGCCACGGCCATGCCAGCTTCTTCATCTTCGGCGCGATCAACGGACCGATCGGCGGCCCGCCGGCCTTCTTCCTCACCGGACTCGGCGGCGGCCTGGGCATCAACCGCGGACTGGTCATCCCGCAGGACATCTCCCGGTTCGGCGAGTTCCCGTTCATCCAGGCGCTCGACCCCGGCGCCACGCCACCGGCCAACCCGATGGACGAGCTGCACCGCCTGTCGATCTACTTCCCGCACCAGATGGGCAACTTCTGGTTCGCGGCCGGCATCTCGTTCACCTGCTTCAGCCTCATCGACGGTGTCGCGGTCGTCGCCGTGTCCTTCGGCAACGGGCTGACCATCGACCTGCTCGGACTGGCCCGGATGGCCCTGCCGCGGCCGCAGGCGGCCATCGTCTCGATCGAGCTGGCGCTGCTCGTGCACTTCTCGACGAGCGAGGGCGTCTTCCTCATGAAGGCCCAGCTCACCGACAACTCGTGGCTGCTCTACCGTGACGTCCGGCTGACCGGCGGCTTCGCTTTCGCCCTGTGGTGGAAGGGGCCGCTCTCTGGGCAGTTCGTCGTGACGATGGGCGGCTACCACCCGAGCTTCCACCGCGACGGCTATCCCGTGGTGCCGCGGCTGGGCATCGTCTGGCAGATCAGCAGCGTGCTCGTCATCAAGGGAGAGTCCTACTTCGCGCTGACGTCCGAGGCGCTGATGGCCGGCATCAAGGTCGTCGTCTCGCTCGACCTCGGGTGGGTCTGGGCGCGGGTGGAGTTCGGGGCCGACGGCATCGTCTACTTCGACCCGTTCTGGTTCGAGGTCAGCGCCTATGCCCGGATCTCAGCCGGCATCCACATCGACCTCGGCTGGTTCGGGACGATCAGCTTCAGCATCACCCTCGGGGCGAGCATCAAGGTGTGGGGCCCGGACTTCGCGGGCCGCGCCGAGTTCGAGATCGGCCCGTGCACGGTCCCCATCGAGTTCGGTGGCTCGAAGGCGCTGCCGCCACCCATGCCGTGGACGGCGTTCGTCGCGAAGTACCTCGAGGCGTCCGGCAACGCCGCCCGCACCCTGTCGGCCATCACCGGCAAGGGCACGCTGCCGACGGCGGCCGGGAGCCAGTCGGGCGCGCCGTCCTCCGACGGCACCCTGGCCCTGCCGTTCCGGGTGTTCGCCGAGTTCGAGCTCACCATCACGACGAGCGCCCCGGCGACTGCTTTCGCCTTTGGTGCCACCACCTTCCAGGTCCCCATCCTCCGGGCCGGCCAGTCCACCCGGCTCGGCCTGTCGCCGATGCAGGCCCACGACCTGACCTCCACCGTGGCCGTCCAGCTCTTCGCGCTCGACCCGGTGACCGGGGTCGCCACCCCAGACGCGCGCCTGTCCAAGCTCGTCACCGGCTTCAACTCCAGCCTCACCAGCCCGCGGTCGGGTAACGACTACTACCCGGTCGGGGTGTGGGGGCCGCCGGGTGCCGATGTCCCGAACAAGCCTCTCCCGCAAGGTGATGTCGTCCAGGCGGGCAAGCTCGTCGTCCTCGTCGCCGGCATCGAGGGCGCGGCCGTCGGTCCGCAGATCGACTACCGACAGGTCAAGGCGCGGCCCGAGGACCGCCGGCCCCTCCCGCTCACGGCCAAGGGCACCGACCGCAAGCAGTTCCTCAACGTCGCCAAGGCCCTGGACGACGGGCCCGTCAAGGCGATCGCGTCGGCCGACGACGCCTTGGCCCTGGCCGCCGCACGCCTGTTCACCGAGCGCAACGGCCTGCCGCGCGGCGGGCACAGCGCCGTCGCCCGCGCGGCATACCGGCTGGACCACACCGCACCACCCATGTTCGGCACGCTGACCGACGGACTGGCCCCGGCGAACGCCGACAAGGGGGTCAAGACGGAGCTCGCCCCGCCAACGCCACCCGCGCAGCGCGACCCCCGGAGCCCGTTCGTCGCCGGACACCTCACCTCCGGCGTCGGCGCCGTCATCCGCGCCACCGGGACGACCGTCGCCGACGGCCGGCTCAAGCGCCGCCCGGCCCCGTCGATCGAGTCCGTCCACGGGCGGATGGCGCTGCACCTGCCCGTTTCGCTGACCCTCGGAGCGCCACCGTCGGTCCCGGCCCGTGGCACCGTGCTCGCGTCGGGGTCCGTGCCCCGCACCGACGCCGTCGGGTCGACTCGTTCGTATGCCGCAGGCCCGCTCGGCACGCCCGGCCTCCAGTCCCTCGTCGGTGGGCTCCGCACCGAGGCTTCGCGCTCCTCGGCTCGTGGTCGCCGGTCCGCGGCGACGGCCCGTGGCGATGCTGCGGCTTCCATCCTGCGCAGTGGCGACGTCGTCGCTCTCCAGTGCCCCGACGCGGCCTTCGACGTCGACGAGGCCCGCCGCCCGAGCCTCAAGGTTGCCGGCAAGGCCCGGGTCACCGTGCTGCAGGGACGCACCGTGCTGTTCGACGATGACGTCGTCGACACGACGGTCCCGGTCCCGGCGGGTGCCACGCACATCGGCCTCCACGCCGACGGCGACGCCGACGCGTCCGACGGACTGGCGGGCTGGCACGAGGGCACGCGCGTGGCACGGCTCGGCAGCCAGACCGCGCTGGCGGCGGGCTGCGTCGTGTCCTCCGCAGCCACCGACGGCACGGGCGTGCTGCAGTGGGACAGCGCCGGATCCGTGGCCCACGAGGCCCCCGAGGTGACCACTCGGTTCAGCCGACCCGTGCACACGGTGGCCGTCGCGCTCACCGGCACCAGTCCCACCACCCTCGACCCGACCGAGCTGCGCCTGGTGGGTGGGCACGTGGCGACCGACCGGGCCGGGGTCGAGCGGCCGCCCCAGGCGGTCTCGCTCGGCTCGACGAGCGTGCTCGTGTATGCCGTCGTGCCCGACAAGGACGCCACGGCGATGTCCGTGGTGGTCACGGCGGGTTCGGCCTGGGTCGTCACCGGCGTCGTCGGCTCCGACCTGGCGCCGGAGGAGCTCGCGGCGGTCCTGGCCGCACGCGGTCTGTCGGCCGCCACCGCCAAGGTGCTCGCGGTGGCGGGGCCGGGGTGCCAGGTCCAGTGGACGGCCCCCGCTCAGCGGTCCGGCGGCCCGAGGCGGCCGCGGGCCGCCAGCCCGCGTCGCCCGAGGAGGAAGTCCACGTCATGACGATGCAACCGGGCCACTTCCAGCTGTACACGAAGTTCTCGCCGGCACTGACGGCTGGCAGCTACAAGTTCACGACCAACCAGAACCTCGCGGCCGTGGGCAAGGACGGGGCCCTCGGCGCGACCGAGCTGCCCGTCGCCCGGCTCGACACCCACGTCACCGTGACCTCTCCGCGCTACCTCCTGCCGCCGGACCAGGCGCTGTCGACCTACCCACCGGCGGGCACCGAGGGCGCGTACGGTTCACGGCTGCCGCAGGTCGTCATCAAGCGGCGCACCCTGCCCTGGGAGCGGGCCGTGGCGGGCGCGCCGGCGGGTACTCCCTGGCTGGCGCTCGTGGTCTTCGCGGAGGGCGAGGCCGAGGTGCTCACCAACGTCGACGTCGCCCAGTGCGTGACCTCCGGCGTCAGCCTGCCCGGTGCACCGGACGTCGCCAAGGGCTCGTGCCTGTCGATCCGCAAGTCGATGGTGGACACGATCATGCCCACCCAGAAGGACGTGCCGCTGCTCGTCCACGGGCGCGAGGTCGACCTCGACGACACCGAGCTGATGATGGGCGACGACGACGGTTTCCTCGCCGTCGTGATCGCCAACCGGCTGCCACTGGCCGTGACGGACTCCGAGGGCAAGGAGGTGCCGGTCAAGTACCACGCCTGCCTGGTCAACCTGGAGGGCCAGTTCAACCAGCTGCTGCCGCAGGCGCCGCCGCACAAGCGGTTCACCGACCACCTCGTCCTGGAGACCGGCTACTTCCAGTACACGCAGGCGGCCTACGACCAGAAGCTCATGGGGATGTCGACGTCGGCGACCAAGGTCGGGCTGGGCGCCCATGGTGAGACGGTCGACGGTCCTGTCGGCCCGGCCGCCGATCCCGACCCGCGGGCAGCCCAGGTCGCGACCCACTACGCCGCGACGGTCACCCCCGAGACGACGACCAAGGCCTACGCCGGGTCCACCTCCTGGGTGGCAGGCAAGGCATCCTCTGAGATCTCGAAGGACGTGGTCGTCTCCGCCGTCGCGGACCGCATCATCCTGGCGCTGGACCCCGTGCTGCGATTCCCCGTGCTGCTGCGCTGGAGCTTCACCTCCGTCGGCGACGCGACCTTCGAACAGCTCATGAAGCACGTCGACAACGGACTGCTCGGCACTCGGGGAGTCACCCCCAAGGACCCGGTCGGGCGGGCCGCTCTCGAGGTCACCGAGACCGGTCACGTCGGTCTGGACCAGCGCACGAGGCGTGGCGACCTGGTCCGGGCGTGGTACCGCGGACCGCTGCTCCCGCACCCGGCCGACCTCGCCGGACCGCGGCTGCAACTCGCCCACACCGGTGACCAGCTGCGGTCGGTCATCCCCGACGGCCGCGAGGACCTGTCGCTGGCTGCCGCGTTCGAGATCGGCAGGCTGCTCGCCCTGAGCCAGCCCTCGATGGTCGCCGCGCTCCTGGAGTGGCGCCAACGGGACTACCAGGTGGCGCGCGGGCACGCCATCTGGGACGGCGTCATCGCCGACCTGGGCATCACCGGTGTCGTGATGAACGCCGCGCCGAGCCTGGGGGTCCTGCTGTCCCGCGCGTTCGCCGGAGCCGCCGCGTCCGCGCCGGGCGCCGTCATCGGGCCGCCGCGCGAGCTGGTCACGCCGGGCGCGCCGATGGAGCTGAAGGGGGACGGGCTGGCCACCGTGCTCCAGCACTTCGGCCTCGACGTCGCCGCTGACGTGGACCTCCCCGTGCTCCTGCACACCCTGCGCGAGACCGAGGTGCCTCGTATGCCGCTCGCTGACCTCACGCGTCCGGCCGCCAACGCGGCGCTCAGCTCGGCCCTGCGCTCGGCTCACGAGCGCACCGTCACCCAGTTCGTCGTCGGCGCGCTGTCCACGCAGATCATGACGTCCCCCCAGATCCCGACCGGACCCGCCGGGGGGCCCGGGCTCGCCGGCGGCACACCGGGAGCGCCCGGCGGCATCCTCGGCGGCGTGCCGGTCCGGCCGCACGACGCACCCCTGGACGAGGGCGACGACGCCCTCGAGCGGGCCCTGCACGACCGGAGGGAGGAACCGTGAAGCTCGACGTGCCCACGATGGTCCTCGACCTGCCACTGCGGCTCAGCGAGGCGATCTCCGTCCCCACCACGGTCGAGGACGACGACGACGACTCGGCCATCCCCGCTGCGCTGCGCGCCTGGCTGGTCCGGCTCCGTCTGTTGGAGGGCGTGCCGTTCGCCAACCTCGTCGCCGACAGTGAGCTGCTGCCGCCCGAGTCGATCCGGTGGTTCTACCTCGACCGGCGCTGGACCGACGCCCTGGTGATGGGCGCCCTGTCGGTCGGCACCGTCAACAGCGACGACCGCACCCAGCTGAGCGCCGCCTACGACGCGATCCGCACCGAGCTGGACCAGGAGGAGCGCAACGCGCGGCGGCACCCGGGTCAGCCGCGGTACGGAGGGGCGGTCGACGCGGTCAGCGGCTTCCTGCTGCGCTCCCAGGCGGTCTCGGGGTGGCCGGGCCTGCACGTTCGGGCGATGACGCTCGACCCTGTCGGCGAGGCAGACAACCGGTTCGTCCCCGAGGACGACCCCAACCGGATGCGGCTGCTGCGTTTGGAACGGCTGGCGCCCGCGGTGCTGTTCTGCCTCTTTGACGGCATTCCCTCGGTCGTGCACGTCGAGGAGCCGCGGCAGGGCGTCCAGTTCGGCTTCGACCCCGGCGAGGTCGACGGGTCGTTCAGCTACATCCCTCGCGACGTCAACACCTTCGCGGACCTCGAGAAGCCGGGCGGTGCCTCGGTCATCCTCGACGTGCCGTTCCGGGCCACCGAGGGCGCCACGGGAGTCATCGACATCCAGCAGGTGCAGAAGGACCTCGTCAACCTGACGGCGACCCACGTGGGGACCAGCCTCGACGCCGCGGAGTACGCGCTGCAGCTGCTCCGTTTCCCCTACCGGCAGGTCTTCGGCGACCCTCGCGGCGTGAGCATCGGCACGGTGTTCAAGGCCTCCGTGGTCTATGCCAAGCAGGTCAACGAGACGTTCAGGCTCGGAGGCGTGTGATGGCAGGCTTCGACCTGACTCCCGAGCGGCTCGCCAAGAGCATCTACACCGACCGCTTCGCCGCGCTGGCCCGCGCCGACGTCGACCTCGCCACGTGGAAGACCTGGGACAAGTACCTGGTCCGGGAGAAGCGGATCCTGGTGCCGGTCGACGTCCAGGCCTACGTCGTGCCCGCCGGGGGAACGGAGCCGTGCGTCGACGTCGCCGGCGTCGACGGAGACCCGGCGCCCTTCGACGCCGGTGCAGCTCGCGCGGCGGGCGTCCATCTCCACTGGGCGCTGCCCGACGCGTTGCTGCGGGGTGAGAACGACCCGGTCACCAAGAAGGTCAGGCTGCCCCGGCTGCCCGACCGGTGGGTCGTGGTCCGCACGCTGCTCCCCGAAGGTGCGCGCACGGCATACGCCTCGGGGTGGGTCATGGACGCGGTGACCGGCGGCGTCACACCACTGTCCACGTATGCCGGGACCGTCCCGCCCGGCGCGTTGCCGCTCGACGGCGGGGTTCCTATGGAGGTGCTGGACGGCGGGGCTCGCGGCAGCCTCATGTGGACGGCGACCTACCTGGGCGCGATCAACCGGTTCGCCCTGCACGACCCCCTCGTCGACCTGCCGGGCGTCGAGGTGGCTCCGCACGGCTTCCACCGGGGCAAGGCCAGCTACACGGTCGCCGGATGGTGGACCGACTCCGCCGCCGACCCGCTCGCCGGGAGTCGCGGGGAGACCAGCGTGCGGGCGCGCCTCGCCCAGCTGCGTTGGTGGGTCAGCCCCGACGGCGAGGATGCCGTGGAGTATCCCGAGGACCCCCGGACCACCAAGCTCGAGCAGTATGCAGGGCTGAAGTCGCCACGGACCTACGCGGCGACGACGGTGCAGACCCAGTACGCGAAGTCGACGACGACCTACAGCTCGGTCGCTCCCGAGGCCGCGATGCCCGTCGCCGACGTGGCTGGGGTGACCGTCGGGATCGGGGCCACCCGCTACCACACGATGCTCCACGGCTCGGTCATCGGCGTGCCCGTCGACGGCACAGCAGGAGGTGCCGACGACCGGCCGGACCCCTCGACCCTGGCGGCGAGCCTGGGCACCGACATCGACGACATCGTGTCGGCCTTCGCGGCCCCTGCGCTCGGGATCGATCCGGCCAAACGCCTGACGGCAGAACGACTGTGCGCGGCCTTCACCGGTGACCTGCTCGGGCGGATCGGCACACCGGACGGCCTCTCCGACCTGGCCGACCAGGAGCACGCCAACGGCTTCTGGGCGCTGCCCGGGCGCCCCGTCGCGGGGGCGAAGGCGGACCGGCTGCGGACCGAGGACGGGACACCCCTGGGCCCCCTGGCCGTGGGGCGCAAGGGCCGGGCCGCCCACCAGCCGGCCAAGGGTTCCGGGGTGCCGAAAGGCACCAAGGTCGGCTGGCGGGGCGTGGCTCCGATGACGAGCGGCAAGCGCGCCACGGCGCGTGACGACGCGCGCGGCGAGGAGCGCGGCGAGCGCGACGACCCCGGAGCGGGGACACGCAAGGGCGGCACCAGCGCCACGCCTCCCGCAAGTCGCGAGGTCGTCCGCGCCGCACCGCGGGTCTTCCGCCCGGCACCGATGATGGTGGGCCTGCGTGGGGCCCACCCGTCGGCGCGGCACCACGGAGACGGGATGTTCGACGACAAGGGGCTGCTGCGCTGCCGCTTCCCCGGCGAGGTGTCGCCCTCGATCGACGGCACCGTCGACGGGCGCTCGGTCCTGCCCACCCTGGGCAGTGGAGCGGTACCCGGCGAGGTCACCCGGGTGGTCCGCGAGGCGATCATCTGCGACGGCTACTCGGTCGGTTGGCTGGCGGCGTCCTCGGGTCGCAAGGGGGACGACGTGCGGGCGATCGAGGGCCGCCTCACCGCCGAGATGCTGCGGCTCTACGGCACGACGGCGACCTATGACGGATCCGGCACCGGTCTGGTCGCCGAGGCTGCCCGGGCCCGGATGCCTCGGGCGGCGGCCCGGGACTCCTGGTCTGGTCACTCCCAGCTCGAGGAGGTCGAGACCCTCCAGGTCGCGGCCGAGCTGTCCCGCTTCTCCTTAGTGGCCTGGACCCCACCGAGCCCGATCGCGATCACGACGTGGCGCCAGCCGTGGGTCCCGCTCTGGCTCGAGTGGCGGGTCGAGCTCACCGGCACCGAGGACCTGTCGGGCTGGTCGCTCGTGGACGGCGACCTGCGCCGCAGCGAGCCGGTCGTCGGCGCGACGCGGACCCTTGCCGGACGCAGCCCGCTGACGACCGGGGTGGGAGAGTCCCTCACGACGGCCATGACCAAGTGGCTGGAGCAGGAGCAGGCGCGGGACCTGGCCTCGCCGAGCCAGTCCCTGATCCCCGACCCCGACGAGGACGTCCTGGCGGGGGTTGCCAACCTCATCCGGCCGCTGGACCTGTGCTCGGCCTCCTTCGACGGGATCCGTGAGCAGCTGCTCGGGATCGCCTACGAGGGGTTCGTCCAACGGGTCCGGGGCACCGACGGGGTCAACCGGCCGCGGGCGACCGGCCTGCCCGTGCCCCTCTTCGGCGGCTCGCTCTCGGTGCTGGACCTGCGGCTGGTCGACGCGTTCGGCCGGGTGGTCGACGTCCCGCTCACGGGGCTCGCGCGCACCAGCACCCAGGAGCTGCCCACCGAGCCGACCGGTGTCCTGCTGCCTCCCCGCATCCAGAACAGCGCCCGGTGGCTGCTCCGACTCGTCGACCCGGCCTACGGGCTCGACCAGGACCCGGCCGACGCCCCCGAGGCGTACGTCGACCAGCTGCGGGCCGCGCTCGCCGTCACCCCGGTGTCCGGCTTCCTGCTGCCCGACCACATCGACGAGGCCCTCGAGGTGTTCGACCGCGACGGTCACCCACTGGGGCAGCTCGAGCACGACTCCTTCAGCGTCGACGACGGCCCCGGCTCGGTGCGCTGGGACCCCGCGCCCGGACGACCGGTCCCGCCGGACGCCGGTCCGCTGACCGACATCCCGCCGCACGCGCAGCACGCAGCCCTGTTCGCGGCCGGACTCGTCCAGGCGGACATCGAGGCCCGGCAGGCGGCGGTGCCACCGTCGTGCAGCGCACTGTCGGCCCTGCTGCGCGCCATCGACTCGACGCTCTGGACCGTCGACACGTTCGCCGCCATCGGCACACCGACGATCGCCGGGCTCGTCGGGCGACCGGTCGCCGTGGTCCGGGCCACGTTGCGCCTGGACGCGCCCGACGACATCGACGAGGTGCAGGTCGACGAGGCCGGCGGCGCGGAGGCGCGCAAGGCGGCATACGCAGCGCTCGCGGCGCACGAGTTCCCGTTCCGCATCGGCGAGCTGGGCCGCAGCGATGACAGCGTCCTCGGCTTCTTCGTCGACGACGACTACACCCGCTTCCACGTCGTCGACAAGGTCGTGGCCGACTCGGCCCTGGCCTCCGGACCGCGGACCGGCTTCCTCGGCCGGCTCGGCGACACCCCGGCACAGGACCCGATCGAGCACGGCTACCTCGTCCTCGAGGACACCCTGACGATCCGCATCGGCCAGACTCTGCGCTTGACCATCCTCATGCTGCCGGCCGGCAAGGTGCACGTCACCTCGGGCATCCTGCCGCGCAAGGCGCTGGAGCTGGCCGACACCTGGGTCGGCCCCGGGCTCGCAGCGATGGTGCCCTCCATGCGCGTCGGACCGCTGCTCGTCGACCCGGCCGAGATCCGGCTGCCCAACGTCGCCTCGCTCGGCGGCAAGCAGCAGTTCACCCGGCGCACCGGGCCGATCAGCTGGAGGGACGACCCGATCCTCGCCTCGACCACCAACGCCTACCTGCCCAAGCTGCCCCACGAGGTCCAGGAGGGCTGGATACGCGTGGCGCCCGACGAGGAGGGGAGCCCATGACCGGCAAGCGGCGGGCACCGCTGGGGTCCGCGTCGCAGCGGGAGGCGATGGCGGCCGGGCTGCGACGTGAGGCGGCGCGCGCAGCCAAACGTGGGTTGGCCGCGGATCGGGCCGCCCGCGACGCCACGCTGCTCCGGGGAGTCGACCGGGTGGCGCTCGAGGAGGCCATGCGGTCGGTCCTCGCGGCGCGGGAGGAGGCGGGAGCCGACCGCCCCCACGCGGCAGCCGCCGATGCTGCTGATGCAGCACACGCCGAGGACGCCGCCCTTGCGTTCCCTTCGGCGGTGGACCCTGCGGGCCGCTGGGTGCCCATCGGGCCCTCGGTCGTGCGGCGCGGTCAGGCCGTCGACCGGCCACGGGTTGCCGGCCGCATCCGCGACATCGCGGTGGACGCGACCGGGCGGCGGGCGTATGCCGCGACGGCGCAGGGCGGCGTCTGGTACACCGACGACGGGGCGGCGACGTGGTCGCCGGTCGGCGGGTGGTCCGAGCGACGCAGGATCCGTGGGGGCGCGGTCAACGCCCAGGCGTGCGGCTGCCTCCTCGTGGACTTCAACGCGATGCCCCTGCTGGACACCGTGCTGGTCGGGACCGGCGAGCCCAACTTCCTGCCCGTGGGGACGCCTGCGCCGACCGGGGAGACGACGATCGACGGGGTCGGTGTCCTCGCGGCGATCGGCCCGACCTTCCCAGCCGGTCAGGCCGAGCCGTGGGAGCCCGACACCGGCATCGCCGCTCTCGAGGGGCTGGGCATCTTCAAGCTCGTCCGGAGCCCGGCGAGCACCCCGGGCCTGGCCACGGCCGGCGCCACCCAGGACGTCGTCATCGCCTGCACGACCAACGGCGCGTTCCTGGGGCGGCGGCAGTCGTTGCCGGCGGGTGGTGGAAACCCGGTCCGCGACGGGTATGTCTGGCAGCGCCTGGCGGCGGTGACCACGGCCTTTCCCGGTGCGGCGATCTCGGACGCGGTCTGGCTGCCCGGCGGGCGGCTCGTGCTCGCGGTCTCGGGCCAGGGCCTGGCCTTCAGCGACAACCTCGGCGCTGCGGTGACGCCCCTGGCGCTGACGAACCCGGTTGCGATCACCGGTCACGTGAGCCTCGCCGCCACGGGCAACACGGTCTATGCGATCGGCGAGACCGGCGGCAACCCCGCCCTGTGGCGGGTGGCCGACGCGACCGTGGCTGCCCCGACGGCCGACGACGTCGGCACCCCGGGCGGCGCCGGCGGGGTCCCGGCGACGCTGTGGGGGACCCAGCGCGACTACGACCAGTGCATCGCCGTCGACGTCGTCGGGGCGGTCCAGCGCGTCTACTTCGGTGGCAGCTCCTTCTCCTACGGCCCGGCCGACGGCGACTGGGGCGCCAGCCTCTACTGCTTCGACGTGGCCGCATCCGGCGTAGCGGCACCGCCGTTCGTCCTCCAGGCCACGGTGGGCGTCTCCTCGGCGGCCGCCCTGCCCGGTGGTGACGGAGCGACCGCGGCCGGGGCCATCGGCAACAACGTCCACGGCGACGTGCACCGGCTCGTCCTCACCGGCAACGCCCCGCCGCGCCGTCAGGTCTGGGCAGCGACCGACGGCGGGGTCTTCGTCTCCGACCGCTCGGGTCGCGTCGGCACCTTCGCGGCCTGCAACACCGGCCTCGCCTCGCTCCAACCGGTGTTCGTCCGCAGCCACCCGGTCAACGGACACCTCGTGGCCACCGGGTGCCAGGACAACGGCAGCCAGGTGCGCATCGGCGACTCGGTCTGGGACGAGCCGTTCACCGGGGACGGCGGCGGTGTCGCCTTCCACCCGACCGCCTCGCACCTCCTGGTAAGACAGTTCAACCTCGCCCGGTGGTACTGCACGTCGACCACCGCCTTCGTCGACCCGATGACCCGGAACCCCGGCGAGCCGAGCCGGGTGTTCGGCATCGGCGGCGAGGGCACCAACAACTGGTCCAGCTTCTACTCGGGGGCCGCGACGGTGCGCGTCCCGCCGGTCGGTGCCAACCCGCCCACTGGGCGGCTGGCGATCGGCACGTACCGCGTGTGGCTCACCGACGACCTCGGGGTCGGTGTCGGACCGAACACCTGGCGGGCCATTCCCTACCCCAACGGCGTTGCGGCCGACGGCCGCCCCGGGGTCAACGGCGCGGCCAACGCCGCTCAGATGGGGATCGGTCTCACTGCCCCATCTCTCGGCACGATCGTCACCCTCACGTGGGTGTCACCCACCCAGCTGCTCGTCCTCTACACCGGCGGCATCGTCCGCTTCACCGAGGCCCCGCCGGGAACCTGGGCCTCCACGACGTGGTCGATCACCAACGCCGCCGTCGCGATCCCACGCACCACGACGTTGACCGACGTCGCGGCCGTGCCCGGCACCCAGGACTTCTACGTGGCGACGACCGGCGTGGTCGGTGGCCCCGACGAGACCCTGTGGTTCTTCAACAACGCCGACAACCGCTTCAAGCGCACCACGTTGCGCCGCCAGCTGGATGCGGGCGGGGCCGTCAACAGCGGTCCCCGCGACCCGGTCTTCTCCGTCGTCGTCGACCCCGGCGACGCGACAGGAAACACGGTGTATGCCGGCACCGTCACCGGGGTGTGGCGGGGCACGCGCACCAACAACGCCACCGGTGCCCACACGTGGGTTCCCTACGTCAACGGGCTACCCCAGGCGACCGTGCAGGACCTCGACATCTGGCGCGACCGGGGCGGTGCGCTGTCGGCGCCACGGCTGCTGCGGGCGGGTGTCCAGTCACGCGGAGTGTGGGAGGTCGACCTGGCGCGGGACGCGGTGCCGCAGACGTGGATCCGTTCGCACCGGTTCGACGACCGGCGCAACCCGCTGACCGTCCACACCGACCCACTCGCGGCGCCGCCCGCGCTGCCGGCGTCGCTCGCGGCGAGCCCGGACATCACCGTGCGGCCGAGGTGGCCGGTCGCGGCCACCCCGGTCTTCCTGCCCGCCCCGGCCATCACGGCAATCAACGCGCCGGCCTACGACGTGTGGACCTTCCAGACGGCCTTCCGGTGGCTGCATCCCAGCGTCGTCGCCAACGGCCAGTTCTCCGACGCGCTCGGGCGGCTCGTGGCGCTGCACCGCACCCAGATGGCGCCGGCAAAGTCGGCCGTACCGCAGATCGACGCAGCTGTCTGGGCCGACGTGGTGGGCGGGGTGCGCGTCAAGGCCGACGGCACGGTGACCACGGACACGGCGGATCCGCGGGCGGTCTACCGCGCGCCGTGGCAGACGCCGCGCGCGGCCAACGTGACCGCGACGGAGGCCGACCTGCTGGACCTCGTGCCCCGCAACGTCGTCAACGACCTCTGGACCGTGTTCCGCGAACCGTCGACCGTCGACGTCCTCGTCCACCACCGGGATGCCATCGGGCTGCGAGCCAACCAGGGCTTCGTCGTCCTGCTGTGGCGCGTGGGCGCGACCCCCTCGGACCTGTTGGCCCTCTCGGTGACCACGCTCCTGCCCTTCCTCACTGCGGCTGCGGCCGGGACGGCTCAGGCGGTACCGGGCGGCTGGAACCTCGCGACGGGCGGGGGCGGGGTCACCTGGCGGACCGTGCCGACGGCAGTGGACGCACGGATGCCGCGAGCGGTGTCCATCGACGTCGACCTCACGCCGGTGCCGAACAAGCAGCAGGTGCTGTTCCTCGCCTTCGTCGGGTCGATCGGTGCCGGCGAGGTGTTCGTGCCGCCCACCACCGCGCCGGGTGCCGTCGTCCCGCCCACCACCGTCTCGGAGCTCGTCCGCTTCTGCCCGTATGCCGCCGCGCGCATCGTCCACATCGAGAACCGCCCCACCTGACGCCCCCGGCTGCGGGGTTGCCGACAAACGCCTGCCGACGCCTGCGCGTCCTCGGCGCGCCGTCGGCGCGCCGTCGGCGAAACGGCGCGGGTTCAGGAGCGGAAGACGACGACGCGAGGCTCGATGTTGCGGCGGTCCTGACCACCCTGCAACGTGTAGCCGCTGGCGACCCACGAGGTGGTCCGCGTGGGATGGGGGCGACAGACGACGTAGTCGCCCCACTTGCCCGCCTGCGGGGAGTGGGTCGAGGTCGCCGTCGTCTTCGTGGCCCACGTGTTGGCCTGCTGGTCGAGGACGCCGACCGCGTGCGCCGGCTGGGTCGGGCCGCCGAAGAACGCGGTGAGACCGATGCCGCCCCGCTTGTTGGGGGCCGCCGCCGGATAGGCCCAGGCGCCGTTCTGGCTCCAGAGGTCCGGCTCGGCCACCACGGCCAGCGACTGCTCGTCGAGCGTCACCCCACGGATGTAGGGCTGAGGCCGACCCGGGCCCCGGCCGGCGCTCCACAGGAAGCCGAGCCGGCCGCCAGCCCGCCAGGCGCCGGTGATCCGGTCATCGCAACGGCTGAGCCAGGGCTGGCCGTCCGGCCCGAGCGAGCGGTAGTCGCTGTCGTTCCACGCCGTGACCGGGATCGTCCAGGTGGTGACATCGGCCGCGTCGTCCAGCCACTGGAAGAGCCGCAGGGACCGGCGCGCCTGGTCGTTCCCGGCGAACCACATCGACGAACCGGCTCCGGAGACCAGGCGCAACGAGCCGACCCCGGTGGTCGACCAGTGCCGCCTCGTGAGGGGCCCGGTCCGGGTCAGGTCGGCACGGGCATACCTGATGATCCCCGCCCGCACCCACCGGTCGGAGCCGTCGTACTGGTTGAAGGTCAGCCACAGGTTCTTGGTGCTGACCGCCAGGTCGGGGAAGTCGAACCAGACGTCGGTCCAGGCCGGGTCGAGATCAGCCGGCGCGACGTCCCACCAGCGCCACGTCCCCGAGACGGCGGTCCGGCTGACGGCGAGACGAAAGATGTTGCTGCGCCCCGATTTCGAGTACTGCAGCAGCCACACCCACAGGCGTTGGGCCGGCAGGTAGGTGACGATCTGGTCGCAGCAGAACATGCCGCGGTCGGCCGGGAACTCGGTGAAGGGGTCGAGGAGCGACCAGGTCGCGCCGCGGTCCGACGAGCGCGTGGCGAACCAGTTGCCCGTCACGAAGAGCGTCGAGGAGGACACTCCGAGCGTGGGCTCGCCGACGGTCCCGGTCTGCGTGCCGGTGGCCGCGTCGTCGAGGGCGAGGTTCGAGGTGATCGTCACCACGGGTCGGCCCTCAGTCCGGGTCGCTCGGCGGGGGAGCGGACGCCGCCGGAGCGACGGGGGTGGCCGGGGGTGTCTCGGGGGGCTTGGGCCCCGGCTTCTTGCGCTTGGCCGACTGCTGCCGGTCGCGCTGGTCCAGGTCCCTGTCGCTCATCGGTGTGCCGAGGTCGGGCTCGGCTCCGGCGGGCAGGCCCTCGGCCGCCTCGGCTCCGGCCAGGGCGTCCTCGCGGGCCTTGTCCCGCTTCCTGCGCGGACGGACATGCGTGCCCGAGAGGGCGTCGGCACCCTCGTGGGTGGCCTCCGTGGAGCCGGCTCGCCGCTTGGTGGCCATCAGTCCGGATCGCCCCCTGAGCCGTTGCGGGCCAGCGCAGGAGCCATCGGGCGGCGCCACTCCACCCGGGCCAGGACCGCCAGCACGGCGGCTGCCGCGAGGAAGACGAGGGCCAGCGCGCGCTCGGTCCCGCCGCTGCCCGCGTCTCCGCCCTCGCCGCCGAGCCGCTCGATCCAGTCGGGCACCAGGGCCGTCACGACGGCCAGCACGGTGCCGATCCCCGCGAGGACGACCTCGGCCCAGAACCGTCTGCGCACCACACGTCCGCCCATTGCCCGCTCCTCACGATCGGCCGGCCGGCTGAGTCAGCCGCCGCTCCCGGTGGGGGCACGGCCCCCATCCAAGGATGGACCCCGGTCGCCGTCGCGACAAGGTTTCGACGGGGCTCATCCGGCCCTGCGCCGGGGACCCGGGACCCGCTGGGAGGCCACCCCGCGGCATACCGGAGTGTGGTCAGGACCACCTGCCCTGGCGGGTCCTGGCGCCGGGCGCCGCATTAGAGTGAACGCAGGTAGTCCCCAATGGCGCTGGAGGCCTTGTCACCATGTCTGATCGTCCCGTTTCCGTCATCGTCGCGGGTGCCCGCACGCCCATGGGCCGCCTGCTCGGCTCGCTCAAGGACTTCTCAGGCGCCGACCTCGGTGGCTTCGCCATCAAGGGCGCCCTGGAGAAGGCAGGCGTGAGCCCCGACCAGGTCGACTACGTGATCATGGGCCAGGTCCTGCAGGCCGGCGCCGGCCAGATCCCCGCCCGGCAGGCCGCCGCCAAGGCCGGCATCCCCATGTCCGTCCCGGCGCTGACCATCAACAAGGTCTGCCTGTCCGGCATCAACGCCATCGCGATGGCCGACCAGCTGATCCGCGCCGGTGAGTTCGACGTGGTCGTCGCGGGCGGCCAGGAGTCGATGACCAACGCCCCGCACCTGCTGGAGAAGTCCCGCGAGGGCTTCAAGTACGGCGACGTGCAGATGCGCGACCACATGGCCTTCGACGGCCTGTGGGACGCCTTCACCGACCAGGCCATGGGGCTGCTCACCGAGCAGGCCAACACCGGCGACCAGGAGTTCACCCGGGAGCAGCAGGACGAGTTCGCCGCCCGCAGCCACCAGCTCGCGGCGCGCGCCTGGAAGGACGGGCTGTTCGACGACGAGGTCGTCACCGTCTCCATCCCGCAGCGCAAGGGCGACCCGCTGGAGTTCAAGACCGACGAGGGCATCCGCGCCGACACGACGACCGAGACCCTCGGCAAGCTCCGCCCGGCGTTCTCCAAGGACGGCACCATCACGGCAGGCACGGCCAGCCAGATCAGCGACGGCGCCGCCGCCGTCGTTGTCATGAGCAAGACCAAGGCCCAGGAGCTCGGCCTGTCCTGGATCGCCGAGATCGGCGCCCACGGGGTCGTTGCGGGCCCTGACTCCACCCTCCAGCAGCAGCCCGCGCGCGCCATCGCCAAGGCGTGCGAGCGCGAGGGCATCACGCCCGCCGACCTCGACCTCGTCGAGATCAACGAGGCGTTCGCCGCGGTTGGGCTGGCCTCGGCCAAGGAGCTCGGCATCGACGTGGACAAGGTCAACGTCAACGGTGGCGCGATCGCCCTCGGACACCCGATCGGCATGTCCGGCGCCCGGATCGCCCTGCACCTCGCGCTGGAGCTGGGCCGCCGCGGCGGCGGCGTCGGCGCGGCCGCCTTGTGTGGCGGCGGTGGCCAGGGTGACGCCCTCATCGTGCGCGTGCCCAAGAGCGACGCCACCACCGACGCCAAGGCCTGAGTGGCCCCCCGCACCGTCGACGTCCCTGCCCTGGTCGAATCGGCCAGGGCAGGGTCGCCTCGTGCCGTCGCGCGGCTGATCTCCCTCGTCGAGGACGGTCACCCGGCCCTGCGTGAGGTGATGGCAGCACTCGCGCCACACACCGGCAAGGCCCACATCATCGGCATCACCGGCAGTCCTGGCGTGGGCAAGTCCACGTCCACCAATGCGCTCGTCGGCGCCCTTCGCACCCAGGGCAAGCGAATCGGCATCCTCGCCGTCGACCCCTCGTCGCCGTTCTCCGGCGGCGCGCTCCTCGGCGACCGGGTGCGCATGCAGGACCACGCTCTCGACCCCGACGTCTACATCCGCTCGATGGCCAGTCGAGGCCACCTGGGTGGGCTCTCGTGGACGACGCCGCAGGCGCTGCGCGTGCTCGACGCCGCCGGGTGCGACGTGATCCTGGTCGAGACCGTCGGGGTGGGTCAGTCCGAGGTGGAGGTCGCGGGACTCGCGGACACGACCATCGTGCTGCTCGCGCCCGGCATGGGTGACGGCATCCAGGCGGCCAAGGCGGGCATCCTCGAGATCGGCGACATCTTCGTCGTCAACAAGGCCGACCGCGACGGGGCCGACGCCACCGTGCGCGACATCCGCCACATGATCTCCCTGGGCGACCGCACCGAACCGAACCTCTGGCGCCCGCCCGTGCTGAAGACCGTTGCGCAGCAAGGTCAGGGCGTCGACGAGGTCATCGAGGCGATCGAGAAGCACACGGCCTGGATGGAGGGGTCCGGCGCGCTGCGTGAGCGACGCATCCGTCGTGCCGGCGACGAGATCGAGTCGATCGCGCTCCAGGCCCTGCGCGCCAAGATGGGCGACCTGCGGCACGGCAACGGCGTCGACGAGCTCGCCGCCGCCGTCGTGGACGGCACGACCGACCCGTATGCCGCGGCCGACCAGATCGTCGACGCCCTCGCCTGAGTCGCCTCCCGCCGTTCAGGGACCGCCGGGTCCTGTGACGGCGGATCGTCCGGACAACGGGCCCGGGGTCAGTCGCGGCCGGAGGTGACCAGGCCGTCCCAGTCCCAGCGCGGCATACCCAGGCCGTCGGGCACGGTCGCGTCCTCGTCGTGGAACTCGTTGACGTCGGCGACGGCCCACTCCATGTAGGCCCGCAGGGCCGACCGGAACTCGGGGTCACCGGGGAGTCCCACGTCGTCGGCGGCCGCGACGAAGCACTCCACGAACAGCGGCCCGAGCTCGAGCATCCCCGGGCCGTTGCCGGCATGCATCCGCAGCATCGACGACTGGTCGCTCAGCTGCTCCGAGAACCGTGGTGGGCCCCCGAGCACCTCGGCCCAGTAGGCGGCGAGCCGCTCGACGTGCTGGTGGTTGAGGTCTTCCTTGCTGAACGGGTGGTTGAGCAGCGGATCGGCGAGGCAGCGCTCGTGGTGCGCGCGGGCCAGGGCGAGGAAGGCCTCGTCGCCCCCGGCGAACTCGTACAGGCTCGGCCGCATCCCGGCAGCCTCGCACGAGGGTCACGTGGAGTGTCAAGGTGCACCCGTGGCGAATAGGGTGAAGCCCGGACCCGACCCGAAAGGACCAGAGTGCAGCCCCAGGTGATTGCCGGACGCTACGAGGTGCTCCGTTCCATCGGCAGAGGTGGAATGGGCACGGTCTGGCTGGCACGCGACACCGTGCTGGGCCGCGAGGTGGCCATCAAGCAGATCGGTGCGCTCCCGGGCGAGCCCGCGGCGGCGGCACGGGCCATGCGCGAGGCCCGGATCGCCGCCTCCCTCAACGACGCCCACGCCGTCGGGGTCTTCGACGTCGTGGACGAGAACGACTCGCACTGGCTGGTCATGGAGTACGTCGAGGGGCAGAGCCTGGCCGAGAAGATCCACGAGGTCGGCGCGCTGCCGCCCACGCGGGTCGCGGCGATCGGGTCCGCGGTGGCGAGTGCCCTCGCTCGTGCGCACGAGCGGGGGATCGTGCACCGGGACATCAAGCCGGGCAACATCCTGATTGACAACGTGGGCACTCCCAAGATCAGCGACTTCGGGATCGCCCGCGCGCACACGGACGACCAGCTCACCCAGACGGGGTTCATGACCGGCACGCCCGGCTACCTCTCACCCGAGCTCGCGCGAGGGGGCGACCCGACTCCCGCCACGGACGTCTGGGCCCTCGGGGCGACGCTGTACTACGCGGTGGAGGGCCAGCCGCCCTACGAGTCGCAGGCCAACCCGCTCGCCACCCTGCAGGCCATCGCGCGCGGTGAGGCCCGCCCGATGGAGCAGGCCGGCCCGCTGGGTGGCGCCATCGCGGCCATGATGGACCACGACACCTCACAACGCTGGGACATGGCCACCGCCTCCGAACGGCTGGGCCGGATCGCGGCCGGCGACACCACCATGGCCCTGCCCGCGGGAGCCGTCCTCCCTGGAGCGGGGGCTGCCGCCGCCGGGGCCACGGAGGTGCTGGCCGCACCCCTCGAGACCACCCAGCGACTGGAGACGCCGCCCCTGCCGCCGCCCACGGCATACCCGCCCCGGGAGGCCGAGCCGCGCGGGGACGAGCGTCCCCGCGCACTGGGCTGGGTGGTTGCCCTGCTGGTCCTCGCCCTGATCGGGCTCGGCATCGCCTACGCGCTCACCGACGGTTTCGGCAGCCAGACCCCCAACACGGGCAGGACGACCACCGTCACGTCGACCCAGACCCAGACCGAGACGCCGTCGAGCTCCTCGTCGAGCTCGTCCAGCTCCACGACCAGCAAGACGTCGACGACCACGACCGCTCCACCGAAGTCCGACGCGCAGCTGACCCGCTTCATCGAGTCCTACTACCGGGACGTCACGAAGCAGGGCAAGCGGGACGACACGTTCGCCCAGCTGACGCCGAAGATGCAGCAGGACTCCAAGGGTCGGGCGGGCTACGAGGCGTTCTGGAGCGGCATCAAGTCGGTCGACGTCGGTGACGTGCAGTCCAACGCCGACACCGGCGTGGTGACGGCATCGCTGACCTTCACCAGGCAGGACGACAGCAAGAGCGACGAGACCCACAGGCTGACGGTCGTGAGGGACGGCGACTCCTGGCTGATCGACAGCGACACCCTGCAGTGACCCCTGCGCCCTGACCGCCACGCCCGGAAAACCATTGGCGGGCCACGAGTCCGCGGGCCTACCGTCGAGGGATGGAGATCCGCAGACTCAACCCTCTCGACGAGACGGAGCTTGTCCGTTTCCACGAGATCGGCGAGGCTGCCGAGCGCTTCGACCGTCCCTACGCCACGACGTGGGGGCTGGACGAGATGCGCATCGACCTCACCGAAGAGGACCCCTCCGAACGCAAGGACTGTGTTGTCGCCGTCGACGGCGAGGAGATCGTCGGCGCCGGCATCGCGTTCTCCGCGACCAACGACAACACCCACCTGTCCTGGCTGATGCCGTGGGTCGAGCCGCAGCGGCGTGGCCGGGGCATCGGCTCAGCGGTCCTCGCCGAGCTCATCGCGATCTGCCGTGCGGACCACCGCACCGACCTGGTGATGGAGACCTCCTACCCGTTCGACCGTCGCGAGGACCACCCCTACCGCCGGTTCGCCGAGAAGAACGGCTTCGCCCTCGCCAACACCGAGATCCGCAGGGTGCGGACGTTGCCGGTCGAGGACATCGACCTCGACGCCGTGATGAACGAGGCCGCTCGGCACCACGAGGGCTACCGCATCGTGACGTTCGACGACCCGGTCCCCGATGAGCTGCTGCCGTCGATGTGCGCGGCCCACAACCAGCTCGCCGTCGAGGCGCCCGGTGGTGAGCTCGAGTTCGAGCCCGAGTCGCTCACGCCCGAGCTGGTCCGCATCCACGAGGACCAGCGCCGGCGCATGGGTCGTCGCAAGATCTCGACCCTCGCCGTCACGGATGCCGGCGAGGTGGTCGGGTTCAGCGACCTCGTCATCCCGCCCGAGGACCTTCCCAACGTCTGGCAGTGGGGCACGCTCGTCACGGCCGAGCACCGGGGGCACCACCTGGGCATGGCGATGAAGGCGCGCGGCCTCAAGGAGCTGCAGACCCGGATCGGCCCGGAACGCACGCGCATCGTGACGTGCAACGCCGAGCAGAACGGCTACATGGTGTCGATCAACGAGAGCCTCGGCTTCCGTGCCGTCGAGGTGGCCCCGGCCTTCCTGCTCCGCGAGGCCTGAGCGGCGTCCGGCACCCGGACAGGGCGCATGCCGCGGTGCCGGCCACGCGGCATACGGTGGGGTCATGCTGGTTGCCTTCTCCGTCGCCCCGTCCGTGCCCGCCGACTCCGCCGGTTCGGTGAGTGAGGCGGTCGCCGCCGCCGTCACCGTCGTGCGGGAGTCGGGCCTGCCACACCGCACCTCCTCGATGTTCACCGAGGTGGAGGGGGAGTGGGACGAGGTGATGGCCGTGGTCAAGGGTGCGGTCGACGCCGTGGCCGCGTTCGGGCCGCGGGTGAGCCTCGTGCTCAAGGCCGACATCCGGGACGGGTATGCCGGTGAGCTCACCGCCAAGCTCGACCGCCTCGAGGCAGCCATCGACGCCCAGAAGTAGCCGGGGCGCTCCCTCCGCAAAACCCTGCGGCAGTCGGCCCGCTTGCGCGTCGATCGTTGCCGGAATGTGCTCCCCTGCCGGATGAATCCCCTTTAGGGTCGAACGGGACGCGGGCGAGACCTGCCGGTGCCCAAGGGAACTCACCGGGACGCGCGGAAGCATGGAGGCACTGACGGCATGTGGGCTGCGATCAGATATCGCCGGGCCCAGGCGGTCGTCCTCGTCCTGCTGTCGGCCCTGATCGCCACGTGTGCAGTCTTCGCGCCGTTGTACCAGCGGGCGCTCGAGCAGTCGCTGCTGCGGACGAGCATCAACGCGGCGAGCGTCGCCGACACGGCCCTCGTGGTCCGGAGCGGCCGAGGAACGGCGAACCCCGACTTCGGGAGTGCCGACCTCGCAGGCAACGTCCCCGCGTCGGTGCGGGTGCTCTACGGCGAGCCCATCGGCCAGCTGTCGGACGCCATCGACATCGTGCCGAGGGCCGGGCTGAAGCCGTCGCCGGGCGACCTCGTCGCGCGGGACCGCGTCTGTGAGCACCTCACCATCACGACGGGTGCCTGCCCCAAGGCGGTCGGTGAGGTCCTCGTGTCCGCCAAGGACCTGGCCGCGTGGAAGTGGCCTCTGGGCAAGACCTTCCAGACCTCGGTGCCGGGTCTCGGCCAGGGCGTCAAGCCCACCACCACCCTCACCGTGGTCGGGGCCTACGAGGTGGTCCCCGACGAGGCCTACTGGCTCCGGACCCAGCTCGACGGCAAGTCCGGATCGCTGGTCGACGTGGGGACCGAGCAGGTGCCGGCCATCGACGACTTCGTGACACCCGAGGCGACGTTCACCAAGGACTGGAGCGTGGCGCAGGCTTCGCTGACCCTCCCGCTGCGCCGGGACCTGTTCACGTTGGGCAACCTGCAGCAGATCTCCGACGTCCTCGCAGCCAGGGGCGGCAACCGCGTCGCGGGGCAGGGGATCGACGGCGCGCTCGTCGAGACCCAGCTGCCCTCGATCATCGACGGGATCCGGGTGGGCCAGCACCAGCTGCAGGTCATCGTTCCGCTCCTCATGGCACAGCTCGGGCTGCTGGCGGCCGCCATCCTGCTGCTGGTCGCCCAGGCAGCGGTGGAGCAGCGACGCCCCGAGGTGGCCCTGGCACGACTGCGCGGCCGCAGCAGGGAGGGCGCCGGCCGGATCGTCATGGGGGAGCTCGCCGTGACAGTCGCCCTCGGGCTGCCCGTCGGATTCCTCCTGGCGCTCTTCCTGACGACCCTCGTCCGGTGGTTCCTCCTGCCCGACGGGGTCCCGTTCGAGGTGCCGTGGTCCTCGGTGGTAGCCCTGGCTGCGTCGGCGGTCGTGTGCGCCGTGGCGATCTGGCTGGCGGCCAGGCCGGTCCAGCAGCAGACCGTGTCGGCCCTGCTCCGGCGGGTGTCGCGCGAACGCGTCCGCGCGTTCGGCGTCGTGGACGTCCTCGCTGTCGCGCTCGCCGCTTTCGGGCTCATCGGTCTGGCCACCGGCTCGCTCGAGGGTCCGCTGGCCCTCGTGACGCCGACGCTGATCGCCCTGGCCGCCGGGCTGGTCGCCTCACGGCTGGCGGTCCCGGTCGCGGCCGCCAGCGGTCGTGCCAACCTGCGGCGTGGGCGGATCGGTCCCGCCCTCACCGCTTTCGGTCTCGAACGTCGACCCACGCTGCGCAAGGTGGTCACGGTGGTCAGCGTCGCGGTTGCGCTGACCGTGTTCGCCGCCAATGCGCTCGTCGTGGGTGATCGCAACTGGACAGCTCGTGCCCAGGTGCAGACGGGCGCACCGGCCGTCATCGACACCGACAGCCGCAACCCCGCCAGCCTCTTGGCCACCGTGCGGGCGATCGACCCGACCGGGGCCGAGGCGAGTCCGGTGGCCATCGTCCGGTGGACCGACCGGGGCGCCACCGCGACGATGGCGGTGGTCACCAAGGACTTCGAGGAGACGTCGTTCGCCCCGCCGGGCGAGTCCTACCGACTCGGCGAGCTGGCACCTCCCGACGTTGCGCCCGTGCACCTCGTCGGCACCCGGGTCACTGGACGCGTCGCCTGGGACCTCACCACGCCCGAGGGTGAGACGAGCCAGCGGCCCAGCGGCCAGTCCGGCAGCCCGCTGCCACCCGGCGTGGGCCCGGGGTCCGAGGAGCCCTCGGAGCTGCGCATCTCCGTGACGACACCGCAGGGTCAGCGGCTCACCCGGGTCATCGGGCAGATCCCGTTGCAGGGCAAGGGCTCCCGAGCGCTCAACGCCCTGCTGCTCTGCCCGGACGGGTGCCGGCTCGACGGGCTGGAGTTCCGCAAGACCGACCAGCAGGTCAGCGAGGTCAGCGGCACGCTGAGCATCACGGGGCTCGGCCTTGACGGGAAGTCGCTCGACGTCGCGGCCCCCACCCAGTGGAACCCGTTCGTCGCGCCGGCCACGAGCAGCCGCGACGTCCTGAAGCAGGTGCCGGCCGCCGGCGACACGCTCGCCCTGGAGCTCGTCAGCACCGGCTTTGCGCTCGAGCTCTCCCACGCCGACGTCCCAGCGGTCCTGCCGGGGCTGCTGGCCGGCCCCGTGCCGCCTGGCGGGACCGCGGAGGGCTTCGATGCCATCGGCATCAACGGTGCACCGCTCACGGCCGCCGCCCAGCAGACGGTCTCCACCCTGCCGGTCCTGGGCAAGCAGGGAGTCCTGGTGGACTACGAGACGCTGGCCCGGCTGGGCGGCCGCCTTCCCGACAGCGGAACCCTGTCCGTCTGGGTCGCCGACCCCGCAAGGGCCGACGCCGTGGCCCAAGGCCTCCGCGCGCAAGGGGTGGGCATCCTCGCAAGGCACAGTGTGACCGCGGCCAAGGACCGTCTCGACGAGTCCGCCTCCGCCCAGGGCCTGCGACTGGCTGCCTTCACCGGTGCGATGGGGGTGCTCCTCGCGGCCCTGGTGGTCCTCGTGATGACGGTCACGGGCTGGCGCGTGGTCGCCCGTGACCTGGCTGCCCTCCACATGTCCGGCGTCCCGCTCAAGGCCCTGCGGAGATCCCTGGTGCGCGAGCAAGTGGTGCTCGTCCTGGTCGGCACCGTGGTGGGGGTCGTCTGCGGCACGGTGAGCTCGTTCGTCGCCATGCCACTGGTCCCACTGTTCGACAGCTCAGCCGACCCCGTGCCGGCCCTGGAGCTGGAGCCGGCCACGGTGGCGATCGTCGGTGCCGCCGTCGTGGCCGCAGCGGTGCTCGTCGCCGTCGGCTGGCTGGCCGCAGTGGGAGCGGGTCGCAGGATCACCCTGAACCGGATCCGGGAGTCCCTGTGACCGCCACGAACGGAGTCCCTGTGACCGCCACGAGCGACAGGACCGGGGTGGCCACTCGGGGGCTGCGGGTGACCACGCGCGGCCTCGTCCACATCTACCGCGCCGAGGGCCATGACGTGGCCGCCCTGTCCGGCGTCGACCTCACGGTCCACCCCGGAGAGGTGGTGGGGCTGCTGGGGCCGTCCGGCGCCGGTAAGTCGACCCTCCTGACGTTGTTCGGCGGGCTCATGCGGCCCAGCGCAGGGCGCGTGCTGGTCGGCGATCACGAGCTGTCGACGATGACCGAAGCCGACCTCGACCGGTTCCGGGCCGCGGAGGTGGGGCTGGTCCTGCAGGGCGCTGCCCGCAACCTCCTGCCCTATCTCAGTGCCCGCCAGAACGTCGAGTTCGCCCAGACCTCCGCGCGCAGGGCCGGCCGCGACGTGCCGCCTCCCGGAGAGGTGCTGGAGCTCGTGGGTCTGGGCCACGCCGCGACCGCACCGCTGGACTCCCTGCCGCCCGGTCAGCTGCAGCTCGCCGCCCTGGCCGTGGCACTCGCAAGCAGGCCGGGCCTGCTGCTGGGCGACGAGCCGACCTCCCAGCTGCACCACTCGTCCCGCGACCTCGTGCTCGACACGGTGCACCGGGTCAACCAGGAGTGGGGGACCACCGTGGTGGTCGTGACCCACGACCCCGAGGTGGCCGCGCGGCTGCCGCGGACGGTCACCATCCGCGACGGCCGCGTCGGGGGCGAGGGCCGTTCCGGCGAGGAGTATGCCGTGGTGTCCGCGGACGGCTCGCTGCCCCTGCCGCCCGCAGCCGTGGAGGCGTTCCCCCCGGGCGCCCTGGTGCGCGTGCACGAGGTCGACGGTGTCTGGACGCTGATTCCGGAAGGCAGGGGTGAGACGGGTGGGTGACCGGCGCGAGTGGTCCACGGACAGCGGGTCGATCGACGACGGCCGGCTGGGGGGTGACCGAGCCCACGGGCGCGTCGAGTCGCCGCCCCTGAGGGTCGAGGGCGTCACCGTGCGCTACGGGTCCACGGTCGCCGTCGCAGGCGCGGACCTGGAGGCTTATGCCGGGGAGTTCATCGCGGTCACCGGTCACAGTGGCGCTGGGAAGTCCTCGCTGCTGTGGGCCATCGGTGGCGCTGTGGCCAGCGAGGGCACGGTGCGCCTCGGCGACGACGTCGTCCGAGACCGGGCTCAAGCGGCGCGACTCGGCATCGAGGTCATCCCGCAGGGAAGCGCCCTCGCTGTGCTCCTCTCGGCCCAGGAGAACGTCGCACTGCCGTTGCTGGCCCGTGGGGTGCGCTCCGACCAGGCCGGGCGTCGGGCTCAGGAGGCACTGGAGTCGGTCGGCCTGCACGAGTCCGGCAGCCACCTGGCCGAGGAGCTCAGCGGTGGCCAGCAGCAGCGGGTGGCCGTCGCTCGTGGCCTTGCCCTGCGCGGCACGGTGCTCCTCGCCGACGAGCCCACCTCCGAGCTCGACCACGACAACCGTGAACGCGTCCTGGCGCTGTTGCGGGCCGAGGCTCGGCGAGGCGCGATCGTCATCATGGCCACGCACGACCCCGAGGCCGCCGAGGAGGCCGACGGCGAGATCCGCCTCGATGATGGACAGCTCGAGACCGTCCGACTCCCTGCGGGCTAGCCTGCTGCGCGTGCCGAAGCCCATTCGCCTGCCGTTCGACCCGATCACGCGCGCGGCCCAGCTGTGGACCAGACGCTGGGGGCGCACCTCCCAGCCGTTGGCGATGGCGAGCGCGACGTCGATCATGCGCGTCCAGCAGCTGCTGATCACGGACTACGACGCCCTGGTCGGCAGGCACGGCCTGACGTTCGCCCGCTACGAGGCGCTGGTGCTGCTCGCGTTCAGCCGCGACGGCCGGTTGGGCATGAGCAAGATCGGCCAGCGCCTGATGGTCCACCCGACCAGCGCCACCAACATCATCCAGCGCCTCGACGCCCAGGGTTTCGTCGAACGCCTGCCCAACCCCGATGACGGTCGAGGCACCCTCGCCGTGATCACGCCGGCAGGACGCGAGGCCATGGAGGCCGCGACCGCTGACCTGGTCAAGGAGAAGTTCGGTCTCGGCATGCTGACCGCCGCCGAGCACGAACAGCTGTTCGACCTGCTCCGCAAGGTGCGCGTCGGCGCCGCCGACTTCGACGCCTGACCCAGCCCCCCGGCATACCCCGAGCCACCCACCCCCACCTTTATCGGGTCTAGGGACTTGGGTCGACTTCACCCCGAAACGGTTCTGGGGTGAAGCCGACGTTTGTCCCTAGACCCGATAAAGGGTGGGGCGGGGGTGGGTGGGGGAGCTCTGGCGTGACATTTACTAGGACGTCCTAGTAAATTGGCGCCATGCCCGAGAACCCCGCACCCACCACCCCCGCGACGAGCGACGGCGCTGCCCGCTGGCAGGCCCGCTACGACGCAGCCCAGGCCAAGGGGCAGGTGCGCGACGCAGACTTCACCACGCTCTCGCAGATGCCCGTGGAGCCCGTCTACGGGCCGACCGACGGCTCCGAGGTGCCCGAGCGGATCGGCTGGCCGGGGGAGTACCCCTTCACGCGAGGTCTCTACCCGACGGGCTACCGCGGCCGCACCTGGACGATCCGGCAGTTCGCCGGCTTCGGCAACGCGGTGCAGACCAATGAGCGCTACAAGATGATCCTGGAGCGCGGGGGTGGTGGCCTGTCGGTGGCCTTCGACATGCCCACCCTGATGGGGCGCGACTCCGACGACCCGATGAGCCTCGGCGAGGTCGGCCACTGCGGCGTCGCGATCGACTCCGCCAAGGACATGGAGGTGCTGTTCAACGAGCTGCCGCTCGAGGACATCACCACGTCGATGACGATCAGCGGTCCGGCCGTCCCCGTGTTCTGCATGTACCTCGTCGCCGCCGAGCGCCAGGGTGTCGACCTGGGCGTCCTCAACGGAACGCTGCAGACCGACATCTTCAAGGAGTACATCGCCCAGAAGGAGTGGCTGTTCGCCCCCGAGCCGCACCTGCGCCTGATCGGCGACCTGATGGAGTACTGCGCCGAGAACATCCCCGACTACAAGCCGCTGTCGGTCTCGGGCTACCACATCCGCGAGGCCGGTTCCACGGCTGCGCAGGAGCTCGCGTTCACCCTCGCCGACGGGTTCGGCTACGTCGAGCTGGGCCTGTCGCGTGGCCTCGACATCGACACCTTCGCCCCCGGGTTGTCGTTCTTCTTCGACAGCCACCTGGACTTCTTCGAGGAGATCGCGAAGTTCCGTGCCGCGCGCCGGATCTGGGCCCGCTGGTTGCGCGACACCTACGGCGCGAAGACCGACAAGGCCCAGTGGCTGCGGTTCCACACCCAGACCGCCGGGGTGTCGCTCACGGCGCAGCAGCCCTACAACAACGTGGTCCGGACCGCCGTCGAGGCGCTCGCGGCTGTCCTGGGTGGCACCAACAGCCTCCACACCAACGCGCTCGACGAGACCTTGGCGCTGCCCAGCGAGCAGGCTGCCGAGATCGCCCTGCGCACCCAGCAGGTGATCATGGAGGAGACCGGCGTCGTCAACGTCGCCGACCCGCTCGGGGGCAGCTGGTACGTCGAGGCCCTCACCGACAAGATCGAGGCCGAAGCCGAAGCCATCTTCGACAAGATCAGGGCGATGGGTGAGCTCGGCAAGCCCCGCAACGCCGAGGGTGGCGTCGACCACGCGGTCGGCCCGATGACCTCCGGCATCCTGCACGGCATCGAGGACGGCTGGTTCATGTCCGAGATCGCCGAGGCCGCCTTCCAGTACCAGGTGTCGCTGGAGAAGGGAGACAAGAAGGTCGTCGGCGTCAACTGCCACACCGCCTCGGTCACCCACGAGCTCGAGATCCTGCGCGTCAGCCACGAGGTCGAGCGCGAGCAGGTCGCCACTCTCAAGACGCGCAAGACGGACCGCGACGAGGACGCCGTGCGCGCTGCCGTGCAGCACATGGTCGAGGTGGCCCGCACCAGCGGAAACATGGTGCCCGCCATGCTCGATGCGGCGCGCGCCGAGGCGACGCTGGGCGAGATCTGCGACGCGCTGCGCGACGAGTGGGGCGTCTACCGCGAGCCCGCCCGCTTCTGACCGACCGGGGTATGCCGCGTGGCGGCCTTGTGCCGCGCGCCGGATCGGGAGCGTCGGGTCAGGGCTCCCCGGCGGGCTCGCGCTGCTCGCGCCGCAGCCGCGCGTAGGCCACGTCGGCCAGCAGGGCGATGAGGCCGTCGATGAAGGCCTCGTCGGGCTCACCCGTCGCCAGGGCGCGGTGCATGACCGAGCCGACGACCACGTCGGCGAGCAAGTCGACGTCGATCATGTCCTGTCGGATCTCGCCGCGGCCGATCGCGCGCTCGACGGACGTCGCCACCAGGGCGTGCAAGCGCGTCGACAGGGACTCCCGCACCTTCTGGCCGACCCCCTCGGGGTCACGGGCCGACTCGGCCAGCAACGCGGCATACGCACCACCGGTGGAGGGGTCGCGCAGCAGCCGCGCTGCCTCGCCGATGCCGGCGCGCATGTCGGCCGCCAGCGAGCCGTTGTCCTCGATCTCGATCTCGTCAAAGGTCGCGGCCACGGCGTGCACGGCGAGCTCGACCTTCGAGGGCCAGCGCCGGTAGAGCGTGCTCTTGGCCACACCCGCCTTGGCGGCAACGTGCTCCATCGACATCCGGGCCACGCCCTTGTCGGCGAGCACCTGTCGCGCCGCCGCGGTGATCGCCTGCTCGGTCGCCTCCTCACGGGGGCGCCCGGGGCGGCGACTTCGGTCGTGCCGTGAACGTGAGGTCATCACGGGCGATCATGCCACC
Organism: Pedococcus sp. P3_C7; assembly: GCF_056402615.1. Classification (NCBI taxonomy): domain Bacteria; kingdom Bacillati; phylum Actinomycetota; class Actinomycetes; order Micrococcales; family Intrasporangiaceae; genus Pedococcus; species Pedococcus sp. P3_C7. The sequence continues at coordinate 207,536 of NZ_JBFUHC010000003.1, read as the reverse complement.
GACGACGTGATTTCAGGCGTTGGGGATTTGTCGTCATGGACCAACCTGGGTCATGGTGGTGTGATTGCCGACTGCGGGGAGCTCCCGCGTGTCGGCCCACTCACGTAAGGATTTCTACTGTGTCGGTTGTGGCCAAACGCGCGCTCTTCGCCGCGGTGACCGTGATCGGACTCGTGCTCCTGGTCGTCGGAGCCTGGTTCACCGTCCACCTCGGGTCCTCCGGGAGCGCCGTGCTCCGGTCCGTTCCCCCCAAGGGCGCTGTCGTCGTCATCGAACCGTCGGTGCTCAACCGCGTCGACCGCCCGGTGAGCATCACGGCCGTTGGCCCCTCGGGGACGCAGATCTGGATGGGCCGGACGAGCCCCACGGACGCCAAGGCGATCGTCGGTGCCGCCGACCACACCTCGGTCAGCGGGGCCCACGTGAGGGACTGGAGCCTGGTGCAGTCGCGGTCCGGCGCCGGCGCTGCGCCCCAGCTCGACACGGCCGACATCTGGCGCCAGACCGCCACCGGCGAGGGCAGGGTGCGACTCACGGTCGACCAGGCCGGAGCCCCCGAGTCGGTCGTCATCGCCGCACCTGATGGCAAGCCGGTCGACCTCAGCTCGCTGACGGTCACCGTCGAGCGCCGGACCTGGTTCTTCCAGGCGCTGCTCGTCACGCTCGTCGGCCTCCTGGCCGCCGCGGCTGGTGGAGCTGGACTGTGGCAGAACCGGCCGCGTCGCACCCAGAGCCCGACCGAGGGGCCGACCGAGAACTCGACCCCAGCCCCGACCGAAGGCGACGGGACCGACGCGCCCACCGAGGAGGTGCGCGCATGAGCGGCTCGACCCCCCGCGCTGCGCTCATCGGCGCCCTGGGCGTGACCCTGAGCCTGGTGCTCGCGGGCTGTGGTGCCGGTTCCGGCATGGTGGGGGTGCACGACGCGCCCTCGCAGGCCGCCGCCACGGCGCCGATCTCGGCGCAGAGTGCCGAAGCCATCGCCAGCCGGGTCCTCACCAAGGCCGCCGACGCGGGCGCGGCGAAGCCGGCCGATGCCGCGACGCTCCGCGCGGAGGCGCTCACGGGCAGCGCCCTCGCGGTCGCCAACGCCGCCAGCCGACTCCAGACGGGTGCCACGCCGACCGCCGCACCGATGAGGCGCACCGAGCCGCCGAAGGTCCTCGGGGTCTCGCGGGGCGCGGGCTGGCCCCGCCTGATCCTCGCCCAGACGACCACGGCGGAGAACGGCGCGGTCCTGAACCTCCTGGTCTCGCCGGACGCCAGGACGCCGTTCCGGCTCAGCGCCGCCGCGCCCATGCAGCCCGGCGCCACGGTGGCGGCTCTCGACTCGCTGACCACGGGTTCGCCGATGGTCACCCCGGCCACCAGGCTCGCGGTGCAGCCCGCCGACCTGCTCAAGGGGTATGCCGCGAGTCTCGCCTTCCCCAAGCCGGTCGCCGACCCCCATGTCGACGCCGCGGAACCGTTCTCCACGGCGATCCGGGCCCACGCGGCCGAACAGGCCAAGACCTTCGGGAAGCTGGCCACCCTCAAGCAGACGCACACCGTCGAGCCGGACAGCACGGTCGCCATCGCGTTGCGCGGGGGCGGAGCCCTCGTCTTCGGCCTGCTGGAACGCACTGACACGATCACGCTGCGCCCCGGCGGCAAGTCGCTCACGCCCAGCGCCGACTTCCAACGACTCGTGCGCAAGAAGACCCTCACCAAGAGCGCCGAGCTCAAGTCCTACGAGACCGTCGTGTTCACCGTGCCGGCCGAGGGGAAGGCGCAGCTCGTCGCCGTCGACGAGGTGCTGTTCTCGGCCAAGGGCGCGTGAGGGACAATCACCGCCATGAGTGATCAGCCGTTGACCACAGGTGGCCTCCGGGGCGCCGTCGACCTCACCGCACTGCGGGGTCAAACCCCGTCGGCCGCCTCCACCGCGCCCCCCGGGGCGACCGCGGCGGGTGGTGCAGGTGCGTCCGACGCCACCGGGACGCCGGCTCCCACGGGGGTCGCCGGTCGGGCAGGCGTCGTCGTCGAGGGCACGGACACCAACTTCCAGGAGGTCGCCAACGCCTCAGTGGGTGTCCCGATGCTGCTGGTCCTCTGGGCTGCCCAGATCCCCGAGTCGCGCGACTACCTCGACACCGTGGTCAGGATCGCGGGCAGCTACGAAGGCCGGTTCCAGGTCGTCAGCGTCAACGTCGAGCAGAACCCCACCCTGCTGCGGGCCTTCCAGGTGCAGAGCGTCCCGGTCACCATGGGGCTGATCCAGGGCCAGCCCGTGCCGTTGTTCGCCGGGATCCAGCCGGAGCAGGCCCTTCGACCGGTGCTCGACGAGTTCCTCGGCCTGGCGGTGCAGCACGGTGTGGCGGGTCGCGTCGACATCGCCGGCGCGGGCGAGCCTGCCGAAGGCGGCGAGGTCGAGGAGCAGCTCCCGCCCCTGCACCAGGAGGCCTACGACGCCATCGAGCGCGGCGACCTCGACGGTGCCGCGGCGGCATACCAGCAGGCGCTGAAGCAGAACCCCGCCGACGCCGAGGCTGAGCTGGGGCTCGCCCAGGTCGGCCTCCTGCAGCGCACCGAGGGTGCGGACCTGCAAGGCGCCCGCGCAGCGGCCGCCGAGCACCCCACGGATGTCGCCGCGCAGGGCCTGGTCGCAGACCTCGACGTCCTCGGTGGGCACGTGGAGGACGCGTTCCTGCGGCTCATCGACCTCGTGCGGGCAACCGCCGGTGAGGAGCGGGAGCAGGCGAAGAACCACCTCCTCCAGCTCTTCGCCGTGGTCGGCTCGCACGACGAGCGCGTCCGCAAGGCACGAACGTCCCTGATGAGCGCCTTGTTCTGAGGCTCCACTTTCGGTGCGCCTGCTGAGCCGACAGGATGGGGTGCATGGCAAAGACGCAGGAACACCTCATCGGACTGTTGCTGGGCGCGGAAGGTGACTGGCCGCGCGCGTTCGAGACCCTCGCGGGTCGGCTGGGCGTCCTGAAGGGGCCCGACGGGACGAGCCACCACGTCAACACCGAACGCATGACGATCGAGCCGTTCAACCTGCGTGACAAACCACGGCAGGACCTCGTGATCGACCGACTGGCCTACTGGTACTACCACCCGCGAGAGTGGCTCAAGAAGGCCGCGCTGATGGACGACGTCTACCTGCTCAACAGCCCGTTCACGTTCCAGTCCATGGAGAAGCACTCGGCCTACTGCGCGCTGCTGCGCCTGGGGATGAACGTCCCCGAGACCGTGCTGGTGCCCTACAAGAACCCGATCGACAACGCGCGCTGGGCCTTCACCGCGGCCCGGTACAACAAGGAGTTCGACCTCGACGCGATCGCTGAGGAGATCGGCTACCCGCTGTTCATGAAGCCGTTCGACGGCGGTGGCTGGCGCGGCGTGTCCCAGGTCAAGAACGTCGAGGACCTGCACAGTGCCTACGACGACTCCGGCGAGATGCTGATGCACCTGCAGGCGTCCGTGAAGGACTTCGAGGTGTTCGCGAGAGCCCTCACCATCGGGCCCGAGACGATGGTGATGAAGTTCCAGCCCGACGAGCCGATGCACAACAGGTATGCCGTGCAGCACGGCTTCCTGGGCGAGGGCGTGGGCACCGAGGCGGTCACCATCGCCCAGACGGTGAACGCGTTCTTCCGGTGGGAGTTCAACTCCTGCGAGATGCTGGTCAAGGACGGCGTCGTCTACCCGATCGACTACGCCAACGCGTGTCCCGACGTGGCGGTGACCTCGCTGCACTACTACTTCCCGTGGGCCATGAAGGCGCTGCTGAAGTGGTCGGTGTTCTGCGTCGCCACCGGCCGCAAGGCGCGCACCCAGGTCGACACCGGGCCGTGGTTCGAGATCGCCGACGACGACGCGCTCGACTACGGGGCCAAGCTCGCGGCATACCAGGGGTTGGCCGACGACCACTTCGACACCGAGCGCTACCGGGAGTTCTGCGAGGTCGCCCTCCCGAACATCGACGACATGGTGCTCGAGTGGGTCGACTCACCCGACTTCCGCAGCCTGCTGACCGAGACCATCCAGACGACCTATCCCCAGCACGAGTGGGACAAGTTCGAGGGACACTTCGGCGGTCTCACCCGGATGTGGGTCAAGGACGAGCAGTCACGCCTGGGGTCTGGCAGCTCGGCCGTCGACGAGACCGTCGTGAGCGGCCCCGCACCTGCCGTGGCGGACTAGCAGGCGCGGCACTCCTGCGGGAGCTGCTGGCGGCGTGCTTCGGGCTGCATCAACCGGGGGCGGCGCAAGCCGCGCAGTCGGTCGAGGGTGACGAGGTTGGGGCCGGTGTCGCCTCGGCGGGGGAAGCTGCGAGGCCCGGGCTGGCGTGCGTCGTTCGAGGGCGTCATGTAGGTCCCAACCGGCGCGGGCCGAATTCTGTTCCCCGGCACAGGAACTCACAGCGAACCAGCGGACAGCGACCAGGTGGGATGGGCTGTGGGAGGGCGATCGTTCTCAGCCTGCCCTCACCTTTCGGTCAGGCACCGAGGGCCGCGCCGACGACTTCCTTGGCCTCGGCCTGCACCTGGGCCAGGTGGTCGGCGCCCTTGAACGACTCGGCATAGATCTTGTAGACGTCCTCGGTCCCTGATGGGCGCGCCGCGAACCAGGCGCTCTCCGTCGTGACCTTGAGGCCACCGATGGCCGCGTCGTTGCCGGGTGCCTGCGTCAGCTTGGCCGTGATCGGTTCCCCCGCAAGGGAGTCCGCAGCCACGTCGCCGGGCGAGAGGGCCGCGAGCTTGGCCTTCTGTTCACGCGTTGCAGCAGCATCGATCCGTGCGTATGCCGGGTCACCGTGCTTCGCGGTCAGCTCGCGGTAGTGCTGGCTGGGGCTCTGGCCGGTCACGGCGAGGATCTCGGAGGCGAGCAGCGCCAGGATGATGCCGTCCTTGTCGGTGGTCCAGGCCTTGCCGTCCCGGCGCAGGAAGGACGCTCCCGCGGACTCCTCACCGCCGAAGCCGAAGCTTCCGTCGATGAGGCCGGGCACGAACCACTTGAAGCCCACCGGCACCTCGACGAGCCGCCCGCCGMCGTCGGCGGCCACCCGGTCGATCATCGAGGACGACACCAGGGTCTTGCCGATGGCCGCGTCGGCCGGCCAGTCGGGGCGCGCACCCCCGAAGAGGTACTGGATCGCGACGGCGAGGAAGTGGTTGGGGTTCATCAGCCCGCCGTCGGGGGTGACGATGCCGTGCCGGTCGGAGTCGGCGTCGTTGCCCGTGGCGATGTCGTAGTCGTCCTTGCGCGAGATCAGCGAGGCCATGGCGTAGGGGGAGGAGCAGTCCATCCGGATCTTGCCGTCCCAGTCCAGGGTCATGAAGCGCCACGTCGGGTCGACCAGGGGGTTCACCACGGTGAGGTTGAGTCCGTGGCGCTCCGCGATCTCACCCCAGTAGTGCACCGCCGCGCCGCCGAGCGGGTCAGCGCCGATGCGTACGCCGGCGTCCTTGATCCGTGGGAGGTCAATCACGTTCGGCAGGTCGTCGACGTAGCTGCCCAGGAAGTCGTAGGGCTGGGCATGGGCACGGGCCCTGCTGAACGGGATGCGACGGACATCCTCGAGGCCGCCGGCGATCAGCTCGTTGGCACGCGCCGCGATCACCTTGGTGGCGTCGCTGTCGGCAGGGCCGCCGTGGGGCGGGTTGTACTTGAACCCTCCGTCGGCCGGCGGGTTGTGGGAGGGGGTGACCACGATGCCGTCGGCCAGGACGGCGCCGCTCGTGCGGCCCTCGTTGGCGCGGATGATGGCATGGCTGACGGCCGGGGTCGGGGTGTAGCCGTCTCGGTCGTCAACCAGGACGATCACGTCGTTGGCCGCCAGCACCTCGAGGGCCGATGCCCAGGCGGGCTCCGAGAGGCCGTGGGTGTCGCGCCCGATGAACAGCGGGCCGTCGTAGCCCTGGGACTTGCGGTAGTCGCAGATGGCCTGGGTCGTGGCGAGGATGTGCGCCTCGTTGAACGCCGTCTTCAGGCTCGACCCACGGTGGCCCGACGTGCCGAAGGCGACCTGCTGGTCGATGTCCTCCGGGTCGGGCACCAGGGTGTAGTAGGCCGTGACGAGATGGGCGACGTCGACGAGGTCGGAGGGCTGGGCCGGCTGACCTGCGCGCGGGTGGTTCATCGGTCTGCCGCCGTGTCGACCGGGGCCAGGTACACCGCCGAGAGGGATGCGACCCTGACCTCGACGGAGTAGGGCTGGCCGTTGGCGCCGTGCTCCTGTGCCGTCACGACGACCTCTGCCTGGCTCGGCGTGCCGAACTCGTCGTAGCCGCTCGTGTCGAGGATGACCTTCCAGTCACCGGCCCGCGGGACGCCGATCCGCAGCGGGTCCCTCGGCAGGCCACCGAAGTTCACCGCGACCGCGACGACGGCCCCCTGACGGTCCTGGGTGCCGAATCGCAGGTAGGAGTACGTGTTCCAGGCGTTGTCATCCGCGTTGAGCCACTCGAAACCGGCGGGGTCGGAGTCCAGCGCCCACAGGGCCTCGTTGTCGCGGTAGACGCGGTTGAGCTCCTTGACCAGGTTGTGCACGCGGTAGTGCGCCGCGTGGTCGAGCAGCCACCAGTCGAGCTGCCGGCCGTCGGCCCACTCGGCCTCCTGGGCGAACTCGGTGCCCATGAAGAGCAGCTGCTTGCCCGGGTGGCTCCAGATGTAGGCGAGGAAGGCCCGCACCGTTGCCAGCTGGTCGTAGCGACTGCCCGGGACCTTGCGGAGCAGGGAGCCCTTGCCGTGGACGACCTCGTCGTGGCTGATCGGGAGGAGGTAGTTCTCGCTGAACGCGTACATGAGGGAGAAGGTCAGCAGGTGGTGGTGGTACTGCCGGTGGATCGGGTCCTCCTTGAGGTACTTCAAGGAGTCGTTCATCCAGCCCATGTTCCACTTCAGCCCGAACCCGAGTCCGCCCGTGCTGGTGGGCTTGGTGACGCCCGGCCAGGAGGTGGACTCCTCGGCGATCATCACGATCCCCGGCACGCGCTTGTATGCCGTGGCGTTGGCCTCCTGGAGCAGGTCGACCGCCTCGAGGTTCTCGCGTCCCCCGTGGATGTTGGGGACCCACTCGCCGTCCTTGCGGGCGTAGTCGAGGTAGAGCATCGAGGCGACGCCGTCGACCCGCAGACCGTCGACGTGGAACTCCTCCATCCAGTAGACCGCGTTGGCCACGAGGAAGTTGCGCACCTGCATCCGGCCGAAGTCGAAGATGTAGGAACCCCACTCCGTGTGCCAGCCCTTGCGCGGATCCGGGTGCTCGTAGAGCGGCAGCCCGTCGAACCGGGCCAGCGCCCACGGGTCGGTGGCGAAGTGCCCGGGCACCCAGTCGAGGATGACGCCGATCCCAGCCTGGTGCAGCCGGTCGACGAGGTAACGGAACTCGTCCGGTCGGCCGAACCGCGCGCTCGGGGCGTAGTAGCTCGTCACGTGGTAGCCCCACGACGGCGGGTAGGGGTGCTCCATCACAGGCATGAACTCGACGTGCGTGAAGCCAAGGTCAGCGACGTAGTTGACCAGGTGCTCCGCGAGGGCGACGTAGCCGTGGTTGCTGCGCCACGACCCGAGGTGCACCTCATAGACGCTCATGGGCGCGGTGTGGACGTCGTTCTCGGCGCGCTGCGTCATCCACTCGTCGTCGCTCCAGCTGTAGCGGGACTGCACGACCGACGAGGCCCGACCAGGCGGCGGCTCCGTGGCGCGGGCCATCGGGTCGGCCTTCTCGCGGACCTTGCCGTCGGCGCCGCGCACCAGGAACTTGTAGAGGGTGCCGTCGCCGACACCGGGGATGAACAGCTCCCACACCCCGGACTCGCCGAGCAGCCGCATCGAGTGGCTGCGCGTGTCCCAGCCGTTGAAGTCGCCGGCGACGTGCACGGCCTGGGCGCGTGGAGCCCACACGGCGAACGAGGTGCCGACCACGGTGCCCATGGGGCCCGGGTACTCGCGCACGTGGGCGCCGAGCACGGTCCACAGCTGCTCGTGCCGGCCCTCACCGATGAGGTGGAGGTCGATCGGCCCGAGCGTGGGGGCGAACCGGTAGGGGTCGTCCATCTCGTGCTCGATGCCGTCGCCGTAGGCCACGATCAGGCGGTAGTCCTGGGTCTCGGTGGCTCCGGGGCGGATGCCGCCCCACACCCCGTCGGACTCGTGGGCGAGCTCGATCCGTTCGCCGTCCTGGAAACGCACGGCGACCACGGAGGCGAACGGCTTGTAGGCACGCACGAGCAGCCCGTCGTCCTCCAGGTGGTGGCCGAGCAGGTCGTGCGGCTGCTGGTGCCGCCCGTCGGCCAGTGCCCTGATCGCTTCGGCGGGTGTCGTGGGGACGGGCACCGGCTCGGGTTCGCGCTCGACGGGCGGCTCGACGGCCTGGCGCGAGGCGGAGCGGCGGGCAGCCGAGCGGCTGGTCGGCGTCTCGGCCGGTGGGCCAGCAGGCACCTCGACGGCAGGCATACCGGCAGCAGGCTCATCGCCAGCAGGCACCTCGCCAGCAGGCTCATCGGCAGCAGGCTCATGGGCATCAGGCTCATCGACCGTGGGGCCTTCGGCCGAGGGGGCGCCCGAGGCGGCGGCCTCCGCGGGCGGGGTCGCCGCGGCGGGCGTCTCGGCAGCAATCGCCTCGGCGGGGTCGGGCAGGCCGAACCACGTGCGGGTGGGCTCCTCGGCCGCGGCCGACCCGGCTTCGGCCGGGGTATCCGCGGCGTCAGGGCCCTGCGCCTCGTCCGAGGACTCGTGGGCGAGGGACTCCTCGGTCGTCGTGGGCTCGGGGGCGACGGACTCCTCGGTCGTCGTCGACTCCTGCGACGCCTCCTCCGTAGTCACCTCGTCGGTGGAGCCGGACTTCTGCTTCTTCTTGCCGAACCGTGGACTCATGTCAGGTCCTTTCTCGCGTCGTCGAGCAGTCGGACCACGGCAGCCGTGGGGATGGTCAGCCAGGTGGGCCTGTTCCTGGCCTCGTAGACGACCTCGTAGAGGGCTTTGTCCAGCTGGAACGCGATGAGCAGCGCCGCGTCCTCGCGGGGATCGCGACCGCACTGCGCGGCATACCCGTCGAGGAAGGCTTGCTGGGCGCTGGCCGCCCAGTCGCGGGCGCTGCCGGCGGGGTGGGACTGCTCCCACGAGCCAGCCGCGTAGTCGAACGAGCGAAGCATGCCGGCGATGTCGCGCACGGCGAGGTCGGGCAGGCTGCGCTCGGCCAGGGGCCGCAGGGGCTCGCCCTCGAAGTCGAGGAGCACCCAGCCGCGCTCGGCCACCTTGAGCACCTGCCCGAGGTGGTAGTCGCCGTGGATGCGTTGCAGCGCAGGCCAGCTCGCGTTGACGGCCCGGTCGAAGACGTCTGCGATGCGGTGCTCGTGGGCGGCCAGCGCCGGGACCTCGGAGGCTGCCGCGATGTAGCGTCCGCGCATGCCGGCTGCGACCGCGGCGATCGCCTCGGGGGTCACGGGTTCGGTCGGGAGCACCTCGGCGAGGCGGGCGTGCACCTCCGCGGTGGCGGCACCGAGCTGGTGGGCCGCCTCGGTGAAGTCCTCGTGGGCGGCCACCGCCCTCAGCGCGACGCGCCAGGCATCCTCCGTGCCCGGGAAGAACTCCTGCGCAAACGCCAGGTGTCCGTATGCCGGCTCGTCGCCTTCGTTGACCCCCGGCCAGGTGGCGCTGACCGTGCCGACCATGGTGGGGACCCTCGTCGAGCCGGCCTCGGAGAGCGCGCCCTGCACGGTGACGTCGGGGTTCTCCCCGGCATGCAACATGCGGAACACCTTGCAGATCAACGGCTTCGGCGTTCCGTCAGCGTCCGCGCAGTCGAACACGATGGAGGTGTTCGACTGTTCACCGGACAGCACCTTTGACGACGTGAGCACGGTCTCGGACGTCCAGGACGGGTGACGCCTCGACACCACGGCCGGCTCGGGGGTGTCGGAGACGCCCCCCGCCTGCGGCGCGGCCTGTTCGAGGATCAGGGCGAGCAGCTGGGCGGCGTACACGGGGTCGTGGGTGCCGTCGTAGACCCAGCGGGTGCCGAGGACGCTGTGTTCCAACGTGCCGACCAACGCGTGCTGGCCGCCCTCGAGCGGGGCGCCGCGGTAGGTGAGTGGCACCTGGTAGAGCACCGGCGTGGACCCGCCCTCGTCGACGAGGAGCAACGTCTCGATGCCCACTGCGCCTGCGGGGTCGTCGAGCCGCCACGACCAGACCTTGCGCAGCACCGGCAGCCGACCCTTCGCGGCATACCAGCGCTGGCGCGCCATCCACGGACCGACCAGCTCGATCTTGGTCGGGGAGAGGGTTGCGTCGTGGATCTCAGCCATGCGCTGCACCTGGCACCAGGCGGAGCCAGAAGAAGTCACGGGAACCAAGGGTCAGGGTGATGGTGCCGTCGTCGGTGATCTTCGGAAAGCCTTGCCCGCCAAACAGATCAGCGAGGTGTGCGCCCTTGAACTCGTCGGGCACCCGGATCGTCGTCGCCTGGGGCCGGCTCGAGAGGTTGTTGACGCAGAGCACGGCCTCGGAGTCGGTTCCGTCCACGTGGTCCCACTCGACGCGCAGGAACGACAGCACGCCGTCGTTGTCGGACGGGCAGACCTCGAAGTCGCCTCGACCGAACACGGGGTGACGCTTGCGGATCTCGAGCATGGCGCGCACCCAGTGCAGCAGCGAGGAGCTGCTGGCCATCTGGGCCTCGACGTTCACGTTGTTGTAGTGGTAGACGAGCGACGACACGACCGGCAGGTAGAGCTTGCCGGGATCGGCCGAGGAGAATCCGGAGTTGCGGTCGGGCGTCCACTGCATCGGCGTGCGGACGGCATCACGGTCGTTGAGCCAGATGTTGTCGCCCATGCCGATCTCGTCGCCGTAGTAGAGGCACGGCGAACCCGGCAGGGACAGCAGCAGCGCGTGGATGAGCTCGATCTCGGCCCTGCTGTTGTCGAGCAGGGGGGACAGCCGACGCCGGATGCCGACGTTCGCGCGCATCCGGGGGTCGGGTGCGTACCAGCCGTACATCGCGGCGCGCTGCTCCGGGGTCACCATCTCGAGGGTGAGCTCGTCGTGGTTGCGCAGGAACGTGCCCCACTGGGTGCCGGGCGGGATCTCGGGGGTGTCGGCCAGCACGTCGATGATCGGGGCGGCCTTCTCCTCACGCAGCGAGTAGTAGAGCATCGGCATGACGGGGAAGTGGAAGCACATCTGGCACTCCGGCTCCTCCTCGGTGCCGAAGTAGTCGACCACGTCGGCCGGGGGCTGGTTGGCCTCGGCGAGCAGGATCCGACCGGGGTACTCCGTGTCGACCATCTTGCGGAGCTTGGCGAGGAACTCGTGGGTCTTCGGGTGGTTCTCGCAGTTGTGGCCCTCCTCCTCGTAGAGGTAGGGGACCGCGTCGAGGCGGAAGCCGTCGATGCCCATGTCCATCCAGAACCGCACGACGTCGAACATCGCCTCGTGGACGGCGGGGTTCTCGAAGTTGAGGTCGGGCTGGTGGCCGAAGAACCGGTGCCAGAAGAACTGCCGGCGCACCGGGTCGAACGTCCAGTTCGACACCTCGGTGTCGATGAAGATGATGCGCGCGTCCGAGTAGGGCTCGTCGGTGTCGGACCACACGTAGAAGTCGCCGAAGGGACCCTCGGGGTCGGACCGGGACGCCTGGAACCAGGGGTGCTGGTCGCTCGTGTGGTTCATGACGAAGTCCGTGATGACCCTGATCCCCCGGGCATGGGCCTGGGAGACGAGCTCCTGGAAGTCAGGCAGCGTGCCGAACTCGGGGAGGACGGCGGTGTAGTCGGCGATGTCGTAGCCGCCGTCACGAAGGGGCGAGGCGTAGAAGGGCGGCAGCCACAGGCAGTCGACGCCCAGCCAGGCGAGGTAGTCGAGGCGGCCCATCAGTCCGGTGAAGTCGCCGGAGCCCGAGCCCTTGGAGTCCCCGAAACCGCGGACGAGGACTTCGTAGAAGACCGCGGTCTTGAACCACTCGGGGTCGTTCTTCAGACCGGGTTGGGCGAGGTTGAGACCCTGCATCAGAACCTCCGGATTGCGACGATGTGGACGGGCTCGGTCTCGGGACCGAGTCTGACGTAGACGTGCTCCCCCCAGTGCCACGACGCCCCGGTCACCAGGTCCTGGGCTGCGATCCCGTCGTGGTAGTCGAGGCCGAGCGCGGGCATGTCCAGATGCATGGCCGACTCGCGCGTGCTGTGCGGGTCGAGGTTGGCGACCACCACGATGGTGTCGTCCGTGCCGTCGGGCAGGATCCTCCGCTTGGAGAACGCCATGATGTTCTCGTCGTCGACGTGGTGGAAGGTGATGTTGCGCAGCCAGTGCAGCGCCGGGTGCTCGCGCCGGATCTGGTTGAGCATCGTCAGGTAGCCCGCGAGGGACTGCCCCTCCTTGGCCCCACCGGGCTCGTAGTCCTCCCAGTGCCGGTTCTTGTACTGGTACTTCTCGTTGTCGATCTGCTCCTCTGCACCGGGACGGGCGACGTGCTCGATGAGCTCGTAGCCGGCGTAGATCCCGTAGGTGGGGACCAGGGTCGCGGCCAGGGCCGCGCGCAGCTTCCAGGCCGAGGGGCCGCCGAACTGCATGTAGGGCGTGAGGATGTCGTGCGTCGTGGGCCAGAACGACGGCCGCATGTAGGCCGCGGCGTCGCCGGCGAGCTCCTTGACGTACTCCTCGAGCTCCCACCGCTGGTTGCGCCAGGTGTAGTACGTGTAGGACTGCTGGAAACCGACCTTGCCGAGCGAGTGCATCATCGCGGGCTTGGTGAACGCCTCGGCCAGCCAGATCACGTCGGGGTGGTCGCGGCCCACGTCGGCGATGATCCACTGCCAGAACTCGACCGGCTTGGTGTGCGGGTTGTCGACCCGGAAGATCTTGACCCCGTGGTCGATCCACACCTGGACCATGCGGCGCATCTCGGCGTACGACCCGACCGGGTCGTTGTCGAAGTTGAGCGGGTAGATGTCCTGGTACTTCTTGGGCGGGTTCTCGGCGTACGCGATGGTGCCGTCGGCCCGGGTGGTGAACCACTCCGGGTGAGACTTCACGTACGGGTGGTCGGGGGAGCACTGGAGCGCGATGTCCATCGCCACCTCCATGCCGTGCTCGTGCGTCTGCGCCACGAAGTAGTCGAAGTCGGCGAATGTCCCGAGGTCGGGGTGGATCGCATCGTGTCCGCCGTCGGGGGAGCCGATGGCATAGGGACTGCCCGGGTCGTCGGGGCCGGCGCCGAGGGTGTTGTTCGGACCCTTGCGCGCCGTCGTGCCGATCGGGTGGATCGGCGTGAGGTAGACAACGTCGAAGCCCATCCGAGCGATCGCGGGCAGCCGCTCGGCCGCCGTGCGCAGGGTGCCGGACTTCCACTTTCCGGTCGCCGGGTCCTGCACGGCACCTTCCGACCGCGGGAAGATCTCGTACCACGCGCCATACAGGGCTCTCTCACGCTCCACGAGCAACGGGTATGCCGTGGACGGGCTCACGTAGTCCCGCAGCGGGCGGGCGGCCAGCTCGGCGCGCACCGAGGGGTCGGTGCCGGCGTGCAGCCGGGCCAGGGGCGGGCGGCGGGTGTCGCGCAGGGCAGTGACCGCGTCCTTGAGGACGGCCTGCTGCTCCTTGGTGCGCGTGACCTCGGACAGGGCCCGTTCGAGGGTGCGGGCGCCTTCTTCGAGCATCAGCTCGGTGTCGATCTCGGCGGCGACCTTGATCGACGCATCGTGGTCCCAGGTGCCGTAGGGGTCGGACCAGCCCTCGACGCGGTAGGTCCACCAGCCCTCGGTGTCGGGCTCGACGACGGCAGCCCAGGTGTTGAGGCCGGGGTTGGTCGAGGTCATCGCGGTGACGCGCTCTGAGCCGTCGGGCGCGACGAGGACGACGGAGGCGTTGACCGCGTCGTGTCCCTCGCGGAAGACGGTGGCGCCGATCGTGAACTGCTCGCCCACGACGGCCTTGGCCGGGCGGGCGCCGCCGTCGACGACGGGGCTGACGTCCTGGACCGGGATGCGGCCGATGGGAGTCTGTGGGGGAGTCGTGGTCGGCGCCTGGGCTGAGGCTGTCGTGGGAGTGCTCGCGCCCGGTTGCCGTTTGCTGGTGCCCTTGGCGGGGGATGCGGCGGGAGTGTCAGGTCTGGTTGCACGTGGCGTCGCTGTCACGCGCCCGACGCTACTCGGTCTGGGGCCCCGCGCACCTCCCCAGATCCCAGATGGCCCGGTTGCTGAAACTTTTTGAAAGTTCTGCAAGAACGCGTCATTGGGATTGGGCTGGAGGGCTTAGGATGCCCCACGTGAAGGCGATCCGACGCTTCAGCGTCCGTACAGTTCTGCCCGCGCCCATTGCCGCTCTCGGCGATCTGGCCAGCAACCTGCGGTGGTGCTGGCACCCACCCACCCGAGACCTGTTCCAGCGCATCGACCCTGAGCGCTGGAACAAGGTCCGCAAGGATCCGGTTCGGCTGCTCTCGGCCCTGTCCCCGCAGGAGCTCACCGACCTCGCGGGCGACACCGACTTCGTCGCGGCCGTCTCGGCAGCCAAGGCAGACCTCGACACCTACCTGACGGAGCCGCGCTGGTTCCAGGCGTGGGCGGGCGAGGTCGAGGGTGGAGCCCCCAAGGCGATCGGCTACTTCAGCCCCGAGTTCGGCATCACCGAGGTGCTGCCGCAGTACTCGGGTGGCTTGGGCATCCTCGCGGGCGACCACCTGAAGACGGCCTCCGACCTCGGTGTCCCGATCGTCGGTGTCGGTCTCTTCTACAAGACCGGCTACTTCAAGCAGAGCCTCAACCGCGACGGCTGGCAGCAGGAGACCTACCCGGTCCTGGACCCCGACGAGCTGCCCCTGAGCCTCCTGCGCGAGGACGACGACACCCCCTGCGTCATCACCCTCGACCTGCCCGGTGGTCGCGAGCTGCACGCCCACGTCTGGCGCGCCCAGGTCGGACGCGTCCCGCTGCTGCTGCTCGACTCGGACGTCCCTGAGAACGACGACGCTGCGCGCAACATCACCAACCGCCTCTACGGTGGCGGCGGCGAGCAGCGACTCCAGCAGGAGATGCTGCTCGGCATCGGTGGCGTCCGTGCCCTTCGGCTGTGGTCGCGACTGACCGGAGCGCCGGTGCCGGACGTCTACCACACCAACGAGGGGCACGCCGGGTTCCTCGGCGTCGAGCGCATCCACGAGCTGACTCAGTCGGCCGGGCTCACCTTCGACGAGGCCCTCGAGGCCGTCCGCGCGGCAACCGTGTTCACGACCCACACCCCGGTCCCCGCCGGCATCGACCGGTTCGACGCCGAGCTCATCACGCGTCACTTCGGTGGCGACCGCGCCGTCGAGGGCGTGCCCGTGGAGCGGCTGCTGACCCTGGGTGCGGAGGACTACCCGGGTGGTCAGCCCGGCATGTTCAACATGGCCGTCATGGGCCTACGCCTCGGCCAGCGCGCCAACGGTGTGTCCCAGCTGCACGGTGTCGTCAGCCGCGAGATGTTCGACGGGCTGTGGCCGGGCTTCGACGACGACGAGGTCCCGATCTCCAGTGTCACCAACGGCGTCCACGCCGGCACCTGGGTGGACCGCAAGGTCTACGAGGTCGCCGCGAAGCACCTCGGCACCACCGACATCGAGCGCGACAACGCCTGGGATCGCATCGGTGACGTCCCGCGTGACGCCATCTGGGCGACCAAGCGCGACATGCGCGAGCAGCTCGTCGTCGAGGCGCGTCGCCGCACCAAGTCGTCGTGGACCAAGCGTGGCGCCAGCCCGGCCGAGCTCGGCTGGGTCGACGACATCCTCGACCCCGACGTGCTGACGATCGGGTTCGCCCGCCGCGTGCCGACCTACAAGCGGCTCACCCTGATGCTGCGCGACCCCGCGCGCCTCAAGCGACTGCTGCTGGACCCCAAGCGCCCGATCCAGCTCGTCATCGCCGGCAAGTCCCACCCCGCCGACGAGACCGGCAAGCAGCTCATCCAGCAGATGGTGCGCTTCGCCGACGACCCGGAGATCCGCCACCGCATCGTGTTCCTCCCGAACTACGACATCGCCATGGCGCAGTACCTCTACCCGGGTTGCGACGTCTGGCTCAACAACCCGCTGCGCCCGTTCGAGGCGTGCGGCACCTCGGGCATGAAGGCCGCCCTCAACGGTGGCCTCAACCTGTCCATTCTGGACGGCTGGTGGGACGAGTGGTTCGACGGCGAGAACGGCTGGGCCATCCCGACCGCTGACGGTGTCGACGACCCCGAGCGCCGCGACGACATCGAGGCGTCCGCGCTCTACGACCTGATCGAGAACTCGGTCGCCCCGAGGTTCTACGACGTCGACGCCGAGGGCCTGCCGCAGAACTGGATCTCGATGATCACCCACACGCTGTCGACCCTCGGGCCCAAGGTCCTGGCCAGCCGCATGGTGCGCGACTACACGACGCAGCTCTACGGGCCCGCCGCCCGAGCCGGGTGGTCGCTCAACGGCAAGACCTTCGTCGGTGCCCGCGACCTGGCGGCCTACAAGGCCAAGGTCAAGGCGGCCTGGCCGACCGTCCACGTCGACCACGTCGAGTCCTCGGGTGTCTCGGACAGCCCGCAGATCGGCGAGACCCTCCACGTGCGCGCCTATGTCTCGCTCGGCGTCCTGACGCCGGACGAGGTCGATGTGCAGGTCGTGCACGGCAACGCCCACGACAGCGACGACCTGAGTGACGTCGACACCCAGTCGCTGGTCCTCGTCGAGTCCTACGAAGGTGGCCGTCACCAGTTCGCGGGCGACCTCGCGCTGGCTCGCACCGGCTCGTTTGGCTACACCGTCCGAGTGCTCCCCAAGCACTCGGGCCTGGCCAGCACCAGCGAGCTCGGTCTCGTCGCCAACGCCTGAGGCGCGCCTGAGGTCGTCAACGGCCAGGCAAACAGCAGCAAGGTATGCCGCGTGCGGACGTCCGCACGCGGCATACCCATGCCTGGCCCCTGCGGACAACGTCTGGGATCAGCTCGAGACCACAGCCCCAAGGTCAAAGCCATCCCCACCCTGGCGACCATGACCCCGCCCCACAGCCCGCCGCACCTCGGCGGGCCCGCTGGCACGCCCGCGGGAGCGAGCTCCCTGACGATCGGGGGCGCCGATGTCACTCCCACGCATGCAGCCTGCGGCTGCACGTGAGGTCGAGGACGGTCAGCGCTGCGTCCCCGCGGACGAATGGCGAAGGCTCATGCCCGCGGCCAGCACGCACAGCGGTACGAGGAGCAGGGGCACCGTGTAGAGACTGAAGAGCTGCGCCGTCGCGACGAGGTACCCGGCAGCGCACATCCATCGAGGCAGCTGCCTCGTCCGCGCCGAACGTCGAGCGAGCAGGAGGACGGTGACCCCCGCGC
The DNA here is from genome assembly GCF_056402615.1 of Pedococcus sp. P3_C7. Classification (NCBI taxonomy): domain Bacteria; kingdom Bacillati; phylum Actinomycetota; class Actinomycetes; order Micrococcales; family Intrasporangiaceae; genus Pedococcus; species Pedococcus sp. P3_C7. The sequence continues at coordinate 190,205 of NZ_JBFUHC010000003.1, read as the reverse complement.
AGAGCGCCGCCGGGACGAACATCACGACATATCCCAGCTGGGGTAGGAGCTCCCGTCCCTGTTCGATGCCCGGGTCGCCGGTGAGTCGACCGAACTCGACGCTGAGCGAGACCGTCGCGAACGCCGCGGCAGCCACACCGGCGAGCGCTGCGAAGGCTGTTGCAGCCAGGCGCGCCACGAGGCTCTCGGTGCTGGGGGAGCCAGGAGCGTCGAGGGACTGCGTCATGCGTACGACGAAGGCGATGAAGAGAAGGCCCGAGAGTGTCAGCAGGTATCCGCCCGCAGCATGCCGTAGCCGTTCGACCGAACTGTCGAAGTAGGTGAACGACGAAGCGGCATCCGCGAACGCGCCAACCACGTCCCCGAGCAAGGCGGTCGCCGATGCGGTGAAGAGGAGTGCAAACCCCACGCCCAGAAGCCTCACGACTCGGATATCACGGTCGCCGTGGTCCATTGGCCAATCGTCGCCCATCTGCCCCCGCGGCGCAGGGGTCGCCCTGGGGTCCACAGCTGTGGCCCCACAACTGACGAAAGGCGGTCCCTGAGGAGGACGACGGGAACGGCTGCTGGCGGGACCGTTGAAGCAGCGCACCGGCCATGAAAGGCGACGAGATGCTTCCCACACCACGCGACGAAACGCCACCGAGCGCCACCCTGTGGGCGCGGCGAGGGGCGAGGTTGGCCAGCGGGGCGTTCACGCTGGCCCTCATCGGGACGACCATGACGGCCTGCGGAGGGTCAGACGCCAACGCGCCGGTCGCCAAGAGCGCTACCGCGAGGGCCGAGGCGCCCACCACTGCCACCAAGGCCCCTTCGACGCCGGTCGCCGAGGTCACCTTCGTGCAGGACGCAGGAGGCGAGGGCGGTGAGTCCTCGGGACGAGTCGAGATGACGGTCATCGCTGCCTCCGGGCTTGGGGCGTCCGTGACCATCTCCTTGTTCAACGACCCGAATGCCAAGGACCCTGAGGAGGTCGTCAGGCAGACCTGGGACGGGACGAGGCTGCTCACCTTCGACTCGATGGGGGGCCCGCAGTACGTCCTCTACGAGGCAGTGAACGAACACCCCGATGCATGGATTGGCTTGGGTCTGTTGTCCCGGGAGCTGATGGGACCGACGACGGGTACCACCTGCCACGCCCTTGGTCGGGGTCGAGTCATCCTGAAGCGAGACGCGGCCGGGTACCGGTGCGCAACGGTCGCCACTGAGCAGCAAGACGGTTCCAGCGCCGACTACTGGTTCGACAAGGACACGGGAGTCCTGCTGGAGACGGGGGGCCTGCACGCAGCAACCTTCACGCAGCGTCCGAGCCCGGACAAGGCAACCTTCTCCACGACTCCTCCGGCCGGTTCACGTGCCACGGTCATCGCTGCGCGCAAACCATCGTCCGGGGGCACTGTGCAGGTGCCGCCGTTCAACCTCGCGATGCTGACCACCGGAAGGGCGACCTCGGCCACCTACGCCGGACACTCGTACGTCCTCGCATTCTTCAACTCAGACACCTACTGGGACTCGCCCGACTCCTGCGCCGGCTGCCTGTCCGCCCTCAAGACCCTCCAACAGATGACAACAAACGGCACGACGCCTCCCGTGCTCGCGGTCCAGGTGGGCGAGAGGGGCAAGCCAGGGCTCCCGCTGGTCCCACCGGGCGTCACGCTGCCGATCGCCAACGACCCCACACCCACGCTGCGGAACGCCCTTGGCCTGACCAAGCAGCTGACCATGGCCTTCGTCGGAAAGGACGGGGCCGTGAAGGTCAGCTACAACTCGGCACCGACCCCAGCGCAGCTGAGGCAGGCACTCGCCTCCATCGGGTGAAGAAGCCTGACCCGACGGCCAGCGCCCGCCCACCCGCCACAGATCTGAACGACCACTGGGAGCCACCATGCTTCGCACGCCAGTCGCACGCCTCCGTGCCCGCCGGCCCTCCTGGCGATACGGCTCACCTGCGGTCATTGGTGTGCTGACGCTGGTCCTGTGTGCGTGTGGCACGGCGCCTTCCGCCGAGGAATCCCGGGTGGATGGGGATGTGGTGACAGGCGCGCCTCCGGATCAGTTGTCCCGGTTTGCCACAGAACTGGCCGCTGAGGGGCGGATCGCGTACTACCTGGGGCCCAAGGCCGCGGGCTACGGGTTCGACGGGATCGTCAAGATCGACAACCAGGGACCGCTGATCAATATTGAGGCCCACTACGGCCCCTGCGACCCGGGGCGCGAGGGCTACTGCGTGCCCCCGGCTTTTGTCAGCACCCAGGATTGGGAGCGGTTGCCGGCCGGCTTTCCCTGTGCGCGGCTCGAGCCCCGGCTGTCGGTGCCGACCGTGGTGCTCGACGGCCAGCTCACCCTGTTCTCCGGGCGACTGCAGCTCAAGATCGTCGACGACGCCGATCAGGACGTCCCCAACCGCCCGGTTGATCACGCCCTCGCACTGGTGGCGCAGCTGCGGACTCTCGACGGCGCGGAGCCGCTGGACCAGCTGCCTCCCCCCGCGCCAGAGGTCCTGACGTGGCTGGACCAGACCTGCCCCGCCGGGCACTGAAAGGGCCGGAGGGAGCGAGGACCGGGCCCGCGTCACGCTGCCCGCCGAGGTTGACAGCGAACACCGACAGGTCGACCTTGGGGTAGTCCGTGAGCCCAGCCAAGGAGACGGTGTGATGGCCAGCTCGATCTTCGCCAGGATCGGCACGATCAAGGGTGAGTCCCGCGATGCCAAGCACAAGGACGAGATCGAGGTCCTGTCGTGGTCGTGGGGGGTGTCCCAGTCCGGCACCGCCGGTCACGGGGGAGGGGGCGGGGCAGGCAAGGCGAGCTTCCAGGACCTCACCTTCACCCACCACGTCGACAAGGCCTCTCCGCTCCTGATGAAGGCGTGCGCCACGGGTGAGCACGTCAAGGACGCGACGATCACGGTGCGCAAGGCCGGCAAGGGCCAGCAGGAGTACCTCGTCATCACGCTGACAGACCTCCTCGTGACGAGCGTCTCCACGAGCGTCAGTGCCGAAGGGGACGCCACGATGGAGAGCGTCGGGATGTCGTTCGCAAAGGTCGACCTGGAGTACAAGCCGCAGAAGGCGGATGGCTCGCTGGAGGCTGGGATCCACTTCACGTACGACCTCAAGACGAACAAGGCGGGCTAGCCAGGGCGCCACCGCCTGGTCCTGCCCCACCTCCCCTCGCGTGGTCCGACAACTGCCGCACGCCCACCCCGGCACTAGTCTCGGTGGGTGAGGATCCAGGAGCTCGACTGGGGCGACACCCCTTGGGGTGAGATCAGCCTTCGCCAGCGCTGGGACCGCGTGACGGAGCGGGACGTGTACGAGGTCAAGCTGGGGGACGACTTCCTCATGTCCAGCCAGTTCACCGCGGGCGAGCAGGAGCTGGCGCGGATCGGCCTCGCGGCCGTGACAGGCGCGTCACTGACAGTCCTGGTGGGCGGGCTCGGGCTCGGCTACACCGCGGTGGCCGCTCTCGAGGACGACCGGCTCGCCGAGCTGACCGTGGTCGAGGCCCTTCCCATGGTCATCTCGTGGCACGAGCGCGACCTGCTGCCCGACACCCACGGACTGGCCGCCGATCCGCGCGTACGCCTGGTGCCCGACGACTTCTTCGACGTGGTGCGTTCCGGCCGCGCCGACCGCACCTATGACGCGGTGCTCGTAGACATCGACCACGCCCCCGACTGGCTGTTGCGCGACGACCATGGTGACCTCTACACGGTCGAGGGCTTCGCGCGGGTGGGCGCGATGCTTGCCGACGACGGGGCGTTCGCGCTGTGGTCCGACGAGCCACCCGAACCCGAGGTGGTGCGGCGAATGGGCGAGGCCTTCGAGCGCGCCGACGCCCATGTGGTGTCGTTCCCCAACCCGCTCACGGGCGGCGAGTCGGCCAACACCGTGTACCTGGCGGTCCGCCCGCGAAGGCTTATTCGGTTGTCGTGAGGAGTGCACCCTGAGAGGCTCGCGCCATGCAGCCCAGCGCGGTGGACCCGCCGTTCGACCAGCTCCTGGCAACCGCAGAGGCAGTCGCACAGGCACGGCCGGAGGTAGACCTCGAGATGGCTCGGGAGGTGTTCCTGGAGGCGGCGACGTTGCTCTACAACGGCCTCGCCCTCGATGGTCTGGACGAACACGACGCCGACGCCGTGGTCGCTGGACTGTGCCTCGACCTCGTTGCACCGGACCCAGGCTCGGCGGTGCGCGCGCATGCACTGGCAGCCCTGGAGGCGCCGGGGGACCTGCATGACGCGAAAGGTGTGGCCGCGGCATACGAGGTCTCGGCGAGGATCCTGCAGCTCTGAGAAGGCGCCGCGACCGTCAGGACGCCGCGACGGTCAGAACGCCGCGACCCCGGCGGTCACCGCGAGGGCCAACCCGAACGCGTAGGTTCCCATCGCGCCCGTCATGCGTGGCGCGGACTCCGACGCCAGGGTCGTGGACCTGAGCATCGAGTAGGCGTGCAGGAGGCGGGACGCGGTGGCGGCGACGATGAGCCCGTACGCCCAGGGCCCGGGCGAGAGCCATCCCACCAGCAAGAAGAGGGCGATGAGGGTCGGGACGTACTCGGTCGCGTTGCCGTGCGCCCGTTGGGCGATCAGCAGCGGGTCTGAAGGATCAGTCGGCATCTGGCTGCCGCCGCGCTTGGCTGCGTAGCCACGGTTCAGGGAGACGTTGAAGCCGAGGACGAAGATCGCGGCGGCCAGGATGGCTGAGCAGACGATGGCTGTGGTCATGACGGTGCCTTCCATGAGGTGTGGGTGAGGACGTGTGAGACCAGGTCGGCGCAGTACGTCGTGCCCAGCAGGGCGTCGGCCTTGCGCAGCGCCCCGGGTGAGGTGACGTTGACCTCGATGAGGTGGTCGCCGATGACGTCGAGGCCGACGCAACGCAGGCCGTGGGCGCGCAGGGTGGGAGCCAGGCGGTCGACGATCTCGAGGTCTCGAGGAGTGAGCTCGGCCGGCCCGTCCGGGCTGACGATCCTGAAGTCACCCGGCACCGGATGCCTGATGCTGGCACCGACAGCGACGCCGTCCAGCACGTAGATCCGCTTGTTTCCGGCCTCGACCTGCGCCAGGTAGGGCTGCGCGACCACCGCTCGAGCTCCCCCGGACGTGGAGGTCTCGATGATCGACGCGAGGTTGGGATCGTGGTGCGACAGCAGGAAGACACCGCGTCCGCTGAACCCGTCCACCGGCTTCACGACGATGCGCCCGTGCTCGGCCAGGAAGGAGCGGATCGTCTCGCCGTGCGCGGTCACGACCGTCGGTGGCACGAGGTCCGGGAAGGACAGCCCGAGCAGGTGTTCGCTGCAGGCTCGCAGGCCGCCCGGGGCGTTGACGATCGCCGTGCCGCTGAGGTCGACGTGGTCGAGCACGTAGGTCGCGGCGAGGAAGTCCAGGTCGACCGGAGGTTCCAGGCGCATGAACACTGCGCGCACGTCCTCCAACCGCACCAGCTCCTCGGGCCCGGCGTCGTACCACGGGTCCGGAACGGTCCAGCGGCACCCGGCCGCTGGGGTGGACGGCGCGAGCTTGAGCGCGCGAGCCCGGGCCACGGCGCGTCCGTCGACGATCTCGAGGTCTCGTGCCTCGGCGGCAAACACCTCCACGCCGAGCTCCTGTGCGGCGTGCATCAGTCCGACGCTCGTGTCGAGGGAGGCGTCGAGCCCGTGGAGCGGGTCGACCACGAACACGGTCCTCACGCCGCCACCTCCCCAGCGCCGACCAGGTCCAGGAGCTGGCTCGGGTCGGCCGCCTGCCACTGGTCCCAGTACGTCGGAAGCGTGGGGAGCAGCAGGTCGAGCGCGTTGCGACGCAACCGCTCGTCATACATCAGGGCCCAGATGGTGCCCAGCAGCTCGGTCGTCGGTCGCTGGGAGTCGAGGTACCGGAGCTCGAGGTACCCGCCGCGGGGGCGAACCGGCGGGAAGATCGTTCCGAGGTGGTACTGGTCGTCCTCTGCCTCCGGGATCGGCAACCGCTCGGCGGCACAGGCGAACGCGGCATACGCGCCGATGTGGTCGTGCACGTCCAGGTGGCGGCCGTCGTAGCCGGTCCTGGCCGGGTCGATCCCCTGCCAGATGCGGGTGCGCTCGAGCGAGCCGCCGAAGGCCGCCACCAAGGCCGGCCCGGCGAGGTTGGCGACCAGCCACTGCTCGCGACCGGCGGGGCCGGGCACCAGGTCCACGCAGACCTGCAACGAGGCGGTCAGTCGCATCATCCGCCGTCCCGAGTCGCCGGTGCGGTCGAACAGGTCCTGCATCGCCAGGTATCGCGGCGTCGGCAGGGCGAGGGGAACCTGCGCCAGGGAGCGCCAGGGGTCCACGCCGGTCAGCGCCACCTCAGTGACCTCGGCGCTGTCGGCGACGCTGCCCAGGCTCCAGTCGACCTCACGGATCAGCGCCTCGACGGAGGTCTGCGGCGGCAGGCTCAGCTCGAGCTGGCCGCCGGGCTCGTATGACGGGTGGCCGCGTTCGGCGAGCTGCTCATCGATGCGGGGCGTGCCGAGGACGTGCATCTCGAGCTCCACGCCGATGCGTCGCGGCCCGGGAGTGGGGCTGAACGCCCGAATCACTGCTTCCCTCATCGGTCCTTCTCCATTTCATCGCAGTTGCACTGCGGTCAATTACCGTTAGAGTGGCCCTCGTGGCCGAACCTGTCAAGAGGCATTACCGCTCGCCCGCCCGCACGGCCGCGGCCGAGGAGACACGCGCTCGCATCCGCCAGGCAGCGCTGGACCTCTTCGTCGAGCGCGGGTTCCAGGGGACGACGCTCAAGGACGTCGCCGACCGCGCAGGTGTGGGAGAGCGAACCCTCTATGACGGCTTCGGCACCAAGCTCGGCCTGCTCCGGCACACGATCGCCATGCTGACGATGGGTGACGAGTCCCGGGTGCGGGCGGTCGACCGGCCCGAAGCGGTTGCCGCGCGGTCCATCGACGACCCGCGCGAGGCGCTGGCCGCTCACCTCAAGGGCGCGACCGACCTGATGAACCGGGCCGGCGACCTCATCCTGATGGGCGACTCCGTGCCGGGCGTCGACCCCGGCCTGGCACGCACCGTCACCCGCGGCAACGAGGCCGCCTACGAGCTCAACCTCCGGCTGGCGCAGCGGTTCCACGACCGAGGTGAGCTCCGACCGGGCCTGGGCGCTGCGGACGCCGCGGACATCATGTACACCCTCACGTCTCCCGGGGTGTTCCGCACGCTGCGGCGGATGCGGAGGTGGAGCCAGCGGAGGTACTACGAGTGGGTCCTGTCCACCGCGACCCAGCAACTGCTCAGGGACGGCCAGACGTGACCTTCGCCATGCACGTTCGGCGCGTGAGACTGGCTGACGACACTCGCCCACATGAGACAGACTCTGGCTCATGACAATTGAGGAGTCGGTTGCCAGCGAGATCCTCCAGGTCGCCCGTGAGCAGGTGCTCGAGCGCGGTGAGCCCCTGTCCTACGACCAGATCCTCGACGTGCTGAGGACGCCGGACGACCAGCTCGAGGAGCTCTTGGCCCTTGCCCACGAGGTCCGGCTCCAGTTCAACGGACCCGAGGTCGAGGTCGAGGGCATCGTCTCCATCAAGACCGGCGGTTGCCCCGAGGACTGCCACTTCTGCAGCCAGTCCGGCCAGTTCAGCTCGCCGGTGCGCTCGGTGTGGCTCGACATCCCCGAGCTGGTGCGCGCGGCGCGCCAGACCCGTGAGACGGGGGCGAGCGAGTTCTGCATCGTGGCCGCGGTGCGCGGGCCGGACGCGCGCCTGATGGCCCAGATGCGACAGGGCGTGGCGGCGATCAAGGCGGAGGTCGACATCCAGGTGGCCGCCTCGCTGGGCATGCTCAGGCAGGACCAGGTGGACGACCTGGTCGACATGGGCGTGCACCGGTACAACCACAACCTCGAGGCCGGGCGCTCGTTCTTCCCGCAGGTCGTGACCACGCACTCGTTCGAGGAGCGGTGGGACACCTGCCTCATGGTGAAGGAGTCCGGCATGGAGCTCTGCTGCGGCGGGCTCGTCGGCATGGGCGAGACGCTCGAGCAGCGCGCCGAGCTGGCCGCCCAGCTGGGCGAGCTGGCCCCGCACGAGGTGCCGCTCAACTTCCTCAACCCGCGTCCCGGCACCCCTTTCGGCGACCTGCCGGTCATGGACTCGGGCGACGCCTTGCGCACGATTGCCGCGTTCCGTCTCGCGCTGCCGCGCACCATCCTGCGTTACGCCGGCGGGCGCGAGCTCACCCTGGGCGACCTCGGCACCCGTGACGGCCTGCTCGGCGGGATCAACGCCGTCATCGTCGGCAACTACCTCACCACGCTCGGCCGGGACCCGAAGGAAGACCTCAGCCTGCTCGCGGAGCTCGAGATGCCGATCAAGGCGTTGAGCGAGACGTTCTGAGAGCGGGACGGGTATGCCGGGCGAGGACCCTTGGTGCGGCCGCTGCGGCCGGGCGCGGGAGGAGGCGGACCACTCCGCCTGCGACCGTGCCCTCGCGCTGGAACCGCCCCGGTTCTGTGGTCAGTGCCGTCGACGGATGAAGGTGCAGGTCCTCCCTCGGGGCTGGTCCGCGCAGTGCGCGGTCCACGGAGAGACCCGCAGTGGTGGCTGACGGGATGGCCGACGGCACGGCTGGCGGGACGGCCGACCTCGACCGTCTGATGGCGTTCGACCGCGACCACGTCTGGCACCCCTACTCGTCGGCCGGCACGGCCTCCGCGCCGTACCTCGTGGAGTCGGCGTCGGGCGTGCGGCTGTCGTTGCGTATGCCGGACGGCTCGGGACTGGACGCCATCGACGCGATGTCGTCGTGGTGGTGTGCCATCCACGGCTACGCCGTGCCGCAGCTCGACGCGGCGGTGCGCGTCCAGCTCTCGCGGATGAGTCACGTGATGTTCGGCGGCCTGACCCATGCGCCCGCGGTCAGGTTGGCCGAGCGGCTGGTGGCCTTGACCCCGCCCGACCTGCAGCGAGTGTTCTTCGCGGACTCGGGCTCGGTGTCAGTGGAGGTGGCCATGAAGATGGCCCTCCAGTTCCACGTCGGCGCCGGCTCGCGGCGCACGCGCTTCTTCACGATCCGCGGTGGCTACCACGGTGACACCTTCTCCCCGATGTCGGTGACGGACCCGGTCGGAGGGATGCACTCCCTGTTCACCGGCATCCTCCCGGAGCACGTCTTCGCACCGGTCCCCCCGGCCGGTGTCGATGTGCCGGCAGACGACCCGGCGATGGTGGCGTGGGAGCGGGAGACCCGCAGCCGGTATGCCGCGCACGCGCACGAGGTCGCCGCCGTCATCCTGGAGCCACTGCTCCAGGGCGCCGGGGGAATGCGGTTCCACAGCCCCCACGTGGTGCAGGTCCTTGCCGAGCTGGCGCGCGAGCACGGGGCCCTGGTGATCCTCGACGAGATCGCCACCGGCTTCGGGCGCACGGGCACCCTCTTCGCGATGGAGCGGGCTGACGTCGTCCCGGACATCCTGTGCGTGGGCAAGGCTCTGACTGGCGGCTACGTGTCCCTGGCGGCCGTGCTGTGCACGGAGGCTGTGGCCGAGGGCGTGAGCAGCGAGCGGGCCGGAGGTGCGCTCATGCATGGCCCCACGTTCATGGCCAACCCGTTGGCCTGCTCGGTCGCGCTGGCCAGTCTGAACCTTTTGCAGGACAACGATTTCAGCACCCAGGTGCGCGGTCTCGAAACCGGACTCACCACAGGCCTCAAGCCGGCCGAGGACGTCGATGCCGTGGCCGAGGTGCGCGTCCTCGGCGGCGTCGGCGTGATCCAGCTGCGAGAGCCGGCCCGCGTCGCCGACCTCACGGCGGCCGCGTTGCACCGAGGGGTGTGGATCCGACCGTTCCGCGATCTTGTCTACGCGATGCCGCCCTACGTCACGACTCCCGAGGACCTGGGCACCATCTGCGACGCCATGGTGCAGGCCGTTGCCACGGTCCACGGCTGAGAGGATGACGTCGTGAGCACCTTCCTCGACTGGCTGGCCGACCGGTCCAACGAGCGTGACCGCAAGGGACTTCGCCGCGAGGTCAGGCCGTTCAAGTCCGGTGAGCTCGTCGATCTCGCTGGCAACGACTACCTGGGACTGCGCCAGCACCCGGCCGTGATCGCGGGTGCCGTCGCCGCCGCCGAGACCTACGGCGGTGGGGCCGGGGCGTCACGGCTGGTCACCGGCACGCTGGAGGTCCACGAAGAGCTGGAGCGCGCCCTGTGCCGCCTCACTGGGGCGCCCTCGGCCCTCGTGCTGTCGACGGGATACCACGCCAACCTCGCGGTGCTCACGTCGCTGTCGGACCCCGAGACCCTCATCGTCAGCGACGCCCACGCGCACGCCTCCCTCATCGACGGTGCCCGCCTCAGCCGAGGCGCCGTGGCCGTCAGCCGCCACAACGACCTCGCGCACGTGCGCGAGCTGCTCGCCGCCCGCAGGCAACCCCGGGCGATCGTCGTGGTGGAGTCCGTGTACTCGGTCCTCGGCGACGCCGCCCCACTTGGCCCTCTCGCGGATCTCGCCGAGGAGCTCGGGGCTGTGCTGGTCGTTGACGATGCCCACGGACTCGGCGTCGTGGGGGAGCACGGTCAGGGCGGAGCCGCCCAGGCCGGCCTCATGGCCCGCGAGCACGTCGTGGTGACGGTGACGTTGTCGAAATCGCTTGCAGCCCAAGGCGGGGCGGTGCTGGCCCACGATGCCGTGCGCGACCACCTCGTCAACACGGCACGGCCCTTCATCTACGACACGGGGCTCGCGCCGGCCGCCGCGGGCGCCGCGCTCGGAGCGCTCGACGTCCTGGCCCGCGACTCCGGTCTACCTGCCGCCGCACGGGCGAACTCCGCGCTGCTCGCCGCGGCCTGCGGGGTCGCCGCCCCTGCGGGAGCGGTCCTCTCGGTCACCATGCCGGGACCGGACGAAGCGGTCGCAGCGGTCGCCCACGCTGAGCAACGCGGCATACGCATCGGTTGTTTCCGTCCGCCCTCGACGCCGGACGGCAGCTCGAGGCTCCGGCTGACGGCTCACGCCGACCATGGTCCCGACGTCCTCGACCATGCCATCGAGGTGCTTCGTGCCCTGGTCTCCCATGACTGAGCCGATCTCGCCTGAGCCGATCGCGTCCGACCCGATCTCGCTGCCCAAGGTCGTGCTCGTCACGGGCACCAGCACGGGGGTCGGCAAGACCGTGGTGACGGCCGCCCTCGCCGTGATGCTACGCAGACGGGGCGCCGCGGTGGCAGTGGTGAAGCCCTTGCAGACGGGGGTGAGCGCCGACGAGGACGGCGACCTCCAGGTCGTGCAGGCACTCCTCGGCGACGACCCGGGTGTCACCCTCCACGAGTTCGTGCGCCTGCACGCGCCGCTGGCGCCGGACACGGCGGCCAGGCTGCAGGAGATCACGCTGCCCCCCGTCGCTGAGCACTCACGGTCGATCTCCGCCATCGCCAACGAGGTCGATGTCGTGCTCGTGGAGGGCGCCGGTGGCCTCCTCGTTCGCCTCGACAGTCGCGGAGGGACCCTGGCCGACCTGGGAACAGCGCTGCGCTACAAGGGAGTCAGCGCCGGCTACGTCCTCGTGGTGAGCCCTGGACTCGGCACCCTGAACCACACCGCCCTCACTGCCGAAGCCCTCGCCGCCCGAGACCTGCCGCTGCTGGGCCTCGTGGTGGGGTCCTACCCGGACGACCCAGACCTTGCCGAGCAGACGAACCTGTTCGACCTGCCGCGGGTTGCCGGCGCACCGGTCCTCGGGCGCCTGCCAGAGGGGGCCGGCGCGTTGACCAGCGACGAGTTCCGCGACCAGGCGCCGCATTGGCTGTTCAGGACCTAGGCGTCACGTCGTGAGCGGCTCCGACGAAACAGTCTCGTTCCGGCTCTGGCCGCCGGTCGCCATCGGCGCGCCCCTGCTCGTGGGGTGGCTGGCCACCGCGCTCTGGGGAGACCCGGTCGACCTCGGCGCGTGGCGGGTTCCCGTGGGCTGGGCCCTGCTGCTGTTCTTCGTCGTGTGGAACGGCTGGTCCCTCTGGCTGTTCGGCCGTCACGAGACTGGTCTGCTGCCGGGGCAGGCGACGCACGCAATGATCCAGGAGGGGCCGTACCGCCTGTCCCGCAACCCGTTGTACGTCGGCCTCCTCGCGTTGTACCTCGCGGTGGCGTTGCTGGTGCCCACTTTCTGGGCGCTCATGCTCTTCCCGGCCGCGGTGCTGCTAGTCCTGTGGGGTGCGATCCGCCCCGAGGAGCGCTTCCTGCGCCAGCGGTTCGGCGCCCCCTATGACGACTACACGCGGCGCGTGCGTCGCTGGCTCTGACCGGGGCAGCGGTCGTCACCGATTCCCTACGCCCGCAGCCGAGCAGGAGGTAGATTCACGAGGGACGGGCAGACAGTTCGTCTCGGGGAGGTCGTGGCGAATGTTCGCAGTCATCCTGTACACCTTGTTCGGCCTGGGGGCCGCTGCCTTCCTCGCGGTGCTGGTCCTCGGCGCCGTCAACCGGGTCCGGGGTCGTGACAACGGGGAGTGGCAGGACGAGCGCGTGGACGGCCAACCGCCGAACGTGCGTCCGGGGCCCGGCTGGGGCAACGGGGGATCCTGGAACTGACCGCTCACGGGTGCCGCAGTCCCCGGGACGGCTCGGGATCCGCTCAGGTGGCGTCGGTCGCGCGATAGACCTGGATGCAGGTCGGGCCGATCTCGACGGGACCCGGGGGGGTCGGTGGAGCCGGGGGGGCGGGCCGCTCGTCGGTCGAGTCCCACAACAGCTGGTATGCCGTGAGGCCGGGTACTTCGGGGAGCGTCACCTTCTCGGGGTCGCGGCCGCCGTGGAGCACCACGAGCACCGACGCGTGACCGACCCAGGCGCCGTTGAGCAGCATCTGCAGGGTGCGCGTGGAGGGGTCCTCCCACCGCCCGTTCTCCATCAGCTCGCCATCGGCTGCGAACCACGCCAGGTCGGTCGACCCGTCCTCGTGCACCTCGCGGCCGGTGAAGAAGGTGCGTTGGCGCAGCACGGGGTGGTCGGCACGCAGGCGGGTGAGGAACCGCGTGGTGGCGAGGAGGTCCTGCTGCCAGCCCTCCAGACGCCAGTCGAACCACGACGTCTCGTTGTCCTGGCAGTAGGGGTTGTTGTTGCCCCCCTGGCTGCGGCCGAACTCGTCGCCCGCGTTGAGCATGGGTACGCCGGTGGCGAGGAGCGTCGTTGCGAGCAGGTTGCGCGTCGAGCGGCGCCTGGCCTCCTCGACCTCCGGTTCGGCAGGGCCGGTCTCGGGTCCCTCGACTCCGTGGTTCCAGGACCGGTTGTTGTCGCTGCCGTCACGGTTCCCCTCGCCGTTGGGGCCGTTGTGCTTCGAGTTGTAGCGAGTCAGGTCCACCGTCGTGAAGCCGTCGTGTGCCGCCACGAAGTTCACCGACGCGACAGGTCCGCGGTCGCGGGAGCCGAACAGGTCCTGCGACCCGGCCATGCGGGTCGCGAGCTCGCGCACCCCGTGGCCCTGGTGGTGGCCCGCCGACTGTGCCTTGAGGTCGTCGAGCCAGAAGGTGCGCACCGAGTCGCGGAACCGGTCGTTCCACTCGGCGAACGGCGGCGGGAACTGGCCGGTCCGCCAGCCGTGGATGCCCACGTCCCAGGGTTCGGCGATCAGCTTGACGCGGGAGAGCACGGGGTCGGTGCGCAACGCGACGAGGAACGGGTGGTTGGGGTCGTAGTCGTCGTTCTGGCCGCGCCCCAGGGCCACCGCGAGGTCGAACCGGAAGCCGTCCACATGGCACTCGTTGGCCCAGTACCGCAGGGAGTCGAGGACCATCTTGCAGACCATCGCGTGCCGCAGGTCGAGGGTGTTGCCGCAGCCGGTGACGTCGATGTCCTGTCCGCGCTCGTCCAGCCGGTAGTAGGCGCGGTTGTCCAGCCCGCGCCACGACAGCGACGCCCCGGTGCGACCGGCCTGCTCGGCGGTGTGGTTGTAGACGACGTCGAGGATGACCTCGATCCCCTCGGAGTGCAGCAGCCGCACCATGCCCTTGAACTCGTCGAGGGCGCCCTGAGGGTCCGTGGCCGAGGCGTACATCGAGTGCGGGGCGAAGAAGCCCAGCGTGTTGTAGCCCCAGTAGTTCGTCAGCCCGCGCTGGACCACCTCGGGCTCGGACGCGAAGGCGTGCACGGGCAGCAGCTCGACCGCGGTCGCTCCCAGCGCCTTGAGGTGGGCGATGACGGAGGGGTGGCACAGGCCGGCATACGTGCCTCGCAGGTGCTCGGGCACCTCGGGGTGCTGCATGGTCAGGCTGCGCACGTGGGTCTCGTAGACCACGGTGTCGGCGAGCGGCGTGTGCGGCGGGGAGTCGTCGCCCCAGTCGAAGCCCTCGTCGATGACCACGCAGCGCGGCACCGACCCGGCGCTGTCCAGCGGGCTGAGGACCAGGTCGTCGCCCTTGAGCCGGTGGCCGACGCGGTGGGCGAACACCTCCGGCGTCCACGACACGTCACCCTCGATGGCGCGGGCGTAGGGGTCGAGGAGCACCTTGGCGGGGTTGTAGCGCAAGCCCTCGGCGGGCCGCCACGGTCCGTCGGCGCGCAGGCCGTAGCGCTGACCGGCCACGACGCCGGGGAGGAAGCCGAACCAGATGCCGTGGGTGCGCTCGGTGAGCGGCACGCGACGCTCCGTGGTGCCGTCCTGGTCGCCTGCGTCGAAGAGGCAGACCTCGACCGAGTCGGCGTGACCTGCATAGACGGCGAACTCCGCCCCGCCCTCGACGAGGGTCATGCCCAGGGTGGGAGGAAGGTCACGCGGGCGCGGGGCGTGCGACATGGCCCTCAGCCTAGGCAGTGGTTACGGTTGGGCACATGACGGACCTCATCCGGCCTTCCGCCTCGACCCTCCGAGCCTCGCTCGTCCCCCTGTCGTGTCCCCGGGAGGTCCTCGCATGACCGACCCCACCTCGCTGCCCAACTTCCCGCCCCCCGCCAACGAGCACCCGCTCCGCGGTCGGGTCCTGGACGCCCTCATCGACCAGGGACTGGCGCCCAACGTGGACAACGACGGCGACGTCGCCTTCAGCGTGCAGGAGCAGCAGCTGTTCGTGCGGTGCACCGAGGGCGACTTCCAGATCATGCGCGTCTTCGGCCAGTGGGCCATCAGCGACACCGTTCCCAGCGACCCGCTGACGCGTTTGGCCACCTGCAACGAGATCACCCTGCAGATGAACGTCGTCAAGGCCGGCCTCGCCAACGACACCCTGGTCGTGACCAGCGAGCACATCGTCGACCAGGCCAGCAACGTGCCCGCCCTCGTGAACGTCTCGATCCAGCTGGTCCTGGCCGGCGTGCAGATGTGGCACGAGCGGATCATGGGCGGCGGGGACGACTCCGGCCCCGGAGCCGGCCAGCCCGCTCCCGAGGGCGACCCGGCATGAGCGAGGGCACCTCCACCAGCGTCGTCTCCCTCGAGGTCGAGGGCGGCATCGCGACGATCAGGATCAACCGTCCGCCGATGAACGCGCTCAACGCAGAGGTGCAGACCGCCCTCTCGGCGGCGGCCGTCGAGGCCGGCCAGCGCCGCGACGTCTCCGGGGTGATCCTCTATGGCGGCGAGAAGGTCTTCGCTGCCGGCGCGGACATCAAGGAGATGCAGCGGATGTCCTACACGGACATGGCCGACCATTCCGGCTCACTCCAGGACTTCACCCGCACCATCGCCAGGATTCCCAAGCCGACGGTCGCCGCCATCACGGGCTACGCCCTCGGCGGCGGGTGCGAGGTGGCCCTCGCGTGCGACTTCCGTGTCGCTGCCAGGAACGCCAAGCTCGGCCAGCCCGAGATCCTGCTCGGCGTGATTCCCGGTGCCGGCGGCACCCAGCGGCTGGCTCGCCTCGTCGGGCCGGCCAAGGCCAAGGAGATCGTCTTCTCCGGCCGGTTCGTGTCCGCCGACGAGGCGCTCGCGATCGGGCTCGTCGACGAGGTCGTCGAGGCCGAGGACGTGTATGCCGCCGCGAAGGCGCGGCTGGCTCCGTACGTCGGAGGCCCCGCCTACGCGATCCGCGCGGCGAAGGAGGCGATCGACCGTGGCCTCGAGACCGACCTCGACACCGGGCTGGAGATCGAGCGGATGCTGTTCAGCTCGCTGTTCGCGACCAGGGACCGTGAGATCGGCATGAAGTCCTTCGTCGAGAACGGCCCCGGCAAGGCGAAGTTCGAGGGCGCCTGAGCGATGGCACCCCCGACCAGAGCGGCCACGGCCGAGCAGGTGGCCGCTGCCTACGCCGACAACAAGCTGGCCCAGGTGCTCTACCACGACTGGGAGGCGCAGACCTACGACGACAAGTGGTCGATCTCCTTCGACGAGCGCTGCATCGACTACGCCCGCGACCGGTTCGAGGCCATCACCGGCTCGCCCGACCCGCTGCCCTATGCCACGGCGCTCGAGCTCGGGGCGGGCACCGGATTCTTCTCGCTCAACCTCAAGCAGGCCGGGATCCTCGACGCCGTGCACGTGACCGACCTGTCGCCGGGGATGGTCGAGGCCGCACGGGCCAACGCCGAGATGCTGGGATTCTCCGTCGAGGGCAGGGTCGCGGACGCGGAGCGAATTCCCTACGACGACAACATGTTCGACATCGTCGTCGGCCACGCCGTGATCCACCACATTCCCGATGTCGAGGCGGCGTTCCGCGAGATCCTCCGGGTGCTGAAGCCCGGCGGGCGGTTCGTTGTCGCCGGCGAGCCGACCAGGGTGGGAGACAGGTACGCCCGAACGCTCGGAAGCCTCACGTGGCACGCGACCAAAGCCGTCACCCAGCTCTCACCCCTGCGTGAGAAGTGGGCCAAGGACCAGGAAGCCCTCGACGAGTCGTCCCGCGCAGCCGCCCTCGAGGCGGTCGTCGACCTGCACACGTTCGACCCGGACGAGCTAGCCCGGACGGCTCTGCGAGCGGGTGCCATCGGGGTGCGCACCCAGACCGAGGAGCTCACTGCGGCCTTTGCCGGCTGGCCGATCCGGACCTTCGAAGCGGCGGTGAAGCCCGGCGTGCTGGGATGGAGCTGGGCGATGTTCGCCTACGGCACCTGGAAACGGCTGTCGGCGGTCGACCGGGTCCTCGCCAAGGCCGTGCCCGCGCGGTTCTTCTACAACGTCGGTATCACCGGCGTGAAGCCCTGACCGCTCGATCTCGCAGCGACGTGCACCGATCCGGAATGAGCCACGAGACCTCGGCAGCCGACGCGGACATGTCGCCCTCCGACCACGGCGAGCGTTCCGAGCACGGGCCGTTCGGACTGCCCCGACCTCTCGCGTGGGCCCGCTGGGTGGGCTGGGCGATGGCCAACCGAGCCTTCACCCGCCATCACCTGCTGAGCTACCTGCGGATGGCGCGGGCGAGTGCCCGCTACCCCTCGCTGCGGTTCGAGGGGCCGTGCTTCATCGGTCCGGACGTCCGGTTCGAGGTGCGCGAGGGTTACGGCCGGCTGGTCGTGGGCGCCTACACGCACGTCGGGGCGCACGCCCGGTTGCGGGCGCACGAGGGCACCCTGCGGATCGGCCCCAAGTCGGTCATCGGCATCCGCAACACGATCAACTGCTGGATCGACATCTCCATCGGGCAGGCCTGCCTGTTCGGCGACGACGTCTACATCTGCGACTTCGACCACGTGACGACGTCGCTGGAGGTGCCGATCAAGGACCAGGGCATCGTCAAGACGCCGGTGCGCATCGGCGACGACGTGTGGCTCGGCACCAAGGTCGTCGTCACCCGGGGCGTCGACATCGGCGACCAGAGCGTGGTCGCGGCCTCCGCCGTCGCGCGCGGTGAGTACCCGGCGCGCTCGGTCGTCGCCGGCATACCGGGCAGGGTCGTCAAGACCCGCGAATGAGCAGCGGACACGCGCCCCGCCCAGGCGCGAGGCGCGCGTCCACAGAGCTCACCCGAGTGAGAGCACGCCCGTCACGACCCCCGTGCCGGTGCCCGACTCGAAGTCCTGGGCGCCGACGTCGACGCCGTGGCCGCTGAGCTTGTCGTAGCGCCCCGTGCCCCCCATCAGGCTCACCGGCCCGGTGTTGGTGAGTCCGGTCTCGCCGAACACGATGAAGACGTGCTTCTGCGCGTAGAACTCGCCGCTGCCGTCCGCACAGGTGTAGACCGTCCGGATCAGCAGCGCCGCCTTGGGCTTCACCGGGTTGCCGGCGAAGACCCGCACGTCGTCGGACAGGGTGCCTGACGCGCAGAGGCCTCCCGTCGCGGTAAAGGTGGGGTCACCCTCGACAGACGCGTCGAAGGTCTCCGTGATGGTGAATGGCGTCGGCTCGGCAGCCGGGGCGGAGCCGACCCCGAGCCCGATGGTTGCGAGTGCCATGGCTGCCCCTGCAGCGGCCATGCGTTGCTGTTTCGACATGACCAGGCCTCTCGATGGACGTGGTGACCGGCGGGCGCCGGGCCTCCTCCATTGGATGGCATCGTGTGGGCCCTCGCATCGCGGGAACCACCTAGGACACACGGGGGAGGCGGCCCTCGCCCCGACGTGCTCGGGACTCACCCGAGGCGGGCGTCCAGTGCGGGGAAGGCGTTGTCCCGCAGGCCTTGTCGCCTGGCCTCGTCGACCGCCTGGGCACGGCGGCCGTCCTCGACGAGCTGGGCCAGGATGTGGAAGTCGCGTCGGTGCTCGTCGGCACGACGCCGGGCGTAGTCGACGGACTGCCCTCGGGTGACGAGGAACGCCCAGTCGCTCGACAGCGCGTGCCACAGGGTCTGGAGCAGCTGGTCGAGGTCGGGGCGTCGCGTGCGCAACCGCCCTGCAGCGCGCTCGCGGCCGAGCACGTCGAGCCAGCGACGCTGCAGCCATTCGTTCTCGTGCGCGATCTGGCGCACGGCCGGGCCATCCCACACCGAGTAGTCCTTGCCGGCGCCCCACGAGCCGGGCGCGAGGTCGAGGTCGCCCGCGACGTGGCCACCGGCGAGGGCCTTCTCGAGCGTGGTCACAGTGATGCCGGCCCGCCGCAAGGCCCGGATCGTCTTGCCCAGGAACACCGGTCCCTCGTGCCACCAGTGCCCGAAGAGCTCGGTGTCGTATGCCGCGACGACCAGTCCCGGCTCGCCGCGCACCTCGTGCGCGTGCAGCAGCTGGTCGCGGACGGCGTCGACGAAGTGCGCCACGTCATGGTCCAGCTGGTCGCGCGCCTCGTCGGGGTCGTAGGGCCGTTTGCGGTCGACGTCCACGTCGGGCTCGGTGATCGCCCACAACCTGATGCCGGTGAACTCCTCGCGCGCATGGAAGTCGCGGTAGACCGGTGAGGCCGGGTAGCCGCTGCGCGAGGACCAGATGAGGTTGGTGACCTCGAGGTTGCGGGGCATTGCCACGATGTCGGTCCCGGCCACCCGCCACGCGGCGTGGGGATGACCGCCGGAGTCGCGCACGGTCTGCTCGTCGACGACGAAGTGCCCGACGCCGGCGTCCGTGAACGGTTGCGCGAGGGCCGGGTGCCAGCCACATTCGGGTGACCAGATCCCGCGAGGCCGTTCGCCGAGCCGCCAGGCGCTGTCGGCCAGGCCCGCCTGCAGCGCGAGCGCCGCGAGCTCGGGCAGGAGCAGGGGGAGGAACGGGTGCGCACTCGGGCCGCCCAGCAGCTCCACCACTCCCTGGTCACGCAGGCCGCGCAGGACCGGCGACCCGCCCGCACGCCACCGTGACTCGAGCAGGCTCGCCGCGCCGGACGCCCCGGCATACTCCCGCTCCGCCGTCGACCGGCGGTGCGGGTCGACGTCGAAGCCCATCTCGCGGGCGCGCATGCCCCACAGTCCAGCCCACGTCGCGGCGTCACGGCGCATCCGTGGATCGTCGAGCTGGGCGGCGAGCACGGGGGTGACGCCGAGGGTCAGCACGTCGCGATGGCCCTCTGCCGCAAGGGAGTCCAGCTCTGCGACGAGAGGCACGTAGGACTCCACCCAGGCCTGGAACAGCCACTCCTCGCCCAGTGGCCAGACCCCATGGCCGGGAAGCCAGGGCAGGTGGGAGTGCAGGACGAGGCAGAACGCGCCCGGCACGGGGGGAGTCACAAGCCACCAGTCTGCCGCACCGGGCGGCGAGCCTGGCGGGTCAGGGCGGTGGCTGGACGAGGCGGGCGAGCTTCTTCGGGGCCATGAGGCAGTAGCTGTCGGCCATCAGCTCGGCCACCTCGTCCCAGTCGGTGTCGTCGTCGATCACCATGCCGATGACGTGCGGACTCCAGTCCGGCTTGTAGAAAGGCAGCCCCGAGTGGACCAGGGCCTCGAGCTCCTCTCCGGAGGAGCGGAACGTGATGACGTCGGCGGGACTGCCCAGCCGCGCGGCCAGCCCGAACACCGAGCCGCCGCGGGGGTCGACGTGGGCGAGGTGGGCGAAGGTGCGCTGACGGATCCGCCACCGCACGCCGATCCAGGCGTCCTGCTCGTGCACCTCGGGCAGGGCGAGACAGATCGCGGCGACCCGGGCCACCAGGGCCGGGTCGAGATCGACGTCGACGTCACCCACGGCCGTGACCCTAGTCCGGGCCACCGACAACCCCACTCGCTGACCGGACCGCCGGAAACCGTTTGCCTGAGCCCCGCGCCCGTGACACGGTTCGGGAATGCCTTCCAGACTCGTCGGGGTCGACTTCGACGCACACGACCCCGCAGCACTGGCGCAGTTCTGGGGCTCGCTGCTCGTGCGGCCGGTGGAGGAGTACGGCGGGGGCTTGTTCCTCGCGGCCGACGAGACCCAGGTCGGCCTGCGCTTCGTGTCGAGCACGTCGGTCAAGACCCTGCAGAACCGCATCCACCTGCACCTCACGAGCGTCGACGCCGACGACCAGCAGCGAATCGTCGACGAGGCACTCGGCCTCGGCGCCCACCACCTCGACGTCGGCCAGCTGCCCGAAGAGGGGCACGTGGTCCTGGCGGACCCTGAGGGCAACGAGCTCTGCGTCATCGCGCCGGACAGCTCGTTCCTCGCGGGCTGCGGTTTCCTCGGTGAGCTGGCCTGCGAAGGGTCCCGCGACGTTGGCGTGTTCTGGAGCCAGGTGCTCGGCTGGCCGTTGGTGTGGGACCAGGACGGGGAGACGGCCGTCCAGTCGCCCGTGGGAGGGACGAAGGTCGCCTGGGGAGGTCCGCCGCTGGCTCCCAAGCCCACGAGGAACCGCCAACGCCTGCTGCTGGCCACCACGGACGACCACGCGACGGAGGTGGCCCGCCTCCTCTCGCTCGGCGCCACGCGGGTGGACGACTGGGACCGGGTGGGCCGGGAGGGCGGCGGCACGACCTTGGCCGACCCCGACGGCAACGAGCTGCGCCTCCTCCCGTGATCGCCGCACCTGGCGGTCGGCCACAACCGGGGGCGCCGTTGCGCGTGCCCGCAGGGCCGGGGCTGCGCCACGGCCTGGTCATCGATGCCGGTGAGCTGGTCGAACGCTTCTCCCGCTCGTCCGGGCCCGGGGGACAGGGCGTCAACACCACGGACAGCCGGGTCGAGCTCGACTTCGACCCGGCGACGTCACGCGCTGTCGCCGCGCTGCCCGAGGCCACCCGCGAGCGCCTGCTCGCGCGGTTGGCGCCGAAGCTCGTCGGCGGCCGGCTGGTCGTCGTCGCGTCCGAACACCGATCCCAGCGCCAGAACCGTGTGGTCGCGCGGCAGCGCCTCGTCACCATGCTCCGGGAGGCGGCCGCGCCCGACCCGCCCACCCGTCGCCCCACCCGCCCGACCAAGGGTTCGCAGCGACGCCGGATCGAGAGCAAGAAGCGCAGGGGCCAGCTCAAGACCGGCCGCCGCACCGTCGACGACGGCTAGGGGATCATCAGCCGCACGATGCCGAAGAGGTCCAGGCAGTCCTCGTCAGACGCGCCGAAGACGAAGTCGTCCACGGTCACCGAGCCGACGATCTCGCGCAGTTCTCGGTCCCAGTCCTGGGGCGCCTGCTCCTGCTGGGCTGCCACGAGCGACCCGTACGCCGCTTCCCACCGGAGCAGGCGCTCGCCGTGGCCCAGACGCACCAGGGTCACCTCGGCCCCGGGCAGCCACCGATCCAGCTCGGCCACCAGCTCCTCGGCGTCGTACTCGCGGCAGTGGTAGAGGTTCGAGGGCTTGTCGCGCCGCCCGAGCCCAGGCGAGAAGGTCGGCCGGTTCGGCGTCGACAGCACCACCACCCCGCCCGGTCGCGTCACCCGGGCGAGCTCGCGCACGTAGTCGCCGGGCGTCCAGATGTGCTCGAGCACCTGGAGCGAGAAAGTCGCGTCCGCCGCGCCAGTCACCAGCGGCAGCGCCGTCAAAGCGCCCCGCATGTAGGACGCCCGCTCACCTCCGTGGGTCCGCGCAGCGTGGGCGGTCGTCGCCGCGTCGTAGTCCAGGCCGACCACGCGCACTCCGGGCCAGAACACGTCGAGGAGGCCCGCTGCATACCCCTCGCCACATCCGGCGTCCAGGACGACGGCAGGTGCGGTGTGCACCCAGCCGGGGGCGGCCGCATACCCCGCCTCGTGGCGACGAAACCAGTAGTTCTCGTGCCAGACATGCGGTGCGGTGCGCTCCCCAGTCAATGCGAGAACGTGGGGCTCGACCTGCGGATATCCCGATTCTGGGGCCACCTGAAAGCCTCTCTTCGGCACTGCACGTCGAGACGCCAAGATATCCCCACCGTGGTCGCTCAGCCACGGGCGGATGTGGTCAGAAGGAGCTATTGCGGGCGGATTCGGGGCGGCGAAGACTGCGAGATGCAGGGGTAGCAGCTACCACCTGGGAGGCCATCATGCTGCGACGATTTTCGCTTGTCCTTCTGACCGGATTCCTGGTCCTACTCGCCGGTCCCGCCTATGCGGCACCCATCACCGAGACGCACACCGCAAAGGGGGTCGTCGAGACGTTCGTGGACGTCGTCCCCACCTGCGAAGGTGGCGGACCGCTGTACACGATCACCACGACGTCCAACTCCATCGAGCACGTGACCGCCTTCGACGACGGCCGCTCACACGAGACGTTCACGCAGACGGGCACCTTCACTGCGACACCGCTGGAGGACCCGGCCCTGCCTAGCTACGCCGGCAAGTTCACGGTCTGGGGCGGCTTCAACGCGAACGGGTCAGTGGTCGAGGGGACGTTCACGTTCAGCGTGCGCGGAAAGGGCTCGGACGGCTCAACCTTCTCGAACCAGAACGTGGAGCACTTCCCGGGGGGGGGGCGCCCCCCCAAGACCTTGACCGGGCCGTGTCGTATCCCGCGATGTCCCGCCTGAGGCTCCGGACCTCGGCGGCGAGGTCGGCCACGGTCAACTTCTGGTCGCTGGGTTTGGGCTGCGCCATGCTCGTGCACCGATGGTGTGGGCACCGTCACCCTCCCTCACGAGCCGTGCGTGGACTTGCGCGGTTTGCCTCGTGGTGAGCGTCACGCGGTGCTGGCGTGTCGATCGGGGGCGCGGGCTGTAAGGATGGCACCTGACCCATTTTTCGATACTCACTGTCGATACCCGATGTCGATCCCAGCGGTATCCATTCCAAGAAGGGGACGATCAGTTCATGAACATCGTCGTCTGCGTGAAGTACGTGCCGGATGCACAGTCCGACCGCACGTTCAACGACTCCGACAACACCACCGACCGAGTGGGCGTTGACGGTCTGCTGTCCGAGCTCGACGAGTACGCCGTCGAGGAGGCCCTCAAGCTCGTGGAGGCCGGCGAGGGAGAGGTGACCGTCGTCACCGTCGGCCCGGACCAGGCGGCCGACGCACTCAAGAAGGCCCTGCAGATGGGCGCCGACAAGGCCATCCACGTCAAGGACGACGCGATACACGGCTCCGACGCCGTGGCGACCTCGCTGGTCCTCGCGGAGGCGATCAAGAAGACCGGCACCCCCGACCTCGTCATCACCGGCATGGCGTCCACCGACGGCACCATGAGCGTCGTCCCGGCGATGCTCGCCGAGCGTCTCGGCCTGCCGCAGGCGACCTTCGCGTCCGAGCTGTCCGTCGACGGCTCGACGGTGACGATCCGCCGCGACGGTGACGCCGCCTCGGAGACGATCGTCGCGACGCTGCCTGCGCTCGTGTCGGTCACCGACCAGATCAACGAGCCGCGCTACCCCTCGTTCAAGGGGATCATGGCCGCGAAGAAGAAGCCGGTCGAGGAGTGGGCGTTGTCCGACCTCGGCATCGACGCCTCGCAGGTCGGCCTCGACGCCGCCTGGACCAAGGTCGAGTCGTTCACCAAGCGCCCCCCGCGCGAGCAGGGCCAGATCGTCACCGACGACGGCGACGGCGGCACCAAGCTCGCGGAGTTCCTGTCCGCGCAGAAGTTCATCTGAGCCGGCCAGCCTGAGCTCCCCAACAACGCCTAAGAGAGGAACCACTCATGGCTGAAGTACTCGTCCTGGTCGACCACGCGAACGGCACCGTTCGCAAGACCACCTCAGAACTGCTCACCATCGCCCGCCGCCTCGGCGAGCCCAGCGCCGTCTTCGTCGGCTCCGGGTTCGACGCTGCGAAGGCGACGCTGGCCAAGTACGGCGCGGAGAAGGTCTACCGCGTCGAGAACGCGGACGTCACCGACTACCTCGTGGCGCCCCAGGCCGAGCTGCTCGCGCAGCTCGTCGAGAAGACCTCCGCTGCCGCGGTCCTCATCCCGAGCAACTCCGCCGGCAAGGAGATCGCCGCCCGGCTGGCCATCAAGACCGACTCCGGCCTGATCACCGACGCCGTCGACGTGCAGGCCGGTGAGGGTGGCGGCGTGTCCACCACCCAGTCGGTCTTCGCTGGTTCCTACAGCGTGAAGTCGACCGTGAC
Organism: Pedococcus sp. P3_C7; assembly: GCF_056402615.1. NCBI lineage: Bacteria > Bacillati > Actinomycetota > Actinomycetes > Micrococcales > Intrasporangiaceae > Pedococcus > Pedococcus sp. P3_C7. The sequence goes on along the minus strand of NZ_JBFUHC010000003.1, from coordinate 165,472 downwards.
CAAGGGCACCCCGATCATCACGGTCAAGCCCAACTCGGCCGCTCCAGAGGAGGCTGCCGGCGCGGCCGCCGACGAGGCGTTCGAGCCGACCATCTCCGAGGCTGCCAAGGGCGCCAAGGTCACCGAGTCCAAGCCTAAGGAAGCCACCGGCCGCCCTGAGCTGACCGAGGCCGCGATCGTGGTCTCCGGTGGTCGCGGCACCGGCGGCGACTTCTCGCCGGTCGAGACCTTCGCGGACTCCCTCGGTGCCGCTGTCGGCGCCTCCCGCGCCGCCGTCGACGCCGGCTGGTACCCGCACACCTCGCAGGTCGGCCAGACCGGCAAGCAGGTCTCGCCGCAGCTCTACGTCGCGTGCGGCATCTCCGGCGCCATCCAGCACCGGGCGGGCATGCAGACGTCCAAGACGATCATCGCCATCAACAAGGACGAGGGTGCCGGCCACGCGGCATACCCCTGTGCACGGAGGCTTGGTATGCCGGCCACCCGGCACACCGAGAACGCCCCGGACCACAGGGGGTGGTCCGAGGCGTTCCCCCGGTCTGCGCCGTGCGCACGCAGGTACCGGACGAGGTTCCCGGGTCCCCCTCACAGGGCCCGGGAACCTCGCGACCTTCCGCTGGCTGCTAGCGGATGGCGTTGGCGGCAGCGACGACGTCGACCAGGCCGTGGCCCTTGTCGAAGCTCGTCGTGCCATTGGTGCCTGCCTCGTAGGGTGCACCGTTGGTGTACTTGTAGGCAGTCGACTCGATCGCGGCCTCGATCTGCGCCGGGGTGGCGTTCGGGTTGGCCTGGAAGAGCTGCGCGACGATGCCCGAGATGTGCGGGGTGGCCATCGAGGTGCCGCTGATGGTGTTGTAGTCGCCGCCGTCCTTCGGATCGAGCCCCGAGGAGCAGATCGGCAGGTAGACGCGACACGAGCTGGTGATGTCCTCACCCGGCGCCGAGATGTCCGGGTAGGTCGACTTGTCGCCGGCCTTGCCGCGGCTCGAGAAGTCCGAGACGGTGCCGTCGCGAGTGCCGGTGTTCTGGTCGAAGAACGAGGCCACCGACAGGATGCCGGGGGTCGGGTCCTTGCCGGGCGGGTTGGACAGGTCCTTCGACCCGTCGCCGCCGTCGTTGCCGTTGGCCCAGACCGAGACGACGCCCTCCTTGACCAGTGCACGCTGGATCTTGGCCGTGGCCGAGTTCGGGTCGAACGCGCCACCACCGCTGGGGCCGTAGGAGTTCGACGTCACCTTGATCGGCGGGCAGGTGCTGGCCGGGACGCCCGCGCCACACGGGGCGTTGTGGTTCTCGAGCACCCAGTTGAGGGCTGCGTCGGCGCCGATGATGAACAGCACGGCACCGGTGCTGATGCTGACCAGGCTCGAGCCCGGGGCGGCACCGTGCATCTTGGTGCCGTCTGACAGCGTGACGTCGCGACCCGCGACGATCCCGTTGACGTGCATGCCGTGCCCGCCACCGGACAGCAGGTCGGTGTTGGCCGAGCCGGCGTCGACGGGGGCGCAGGTGCTCTCGGTGAGCGGCTCACACACCATCTTGAGGTTCTTGACGACGGCGGAGGTGCCGTCGGGGTTCTTCAGGAACGGGTGCGTCGGGTCCACCCCGGAGTCGATCACCGCGACGGAGACCCCCTTGCCGTCGAGCGCGGTCCCGTTGGCGCCGGTGAGGGTGTTGCGGGCCTCGTCGCCGCGGGTGGCCTTGTTGGAGGTCGACAGCAGCATCTCGATGGGCTGGTTGCCCTCGACGTAGGTCACGCCGGGCTGTGACCGGACTGCCTGCACCTGGGCGGGGAGTCCCGTGGCCACGACGACGCCGATCTTGTCGAACGTCGTCACCTTGCGAAGGCCAACCGCCTGCACGGCCTGGGTGGCGGCCGCGGTGTCCGTGCCGTGCACGAGGACGGTGGTCGGGGTGGCGGCCTTGAGCACCCCCAGCTGGGAAGCCAGCCACGGTTGGACCGGAGCGAGGGCCTTGCCTGAGGACAGCAGGCCTGCCGAAGCGGGCGTGGCGAGGGCCATGGCGGCCAGGGCGGCCGTGGCGGCCGTCGCGACGACTGCCCGGGTTCTCTTCGCGGTGTGCATGTAGTTCCCTTCGTGAGACCAGCACCGGTGGTGGTCGGTATGCCGTGTCCAACGAGGGGAGGCGGGCGCGGTTACGCCCGGTAGGTAAAGGGACGGTCAGGAAAGCCGGGCCCCGTGCTACTGCGTCACGCTGATGCCACCGGGACGCCCTGCGAACTCCGCCTGGAGGCCCACCACGTGGTCCGGCGTGCCCTCGACGAGCACGGCGAACACGGTGTACGGCAGGACCACGAGGTTGGCGAGCGCCGGGACACCCACGCGCACTCCGCCGTCCACCGTGGGCCGGACGGACTTGATCCCCTGGGGAAGTACTCCCCACACCAGGGACCGGCCGTCCGCCAGGGCGATCGTGTCGTAGCCGAAGGCGGTCTCCGGGTCCGCGCCGGCGAGCTCGGTCTGCAGCCCCCCGGACCCCACGACGACGGCCCCTCGGTCGACGCTCACCGTCAGGGGGGCTCCCAGGCGAACCTCGCCCAGCGAGATGGTCAGCTCCACGGCCTTCCTCGGCGGCGTGGTCGTCGACGGCGGTCCGGTGACGGTCACGTCGTAAGGCGGCAGCAGGGAAGGGGCCTCACCGTCCAGGTCCAGCGCCAGACCCGCACCGCCCCCACCGTCGCCGAGGGCCCAGCTGGGCATGCCTGCGTTGGTCGTCAGCCAGCCCACGTCCCTGGCGATGGTGGTCACCGCCTGCGGCGCGGCAAACGAGATGACGTATGCCGTGAAGTCACCGGCATCCCGCGTCACCACGGTGTGCTCGGCCATGGAGGCGGCGAGGCTGGGCTGGTAGACGATGTCGTCGGCCTTGCCGCGGACGACCCCGACGAGGACGCGCTGCCCCGAGGTGCCGTCGACCTCCCGCCACGCCGCCCCGGTGCGGAGCAGGGCCGCGCTGAGGGGCGGGGCGCTGGCGCCGTCGCGGGTGACCTTGACGGTCATCACGCCACCGTCCACCCGCAGGGCATAGGAGCCCCCGGATGCCACGATGGTGGTCGCCCCGGAGAGCTCGGGGTTCGTCGGCTGCCAGACATAGCTGCCGGAAGTGATGCCGCTGGGGGTGCCGGCAGGTGGGGCGGTGCGTGCCTCACCGGACAGCTGGAGCGCAACTGCCACCACCAGGGCCGCGGCGACGGCCGCTGCAGCACCGGCCGCAAGCCACCGGGCGGTCCGGCGGCGCTGGCGTCGACGTCCTTCGGCGAGGACGTCCGCGAGGGAGACGTGCATGGCCGGGGCGGGGTCCGTGCGAAGGCGTTCGATGAGGTCGAGGTCACTGGACATGGGCTTCCCCCTTGTCGGAGATGAGGCTTCGCAGGCGCTCGAGCCCGCGGGAGGACGACGACTTCACGGTGCCGACGCTGACTCCCAGCAGCTCGGCGACGGCGCGCTCGGACAGGTCGGCGTAGTGGCGCAGCACGACGACCTCGCGCTCGCGAACGGGCAGCTCCTGGAGGGCCCGCACGAGGTCGAGCCGCGTGCCGGCGTCGTCGGTCGCCCTGCGCTCGTCGACGTCGTCCCGGACGTCTTCGACCAGCACGAGCCGGCGATCCTTGCGCCAGGTGCTGACCACGAGATTGCGCAGGATGCGGTGGCAGTAGGCCTCGGGTTCGTCGAGACGGACCCTTGGCCAGACCCCGAACAGCCGGACCAGTGACTCCTGGACGGCGTCCTCCGCGCGGTTCGGGTCACCGGTCAGGAGCCAGGCCGTCCGCAGGAGCCGGGGCATGACCCGCTCCGCGAACTGCCCGAACGCGGCCTCCTCGCTCTGCTGCACCCCGCCCCCTCCACCCGACAGTCCCGAGCCCTGACGGTAGTCCCGAACACGGCAGCGGCCGGGGCTCGTCGCCCGCTGACGTACCCAACGCCACACTCCGACCGAAGGTTGAGCGGTTGACGAGTAAACTTTCGACGGTGACCGCCTACCTCGACCATGCCGCCACCACGCCGATGCTCCCATCGGCCATCGCGGCGATGGCCGACCAGCTGGCCACCACCGGCAACGCGTCCTCGCTGCACACCTCCGGCCGGATGGCTCGCAGGGTCGTCGAGGAGTCGCGCGAGCGGCTGGCCAAGGCGCTCGGCGCACGACCGTCCGAGGTGGTCTTCACGTCCGGGGGCACCGAGTCCGACAACCTGGCCGTGGCCGGCACGTTCGAGGCGAGGCGGGAGGCAGACCCGGGCCGGGTGCGCATCGTCTGCAGCGCGATCGAGCACCACGCCGTCCTCGACTGCGTCGAGCACCTGGTCGCCCAGGAGGGGGCCAAGGTGACGTGGGTCGAGCCCGACGCGCTCGGCTTCATCACGACCGACGCTGTGCGCGCCGCGATCGAGGAGGACCCCGACTCGGTGGCCCTGGTCACCGTCATGTGGGCCAACAACGAGGTCGGCACCGTGCAGCCCGTGGCAGCGCTCGCGGCCCTCGCCCATGAGTTCGGGGTGCCGTTCCACACCGACGCGGTGCAGGCCGCAGGCCACCTCCCCGTGGACTTCGCCGAGTCGGGAGCCGACCTGATGACGGTCACCGCCCACAAGGTCGGTGGGCCGGTGGGAGTCGGCGCGCTGCTCGTGCGCCGCGATGCAGTGGTCGTGCCCCAGACCTTTGGTGGGGGACAGGAGCGGCAGATCCGCAGCGGGACCCTCGACGTCCCCGGGATCCGCTCCTTCGCTGTGGCCATGGAGGAGTCCGTCGCCAGCATCTCGATGGAGGCACCTCGGCTGATGGCGTTGCGGGACAGGCTGATCCGTTCGGCGATGGATCTCGGCTACGACATCAGGGCGACGGGCGCGTGGGAGGCCGGCGACGGCATACACCGGCTGCCCGGCAACGCGCACCTGCTCGTTCCCGGCTGCGAGGGCGACTCCCTCCTCTACCTCCTCGACGCCGTCGGCGTCGAGTGCTCGACCGGTTCGGCCTGCCAGGCAGGTGTGCCGCAGCCGTCGCACGTTCTGCTGGCCATGGGGATCCCCGAGGAGTCCGCGCGGGGTGCGCTGCGCCTGACGTTCGGCCACACCTCGACCGACGCCGACGTCGACGCGGTGCTGGCCGCCCTGCCCGCGGCGATCGAGCGCGCCCGGCGGGCCAGCGGATGGACCGACTGATGCGGGTCGTCGCCGCCATGTCCGGCGGGGTGGACTCCGCCGTCGCCGCGGGGCGGATGCTCGACGCGGGGCACGAGGTCGTCGGCGTGCACCTCGCCCTGTCGCAGAGTGCTGCGACGCTGCGCGAGTCGGCCCGTGGCTGCTGCACGATCGAGGACGCCGGGGATGCCCGCCGCGTCGCCGACATGCTCGGGATCCCTTTCTACGTCTGGGACATGGCCGAGCGGTTCAAGCGCGACGTCATGGAGGACTTCGTCGCGGAGTACTCCGCCGGACGCACCCCCAACCCCTGCCTGCGCTGCAACGAGAAGATCAAGTTCTCCGCGCTGCTCGACAAGGCGGTCGCGCTGGGCTTCGACGCGGTGGCGACCGGCCACTACGCCCAGGTCGTCGAGGGCGACGACGGCGGCCGAGAGCTGCACCGTGCCGTCGACATGGCCAAGGACCAGTCCTACGTGCTGGGGGTGCTCGACGCCGACCAGCTGGATCGGGCGTTCTTTCCCTTGGGTGACACGGCGAAGCCGGAGATCCGCGCCGAGGCCAAGGAGCGCGGCTTCTACGTCGCCAGCAAGCCCGACTCGCACGACATCTGCTTCATCGCCGACGGCGACACCCGCGGCTGGCTCACGTCTCGGTTGGGGGAGCAGCCCGGCGAGATCGTCGACGCCGAGTCGGGCGAGGTGGTGGGCGCGCACCGGGGCGCCTATGCCTACACCGTCGGTCAGCGACGGGGGCTGGGTCTCGATCGGTCGGTCATGGACGGTGACCCGCGTTACGTCGTGTCGGTGGACGCGGCGGCCAACCGCGTCATGATCGGCACGTCAGACCTGTTGGGGGTCAACGCGATTCGCGGTGACCACGCCCGGTGGTGCGGTCCGCCGCCCGAGGGCGTCGTCGAGGTGGGCGCCCAGGTGCGCGCGCACGGCGAGGAAGTGCCCGCGCAGGCGTGGGCCTCCGGAGACGACGTGGAGGTGCGGCTCGCTGGTCGGCTCCGGGGCGTCGCGCCGGGCCAGTCAGTGGTCCTCTACGAAGGAACGCGCGTGGTCGGCTCGGCGACGATCGCGTCCGCCTGGCTCGAGCGCTGACTCGTATGGTGCGCGGCGGGATCCAGGACGGGTCACCGCTGGCGCGGGTGCGGTCGCTGTGTCTCGCGCTCCCGGAGACGGAGCAACGGGAGTCGCACGGTGAGCCCTGCTGGTTCGCCGGTGGGAGGAAGGCTTTCGTGATGGCGGCGCAGGAGCACCACGACGACCGCACGGCGATCTGGACGGCTGCACCGGAAGGGGTGCAGTCCGCACTGGTCGCAGCCGAGCCGCGTCGTTACTTCCGGCCGCCGTATGTGGGTCATCGGGGGTGGGTCGGGGTCTATCTCGACGTGGACGACATCGACTGGTCGCACGTCGAGGAGATCATCGAGGACGCTTGGCGCTGCGTTGCACCCAAGCGGCTGATCACGCACCACGACGCGATCTAGGTCCGGGCGCGTCGCTCCCGAGGGTGCCTGCGCACTCCAGGACCCGGGAGCGAGGTCGGGATGGTCCGGGGGCAGGGACCATCCCGGCATGTTGTGCCTGACGCTGCTGTCAAACCATCTCGGGGAGGTGGAGATGAGCCAGCACCACCTCCATCTCTGCCACGTCGTCGATGGTCGAGCCGATGTCCCTGCTCGCTGCTTCGCGAATGCCGGCAGCGGCATCGCGGCTGGCTTCGAGCTGCTCTCGGCGCTCGAAGGTGACGGTGCCCACCGCTCGGCCGGTCTCGCGGCTGATGAGCAGACTGGCGCTGCAGAACCCATCGAGCTCCTGAACCCTGGGGAGGACGGCCATCCTGAAGACGTCGGAAGCGCGTTCGGCATGATCGGCCATCCCGCTCAGCCAGGTGACCCGAGCGCAGGCGCCTTCGGGCATGGCGTGGTCGCGGTGGACGACGGCGACCTCCCACGTGTCCACGGTGCTGGTGCTGGCACCCAGGGCCTGCTCGGCTGCATCACGCAGCGGAAGGACCTTGCCGGCGCTGTCCCGCAGCGCAGCCTCTGACTCCCACGACGATGTGGCGATGCAGCGGCCGGACGCGCGGTCCACGAGCATCGACATCCCGACACATCCATCCATGGCGGTGATCGCCGGCGTGACCTCGTCACGGACGTTGGCGATCCCGTCGTCGATCTTGGAGGGGTCTGCCTGGACGGTTGTGGTTCGTGCATACACGACGAAACTCCTCTGCTCGGGGTAGCACCCCGACGGCGCTACCGTCAGGGCTAACACTGCTCCCACGCCCGGTCCGCGGCAAGAGTGATCCCAGGGGATCTTGAGTGCCCTCTCCGAACGCAGGAGCCGTCCGGCGATCGGAGAGGAACGCTCAGGCGCGGGGGATCCAGCCCGGGGCCCGCACGCCGTTTCCGGTGAGGTTGTCGCACTTGACGAACTGTGTCCCCACGCGGGCGAGCGGGCAGTGGCCCTCGTCGGGGATCGTGTGGACGACGGTCGGGCCCGCGTCCTGGCGGGCGGTGGCAGGGACGGAGCCGGTTCCCAGGACGAGCAGGCCGGCCAGTGCGATCGTGGTGGTGATGGTGCGGCGAGTGGTGGACATGATCGGTTCCTTCGAGGGTCGAGGGCGGTCGACCTGAGTGCCGGACCTCCCGTGGTCAGACCGTTGTGACACGGGGTGGTTCCAGGCTGGTGCTGAGGCGGTATCAGCCGGGTAACAGCACGGTTGACTCCGGTTCCAGGCCGGAACCGTCTCCGCCACATGACGAGGCCCACCCTCCCTTCGGGGAGAGTGGGCCCAGTCGTGGGTCAGGCCAGCGACCTGGTTACGGCTCCTCGCCACCACCGGCGAGGAAGCCACGGTGACCGTTGCAGGAGTCGCCCGGCTGGAAGCCCGACGCCTTGCGCTCGGCTGGGGTCGCCCCGAAGAACGACTTGCTGTGGCCCCAGTTCTGGGGCGGCGCACCGCCGGGACCGGGGAACCCGGCACCATCGCCGTCCTCCAGTCCGGAGAACGCGCAGATCGAGTTGGCGTGGGCGGCGCCCTGCGCGGGCTTGCCAGTGCCGGTGATCTCGCCGGCACTGGCGGCTGACACTCCGACGAGGACGAGGACCCCGGCTGCCGCCGGGACGATGATCAGACGCTTGAGGCGCATGCGTGCTCCTTCGGTTGCAGATGGCCGCCCTGCACATCGCGCGGCTTGCCTCGACGCTAGAACTCCATGCAGGCTCCCCGCCTCCACCGGGGCCATGACTCCGGCTAGAACATCTGCATTGATTCGACGAGGGAATGGGCGCGAATCGGTAGGTTCGGGGCATCTGTGTGCCGAGTTCGACCGCGGGTCCGCGACCGCGTCGTTCGCCCTCGGTGAACCCAGGAATCCCACCGTGCCGACCGCTCGTTGACACTGGCATGACCACAGACCCGGCGGCCACGGACCCCGCGGCCTCTGACCCGGCCAAAGAGTCGGCCGCGCTGGACGCCTACTCGGCGATTGTCACCTCCGTCGCGGCACAGCTGACGCCCAAGGTTGCGGCCCTGCGGATCCGGTCGCGCCGCGGAGAGTCCTCGGGGTCTGCCGTGGTGCTGACCGGCGAGTCGCATCTCCTCACCAACGCGCACGTCGTCGGCGACGCGAGCGGAGGCAGTGCCGAGTTCGCCGACGGAACGGTCGCGCACTTCGAGGTCGTTGGCCGTGACCCGCTGTCCGACATCGCGGTCATCCGCGCGGACCGCGAGGTGCCGGCGCCGCCGGAGTACGGCGACGCGAGCTCGCTCCTCGTGGGTTCGCTCGTGGTGGCCGTCGGCAACCCGCTGGGCCTGTCGGGCACCGTGACGGCCGGAGTGGTGAGCGCCCTCGGCCGCAGCATGCCGGTGCGTACCCGCACGACCGCGCGCCTGATCGAGGACGTCATCCAGACCGACGCCGCGCTCAACCCCGGCAACTCCGGTGGGGCGCTCGCCGACAGCCGCGGTCGGGTCGTCGGGATCAACACGGCTGTCGCCGGAATCGGCCTCGGCATGGCGGTACCAATCAATGCCACGACCCACCGGATCATCTACGCGCTGATGCACGACGGGCGGGTGCGGCGCGCCTACCTCGGGCTCGTGAGCACTCCCGCACGGCTGACGCCGGCGCAGGCCGAGCGGTACGGGCAGCGCGGCGCGCTGCGAGTGGTCGAGGTCGTCGAGAAGAGCCCGGCGGCGAGGAGTGGCCTGCTCGCGGGCGACCTGGTCCTTGCGATCGACGGCGCCCCGCTCGGCGATGCCCAGTCGCTGCAGAAGCGCCTGTTCACCGAGGCGATCGGGAGGCGGATGGAAGTCACCGTCATCCGCAACGGCGCACTGGTGGACGCGGTGGTCCTGCCGAGCGAGCTCCCCGACTGAGGGAGCAGTCAGCCGCCGTCCTCGCCCCTGTCCTCGCCGCGTCCCGTGTCGGTCTGGCCATCGCCGTCGTCGCTGTCGAAGAAGATGAACGCCATGTTGGATGGCGGGTCGCGCTTGGCCAGAAAGCGCCGCACGTCGACGCCATGGCGGGCGGCGCGTTGCAGGAACCGGCCGTAGGCGGCCTGCTCGCGAGCGCCCGGGCCGTACTCGGTGCCCGACGCGTGCTCGCGGCGGTCGACGGGTTCGCCTGACCGACGTCGGCGCTCGATGCCAGCGCTTGTCTCGCGAAGGGCGGCGTCGAACTCGTCGGCGTTGTCGAACGCGGCCACAGCGACGTTGCGAAATTCGCGGCGCTGCGGGTCGTAGCGGTGGTGATGCACCACGAAGCGACGGATGCTGTCGTCGTCCGGGTCCACTCGAGCCATGGGTAGAGACTAGGGATCCTGCCCTCAGGCGTGTCGGTACCGCTGACTAGTCTCGGGGCGTGGCTCGCGCAACCGGCATCGGATCTCTCCCGGGCACCGACATCCGCGAAGCCCTCAAGGGCGTCCGCGACATCCTCGGTGACGGACACCTGCCCTATCTGCCAGAGCTCCCGGCTCGCGGACCCGGCGCCGACATGATCGGTCGGGCGGCCGGACTGCTGGTCGACCTGCACGTGGACCTCCAGCCCAGCGGCTGGCGCTTCGTCGAGCGCGGCGGGCACGACGCCCAGCGCACCAAGGCCCTGCTGGGCCAGGACCTCGACGAGCTCGCCGAGGCGTTCGACGGCTACGCGGGTGACCTCAAGATCCAGTGCACCGGCCCGTGGACCCTCGCCGCCGGCATCGAGCTCCAGCGCGGTGAGAAGGCACTGGCCGATCCGGGGGCGCTGCGCGACCTCGTCGGCTCGCTCGCCGAGGGTTTGCGGGTCCACCTGGCCGATGTCGCCCGCCTCGTCCCCGGTGCCTCGCTCGTGCTGCAGCTCGACGAGCCGTCCCTGCCTGCCGTCCTCGCCGGTCACCTGCCCACGGCCTCCGGCTACGGGCACCTGCGCCCCGTCGACCCCCTCGCCGCCATGAACGGTCTGCGCGACGTGCTCGCCGCCGCGACCGACAACCCCGCCATCGAGGCAGCGGCGACGGTCGTGCACTGCTGCGATCCCGGCATACCCCTGCCTTTGCTCCGGGCGACCGGGGTCGGCGCCGTGAGCCTCGACGTCACCTCCCTCACCCCCCAGCGCTGGGAGTCGATCGCCGCCACCGTCGAGGACGGCGTGGCCTTGTATGCCGGGTGCCTGCCGACCGATGCCAGCGGCACCGTCCGCGGTGCCGCCGACGTGGTGAGCCGCGGCTGGCACGACGCCGGGATGTCTGCGAAGTCCTTGGGCGACCTCACCGCGAGCCCGGCCTGCGGTTTGCCCGGACTCACACCAGAGGGGGCCTGGCGCGTTCAACGCGCAGCGGTCGCCGTGGCCGCGGAATGGTCGGAACGAGCCGAGAGTTGACCCACCAATGAGCACCAGTGTCGCCACCCCCACCGTCGCCAGCTCCCCGGTGACCCGGGTGCCCTGGCAGGCCAAGTACGTCCTGCTCGCCTTCATCTGGGGGTCGAGCTTCCTGTTGATGAAGGTCGGGCTGCGGACCATGGCCCCGCTGCAGATCTCGGGGCTACGCATCTTCGCCGGCACCGCGACCCTGCTGGCGCTGTTGGCCGTCACCCGTGGCCGGCTGCCCCGCGCGCGCCGCACCTGGGCCCATCTCGCCGTGTCGGGCGTCTTCCTCACGGCGCTGCCTTTCAGCCTGTTCGCCGCCGGTGAGGTGCGCGTCTCCTCTGCACTGGCCGGGATCGGAAACGCCACCACCCCGTTGGCCGCCGTCTTCTTCGCGCTGGCCCTGCTGCCGAGCGACCGCCTGTCCCCACGCAAGCTGGCTGCCGTCGTCATCGGGTTCGCCGGCGTCATCGTCATCATGCAGCCGTGGGAGTCCGCCGGCCGCCCCGACCTGCTGGGCTTCGGCATGACGCTCGTCGCCGGCGCGTCCTACGGCCTGGGCTGGACCTACAACCGGCGCTTCCTCGGGGGCGCAGACCTGGGTGGGCTCTCGATGCCGACCGCGTTGCTGCTGGTGGGGTCCGCGCTCATGGTGCCGGTCATTCTCGTGTGGTGGCTGTTCAACCGCGACGCGTACGCCGCCCCGTGGGCCGGGCACGTCAACCTCGATGCCGGGGGAGTGCTGCTGCCGCTGCTCTGCGTCCTCGTGCTGGGCGTCGTCGGGACCGGGCTCGCCTACATGCTCCAGTTCGACGTCGTGCGTGGCGCGGGTGCCACGGTCAGCACCACCGTCACCTACCTGATTCCGGTCGTGTCGGTGCTGCTGGGCGTCGTCGTCCTGGGTGAGCACCTGGCCTGGCCGCAGCTGCTGGGCGCCGCCATCGTGCTCGTCTCAGCCGTGGTCATCGGCCTCCCCGCCAAGCGTCGCAAGGACGCCTGACCTCGTCCCTCAGACGTCGGCCGGCTTGTGCACCTCGCGCCGCAGGATCTTGCCGGTGGGGCCCTTGGGCAGCTCGGGGACGGCCCAGATGTGCCGCGGGTACTTGTAGGCGGCAATCCGCTCCTTGACGAAGGCCTGCACGTCCTCCAGCGTCGCGGTGGCGCCGGGACGCAGCGCGACGGCAGCGCCCACGTCCTCGCCGAGCAGCTCGTCCGGCACCGCGACCACAGCGGCCTCGAGCACGTCGGGGTGGGTGTAGAGCACCTCCTCGACCTCGCGCGGGTACACGTTCATGCCGCCGCGCAGGATCATGTCCTTCTTGCGGTCGACGATCGTGTAGTAGCCCTCGTCGTCCACGGTGGCCAGGTCCCCGGTGCGGAACCAGCCGTCGGGGATGGCCTCGGCGGTGGCTTCGGGGTTCTGCCAGTAACCCTTCATGACGTTGTCGCCGCGGATCGCGATCTCGCCGACGCCCTCGCCGGCTGCGACGTCGTTGCCCTCGAGGTCGATCAGCTTCATCTCGCAACCGGGGATCGCGACCCCGATGGTGCCGGGCTTGCGCTCCATGGTCGGCATGTTGAAGGACGCCACCGGAGAGGTCTCGGACAGGCCGTAGCCCTCCAGGATCATGCAGCCGAACTTCTCCTCGAACGCCTTCATGACCTCCAGCGGCATGGCGGACCCACCCGAGCAGCAGGTACGCAGCGACGTCGCATCGAGGGCGTCGGAGTCGGGGTGGTTGAGGATCGCTGCATACATCGTGGGGACGCCCATGAAGATGGTGACCTTCTCGTTGCCGATCACCTTGATCGCCTCGGCCGGGTCGAACCGGGGGATGAGCGCCAGCGCCGCGCCGGCGATGACCGCGGCGTTGAGGCCCACGACGAGCCCGAACACGTGGAACAGCGGCAGGCAGCCCATCACCACGTCGTCCGGCGTGGTCGCCTGGATCTCGACGGCACTGCGGTGCGCGTTCAGGTGGACGTTCCTGTGGGTCAGCTCGGCGCCCTTGGGCCGACCGGTCGTGCCCGAGGTGTAGAGCACGATCGCGGTGTCCTCGTCGTCGCGCTCGACCGGCTCGGCGATCGGGTCACCGCCCTCGAGGGCGCCCTCGACGGGACCCATGGGACCGCACGTGATGATGCGGGTGCCCGAGTTCTTGGCTCCCTCGGTGGCCTCCGCCACGAAGTCCGGCCAGACGAAGGCGACCTTGGCCCCGGAGTTGGTGAAGAAGAAGTCGATCTCGCCGGACTTGAGCAGGGGGTTCATCGGCACCACGATCGCGCCGGCCAGCAGGGAGCCGAAGAAGACGACAGGGAAGGCCGGCACGTTGGGGAGGATGATCGCCACGCGGTCACCGGGCTCGATGCCTGCTGCCTTCAGCGACCCCGCCACCTGTGCAGCCATGCCGTGGATCTGGGCGTAGCTGATGTCGTTGCCCATGAACTTGATGGCCGGCTGGTCCGGCCGCTCCTGGGCGGTGGTCACCAAGTTGGTGGCGAGATTGGTCATGGCGCAGGCTCCTCGGCGGTGGGGGTCCGGTTTCAGCCATCCTCGCCGAGAGCGCGTCCTTTGGCTACGGATTCCGGTATGCCGTGTCCCACGGCCCGCGCCCGTCTGCGACACAGGTGTCGGAGGCGTACGGCAGGATGGGCAGCGTGACTGAGAACGCCTCTACAGCTGCCACTGGGTCTGCGCTGGAGCCAGCCACGGACGCGGCTCGCCACGAGTGGGCAGAGCTGGCCGAGCAGGCCACTGCGGCCCAGTTCGCCTACCACGTCAGGGATGCGCCGACGATCAGCGACGGTGACTACGACCGGCTGATCCGCCGGCTCAACGAGCTGGAGGAGGAGTTCCCCGAGATGCGCACCCCCGAGAGCCCGACCCAGCAGGTCGGCGGCGCCGTCTTCTCGACCGACTTCACCGCGGTGGACCACCTCGAGCGCATGCTGAGCCTCGACAACTGCTTCTCGCCCGAGGAGCTCGCCGCCTGGGCGGCGAGGGTGGCGCGCGATGCGGGGTCCGCGGCATACCACTATCTGTGCGAGCTGAAGATCGATGGCCTGGCCGTCAACCTCCTCTATGAGAAGGGCCGCCTCGTGCGCGCCCTGACCCGCGGCGACGGGCGCACGGGCGAGGACGTCACCAACAACGTCAAGACCATCCAGGGCATCCCGCACCAGCTCGCCGGTTCCAACCACCCGGCGCGCGTCGAGATCCGGGGCGAGGTCTACTTCCCGGTCGAGGCGTTCGGCGACCTCAACGCGAGCCTGGTCGAGGCAGGCAAGGCGCCCTACGCCAACCCGCGCAACACTGCCGCCGGTTCGTTGCGGCAGAAGGACCCTCGCGTCACGGCCAGCCGTGGCCTGCGGATGCTCGTGCACGGCATCGGGCTGCGCGAGGGCTTCGAGCTGACCCGGCAGTCGCAGGCCTACGACCTGTTCCGCGAGTGGGGGCTGCCCATCTCGACGCACTACCGCGTCCTCGAATCGGTCGAGGAAGTCCAGCAGTTCATCGACCAGTACGGCGCCGAGCGACACAGCGTCGAGCACGAGCTGGACGGCATCGTCATCAAGGTCGACGAGATCTCGCTGCAGCGCCAGCTCGGGTCCACCTCGCGGGCGCCGCGCTGGGCGATCGCGTTCAAGTACCCACCCGAGGAGGTCAACACCAAGCTCCTCGACATCCTCGTCAACGTCGGCCGCACCGGTCGGGTGACGCCGTTCGGGGTGATGGAGCCGGTGGTGGTCGCGGGCTCGACCGTCGAGCGCGCCACGCTGCACAACGCCGACGAGGTGCGTCGCAAGGGCGTGCTCATCGGCGACACCGTGGTGCTGCGCAAGGCAGGCGACGTGATCCCCGAGATCCTCGGGCCCGTGGTCGACCTGCGCGACGGCACCGAACGCGAGTTCGTCATGCCCACCGAGTGCCCCTCCTGCGGGACCCCCCTGGCGCCGGAGAAGGAGGGAGACAAGGACATCCGTTGCCCGAACTCCCGCACCTGTCCGTCGCAGCTGCGGGAGCGACTCGCCGGACTGGCCGGTCGTGGTGCGTTCGACATCGAGGCGCTGGGCTGGGAGGGCTCCGTCGCCCTCCTCGAGTCGGGCGTCCTCGAGGACGAGAGTGGCCTGTTCGGGCTGGCCGGTGAGGCGGGGCGCGCTCGACTGGCGACGGTGCCGCTGTTCACCCGAGCGGCCAAGAAGTCCGACCCCCCGGAGTCCGTCGTCGATGGAAAAGTACTGTCCGCCAACGGGATCCGACTCTCCGAGAACCTCGAGCAGGCCAAGCAGCAACCCCTCTGGCGCGTCATCGTCGCCCTGTCGATCCGCCACGTCGGGCCGACGGCAGCGCGGGCGCTGGCTCAGCACTTCGCCACGATGGACGCACTTCGCGATGCGGCGAAGGAGCGTCCCGAGGAGCTGGCGGGCGTCGAGGGTGTGGGCGGGGTCATCGCCGACGCCGTCGCAGCCTGGTTCGCCGTCGACTGGCACGACCAGATCGTGAGGCAGTGGCAGGCTGACGGAGTGGTCATGGCGGACGAGCGCGACGCGTCGGTGGAACAGACCCTCGCTGGGATGACCATCGTCGTCACCGGTTCGCTCGAGGGCTTCTCGCGCGACTCGGCCAAGGAGGCGATCCTGTCTCGCGGCGGCAAGGCGTCCGGGTCGGTGTCGAAGAAGACCGACTACGTCGTGGTGGGGGAGAACGCCGGGACCAAGGAGGACAAGGCCCGCGAGCTGGGTCGGCCGATCCTCGACGAGGCGGGCTTCCGCCGGCTCCTGGAGACAGGCCACCCGTGATCGACAAGGCCACCTTCCTGAGGTTCTGCGACGAGGCGCTGGTGGCCATGCGCGACATCGTCGTCGACCTCGGCGACGACCTGGCCAACCGGCGGCCCGACCTGCCCGACGCCAACAGTCCGTTCGCGATCCTCACCCACTGCCTCGGGATGTGTGCCGCCTGGGCATCCACGACCAACCTCGGTGAGGTCGTCCCGCGTGATCGGCCGAGCGAGTTCACCGCGACGGGGGCGGTGACCGACCTCGCGGCTGAAACCGATCGCCTGCGTCGGAGCCTGTCCGAGTGGGTGGCGGCCAGCGACGTGGGCGCGCCGCCTGCCAACCCGGATCCGCGGGACAGGTACGCCACACAGGGCGAGGTGCTGCTGCACGTCTACGAGGAGCTCGCCCAGCACCGTGGTCAGCTCGAGCTCACCCGCGACGTCCTGGTCGCCGACCGTGCCCGCGACCGCCAGCCCTGAGGATCGACCGGCGCGACGCACGTCCAGTGGCGCCCGCACCTGACCGGGTCAGCCGCTCGCGATCACATTCCGCCGCCGTTGAAGCCGCCCATGCTCATGCCCCCGGTCCACTTGCCGCCAGCCCCCGACTCGCGCTCCTTGAGACAGAGCGAGCACCGGATGTAACGCTCACCGTCCAGGGTGTTGGCCCACTCCCAGCGGTGGTGGAGATTCGTCCGGCAGAGGAGCGGCTTGGTCGGTGTGGTCATGATGGCCTCCAGGGGAGCGACCTGGGTGCCTCGGACGGCCGAGCGCAACGCCAGGGAGTGGGTCAGGATGCGGGCGGCGTGGCGGGTTTGGTGTGGACCGGGCACCTCCGCGAGCTCTGCGAGGAACTCCAGCCGGTAGCGGTCTCGCGCCGCGCCCGCCGGGAGAGCGTGCGTCGCGAGGCGCACGATGCGAGACGGCCAGCGCAGTGGCGCCTCCCCGTGCGTCCTGGCGGGCAGGGGTGCGGGCGTCATGCCGTTCCGCCCAGTGGATTCGTCCGCAGCGTCGCACGGCTGCGATATGCGCGCGACAAGGCATCGCGAGCGCTGGCAGCGCCCGTCGCGGTGAGCCGGTAGTAGCGACGCTGAGGCCTGCCCTCGACTCGTGGGTCGATGTCCTCCCAGCTCGACTCCACCCAGCCGATGCCCTCGAGACGAGCCAGGATCGGGTGGATGGTCCCGCTCGGCAGCCCTGCCTGTTCGCCGATCTCGAGGCCGTAGAGCTCGCGACCGGGGTCGGCGAGCAGGGCACCCAGCACCAGCTGGGTGGCGATCGTCATGCGCGGCTCTGGACGTGGGGTCATGGTCTTACTCTACCTAGCCCCTAGGTAGAGTACAAGGGAGGTGAGCCGGCGGTGTTCGGCGCTGCACACGCGGCACACCGGGTTTGTGTGGGGGACCCACATTGAGGGCCGCGCGCCCCGGGCGTTGCATGACCAACATGCCCCTGACCCTGCCCCTGACCACGCCCCTGACACTGACGTCACGTCGCCGCAGCGGAGCCCTGGCCGCCGCGGTCGCTCTCGCCGTCGGGGGAGCGCTCGCTGCGGCTGCTCCCGCCGCCGCCGACAAGCCGCAGGGCGGGCACTGTGCACGCCAGGACAAGGTCGCAGTGCCGGGAGCGCAGCTGCAGGAGGTCGCGTGCCTCGACGACCTCACCACCGCCGGCACTCTCGCCAGCGGCCACACCAACCCCAATGACTGGGCCGGCCTCAACGCCGCCGGGACGAAGAACCCCACGGGTGTGCCCGGCCTCCAGGTCGACGGGTACTTCCCTGACACCTCGACCACCAACTCCAACAACGGCTGGAAGCACGACAGCCAGTTCGTCATCCGGATCCCCGACAACTGGAACGGCGGCCTCATCGTCAGCGGGGCACCCGGCGTCCGCGCCCAGTACGCCAACGACTTCATCATCGGCGACTGGGTGCTGAGCAAGGGGTACGCCTTCGCCTCGACCGACAAGGGCAACACGGGTGCGTCGTTCTACGACGACGGATCCGCGCCGGGCGGCTCCATCGCCGAGTGGAACGAGCGCGTCACCGAGCTGACCGTCGCCACCAAGCGGGTCCTGAAGCAGGTCTACGCCAAGGCGCCTGCACGCACCTACATGTTCGGGATCTCCAACGGGGGCTACCTCACCCGGTGGCAGCTCGAGAACCGCCCCGACCTCTACGACGGCGGGCTCGACTGGGAAGGCACGCTGTTCCGCGCCGAGGGCCCGAACCTGCTCACCTACCTGCCCACCGCGCTGAAGAACTACCCGCTGTATGCCGCGACCGGCGACCAGGCGGCCCACGACGCGATCATCGGTGCGGGGTTCGTGCCGGGGTCGGAGTTCCTGTGGCCGTTCCACGAGACCGTCTACTGGGACCTGACGCAGCGCATCTACCGCGAGGAGCTCGACCCGACCTACGACGGTGACCTCAAGGCAGGAACTCCCTTCTGCGCCAGCGGAACTCCGCACTGCGACGCCGACTACGACTACACGTCGCGGCCCCGGTCGGTGAAGGACGCGGTGGCCTCCGTGCAGCTCACCGGGGCCATTGGCAAGCCCATGGTCACGGTGCAGGGCACCCTTGACACGCTGCTGCCGCCCGCCACTGACGGCGACGTCTACGACCGACTGGTCGACCAGGCTGGTGCCGGGGCGCTGCACCGCTACTACAGCGTCGGCGACGGCACCCACACCGACGGTCTGTATGCCGCGTTCCCCGACCGGTTGCGGCCTCTCCTGCCGTGCGCGCGCACGGCGTTCGACGACCTCACGGCGTGGGTCGAGCGCGGGGTGCAGCCGCCGGCGGACGGATTGCGAGCCCGGCCGGCCTCGGGTGACCTCGTGAACTCCTGCGAGCTCTGAGGGGGTGCCTGGGGCTCAGTCGGCGTGCCCGGCGTCCTTGACCCCGCGCACGGCCGCGCTCGCCTCGTCGATGATCGAGGCCATCGCGGCACTGGCGGCCTTGCCGTCTCCGGAGCCGATGGCCTGGGCCACGTCGCTGTGCAGGCGGATGGCCAGGGGGTTCGGGGTGCGTGGCATCAGGTCGTGGTGGGTCCGACCGGAGAGCACCTCGTCGACGACGGTCGCCAGGGCGGCGAGCATCTCGTTGCCCGACGCCTCGAGCATGGTGCGGTGGAAGTCCTTGTCGGCCCCCAGGTAGGCCACCAGGTCCCCGGACTTGGCGTGCACGGTCATCTCCATCACGGCCGCGGCCATCGCGCCGCACTGCTCGGGGGTGGCGCGGTCGGCGGCGAGCTCGGCGGCCACGGGTTCGAAACCACGCCGCAGCTCGCCGAGTGACACGAGCTGGTCCTCCCGGTCGGGCCCGGCGAGGCGCCAGCGGATCACCCTCGGGTCGAAGACGTTCCACTGCGACCGGGGACGCACCCGTACCCCGAGCCGGCGCCGCGTCTCGACCAGGCCCATCGACGACAGCACGCGCACCGCCTCGCGCACGACGGAGCGCGAGACGCCGAAACGCGCGTCCAGCTGGTCGATGCGCACGACGCTGCCGACCGGCACGGTGCCCGACACGATCTCCTGACCCAGCTTGTCGAGCACGCTGGCGTGCAGCCCGACGTCGCTTCCGCCTTCGGTCCCGCCTTCGGTCCCAGCCTCGGTCCCGCCTTGGGTCCCGGGCCGGGTCGAGGGGTCGTCAGGCGTGGTGGGGTCGACGGGCATGGCCCAAGCCTGCCAGACAGGACGTGTCCGCACGGGTCAAGATATAAATAATATTTATTTGACCAAGACTCTTGTTAAAACGGTTCTTATGCTTCACCCTGATCTCCAGGAACTCGACGACGAGCCCGAGCCGACACAGGAGTCAGCCCATGCCTGAAGTGATGGAACGTCCCGCACCGCCCCTTGTCGTGATGATGGGGGTGTCCGGGTCAGGCAAGACGACCGTCGGCGCGGCCCTCGCCCAGCGACTGCGCGTCCCGTTCGCGGACGCGGACGACTTCCACCCCGAGGCCAACATCGCCAAGATGTCGGCGGGGATCCCGCTCGACGACGAAGACCGCGGCCCGTGGCTCCAGGCCATCAGCGCCTGGCTGGTTGACCACGGCTCCACTGGGGGCGTCGCGAGCTGCTCCGCGCTCAAGCGCGACTACCGGGACGTCCTCACCCTCGCCGGCCCGCACGCCGTGTACCTGCACCTGCACGGCGACCGCGACGTGCTGGCCGCCCGCGTGGCGGGGCGTCCCGGGCACTTCATGCCGGCCGCCCTCATCGACTCGCAGTTCGCGACCCTCGAGCTGCTCCAGCCAGACGAGATCGGTGCCGCGCTCGACGTGGACCAGCCCGTCGACACCCTCGTCAACCAGTCCCTGACCATCCTCAGCTCCCTCGCTTCGAAAGGCGTGACCCAGCCGTGAACACCGACTTCCTCTCCTTGCTGCAGCCGGCCCTGAGCGCGGCTGATGCCGCGCCGCTGCCCGACATCCCCGCCGCCCGGCTGATCCCCGCGGCGCTGCTCGGCATCGCCGTCATCGTCCTGCTGATCACCCGCTTCAAGCTGCATCCGTTCCTCGGACTGACCCTGGGGTCACTCACCGTCGGCGCCGTGGCCGGCGTGGCGATGTCCGACACCATCGCCAGCTTCACCAAGGGATTCGGGTCGACCGCGGCCGGGGTCGGCACCCTGATCGCCCTCGGGGCGATGTTCGGCAAGCTGCTGGCCGACTCGGGTGGCGCCGACGAGATCGTCGACACCATCGTCGGCCGATCCTCTTCGCGCACCCTCCCGTGGGCGATGGCCGGCGTCGGCGCGCTGATCGGCCTGCCCATGTTCTTCGAGATCGGCCTCGTCCTGCTGATGCCGGTGATCTTCCTGGTCGCCCGCCGCTCGGGGCTGTCCATCATCAAGGTCGGTATCCCTGCCCTTGCCGGCCTGTCGGCCATGCACGGCCTCGTGCCTCCGCACCCCGGACCCCTCGTCGCCATCGACGCCCTCAAGGCCAACCTCGGCATCACCCTGGCCTTCGGTGTCCTCGTGGCGCTGCCGACCATCGCGATCGCCGGTCCACTGTTCGCCCGCTTCGCAGGCCGCTGGGTCGACGTCCCCGCACCTGAGCTGTTCGCGACCGACGACGAGCGCGAGGCCAGGCTCCAGCGCCCGACCTTCGCCGTCACCCTGCTCGCAGTCCTCACCCCCGTCGTCCTGATGATGGGCAAGGCCCTGGCCGACATCTTCGCCGCCGAGGACAACCCGGTCCGCACCGTGCTCGACTTCCTCGGCACGCCGCTCATCGCGCTGCTCATCGCCGTCATCGTCGGCATGTTCACCCTCGGCCGCGGCGCCGGCATGGGCACCAAGGAGCTCTCCTCCTCGCTCGAGAAGTCGCTTCCGCCCATCGCCGGCATCCTGCTCATCGTCGCCGCTGGTGGTGGCTTCAAGCAGACTCTCGTCGACACCGGCATCGGCGGCCTCGTCGCCGACTGGGTGCAGGGCAGTGGCGTGAGCATCCTCCTCCTCGCCTGGGTGGTCGCCGTCATGATCAGGCTCGCCACGGGTTCCGCGACCGTCGCGACGGTCACCGCCTCCGGCATCCTGGCGCCCTTGGCCGCTGGTATGAGCGCCCCCGAGGTCTCCCTTCTCGTCCTCGCCATCGGCGCCGGATCGGTGTTCTTCTCGCACGTCAACGACGCAGGCTTCTGGCTGGTCAAGGAGTACTTCGGCCTCTCGGTCGGACAGACCATCAAGACCTGGTCGCTCATGGAGACGCTCTTGTCGGTGTCCGGCCTGGTGTTCGTCCTCCTCCTCGGCCTGGTCGTCTGACCCTCCCCCCGCAGGAAGCCCAGGTATGCCGCGCGGCCCMGCCGCGCGGCATACCTGCGTCGTGGTGTGGTCGGGTTCTGCGGCGGTCGGGGCGCACAGCCGTGGGGCATTAGAGTTGGGTCTCGTGGCCGTCGACTTCCAGCAAGAGATCAAGCAGCTCCGCAACACCATGGACTCCGTGCGCGAGGTGACCGACCTGGCGTCCGTCCAGCAGCAGATCACCGAGCTGGAGGCCAAGGCGTCGGCACCCGACCTCTGGGACGACCCGGAGGCCGCGCAGCTGGTCACGTCGGCGCTGTCCCGCGCGAACTCCGAGTACGAGCGCGTCGTCGAGATGGACTCTCGCATCGAGGACCTCGAGGTGCTCGTCGAGATGGGCACCGAAGACGGCGGGGACGCCGCCACGATGCTCGAGGCGGAGAAGGAGCTCGCCTCGCTGCAGAAGGCCGTCGGCGAGCTCGAGGTCCGCACCCTGCTGTCGGGGGAGTACGACGAGCGTGCGGCCGTCATCACGATCCGCGCCGGCGCGGGTGGCGTCGACGCCGCCGACTTCGCCGAGATGCTGATGCGCATGTACCTGCGCTGGGCCGAGCGCCACGGCTACCCGGCCCAGGTCATGGACACGTCCTACGCCGAGGAGGCGGGGCTCAAGTCCGCGACCTTCGAGATCAACGTGCCCTACGCCTTCGGCAACCTCTCCGTCGAGGCTGGCACCCACCGCCTCGTGCGGATCAGCCCGTTCGACAACCAGGGGCGGCGCCAGACGAGCTTCGCCGCGGTCGAGGTCATCCCGCTCATCGAGCAGACCGACTCCATCGAGATCCCCGAGAACGAGATCAAGGTCGATGTCTTCCGCTCCAGCGGCCCCGGAGGCCAGAGCGTCAACACCACCGACTCCGCTGTCCGCATGACACACATCCCCACAGGCATCGTCGTCTCCATGCAGAACGAGAAGTCCCAGATCCAGAACCGCGCCGCCGCCCTGCGCGTCCTGCAGTCCCGCCTGCTCGTCCAGCGCCAGGCCGAGGAGGCTGCCGAGCGCAAGGAGATGGCCGGCGACGTCAAGGCCAGCTGGGGCGACCAGATGCGCTCGTACGTCCTGCAGCCCTACCAGATGGTCAAGGACCTGCGCACCGAGTTCGAGGTCGGCAACCCCTCCGCGGTCTTCGACGGCGACATCGACGGCTTCATCGAGGCCGGGGTCCGGTGGCGCAAGGAGCAGGAAAAGCTAGCTCAGTAGTCGGCTCGCGGGGGCGCAGGCGCAACGCCGAGGAGGTGGCGCTGCGCGGCATACCACGGTGGGCGACCTATCCTCGGGTGGGTCGTGCGCGTTCGCGCGCATTGCCCGTATGCCGTCCCATTCGTCCCCCGTAAGGCTCACCTCACGCGCATGATCCGTTTCGAGAACGTCAGCAAGGTCTACGCCCGGTCCAGCCGACCGGCGCTCAGCGACATCAACCTCGAGATCGAGCGCGGCGAGTTCGTCTTCGTGGTCGGCGCCTCCGGGTCCGGCAAGTCCACTCTGCTGCGCCTGGTCCTCAAGGAAGAGGGCGTCACGCAGGGCAGCGTGCTCGTCGCGGGCCAGGATGTCGGCAGCCTGCCCCACCGGAAGGTGCCCCGGCTGCGGCGCGAGATCGGGACCGTCTTCCAGGACTTCCGGCTGCTGCCGAACAAGAACGTCTACCAGAACGTCGCCTTCGCGCTGCAGGTGCTCGGTCGCTCGGGTCATGCCATCAAGCAGGTCGTCCCCGAGACGCTCGAGATGGTCGGGCTCGAGGGCAAGGAGAAGCGGCTGCCGCACGAGCTGTCCGGTGGTGAGCAGCAGCGCGTCGCCATCGCGCGCGCGTTCGTCAACAAGCCGCCGATCCTGCTGTGCGACGAGCCGACGGGAAACCTCGACCCGACCACGAGCCTGGACATCGTCCGGCTGCTCGACCGGATCAACCGCACCGGCACCACGATCGTGATGGCCACCCACGACGACGACATCGTCGACCAGCTGCGCAAGCGGGTCGTCGAGCTCAGGAACGGCCACATCATCCGCGACGAGAACAAGGGCGTCTACGGCAGCGGCAGCTGACCACCGCGCCCGACGCCCCACCGCCCCCGACGCCCAGCCAGCACGGCACGCCCGGCAGCGCCCGACAACAGAAAGCACTGGAGACCCACCCCCATGCGACTGCAGTTCATGCTCAGCGAGATCGCGATCGGCCTGCGCCGCAACCTCTCCATCGCCGTGTCGGTGCTGTTGGTGACGATGGTGTCGGTCTACCTCATGGGCATCGGGTTCCTCGCCCAGGGACAGGTCGACACCCTCAAGGGCTACTGGTACGACCGCATCCAGGTCTCGATCTTCATGTGCGGCAAGGACTCGCTCGACGTCAACTGTGGCGGCAAGGCGGTGACCGAGGAGCAGCGGAACTCGCTGCGGTCCCAGCTCGACGAGATGAAGCCACTCGTCAAGAACGTCTACTACGAGTCCGAGCAGCAGGCCTTCGACCGGTTCAAGGAGCAGTACCGGAACTCGCCGCTGTCGGACTACCTGCAGGTCGGTGACATCCCGGAGAACTTCCGCGTCCAGCTCAGCGACCCCAAGAAGTACGACGTCGTGGTGAGTGCCTTCGAGGGGGCGCCGGGGGTGGGACGCGTGCAGGACCAGCAGAAGACGCTGGACAAGCTCTTCACCGTGATGAATGTCGTGACCATCGGGTCGCTCTTCCTCGCCGGACTGATGGTGCTGTGCTCGGTCCTGCTGATGGCCACGACGATCCGACAGGCGGCTTTCAGCAGACGACGCGAGACCGGGATCATGAAGCTGGTGGGCGCCTCGAACTTCACGATCCGGCTGCCGTTCGTCATGGAGACCGTGCTGGCGGCCCTCACCGGCACCGGTCTGGCCATCGTCGGACTCTGGGTGACGGCCGACTCGCTGCTGCCCAAGGTCTCGGCCGTGCTGCAGGACGCGCCCCTGGTGGGCACGACCGACATCTGGTTCGTCGCCCCGTGGCTGGTCGGGTTCATGCTCGTGGTGTCGGTCCTGACGTCCTGGGCCACCCTGCGCCGCTACCTGCGCGTCTGACCTCCACCCGCCATCGGGCGGGTCCCGTCGATCGGCCCCGCCACCCAGTGGGCTGATCGGACAAGTCACAGGTCTCAATCCCGGGAAACAGGTGTGGTGTGTGTTACCAATGAGGCCTATGAGCGCAATCCCCCCGCGTCTGTACGCGTCTCATCGTGTCCGCCTGACGGCCCTCGGGCTGGCCTTCGCCTGCGCCATCGGCCTCGGCGCCCCGTCGTCGGTCGCGGCTGCTCCCGGCCACCCGTCCTCGGTCGCCTCGGCGCCCGCCGACGACCCGGGCAAGGCCAAGAAGCAGGTGGACAAGGAGATCGACGCGCTGAAGGGCGAGCTCGAGGACACCTCGGCCAGCCTCAAGAACGCGTACCTCGCCCTGCGTCGCACCCAGGCCGCCCTCCCCGTGGCGCAGGCCGCCCTCGACCGAGCGACAGCCGCAGTGTCCAAGGCGGACGCGTACAACGACGAGATGGCCGTCCAGCTCGACGTCGCTCGCGCCAACGAGGCGCGGGCAGTCGACGAGCTCGCGGCCAGCCGCGCCAAGCTGGCGCAGACCCGTACCCGCGTGGCCCGGTTCGCCTCCCAGCTCTACCAGGACCAGGGGATGGGCCAGCTGTCGGTGGCGCTGAGCGCGACCACCCCGGACGACTTCGCCAACCGCATCGCCATGAACGACACGGTCATGGACGTCCAGAACCAGTCGCTGTCCCGGCTTGCGACCGCGCGGGCCGCCGCGACCGCCCAGGAGGCCCACATCAAGGCCCTCAAGGTGCAGGTCCAGGCCGCCAAGAAGCAGGCGGAGGCCGCGCTGGCCAAGGCCCAGCGGGCGCGGGGCGCAGCGGCCGCGGCCAAGCAGAAGCTGGACGCCCTCGCGGCCCAGCAGGTCGCCCAGTCCACGGCGCTCGAGGCCCAGATCAAGGCCGAGAAGGCCCAGCTCGTCGCTGCCCAGAAGGAGCAGGCCAGGCTGCACAGGATCCTCGTGGCCCGCGCCAAGGCCGCCAAGGCCGCGGCCGCTCGTCGGGCGGCCGCCCTGCGCAGGGCGGGCAAGAAGGTGCCGGCAGAGCCGTCGACCTCCGGTGGCTTCCTGTCACGACCGTCAGGAGGGTGGATCTCCTCCGAGTTCGGCATGCGCTACCACCCGATCCTGCACTACTGGCGGCTGCACGCCGGGCGCGACTTCGCGGCCGACTGCGGCACGCCGATCCGTGCCGCCGCGAGCGGCACCGTCATCTCACGCGGCTGGGGCGGGGGCTACGGCAACCGGATCATGATCGACCACGGCATCGTCCGCGGCGTCGACCTCGTGACCACCTACAACCACATGAGCCGGTATGCCGTGCGCGGCGGCCACGTCTCGCGCGGCCAGATCATCGGCTACGTCGGCACCACCGGGTCGTCCACCGGGTGCCACCTGCACTTCGAGACCTATGAGGACGGCACCCCCAAGGATCCACGTCGTTGGCTGTGACCCGGCGACGGCGCAGGTAAACCGACTGGCCGGCATACCCCGTCGTGCAGGTAGCGTGGCCTCGCTGGGTCGGGACTCGACCACGCGATGATGCAGCCAAAAATCGAAGGACGTGGACGGGCAGTGGCCAAGGAACAGGGTCGCAAGGTGGTGGCGAGCAACAAGAAGGCGCGCCACGACTACCTCATCGAGGACACCTTCGAGGCCGGGCTGGTCCTGATGGGCACCGAGGTCAAGTCCCTGCGCGAGGGGCGTGCGTCGCTCATCGACGGCTACGCCGCCTGGCGCGGCGACGAGCTGTGGCTCGAGGGCGTGCACATCCCTGAGTACGTCAACGGCAACTGGACCAACCACACCCCGCGTCGCCGCCGCAAGCTGCTGCTGCACCGTGCCGAGCTCGCCAAGATCATGAAGAAGTCGTCCGAGAGCGGCCACACCATCGTCCCGCTGCAGCTGTACTTCAAGGACGGCCGGGCGAAGGTCGAGATCGCGATCGCCAAGGGCAAGAAGCAGTACGACAAGCGACACGCGCTGCGCGAGCGCCAGGACACCCGTGACACGCAGCGCGCCCTCAGCCAGGCGCGACGAGCCTCGGGCGAGGGACGCTAGGGACATGCGCCTGCACGGGGGGACGCACCGGTATGCCGTGGGCTCCGGGTTGGCAGTGCTGCTCGCCTTCGCTGCGATGGTCCTTGCGGGGGGCAGCGCGCAGGCTGCGGCGAGCGATGACCTGGCCACCCGGTTCCACGTCGACATCTCCGTCAACCACGACGGCTCGGTCGACGTCGTCGAGAACATCACCTGGCACTTCCCGCAGGGGGAGGAGCGCCACGGGATCGAGCGGTTCGTCACTGTGCGGGTCGGCTACCAGGACCGCAAGGACGCCTACCGCGAGTACCCGATCTCCGACGTGTCGGCCTCCTCCCCGTCCGGGGCACCGGCCGACGTGTCGGTCGACGACGCCACCGACGGGTCCTCGGTGAGGATCCGGGTCGGACGGGCCGACCAGACGGTGAGCGGCACGCAGACCTACGTCGTGCGCTACCACCTCGGCTCCTACGTCAACGGCTTCCCCGACCACGCAGAGCTCTACTACAACCTGGTCGACGCGTCGGACGACAACACCTACCAGGACGTCAGCGCCACGGTGACGGGGGCGAGTCCCAGCGACAGGGCCGAGTGCTTCATCGGGGAGTTCGGGTCCACGGAGCGGTGCACCGCGACACCGGGAGCGAGCGCCGAGTTCAGCGCCCCCGAGGCTGGCAACGGGCGTGGTGTCTCGATCCTCGCGTCGCTGCCGATCGCCGACTTCGGGTCGCTCGACCCGGTGCTGCACGAGGGCAACGTGTCCGACGACGGCAGCGTCATCACCTCCGACACGTCCAAGGCGCTGGGCTACCTCACCCTGGGGGCGGGGGTGACGCTGCCCCTGCTCGCGGCCGGCCTGATGGGCACCCTGGTCTACACGCGCGGTCGCGACGAGCAGTATGCCGGGCTGGTGCCGGGCCTGACTCCGGCGCTGGGGCAGGACGGGCAGGTCGTCAAGGGACGTAACGGGCCGATCGCGGTCCGGTTCACTCCTCCGGACGGCGTCCAGCCCGGTCTGGTCGGCACGGTCATCGACGAGGTGGCCAACACGATCGACGTGTCCGCCACGATCATCGACCTCGCTGCCCGTGGCCACCTGACCATCGCCGAGGAGGAAGGTGGCTTCCTGCGCAGCAAGGACTGGCGACTCACCCGCACCACGCCGACGGCGGAGCAGGCGCGGACCGCGCTGCTGCCGTACGAGGAGGCGCTCCTGCTCGGCCTCTTCGAGAGCGCCCCGACACGGACGCTGTCCAGCCTCAAGAACACCTTCAAGCCCACGCTCCAGCGGGTCCAGGAGCTGATGTACGACGAGGTCGTGCGACGCGGGTGGTTCCGTCGGTCGCCGGAAGGCCAACGCGGGACGTGGACGGCCCTCGGCGGCATCATGGTGATGGGCTCGGTGTTCGGGGGCGCGTGGGCGGGCGGACCCCTCGCCAGGGCCGGCTCAGGCACGGGTTCGCCGATTCCTCCGGCCTTCGTCCTGCTGGGGGGCGCGGCAGTCGCCGGGTTCATCGTCGCGCTCCTGGGGCGGCGCATGGCTGCCCGCACCGCCGACGGCAGCGCGGTCAAGGCCCAGTCCGAGGGCTTCAAGAAGTACCTCGTGACGGCGGAGGCCAACCAGATCAAGTGGGAGGAGGCGCAGGACATCTTCAGCCGCTACCTGCCCTACGCGATCGTCTTCGGCGTGGCCTCGCAGTGGGCCGGCACCTTCCGCCAGGTGGCGGAGTCCGCAGCCGCCGCAGGACACACCCTCACCCCACCCCTCTGGTACATCGGGTCCGGCGGCTTCGACTACGACGGCATCGCGCAGGACATGGACTCGTTCGCCACGACTGCGGGCGGGACGTTCACGAGCACTCCGGGCAGCTCGGGTGGGTCCGGCTTCTCGGGCGGTGGCGGCTTCTCCGGCGGTGGGGGCGGTGGGAGCTCGGGCGGTTCCTGGTAGGGGCCCGTGCTGGCTCGGGGGCGGACAAGGGGCGGACAGGGGGCGGACGCAGGGGCGGGACACAGGGATGCCGCGCACGACCGCTCCGATGGGGGCGGTTCGCACGCGGCATACCCGCGTCAGGCCTGGGTGAAGGCGATCAGTCCTTGAAGGCGTCCTTGACCTTCTCGCCCGCCTGCTTCAGGTCGGCTCCCGTCTGGTCGGCCTTGCCCTCGGCCTCGAGTCGCTCGTTGTCGGTCACCTTGCCGGTGGCCTCCTTGGCCTGGCCGGTGGCCTTGTCCTTGGCGTTGTCGAGCTTGTCGTCAAATCCCATGATGGGCTCCCTTGGTTGGGTGCGATCTCGTTGGGTGTTTCTACTGCTGACACAGCCGCTTCTTGACCGCGTGCTCTTCGACCGTAACCCCAAATCGATATCACCGCAGGTCAGGGGCATGGCAGGGGCGTGGGAAAGCCCCTAGCCGAGGACGAGGAGGAGGTCGCCGCCCTCCACCTGCTGCTGCGGGCCGATGGCCAGCCGCTGGACCGTCCCGGCCACCGGTGCCGTGATGTTGGCCTCCATCTTCATCGCCTCGATCGTGGCAACCACCGCGCCGGCCTCGACGGTGGAGCCCTCCTCGACGGCGAGGCTGACGACCCCGGCGAAGGGGGCTGCTACCTGCCCCTTCGCAGCCGGGTCAGCCTTCTCGGCCGCCTTGACGTCGACGGCGATCCGCTCGTCGCGCACCTGCACCGGACGCAGCTGCCCACCCATGGTGAACATGACGGTTCGCATCCCCCGGTCATCGGGGTCGGACACCGACTGCAGGCCGAGGAGCAGCCGCTTGCCGGGCTCGAGGTCGATCTCGTGCTCGAAACCCACCTCGAGGCCGTGCAGGAACTCGCGGGTGCCGAGGACGGCGAGGTCGGAGTAGGCGTCGCGGGACCTCTCGAAGTCCGAGGTCGGGCCCGGGAACAGCAGCCGGTTGAGGGTGTGCCGCGGGCTCGCCTCGAGTGCTTCGCTGTCCTCCGCGCTGAGCTCGCTGACCCGCGGCTTGGTGGTGCGGCCCTCCAGCGCCTTGGTGCGGAACGGCTCGGGCCAGCCGCCGGGTGGGTCGCCGAGCTCGCCGGAGAGGAAGCCGATGACGGAGTCCGGGATGTCGTACTTCGTGGGGTTGGCCTCGAAGTCCGCCGGGTCGGCCTTCGCGCCCACGAGGGCCAGGGCGAGGTCGCCGACCACCTTGCTGCTCGGGGTGACCTTGACGATGTTGCCGAGGATGCGGTTGGCCGCGGCATACATGTCCTCGACCTCCTCGAAGTGGTCGCCGAGCCCGAGGGCGATCGCTTGCTGGCGCAGGTTGGAGAGCTGGCCCCCGGGGATCTCGTGCGTGTAGACGCGACCGGTGGGGGAGGGCAGGCCGGACTCGAAGGGGAAGTACAGCTGCCGCACCGCCTCCCAGTAGGGCTCCAGGGCGTTGACGGCGCCCAGGTCCAGCCCGGTGGCGCGCGGGGTGCCGTCGGTGGCCGCGACCAGGCTCGACATCGGTGGCTGGGACGTGGTGCCGGCCATGGCCGCGCTGGCGACGTCCACCGCGTCGACGCCGGCGTCGATGGCGGCCAGGAGGGTGGCGAGCTGCCCACCTGCAGTGTCGTGCGTGTGCAGGTGGACGGGTTGGTCGAACCGCTCGCGCAGCGCCGTGACGAGGGTGCGGGCCGCAGGAGCCCGCAGCAGGCCGGCCATGTCCTTGATGGCGATGACGTGGGCGCCGGCCTCGGCGATCTGCTCGGCCAGCCGCAGGTAGTAGTCGAGGGTGTAGAGCTTCTCGGCGGGGCTCGTGAGGTCCCCGGTGTAGCAGAGCGCAACCTCGGCGACGGCGGTGCCGGTGGCCCGGACCGCGTCGATGGCGGGGCGCATCTGGCCGACGTCGTTGAGGGCGTCGAAGATCCGGAAGATGTCGATGCCGGTGCTGGCGGCCTCGGTGACGAACGCGTCGGTCACGGCCGTGGGATAGGGGGTGTAACCGACCGTGTTGCGCCCGCGCAGGAGCATCTGCAGCGGCAGGTTGGGCATCGCCTCCCGCAGGCGCGAGAGGCGGTCCCACGGGTCCTCGGCCAGGAAGCGCAGGGCCACGTCGTACGTCGCGCCTCCCCAGGCCTCGACGGACAGCAGCTGGGGCGTCAGCCGGGCGACGTGCGGGGCGACGTGCATGAGGTCACGGGTGCGGACCCGCGTGGCGAGCAGCGACTGGTGGGCGTCGCGGAAGGTCGTCTCCGTGACCCCCACCGCCTCCTGCGCTCGCAGCGCCTCCGCGAACGCCTGGGGGCCGTGCAGCAGCAACCGGTCGCGCGCACCGGGCGGCGGGGGAGTCGCGCGGTCGATCGCGGGCAGCTTGGAGCGGGGGGAGACCCGCGTGCGCCCGGGGCCGTGCGGCTGGTTGACCGTGACGTCCGCGAGGTAGGTGAGCAGCTTGGTGCCTCGGTCGGCGGGAACTCGCGCGGTGCGCAGCTCGGGGCGCTCGTCGATGAACGCGGTGGTCAGCCGGCCGGCCTGGAAGTCGGGCTCCTCGAGCAGGGCCTGGAGGAACGGGATGTTGGTCGAGACACCGCGGATCCGGAACTCGGCCAGCGCGCGCCTGGCCCGACGCACTGCCGTCGGGAAGTCCCGGCCGCGGCAGGTGAGCTTGACGAGCATCGAGTCGAAGTGGGCGCCGATCTCGGCCCCGACGAAGATCGTCCCGCCGTCGAGGCGGACGCCCGCGCCGCCGGCCGAACGGTAGGTCGTGATCCGTCCGGTGTCGGGACGGAACTCGTTGGCCGGGTCCTCCGTGGTGATGCGGCACTGCAGCGCCGCGCCGCGGATCTGCAAGGTGTCCTGCGAGAGGCCCAGGTCCTCGAGGGTCTCGCCGCTGGCGATGCGCAGCTGGGAGCTGACCAGGTCGACGTCGGTGATCTCCTCGGTGACGGTGTGCTCGACCTGGATGCGCGGGTTCATCTCGATGAAGACGTAGCGGCCGTCGGGGGCGAGGAGGAACTCCACGGTGCCCGCGTTGACGTAGCCGATCTCCTTGGCGAAGGCGACTGCGTGGGCGCACATCTGTTCGCGCAGCTCGGGTGGGAGGTTCGGGGCCGGGGCGATCTCGACGACCTTCTGGTGCCGTCGCTGCACGGAGCAGTCGCGTTCGAAGAGGTGGATGACGTTGCCCGCACCGTCGGCGAGGATCTGCACCTCGATGTGCCGCGGGCTGACCACTGCCTCCTCGAGGAAGACCGTCGGGTCACCGAACGCGGACTCGGCCTCGCGCATGCAGGCTTCGAGAGAGTCGCGCAGGTCCTCGCGCCGCTCCACCCGCCGCATGCCGCGACCGCCGCCTCCGGCGACCGCCTTGGCGAAGATCGGGAAGCCGATCTCCTCGGCGGCAGCCACGAGGGCGTCGATGTCGGTGCTCGGCTCGGCACCCTTGAGCGTGGGCAGTCCGGCCTTCTTGGCGGCGGCGATGGCGCGGGCCTTGTTGCCCGTCAGGTGCAGCACCGAGGCCGGCGGCCCGACGAACGTCACGCCGGCATTCGCACACGCTTCGGCCAAGTCGGGGTTCTCGGACAGGAAGCCGTAGCCGGGGTAGACGGCGTCCGCACCCGCCTCGACGGCGGTGCGCACGATGCCCTCTGGGTCGAGGTAGGCCCGGACCGGGTGTCCCTCGTCACCGATCCGGTAGGCCTCGTCGGCCTTCAGGACGTGCTCGGACTTGCGGTCCTCGTAGGGGAAGACGGCGACCGTCTTGGCGTTGAGCTCGGTCGCGGCGCGGAACGCGCGGACCGCGATCTCACCACGGTTGGCGACGAGGACCTTGCTGAACACGTGACCTCCAGGGGATCGGCACCCAGGGGTGATGGGTCCGGTGAGGGGATGTGCGGCGTGCGTCCGATCCTAGTGAGGTCCCGACTCGTGAGACGGCGCGCCCGCCATGCGGACCAACCACTGCGGGTATGCCGTGTGCTCCGGGCGCGCGAGGGCGCGCGTCGCCCCGCCGACGGCCTGCCGGACGACCGCGGTGGGGGGCTGCCTGCGGGCCTGCCCGATGGCTACGCTGGACGGGCGTGCAGGGGACCCGGCGCAGGCGGGGCAGGCACTCCGGTGGCGTCGACGTCGAACCGAGGCGGCTCATGGCAGGCAGGCACGTGCGCAAGGCCCCCGTCGTGATCTCACGCGTGATCGCCACCGTGATGGTGTCAGCGCTGCTTCTCGCCGTGGGAGTGGTGGCCGCGACGATCTTCACGGGCGGCGAGCGTCGCGCAACCGGGGGCCCGCAGGCCCAGGCGCCCCACACCACGCGACCCTCGGCCGTCCCTACCCGCCCGACCACCCGCCCGACCCGTGACGGCTCGCCCGGTCACGCCCCGGGTGGCTCGTCGTCCCGGGCCGGGGCCGGGGGCGGAGCGGTGGTGGGTGCAGTGGATTCAGCGGGTTCCGATGACGGCGGGACGGCGCTGCCGGCACAAGCGCTGGCGCTTCCGGGCAGCTCCGGAACCACGAGCGCCGGGGGAGTGGCTCCCGTGGGCCTGCCGATCTCCCTGCCGGGAGGTGGCGCTTTGGCCCGGGGATGGCTGCAGCGCAGCGACGACGGCCGCGCCCACGGGAAGGCGCTCGGCCTCCGCGGTCGGGTGGCCACCGGCCACGGATGCCGCCCGGCACCGACCAAGGCCAAGCCCCTCAGGGCGCAGCCCGAGCCCCGTGCCTGCCGCTGAGGATGCTTGACCGGCCTCGCTCAGCTGGCTGCGGTGAAGCGCTGGCGACGGTGCCGCGGACGCTCGAGCTCGTCGACCAGGGCGACGGCATAGTCCTCGGCACTGATCGAATCGCCCGCGGGGGTGTCGAGCGCCACGGTGTAGGCACCGGTGCGCTCGCCCGGGGCGATGACGGGCGCGGGGGAGAAGAACGTCCAGTCGAGCCCGTCGGGCGCATCCTGGAAGATGTCCAGCGCGGCGGCGCCGGCGCGTGACTCGGCGAGGTACTCGACGGGGAAGCCTGGTGAGTCGAGCAGGCGCGTGCCGTCCGGCGTGAGAAGGGAGCCGGCGCCGCCCACGAAGAGCACTCGCGCGCCGGCAGCGTGGTCGACGAGGTTCTGGACCGCTGCGAGCCACGCCTCGTGGCTTCCCCCGGTGCGGCTCGGCCCGGTCGCCGACACCACGACGTCGTGGCTGGTGGCAGCCTCCTTCACAGCGGTCTCGTCGGCGAGGTCGCCGGTGGCGGCGACGGCACCGGTGGGGAGAGGGGAGCCGCTGCGCGTGTAGCCGGTCACCTCGTGGCCGCGCGAGAGGGCCTCGGTCGCGATGCGAGAGCCGATCATGCCGCTGGCGCCGAACAGGCCGATCTTCATGGCTGTGCCTTTCGTGGGGTCCGTGTTGACTGGGATGACAGTAACCATTGGTTACTGAGCACTTCAACGTGCTATAAGTACCTCATGGTTACCAAGCAGGCCACAGCGGCTGCCGAGGCTCCCGGCGCGGGACGCGGCAACGCCTTCGACCCCGACTGCCCCACCCGGGTGGTGCTCGACAGGATCGGCGACAAGTGGACGGTCCTGGTGATCGGCGCTCTGGCCGGTGGTCCGCTGCGTTTCACCGAGCTGCGTGCGCGGGTCGGTGGGGTGGCGCCCAAGGTGCTCACCCAGACGGTCCGCGCGATGGAGCGTGACGGCCTGCTCACTCGCACCGTCTTCGCCCAGGTGCCACCCCGGGTGGACTACGCCCTCACCGAGCTCGGGATCTCGCTCGGAGGGCCGATCGCCGTGCTCACGGACTGGGCCGAGACGCATGTCAGCACGATCCTCGCTGCTCGGGACGAGTTCGTGGCGCAGGAGGCGTCGGTTGCCGGAGGCTGAGACCGCACGGCGCACGGCGGCATACCTGCACGACGTGGCGCAGCCACGGCCAGGTTGCGGCCGCGGCTGCGCCTCGCGCTGGGCCGCTCAGAGGTCGAGCGGGCGAAGCACCTGAGAGATCCCGTGGGCGATCTGACGGTTGCCCTTGTTGAGGTCGGGTGCCACGACCCAGGGGTTGCGGTCGTCGGGGTCGGCGTCCACCAGCTGCACGAAGTGCCTGCAGACCACGTCGACCTGCACGGTCCCACCCGAGGCCGTGGTGAGGGTCGCCCCGTCGGAGCGGAGGGCCTGCCGGTACGTCACCGTGGCGCCGGGGACGACGTGGTAGAGCAGCACCGCCTCGACGGTGTCGATGCCGAGCGAGGCCACGTCGGCGAAGACGGCCGACTCCGAGGTGTAGCGCTTGCCGGTGAGGTCCGACGCGAGCCGGCGGAAGGCCCTGTCGGTCGGCAGGAACGCCGTGAGGGCGACGGTGCCGTCGGCCAGCACGCCCACGGCTGAGCCGGGTTTGGCGGTCAGCACGGCGGTCACCGCGTTGTCGACGATGTCGAAGTCGTTCCACTGGCGGTCGAAGCCGGAACCGTCCTCGGCGAGCACGGCGGCCAGGCTCCGGGTGCCGGTCGCGGACTGGTCGGTGCCGTGGCCGACTCCGTGCGCTGAGGCGGTTGGCGCGCCGGCCAGGGCGGCAGTGCCCGCGAGGCCGAGGGCGGCCACGGCGGTCATGAGACGTCGAGCGATCATGTCTGTTCCTCCAGGAATCCACTGCGGTGTGGTGGTCCCGGGCTGTGGTCACCGCGTGTCACGCGCCCGGACCCTGCGCAGGTGATTCGGCGGCGGCCGGGGACCAGATTGGACAAACCTTGGACAGAGTTTCCCCGGAGAGCTGGTGCGACAGAAATGGCCGCCGAGGGAAATGCGTGAGGGGCTGTCGCTGTTGGACGGTAGGCTGGGAACAGCAACAACTGAACAGCGGTCGTGTGAACACCCCTGCACTCGCAGGAGCACGGGGGTGATCGGTTTCGACATTGGTCGGCATTTCAGGGGAAGCGGGTCGAGGATGCCTGGTTATCTCGTTAACGCTCCTGGCAAACCAATAGGTGCCGATTCCAAGCGCACCGACTTTGCCCTCGCCGCCTGAGCGAGCTCCAAAGTCCGTCAGCCTGAGCTAGTTCTCGTCTCAGTGTCTGGCGTCAACTAGAGAACTTGCTGCGTAGTCATGTCGAGGGGCTGCGCGGGACTCTTACTCGACTGGGCCTGTCAGTGGACGTGTGCGTGCGAGCACTGGGGCCGAGAAAATCCTTAGCGCACTGCACCCGGAGAAGTCCTGGTTTCCCGTCAATGGACGCGGGTTCAATTCCCGCCACCTCCACCACCGCGGTGTTCACACGGCAGTTCAGCCTCGAGGCCCGGTCGTTCGCGACCGGGCCTTCGTGGTGCCCGGGGGCACCACCCCGGCCGCGCGGCATACCGGCAATGCCGCAGGCCAGTGGGTATGCCGACTGGTCGGCTTTGCGAGGATGGCCCGATGCTGCGCGACGACACCTCGGCCGAAGAGCGGATCGGGTCCCGCGACCTGACCGACTGGCGAACCTCCCTTGGCCGCCGGCTGGCGTCGGTGGTCGTGCGCCGGGCCGTCGGGCCCGCCCGGTGGAGCGCAGCGCACGTCGTCCTGGTCGTGACCGCCCTCGTCGGTGGCGCCGCCGCCGTGGCGCTGACCGCCGCGGCGACCGAGGTCTACGAGGCGGTGGTCGACGCCGACGGAATCGCGGGGCTCGACCAACCGGTGCTCGACCAGGCGATCGCCTGGCGCACACCCGGTCTCGACCACGCGGTGACGCTCTACACCGACGTCGGCGGGCCGATCGGGATGCCGATCGTCGCGACCGTCCTGACCCTGCTCATGGTCTGGCGATGGCGGTCCCGAACTCCGTTGGTGCTCATGGTGATTGCGGCGATCGGCTCGCTCGCCATGACGACCACCGGAAAGGCCCTGATCGGCCGGGCGCGGCCGCCCCTGTCCGAAGCCGTGGCGCCCTACGAGAGCTCGCCGAGCTTTCCGAGCGGGCACACGCTGAACGCCACGGTGCTCGCTGCAGTCCTGGTCTACCTCGTCCTCCGTCGCCTCGACGCCGCGTGGGCACGCATCGTGAGCGTGGCGGTGGGTGCCGTCTTCGTCGTGACGATGGGACTGAGCCGGGTCTTCCTCGGCCACCACTGGCTCACCGACGTGGTGGCGGGGTGGGCGCTGGGACTCGCGTGGGCGGCGGCAGTGATCACGGCGCACCGCCTCTTCCTCACGGTCCGTCGTGAGACGCAAGGCCGCTGACGAATCCGATGTCGAGGACGGCACGCACGCGCCGGTGGGTCAGGCCAGGTCGGCGACCCAGTGGTCGCCCTCCTCGCGGAAACCGAGGCGCGCGTAGTAGGGGTTGACCATGCCCGGGGGCGTCACGATCTGGCGGATGCCCTTGCCCCGGAACAACCCGCTGCTGCGGTAGACGAACTCGCCGGGGGAGAAGTCGCGGAAGCGGGGCGTCACGTAGTCGAGCTCCACCTGGGCGACGCCGTCTCCGGCATCGCGCACGACGACCACCCCGACGGTCTCGTTGCCGCGCTCGACGAGATAGGCGCTGCGGCCGGTCCCGAGGTCGGCCGGGTCGAACTGGGGGAAGTACCGGGCGATGTCCTTGCCCTGGACCTTGAGGAAGTGCTGGAGGTAGGACTCGTCCGGACCGACGGCCACCACCTCGTAGACCGACTCGTCGCCGCGCTCACGCAGCAGCTTGGTGATCATCCAGACGTTGATGCCGGCGGTGACGGTGTTCATGCCGACCATCGGCCAGACGTGCAGCATCGCGTTGAAGAGGATGAGCGTGCAGCTCGCCGTGAGGTTGAGCAGCCGGAAGCGCAGGACGCGCTGCTGGAGCAGGGAGAAGATGAGCAGGGCTGAACCTGCCCACCCGAGGGCTTGGATGGACCACGACGACATGGGACGCAGTCTGCCAGTGAGGCAACGGGCGCCCGTCGACGACCTTTGTGCTCAACGGTCCCTGTCCGACCAGCTCGAGCGGAACCGTGCGGAGAGCGCGTACCGCAGGAGGGCGACGTCACCGATCTGCTGCACCTCGACGAGGGTGGCGCGGCGCTCTTCGGACCACGGGAAACGGCCGTCGTCGACGAACCTCCTTGCACCGGAGTCGCCGACGAACACCGGGGCGACCACCAGCTGGAGCTCGTCTGCCAGGTCCTCGGTGAGGAACTGGGTGAGCACCGAACCGCCACCTTCCACCATGAGACGGCGCAGGCCCCGGGTGTGGAGGTCCTCGGCGACTCCGCGGAGCCTCACCGGCTCGCCCGCATCGACAACCGTCGCCACCTCGCCAAACCGCCGCCGCACAGCGGCGGCCGCCCCGCTGGGGCAGTACACGAGCTTCTCGCCGCCGCCGGCGAGGAAGAACGCTGCCTCCGGGTCCAGATGGCCCCCGGTGGTCACCGTGACCTTGGCCGGGGACGGAGGACAGCCGCGCGCCACTCGGTCGGCGCGGCGCGCGGCGGAGCGCACGAGCAACCGGGGATCGTCCTCGCGGATGGTGCCGGCCCCGACGAGGATGGCGTCGCAGGTGGCCCGCTCGGCGTCGACGCGGTCGAAGTCGGCGGCGTTCGACAGCCGCAACCGCCCCGCTGACGCGCTGTCGAGGTAGCCGTCCATCGAGATGCTGCAGCTGAGCAGGGTGTAGGGGCGGTCGGTCACGAGCCTGTTCCCGGGCCGTCGGGGCGAGCGGAGTGCACGACGGGGACGGGGGCGGAGACGAGAACGGGAACCGGGACCGCGGGGACCGCCTCCGCGAGCTGCGCCCGCGCCGGGCGCGTGCGCCCAGGGTTCGCCACGAGCATCACGACCGCCCCCGGCAGGCTCGCGGCGAACACCAGCACGCCGTAGACCACAGCCGTCGACAGTCCGGCGTCGGCGCCGAGTCCGGCCGCTCCGAAGGCCCAGGCCGCCACACCTTCCCGCGGCCCCCACCCGGCGACGTTCAGGGGCACACCCATGGAGACGAGCACGACGAAGGCGAGGGGCACGAGCCGTGCCGTCGGTGCGGTCGCCCCGGCAGTCCGGGCCGCCACGACGAACGTCAGCACGTGCCCCATGACGGCCAGCGCGGATGCCAGGACGACCAGCGGCCAGGTGCGCCGGGCGAAGAGGGCCCGGCGCAGCTCCGCCAGGGTCGCGGTGACGCGCGCGCTCACCCAGCCGGCGTCCGGTCGACGCCGAGCCAGACGCCCGACGAGGACGCCCGCCGCTCCGACCACCACGGCCACCCACACCCATCCCAGGACGGGTCGTAGGGGAGAGGGGAGCACTGTCAACACCACGAGGGCCATCACGGCCTGCACGACCTGGCCCGCGCTGCGCTCCCAGATGACGGACCGGAGGCCCTTGCCCGTGTCGCCGTGGCGGCGGCCGAGCCGCACGCCGCGGTGGACGTCCCCGAGCACCCCACCTGGGGTCGCCGTGTTGAGGAACTGGGAGCGGTAGCAGGCTGCCACCGCTGGGCGCAGCGGCACGTCCGCACCGAGCCCGGCGGCCACGAGGCGCCACCGCCAGGCGCAGCAGACCGTCGTGGCCGCGGTGAGGACCAAGGCCGCACCGAGCGACCACGCGTCGATGGCCCGCAAGGCGTGGAGCGACGAGCCGAGGCCAAGCTGCCACACGACCAACCCCAGGACGGCCGCCCCACCAAGGCGCTGGGTCACCACCGAGCCGCCGACGCGCAGCGCCACCGTTGACACACCTCTCGCCCCGCGCGACCAGTCGGGGTGAGGTCCAGTCATCGCCAAGGCACGCCCCTCCAGGGTGGTTCCCACGCGGACCTGTCCCGGAGGGACATCGCCTGCACAAGCACTGACGTATGCCGCGTGGCCGGGGTTCACCTCCGCCCGTCGGCTCGAGATGCGCCGGCGGGCCCGTCGCCCGTGGGAATGGCTCACGGTGAGGGTCATGCCGCGACCTCGGCGAGCACGGAGGCGACCACTTGTGCCGTCGTCGACCACGGCGACAGCGTGGTTCGGCGTGCGCGGGCGGCAGCCCGGAGCCGAGCGCGGAGGGCAGCATCCTCGAGCCAGGACCGCACGGCCCGGCCCAGCTCGTCCGGCCCCGGCGGCACGAGCAGGCCCGGCACCGTGCCGTCGGGAGCTGTCCCCATCGCCTCCGCTACGCCGCCCACCGAGGTCGCGATGACCGGCAGGGCACGGGCCAGCGCCTCGGTGACGACGAGGCCGTACGTCTCGATCCGCGACGCGTGGACGAGCACGTCGGCCGCGGCATACGCCAGGTCGAGGTCGCGACCGGCGAGGGGACCGACGAAGGTGACCCGGTCGGCGATCCCCGCCTCGTGGCACTGCGCTCGCAACCGGGCGACGTGGTCGGGGGCGAGGTCCAGGGACCCGGCGCAGACGAGCCGCCACGGCAGGTCGTGCACGGAGGCCAGCGCGTCGAGCAGCGCGCCGTGGCCCTTGGCGGGGACGACCGCTGCCACGCAGAGCAGCTCGCCACCCGACGGGGTGCCGGCGCGAGGCGTGGCACTGTCGACTCCGGGCTGGGCCACCCGCACCCGGTCGGGAGCCAGGTCGTAGCGGTCCACCAGCCACCGCCTCGTCCAGTGGCTGATGGTCAGGATGGCTGCGGAGGCCTCGAGGACCGCGCGCTCACCCTGCGCGGGGTCGGGTTGCTGACCCGGCGGCTGGAGGGGCTCCAGCGGGCGCGGGTGACCTAGCGGCAGGTGGACGAGCACGACGACCCGAAGCCGGTCCGTCTCCGGTACGAGCACGTCGGGCGTGCACGACGCGACCAGACCGTCGAGCAGGACCAGGGCGCCCCGCGGCAGGGCCGCCAGCTCGCCCGCGAGGGTCACGCGGGTTCGGGCGTCGGGGTGTGGCCAGGGACCGGGCACCGCATGGACCTGCACCGACCACCCGAGCGCCGAGAGCTCCGAGCAGACCCGACGGTCGTAGGTGTTGCCCCCGCTCGGCCGTGCTGGGTCCTCGACGCTGTCGGGGAGGACGACATGCACGGTGGTCACAGGGTCCGCTCGTAGCTCGCCCACGCCACCGGGGACTCGGACAGCGTCACGGTGAGGGCACCGACGCGCCGGGCGGTGTCGCCGAGGTCGCCGGCGCGGACGCGGTCGGCCAGGCGGTCGGCCACCAGACGGGCCAGGACCTCGGTCGTCGTGTTGGTGTCGCTGAGGGCCGGGTCCTCGTCCAGGTTGCGGTAGTTCAGGTCGGCGAGCACCTCGTGCAGCTGGGCCACCGCCCGACCGATGTCGACGACGATGCCGTCCTCGTCCAGGGTCTCGGCGTGAAAGGTGGCGTCGACGACGTAGGTCGCGCCGTGCAGTGCCTGGGCCGGTCCGAAGACCTCGCCGCGGAAGCTGTGGGCGATCATCATGTGGTCCCGCACGGTCACTGTGAACACGGTCTACCCCTGGTCGTAGGTGATGAGGTGACAGATCGCCGGGAGGTTTCCGTCGTGGAGCGCGGCCATGACCTGCGGCAGCTCGTCGAACGTCGACCGACCGGTGACGAGGGCGTCGAAGGCAGGGTCGCGCAGGAGCTCGAGGGCCAGGGAAAGCCTGTCGGCCGGGGTGCGGCGCGAGCGTCGGGCCGGCGAGACCATTCCGACCTGGCTGGCGCGGATGCCCAGCCGACGTGAGTGGAACACCCCCCCGAGGGCGAGCTGCACCTCACCCTCGCCGTACCAGCTGAGCTCCACCACCTCCCCCTCGGTGGCGAGCAGCTCCAGGGACAGCTGGAGGCCTTCCGAGGTCGCGCTGGTGTGCAGGACGAGGTCCGCGCCACCCCGCTCCACCCCGTCAGGCACGGCGAAGTCGACGCCCAGAGAGGCCGCCACCGCGGCACGGGACTCGTCCACGTCGACCAAGGTCGTGCGGACGCCGGGAACCTGCGCCAGCAGCCGCGCGACGCAGCACCCGACCATGCCGGCTCCCACCACGACGACCCGGTCACCGACCAGGGGAGCGGCGTCCCACAGGGCGTTGACCGCCGTCTCGACCGTGCCCGCCAGCACGGCGCGCTGTGGAGGTATGCCGTCCGGCACCACCGCGACCGCGCCAACCGGCACGACGTACCTCGTCTGGTGGGGAAAGAGGCAGAACACCGTCTGACCCACCAGATGGTCCGGGCCGTCCTCGACGACCCCGACGTTGAGGTAGCCGTACTTGACCGGCCCCGGGAAGTCGCCTTCCTGGAAGGGAGCCCGCATCGCGGCATACTGGCTCTGCGGGACGCGACCCCCGAAGACGAGGGTCTCGGTGCCGCGGCTGATCGCCGAGTACTCGGTGCGCACGAGGACCTCCGCGGGTCCGCACGCGGGAAGGGCCGAAGGCCGGATCTCACCGACCCCGGGTTCGGCCAGCCAGTACGCGCGGGCAGCGGCGGACACGTGCCCACCCTAGCCATCGCCCTCACCTCACCACTGCGGGTTTCCCTCCAGCCGGATCGAGACCTGCAGGGGAGCAGGGACCCGTGAACGCCGGTGCAGGCTGGCCCGTCCTAGAAGTCAGACGTTGCGACAGAGGAGGTGCGGTGCGCTCGTTGCGAGCCCTCCCGGTCGGCAGCGCAGTCGCCCAGCTGGGGCTGCTCGGCACCCTTGACCGGGCGGCACACGTCGGCGCCGCAGGGGTGGGGACAGGCTTCGGGTGCGCCCTGCTCGGTGGGGCACTCCTGGCCCGGGCCCTCACCGGCCGGCGACCGCATCGCCTGGGGCCAGGCGACCATGTCACGGTGACCCGGGCCACGCTCGCGTGCGTCGTGGCGTCGCTCACCGCGCAGTCCCTTCTCGGCCAGGCGCACCTACCCGGTCACGAGCTCCCGACGGTGCTCGTCGTGATCGCGGGGGTGGCGCTGGTGCTCGACGCGGTCGACGGGTGGGTCGCCCGGCAGACCGGGACGGCGACACCGTTGGGCGCCCGGATGGACATGGAGGTGGACGCCTTCCTCATCCTCGTGCTCAGCGTTGCTGCCTCCATGGTGCTCGGCTGGTGGGTCCTGGCCATCGGGGTCTTCCGCTACGCGTTCATGGTGGCCACCTGGGTGGCGCCCTGGCTCAGCGGGGCCGTGCCACCTCGCTACTCACGCAAGGCGGTTGCCGCCCTCCAGGGCATCGTGCTCACCGTGGTCACGGCACAGCTGGTGCCCCGGGAGGTCTCCGGCCCCGTCGTCGTGGTGGCACTCACCCTCCTGGCCTGGTCGTTCGGGACGCAGGCCGCCGAGCTGTGGCCGGCTCGGCGGCAGAGGGTCGGACGGCACGGGATCACAGGTGGCGCCATCGCCTCCCTCGCCCGGCCCGTGGGTCCTGAGACCGGGAGCCAGCCCGCGAGGGTGCTCGAGTGACGCGCCCGTCGAGGAGGCGTCGCCCGGCGCGACTGGCCGGGATGATCGGCGCCGTCGCGACCGGCCTGCTCGTGTGGGTGGTGCTCGTGGCGCCCGACGACGCCATCGGCAGACCGGTGGACTGGCTGGGCCGCCTGCCGCTCGAGCCCCTCGTGTTCCTGGCGGTGGTCCTCGTGCTGCCCTCGCGGTGGCGAGAGCCGCTCGCCCTCGTGGGCGGCCTGGTGCTGGGGGTCCTCACGGTGCTCAAGCTCCTCGACATCGGCTTCACCTCGGCGTTGAGCCGACCCTTCGACGTCGTGACCGACTGGACCTACCTGCGGGACGTGTACGGCCTGGTCGACGACTCGGCGGGCCGCACCGCTGCAACGGCGGCCGTCATCGGTGCGGTCGTCCTGGTCCTCGGCCTGCTCGTGGGGTGCCCCTTGTCGGTGCGCCACGCGGTGCGGTTGCTGGATCCCCGCGTCGACCGCCATCGGCGTGGCTGGGCCACGGTCCTCGCCGTCGCGACCGGCACGTGGCTCGCGGTCGCGGTCGCCCACGTCCAGGTCGCCCCGGGCACGCCTCTCGCGGCCACGCCGGCCGTGGGGCTCGTCACGAGCCACGTGGGTCAGGTTCGCTCGGCGGTGCGCGACCACGAGGTCTTCGCACGCGCGGTCGCGAGGGACGCCTTCGCGGCGACGCCGGCCGGTGACCTGCTGTCCGGGTTGCGCGGCAAGGACGTCCTCATCGTCTTCGTGGAGAGCTACGGCGAGGTGGCGGTGACCGGCTCGCCGGAGTCGGCGTCCGTCTCGTCGACGCTGGCCAGGGGCACGAGCCAGCTGCGTTCGGCCGGCTACTCGACGCGGAGCGCCTGGCTCGACTCACCCACGTTCGGGGGCACCAGCTGGCTGGCCCACTCCACCCTCCAGTCGGGTGTCTGGGTGGACAGCCAGCGGCGCTACGACCAGCTCGTCGCCACCGACCGGCTGACCCTGAGTGGCGCCTTCGAACGCGCCGGCTGGCGCACGGTGGGCGACGTCCCGGCGAACCGCAGCGACTGGCCCCAGGGCCGGTCCTTCTACCGCTACGACCAGGTCTACGACGCGCGGAACGTGGGGTATGCCGGCCCGCAGTTCGGTTACGCGACGATGCCGGACCAGTACACGCTCAAGGCGTTCGCCGACCGGGAGCTGTGGAGAGGGGCCCGCGCCCCGGTGATGGCCGAGATCGACCTCGTG
This sequence comes from Pedococcus sp. P3_C7, assembly GCF_056402615.1. Classification (NCBI taxonomy): domain Bacteria; kingdom Bacillati; phylum Actinomycetota; class Actinomycetes; order Micrococcales; family Intrasporangiaceae; genus Pedococcus; species Pedococcus sp. P3_C7. The sequence goes on along the minus strand of NZ_JBFUHC010000003.1, from coordinate 121,326 downwards.
ACCAGTCACGCCCCTTGGGCTCCGCTCCCGACCATGGTCGACTGGTCGTCGGTCGGAGACGGCTCGGTTTTCGGCCCCGTCCGCGCCCGGGCCCCGACGAGGGCCCAGACCTGGCGCGACCCCGAGTCGGTGCGAGCGGCCTACGCGAAGTCGATCTCCTACTCGCTCGAGAGCCTCGCGTCCTTCGTGCGGACGGTCCACGACGACAACCTCGTCCTGGTGCTGCTGGGCGACCACCAGCCCTCGACCGTGGTCTCAGGACCCGGGGCCAGCCACCGGGTGCCGGTCACCATCGTGGCGCACGACCCGGGCGTGACGCAGCGGGTCAGTGGCTGGAATTGGCAGGAGGGGATGCGTCCCGGTCCCGACGCGCCGACCTGGCGGATGGATGCGTTCCGCGACCGCTTCCTGGCGGCGTTCGGTCCGCCCGCGGACCCGCCAGTGCAACTGGACCACTGAACGCGAAGGCCACTGAAGGCGGCTACCACCGAACGCGTCGACCACTGAACGGGACCCGACCCTGAACCGTCTCCACCACCAGGACGCCCGTGCGGCGTCGGCCGGGAGAAGGAGGGCGTCATGAAGTGGCGAGCACTGGGTGCGGCCGCCCTGGTGGTGTCGGCTGCGGACCACCTGAAGCTCTGGTTCGGCGGCGTGCGCCACCAGTCGGTCGGGCCCGCCTTCCTCGTGAACGTCGTCGCCGGCGTGGTCATCGCGGTCCTGCTGCTGCGCTGGGAGCACTGGGTGCCGGCGTTCCTGACCTTGGGCTTCGGAGCGTCCACGCTGGGCGCGTTCGTCCTCGCCACGACCGTGGGCTTCATGGGGATCCACGACCGGTGGGAGGGCTTCTACGTCTTCGCGGCCGCGATCTCCGAGGTGGTCTGCATCCTGGTCGGCGGCCTGCTGCTCCTGCAGTGGTGGACGAGCAGGTCGGCCAGCCACGGCCCCTCGCTCGCGGCGCACCGCTGACGCGGGGCGGCCGATCGCCGAGCGGTGGAGCAGACGAACGCGGCGAATCAGCTCTGGGTGGCCTTCTGCGACTCGATGTCCGCGCGTACGGCGTCCATGTCGAGGCCCTGCACCTTGGTGATGACGTCCTCGAGCATGGGCGCGGGCAGCGCGCCGGCCTGGGCGAAGACGAGGATGCCGTCGCGGAACCCCATGAGCATGGGGATCGAGGTGATGTTCGCGGCGGCGGCGAGCGCCTGCTCGGCCTCGGTGTCCACCTTGCCGAAGACGACGTCGGTGTGCTTCTCCGAGGCACTCTCGAAGACCGGTCCGAACCGCTTGCACGGGCCGCACCACTCGGCCCAGAAGTCCACGAACACGGTGCCTCCCTCGAGGATCGTCTTCTCGAAGTTCTCCGCCGTCAGCGTCGTGCTTGCCATCTCTAGGTCCACTCCCATCGGACCGCGACGGTCGCGGTCACCGAGTTCTCGCCCAGCTCGACGGACAGGTCTGCCGCCTTGCCGGCTGCCATCATCGCAAACCGGGGCTGGGCTCCACCCCGATCAACATCGGACAGCCGCTCAACCTTCCCGAGCTCGCGGCCGGCCAGCGCGGCATACTGCTCCGCCTTGGCCCTGGCGTCCGCGAAGGCGGCCTCGCGAGCCTGGGCGAGCAGGGGTGCGGAGTCGGCGAGCTCGAGCCCGATGTGGTCGATCGTGAGGGCGTTGCCCGCGACGCCGGCGAAGGCCTCGACGAGGCTGCCGACGCGACCCGGGTCGCGCACCGTGACCGACAGGCTCTGGTATGCCGTGTACCCCACCACAGTGACCCCCTCGCGGTCGTGCCGCGGGTGGACGCCGGTGCCCGTCGTCCGCAGGTCGGCGTCCAGCACGCCGTGGTCGCGCGCGGCCTGGGCGAGTCCCTGCGCCCGGCTGCCTGCATCGGCGAGGGCGGACGACACGTCGTCGCCGTCGCAGCGCACCCCGGCCCTGACGCGGACCACGTCCGGCGCCGCGGACGCGGTGCCTGAGCCGGTGACCTCCACGTGTGACCCGCTGTGTCGTGTCATGCGTTCAGCCTAGGCTGGAGCCGATGAGCACTCCTGGACCTTCCACAGATGTGATCCGCCGCTACTGGGACGACTTCGCCGCCGAGTACGACACCTACCCCGACCACGGGCTGCTCGACTCCGACATCCGCGCCGCGTGGAAGGACCTGCTGCGCACCTGGCTGCCGACGACGCCTTCGCTGGTGGCGGACCTGGCCTGCGGCACGGGCACGATGAGCGTGCTGATGGCCGAGATGGGCCACCAGGTGCGAGGCATCGACCTGTCACCGGAGATGGTGCGGCGAGCGGTGGCCAAGGCTGCACCGTTCGGGTCGGCCATCGAGATCGCGGCGGCGGACGCGAGCGAGCCGCCCTTCGAAGCGGGTTCGTTCGACGTGGTCTTCGCCCGTCACATCCTGTGGACGCTTCCGGACCCCACGGAGGCGCTGCGTCGATGGGCCACCCTGCTGAGGCCCGGCGGCAGGATGGTGCTCGTCGAGGGGCGCTGGGGACTGGAGGCTGCCGACGGCAAGCCGGACCTGCCCTGGCGTGCCGGCGTGCCATCCGACGAGCTCGCCGCCGTCGTCCGCGAGCTGGTCGGGGAGACGGTGGTGGTGCAGCTGACCGACACCGTCTTCTGGGGTCGCGAGATCGAGCACGAGCGCTACCTGCTGCGCGCGATGTCCCCGACAGCGGCCCCCGCAGCTGCCCCGACGGCGGCCCCGACGGCGTCGGCCTGATGCGGGCCCGGGCGCGGCGGGTCAAGGTCGTCGGCTGGGCGCTTGCCGCGCTCGCGGCACTCATGCTGCCGTGGACGGCCTACCTGTTCGTGGCGTTGCCCGGCACCGCGCCGGCAGCGCACTTCGACCTCGCGTGGGGCGGCTTCGACGTGGCGCTCCTGGTCCTGCTGGCCGCGACCGGGTGGGCGGCGCTGCGTCATGCGCGCTGGCTCGGCGCCGTCGCGGGTGCCACCGCGGCGCTCCTCGCGACAGACGCGTGGTTCGACGTGGTGACAGCGCCGACGCCGAGCGAGCGGTGGGTCGCCCTGGCGATGGCCGTGGTCGTCGAGCTGCCGTTGGCGGTGGTGTGCGCCTGGCTCGCCGTGAGGGGGCAGGAGCTCGTCGAGCAACGGCTGGCCCTCGGCCTGCGGCGCCGTCGCGTCGCCGGCCACGATTCGGCACCGGTTCGGCGTACCCCGCGGTAATCGGGAGAATGCCGACCATGAGCGCAGCCCCGTCCGTGTCCAACTCCATCACCGTCCGGTTGACCCTCCCGGCCCGCGCCACCGCGGTCTCCGAGCTCACCGGCGTCATCGAGAAGGGCGGCGGGCTGGTCACCGGGCTCGACGTCACCGCCTCCGGCGCCGACCGCCTCCGCGTCGACGTCACCGCAGCTGCCCGGGACACCACCCACGCCGACGAGCTCGTCGAGGCGATGCGCGGGGTGCACGGCGTCGAGATCGGCAAGGTCTCGGACCGCACGTTCCTCGCCCACCTGGGTGGCAAGCTCAAGATCGAGTCCAAGGTGCCGATCCGCAACCGCGACGACCTGTCCCTGATCTACACACCGGGCGTCGCGCGGGTCTGCCTCGCCATCGCCGAGAACCCCGCCGACGCCCGGCGACTGACCATCAAGCGCAACACGGTGGCCGTGGTGACCGACGGCTCGGCCGTTCTGGGGCTGGGCAACATCGGTCCCTTGGCCGCGCTGCCGGTGATGGAGGGCAAGGCCGCGTTGTTCAAGCGGTTCGCCGACATCGACGCCTTCCCGATCTGCCTCGACACCCAGGACACCGAGGAGATCATCCACACGGTCAAGGCGATCAGCCCCGTCTTCGCGGGGATCAACCTCGAGGACATCTCGGCTCCCCGCTGCTTCGAGATCGAGGCCCGGCTGCGTGACGAGCTCGACATCCCCGTCTTCCACGACGACCAGCACGGCACCGCGATCGTGACCCTGGCCGCCCTGCGCAACGCCCTGCGCGTCGTCGGCAAGGACCTGAGCGAATGCCGGGTGGTGATGTCGGGCGCCGGTGCCGCCGGCACCGCGATCCTCAAGCTTCTGCTCAAGGCCGGCGCCACGGACGTCGTCGTGGCCGACCAGTTCGGGGTGCTGCACCCCGAACGTGAGGACATCGCGTCGGGAGAGCACCCCGCCCTCGCGTGGTCTGCCGCGAACACCAACCACCGCGGTGTCTCCGGCACGCTCAAGAGCGCGCTCGCCGGCGCCGACGTCTTCGTGGGTGTCTCCGCCCCGGGGATCCTCACCGGGGAGGACATCGCCACCATGAACGACGGGGCGATCGTCTTCGCCATGGCCAACCCCGAGCCCGAGGTCGACCCCATCGCGGCAGCCCAGCACGCCGCCGTCGTGGCCACCGGTCGCTCCGACTTCGCCAACCAGATCAACAACGTGCTGGTCTTCCCCGGCGTGTTCCGCGGCCTGCTCGACGCAGCCTCCACGTCCATCGACGAGGACGTCATGCTGGCCGCCGCCAAGGCGCTGTCCGAGGTCGTCCACCCCGACGAGCTCAACGCGGCCTACATCATCCCCAGCGTCTTCCACCCCGACGTCTCCAAGGTCGTGGCCGCTGCGGTCAAGGCGGCGGTGCTCGGCACGACGCCCGAGGCAGTCGTGACGAGGCGGATGGCTGAGGAGCCCGAGCTCATTGGCTAGTGCGTCACCCGACGACCAGACTCCTGCGGGCTCGCCGCCCGCCGTGCTCAGCGCGGAACCGGGACAGGCAACCGTGGTCGTCGGCCCACGTCACGTCGTCTTCGGGCTGTTGCTGCTCGCCCAGCTGGCCGCGCTCTACTGGCCGCGGGTCGACCTCCAGGGCCCGGTGACGTGGAGCGACAAGGTCGTCCACGTCCTGCTGTTCCTGCTCCCCACGGTGGCGGGGCTGCTGGCCGGCGTGCGCCCGGCATACGTGGTGGGGTTGTTGGCCCTGCACGCGCCGGTGAGCGAGCTCGTCCAGCACTACCTGCTGCCGAACCGCTCAGGTGACCCGTGGGACGCCGTGGCGGACCTTTCCGGGGTGGTGCTCGGGGTCACGTCCGTCGTGGTCGGGCGGGCCTTCCGGCGCTGATAGACTGCTCTGGCTCAGTTCGGCGGCGCCTGGCAGCGCCAAGAGGTGGCATAGGCGCCACAGACGCATTCCCTACTCCGACTGCAGTCCCACCGGATGACAACTGTTGATCCGGTCCAACGGGCCCCAAGGGCCTGAGGCTCGTCTTCTTTCGTTGCCCTCGCCAGGTCGCTCGAGACGTGTCTACCTCGAGTACCTGAAGTGAGTTGAATATCAGTGCCCAAGAACCTGCGATCCGGCGCGCCCAAAAAGGCCCGGTGGACCCCAGAAAAGAAGGCTGACGCGAAGAAGGGCCCCAAGAAGGCCCACCGCGGCCAGTCCTCCGCGCCCTCCAGTGGCAGCTCGTATGCCGCTCGGCCGGCTCGCGACGGTGACCGTCGCCCCGAGCGTTCCGAGCGTTCCGAGCGTTCCGAGCGCCCGGCCCGCAGCTACGACCGCAGCGACCGTCCGGCCCGCACGTTCAACCGTGACGACCGTGCGCCGCGCAGCTACGACCGCAGCGAGCGCCCCGCGCGCAGCAACGACCGCGACGACCGCGGTGCGCGCAGCTACGACCGCAGCGACCGTCCGGCCCGCACGTTCAACCGTGACGACCGTGCGCCGCGCAGCTACGACCGCAGCGAGCGCCCCGCGCGCAGCTACGACCGCGACGACCGCGCCCCCCGCACCTTCAGCCGCGACGACCGTCCGGCTCGCCCCTTCAACCGTGACGAGCGGCCGCAGCGCCGCGACTCCACCCGTGACGACCGCCCGGCTCGTCGCAGTGACCGTAGTGCCAGTGACCGTAGTGACAGCCGTGGTCCCCGTCAGTACACCAACCGTGAGGACCACCGAGTGACCAGCTTCAACCGCGATGACCGTGCGCCGCGCAGCTACGACCGCAGCGACCGCCCGGCCCGCAGCACCGACCGCACCGACCGCCCGGCCCGCAGCTTCGACCGCGATGACCGCGCGCCGCGCAGCTTCGACCGCAGCGACCGTCCGGCCCGCAGCTTCGACCGCAGCGACCGTCCGGCCCGCAGCTTCGACCGCAACGACCGCCCGGCCCGCAGCTTCGACCGCAACGACCGCGCGCCGCGCAGCTTCGACGCCCAGGTCGACCCCGAGGCCGAGCGCATGGAAGCCGACACCTGGGTGAAGGCCACCCGCAAGACGGTCGACGGTCCCGTCACCGTCGACGCCGACAACGGCTTCGCCGGACTCGGACTCACCGAGCGTCTCGTCGAGCGACTGGCCCGCGACGGCATCACCACGCCGTTCCCGATCCAGGCCGCGACGATCCCGGACGCGCTCGCAGGCATGGACATCCTCGGCCGTGGCCAGACCGGCTCCGGCAAGACGCTGGCCTTCGGCCTGCCGATGCTGTCCCGTCTCGCCGACGGCGACAAGGCTGCCCCCCGTCGTCCGCGTGCGCTCGTGCTGGTCCCGACCCGCGAGCTCGCCATGCAGGTCTCCGACGCGCTCGAGCCCCTCGTCCACGTCCTCGGCCTCAAGCACAAGCTCGTCGCCGGTGGCCTGTCCTACACGACCCAGATCAGCGCCCTGAACCGCGGCGTCGACCTGCTCATCGCCACCCCCGGCCGGCTCAAGGACCTCATCGAGCGCGAGGCCGTGCAGCTCCGCGACATCCAGATCGCCGTCCTCGACGAGGCCGACCACATGGCTGACATGGGCTTCATGCCCGAGGTCACCGCGATCCTCGACCAGATGCCAGCCGGCGGCCAGCGGATGCTCTTCTCGGCCACCCTCGACAAGGGTGTCGACAAGCTCGTCGAGGGCTACCTCACGAACCCCCAGACGCACTCCACCGACGACGCCAAGGCCTCCGTCACCACGATGGAGCACCACGTGCTGCTCATCGACCCGATGCACAAGAAGACGATCACCGCCGAGGTCGCCAACCGTGAGGGGCGCACCGTGGTCTTCGTGCGCACCAAGCTCGGTGCCGACCGTGTGGCCCTCCAGCTGCGCGAGCAGGGTGTCTTCGCCGCGGCGCTGCACGGTGGGCTCAACCAGGGCGCGCGCAACCGCGTCCTCGGCGCCTTCCGTGACGGCAGCCTGCCGGTCCTCGTAGCCACCGACGTCGCCGCCCGCGGCATCCACGTCGACGACGTCTCTGTGGTCCTGCAGGTCGACCCGCCGGCCGACCACAAGGACTACCTGCACCGCTCGGGCCGTACCGCCCGCGCAGGCGACAAGGGCACCGTCGTGACCCTCGCCCTGCCGCACCAGCGTCGCACTATGGAGCGGATGGCCAAGGACGCCGGCATCGACGCCGTCCCGACCAAGGCGATCCCCGGTGACGCGCGCCTCGCGGCAACCGGCGCCGTGACCCCCAGCGGCATCCCGGTTCCCGAGGACAAGGTGCGCCGCGTCCTGGAGGGTCCGAAGCGCGGTGGCGGACGCCCGTCCAGTGGTCCCCGCGGCGGTGGCCCCCGTGGTCCCCGTCAGGGTGGCGGCAACCGCTCCTACCGTGACGACCGCTCCGGTGGCGCGCGCGGCGACCGGCCCAGCTACTCGCGCGCGGCACGGGGCTGAGCCACCCGGCATACCCGGCCCTCGGGTGACGCGCGCGGCAGCTGACCGCCGCAGCACCTGAGGTCCACATCAACTGAATGGCCAAAGCCCCGGTCCCCGCGACCGGGGCTTTGGCACGGGCAGGCAGAATGGGACCCGTGGAGACCACCGACCTGTCGGGCAACCTGCTCGTCGCGACGCCCCAGATCGTCGACGGGGTGTTCTGCCGCAGCGTCGTCCTCCTCCTGCACCACGACGCGGAGGGCGCGCAGGGCGTGGTGCTGAACCGCCCCATGGATGCGCGGGTGGACGTGGTGCTGCCCGACTGGCAGGCCTACGCCACCGCTCCCTCCGTGCTGTTCGAAGGCGGACCGGTCGGCCTCGACAGCGCGCTCGGCCTCGTCACCGTCCCGGGGGACTCCGAGCCGCTGGGGGTCAAGCGGCTGTTCGGCGGCCTGGGGCTCGTCGACCTCGACACGCCTCCGGCGATCGTGGTGCCCGAGGTGGCGGGCCTGCGGATCTTCGCGGGGTATGCCGGGTGGTCACCCGGGCAGCTCGAGGAGGAGGTCGCGTCGGGCAGCTGGTACGTCGTCGAGTCGGAGGGGCGCGACGCCTTCGACGACGACCCCGAGCAGCTCTGGACCCGCGTGCTGCGTCGCCAACGTGACCACCTGGCGTTCGTGGCGACCTTCCCGACCGACCCCGAGATGAACTGAGCCGCAGCACCGCCCGGCATACAATCGGGGGATGAGCGAGCCCCAGATCCCCCTGGACGACCCGCTGGTCCCGCAGGCCCAGCCCTCCACCACGACCGCGGTGCTGGAGCGCGAGCAGGTCGAGGAGCAGCTGCAGGAACCGGGCGACCACGAGCGGTTCTCGCACTACGTCCGCAAGGAGAAGATCCTCGAGAGCGCCCTGTCCGGCGACCCCGTCGTGGCCCTGTGCGGCAAGGTCTGGGTGCCGGGACGCGACCCGAAGAAGTTCCCGGTCTGCCCCACGTGCAAGGAGATCTACGAAGGGCTGCGCGCGCCGCAGGACGGCGGCGAGTGAGCGGTCGCACTCGCCGGGTCGCCCCCAAAGCCTGAACGACTCTTTACCTTCTTGCGTCCCTGAACAGGGGCGATGCCTCCTAGCGTGCGAGGTCGAGCCACCTCCCAACCCGGGAGGTGGTGACCCGCGAAAGGACGCACATGTTGCTTCGCTCTCGAATCGCCCTGTCCACGTTGGTGTGGGGGGCCGCCGCACTCGGCCTCGGCCAGGGCAGCGCACTCGCCCAGCCGATGGCCGGCGAGTCCACGGTCGCCGCCGACTGCGCCACGCACTCCGACTCGGTCAACGCCGCCCGGAGCGCGCAGGGTGGCAACCGCAAGGACGGCAACGAGCTGTCCGCCGCCCAGACCAAGGCCATGGAGGCCGGCCTCGCCAAGGCCATGGCAGCCAAGGGCTACACCAAGGCGGCCAACGGCTCGGCCAGGAAGCCCGGCGGTGGTGGTGCGTTCACGCCCACCTCGGTCAACGTCTACTTCCACATCATCACCAGCGGCACGACCGGCGACGTCTCCGGTCTGGTCGACGCCCAGCTGAGCGTGCTGAACAGCGCCTACGGCGGCTCTGGCTTCTCGTTCGTCAAGGCCGGGGTGAATAAGACGAACAACGCCGGCTGGTACAACCTCTCGCAGGGCAGCAGCGCGGAGCGGGCCATGAAGACGGCCCTGCGCCAGGGCACCATGGACGACCTCAACATCTACACCGCGAACCTCTCCGGTGGGCTGCTCGGGTGGGCGACCTTCCCGAAGTCGTCGTACGACGTCATGGACGGCGTCGTCGTCCTGGACCAGAGCTTGAAGGGTGGCAACGCCGCGCCCTACGACGAGGGTGACACCGCGACCCACGAGGCGGGGCACTGGTTCGGGCTCTACCACACGTTCCAGGGCGGCTGCGCGGGTCAGGGCGACTACGTCACCGACACGGCAGCCGAGGCCTCGCCGGCCTTCGGGTGCCCGACCGGACGGGACACCTGCACCAGCCAGGCCGGCCGCGACCCGATCACGAACTTCATGGACTACACGGACGACGCGTGCATGGACAACTTCACGCCCGGCCAGATCGTCCGGGCGCAGAACGCCTGGGTGACCTACCGACAGGGCCGCTGACCGATTCGGCCGGTAACGCCCCATCCATGACGCCTCCCGGCGACACGCTCTAGCACACCCCCGAGGCCCCGGCTCAGACGCCGGGGCCTCGGCATGTCGTCTCGCCGCACCGGATACCGTGGCCGCCCTATGAGTACCGCCGCCGCCTCCCACCTGTCACCAGCGTTCCCGGAGCGGGCGGCCTGGGGGACGGCCGCCAAGCTGCGTGCCTGGCAGCAGGCCGCGCTCACGGCATACCTGCAGGCGGATCCCCGAGACTTCCTGGCCGTGGCGACGCCCGGCGCGGGAAAGACGACGTACGCCCTCCGCCTGGCCACGGAGCTCCTCGGCCGCGGCACCATCTCGGCCGTGACCATCGTGGCGCCGACCGAGCACCTCAAGACCCAGTGGGCCGACGCCGCCGCCAAGGTCGGCCTCCACATCGACCCGAAGTTCTCCAACTCCTCGGCCCGCCACTCCAGCGAGTACGACGGGGTCGCGCTGACCTACGCACAGGTGGCGAGCAAGCCGTCGCTGCACCGCACCCGCACCGAGTCCGCGCCCACCCTCGTGATCCTGGACGAGATCCACCACGGCGGCGACGCGCTGTCGTGGGGCGACGCGATCCGCGAGGCGTTCGAACCCGCGACCCGCCGCCTCGCGCTGACGGGCACGCCGTTCCGCTCCGACACCTCCCCCATCCCGTTCGTCACCTATGCGGAGGACCGTGACGGCATCCGCCGCTCGTCCGCCGACTACACCTACGGGTATGCCGAGGCGTTGCGTGACGGCGTCGTGCGCCCCGTGCTGTTCCTCGCCTACGGCGGCGCCATGCGCTGGCGCACCAAGGCCGGCGACGAGATCGCGGCCCGGCTCGGCGAGCTGCTCACCAAGGACTCGATGGCGCAGGCATGGCGCACCGCGCTGGACCCCAAGGGGGAGTGGATCCCGTCGGTCCTGGCTGCAGCCGACAAGCGCCTGACGGAGGTACGCCGTGGCGTGCCGGATGCGGGCGGCCTCGTGATCGCGTCCAACCAGACGGCGGCTCGCGCGTACGCGCGGATCCTCGAGGCCCTGACCGGGCAGAAGCCCACCCTGGTGCTCTCCGACGACGCCGGTTCCTCGGCGCGGATCGAGGAGTATGCCGCGAGCGACTCGCGCTGGATGGTGGCCGTCCGCATGGTGTCCGAGGGGGTCGACGTGCCGCGGCTGTGCGTGGGCGTCTACGCCACCTCGACGTCCACCCCGCTGTTCTTCGCGCAGGCCGTCGGCCGGTTCGTGCGGGCCCGCCGCCGCGGGGAGACGGCTTCGGTCTTCCTGCCGTCCGTGCCCGTGATCCTCGAGCACGCGGCCCGGCTGGAGGACGAGCGCGACCACGCCCTCGACCGGGTCGCCAAGGACGACAGCGCCGCGTCGATGTGGGCCGAGGAGGACGCCCTGCTCGACGCCGCGAACCGCACCGCTCGCACGCCTGACATCGACGCGATGGCCTTCGAGGCGCTGGAGTCGGACGCGGAGTTCGACCACGTGCTCTTCGATGCCAAGCAGTTCGGGCTCAACGCCGTGACGGGCTCGGAGGAGGAGCAGGAGTACCTCGGCCTCCCGGGCCTGCTCGAGCCGGACCAGATGGCGGTGCTGCTGCACGAGCGGCAGACGGCCCAGAGCACCCGTCGGCCCCGCAAGGTCGAGCAGCCGGTGTCGGCCCACCGGGCCCTCGCCGCGCAGCGGCAGGAGCTCAACAAGCTCGTGGCCGCCTATGCCCGCAAGAAGGGCACGCCGCACGGCGTCGTGCACAACGAGCTGCGACGAGCCTGCGGCGGCCCGTCACTCGACGAGGCCACCTCGGAGCAGGTCGTGGCCAGGGTCGAGAAGATCAGGGCCTGGTTCGTCGGTCGTCGCTGACGTTCGTCCTGCGCCCGGTAGGGATGAGGTGACATGCTGCCACCATGGACGAGGCTGACACCATCTGGAACCGTGCGGCGCTCGAGGCCGGGGGACCGACCCCGGGCGTCGGAGACGAGGCGCTCGCGGCTGCGTTGAGGTTGCACAGCTCCGCGATGTCGAGCGGCGTCCTGGACGCCGTCCAGAACATGACCGACGAGGAGCTGGACGCCGCCGAGGCCGGCTACCGCTGGCTCCATGTGCCCGCAGCGTCGGAGGCCATTGCGGCGGTGCGTCGCGAGATCGCCGCTGGTGCGCTGGACGACGACGACCGGGCCAGTGCTCTCGAGCTGTCCGCGGACAACCACTACGACGAGGCCATCGAGGACGACGCAGCCCTCGACAACGCCTTCCGTGCCCGGTTGGGCACCGACCCCGACGCCTTCTCCTCGGTCTAGCCCGGGCCTCGGTCCAGCCCGGGCCTCGGTCCAGCTCGACCGACCGGACGCGGACGTTGCGTGGTGATGGGTGTTCACGACAGGGTGGCGGGCGTGGATCTCGTCAACGTCGTCTGGATGCTCACCGCCCTCGCAGCGGTGGTCGTGTTGCTCACCCGCTCGCGGCTCATCGCCACGGAGAAGCAGTCGGGGGTGACCGAGACCCCGCGTGGCCTGCTGAACACCCACACGGCGCTCGGGGTCGTCGCCCTGTGCGCGTGGGTCGCCTGGCTGGTCGGCGCGCCACGTCTGGTCGGCTGGGCGGCCATGGTCGCGTGGTGGGCGGTCGTCGTGATCGGCCTGCTGGTGCTGGCCCGGTGGGTGCCGACTCGTGGCCGACACGCCACCGGGGCCACCGACGACGGCTGGGCGCACGGGCCATGGCTGTCCGCACTGGGGCACATCGGCATGCTGCTGGGCATCTCCTTCTTCACGTGGTTCTTCGTGGGCGACCGCCTCTGAGGGTGGTCCGTCGGCGCCTGCGCCGCTAGCGTGACGAGGACGGCGACGCTGGGCCGCCGAGGACGGAGCAGGCAATGGCCAACCACGTGTACTCCATCTCCGAGGTCGTCGGCACCTCACCCGACAGCGTCGAGTCCGCCGTGGCGAACGCCGTCACCCAGGCCACGAAGACGGTGCGCAACCTCGACTGGTTCGAGGTGCAGAGCGTCCGCGGTCAGATCTCCGACGGTGCTATCGCCCACTGGCAGGTGACCGTCAAGCTCGGCTTCCGCCTCGACGACTAGGGGCCGGGGTTAGGGGGTCTCGGCCGCGGCACGGACCAGCGGCAGGGTGCGCAGCGGGATGCGCGTGGCCAGCGAGATGGCCGTGTTGGCCCGGATGACGTGCTCGTCGTCGACGACGGCATCGATGACGCGTTGCAGGTCGGCGTTGTCGCGCGCGACGATGTGGATGTAGAGGTCCCCGGAACCGGTGATCGTGTGTGCCTCCAGCACCTCGGGGATGCGCGACAGGTGGTCGACCACGGGGGAGTGGCCTCGGCCCTGCCGGATCTCCAGCGTGCAGAACGCCGACACCGGGTAGCCCATCGCCGCCGGGTCGATCTGGGGCGCCCACGACCGGATGACGCCGCGCTCGACCAGGCGGTCGAGCCGGGCCTGCACGGTCCCGCGTGCGACGCCGAGCTCGCGGGAGGCGCCCAGCACCCCGATCTGCGGCGCCGTCGTGAAGAGGGTGATGAGCCGTCCGTCGAGCTCGTCCAGGTTCATGGTCACATTGTCCATCTCGAAGGGTGTCCAAGCCAGCATTCTGCGCAGACTGTGCACCGCAGCGGCATACAGTTGCACACTCGCCGACCAGGCGCCACGCTGCACAGATGACGACCCACGCCACCGACACGTCCCTTGACCTGACCCCGCAGGAACGCGAGGCGAACCTCGACATCGAGCAGCTCAAGCAGCTGGTCGGCCTCGTCGAGTACGACGAGAGCAAGGACCCCTTCCCCGTCACCGGCTGGGACGCCATCGTCTTCGTCGTCGGCAATGCGAGCCAGACCGCGCACTACTACCAGTCGGCCTGGGGGATGGAGCTGGTCGCCTACAGCGGACCCGAGAACGGCCAGCGCGACCACAAGTCGTTCGTCCTCAAGTCCGGCTCGATCCGGTTCGTCGTCAACGGCGCGGTGAGCCCGGACAGCCCGCTCATCGAGCACCACGCCAGGCACGGCGACGGCGTCGTCGACATCTCCCTCGAGGTGCCCGACGTCGACAAGTGCGTCGCCCAGGCCAAGCGGTCCGGCGCCCGCGTCGTCCGTGAGGCCGAAGACGTCACGGACGAGCACGGCACGGTGCGGATCGCGTCCATCGCCACCTACGGCGAGACGGTGCACACCCTCGTCGACCGCTCCCGTTACGACGGTCCCTACCTGCCCGGCTACGTCGCCAGGCAGTCGACGTGGGTCAAGCGCGAGGGTGCGCCCAAGCGCCTCTTCCAGGCCCTCGACCACATCGTCGGCAACGTCGAGCTCGGCAAGATGGACGAGTGGGTGACCTTCTACAACAAGGTCATGGGCTTCGTGAACATGGCCGAGTTCGTCGGCGACGACATCGCCACCGACTACTCCGCGCTGATGTCCAAGGTCGTCGCCAACGGCAACCACCGGGTGAAGTTCCCCCTCAACGAGCCGGCGATCGCCAAGCGCAAGAGCCAGATCGACGAGTACCTCGAGTTCTACAACGGCCCCGGTGCCCAGCACCTCGCGCTCGCGACGAACGACATCCTGCGCACCGTCGACGAGCTGCGCGCCAACGGCGTCGAGTTCCTCGACACCCCGGACTCCTACTACGAGGACGCCGAGCTGCGCTCGCGGATCGGTCAGGTGCGGGCACCCATCGAGGAGCTGCAGAAGCGCAAGATCCTCGTCGACCGCGACGAGGACGGCTACCTCCTCCAGATCTTCACCAAGCCGCTCGGCGACCGCCCGACCGTGTTCTTCGAGATCATCGAGCGGCACGGTTCGCTCGGCTTCGGCAAGGGCAACTTCAAGGCGCTGTTCGAGGCCATCGAGCGCGAGCAGGACGCCCGCGGCAACCTCTGAGTCGCGCCCCAGCCCTTCTGCTGTGCGCGCTGGGGCCACGCGGCCGGGGACGAGTGGCGTGAACGTCTCGGCCAGCGTGAGACGCTTGGGGCATGAGTACGCCAACGACTCCCGGCTGGTACGACGACCCGCAGGACGACACCAAGCTGCGTTACTTCGACGGCGTGATCTGGAGCAACCACACGACGCCCCGGTCCACCCGTCCGACGGCAGCAGCCTCGCAGACCGGGCAGCAGCAGTTCCCGGGTCAGGGACACCCGCCCCAGTACCCGGGCCAGACACAGGGCCAGACACAGGGTCAGGGTCAGGTGCAGGACCAGCCGCAGGGGCAGCCTCCGCAGGCGCCGGGCGGGTCTGCCTCGCCGCCGGCCACCGGAGCGGGCGCACCGGGACAGCAGTACCCGGGCCAGCAGTACCCGGGGCAGCAGTACCCGGGGCAGCAGAGCCCGCAGTTCCCCGGCGCCCCCCAACAGGGTGGCTGGAACGCCCCCGCCTACCCGGGGATGCAGCCTGCGGCGACCACGCCGGACGGCCAGCCGCTGGCCGGGTACTGGCAGCGCGTCGGCGCCTACCTCATCGACGGCATCATCCAGTTCCTGATTCTCCTGGTGCTCGGCGGGTGGCTGGCCTTCAAGGCGATCCAGCCGGTGTGGGACGAGATCACCACCGCCGTCGACTCGGGGGACACCTCGACGCTGGACAGCATCAACACCAGCGCCGTCAACTACGGCTACCTGCTTGCCTTCGGGGTCGTCGGTGCGCTGATCGGGTTCGCGTACGCCATCTTCTTCCTGACTCGCACGGGGGCGACTCCCGGCAAGTCCGCAATGGGGATCAGTGTGCGGTTGCGCGAGCGCCCGGGACCGCTGACCGTCGCCGTGGCTGCGAGGCGCACCTCAGTGCAGGCCGTGCTGAGCCTGCTCGGCAACATCCCGCTGGTCGGCAACCTCTTCTCGCTGGCAGCCTTGGTGGACCTCCTCTGGCCCGCCTGGGACGACAAGAAGCAGGCGCTCCACGACAAGCTCGCCAAGACCAACGTGGTCGTGGGCAAGCAGCCGCGCAGCTAGGACTCAGCGCGCCGGGAGGATCGTGCCGCTGACCTCGGCCAGGTCGAGGCGAACGCCGTCCGCGCCGGTTGCCCACGCGCGCAGCACGACGGTGTCGCCGTCCTCGAGGAAGGTGCGCTCGCTGCCGTCATCGAGCCGGACCGGTTCGGTGCCGTTCCACGAGAGCTCGAGGAAGCTGCCGCGGGTGTCCTTCGCGGCGCCGGAGATGGTGCCCGAGCCGAAGAGGTCACCGCTGCGGATCGAGGCGCCGTTGACCGACAGGTGGGCCAGCATCTGGGCGGGCGACCAGTACATGTCGCGGTACTCGGGTCGGGCGACCACGCTGCCGTTCCACTCCACCTCGAGGTGCAGGTCCAGTCCGAACACGGAGTCGGCGTCACCACGCAGGTAGGGCAGCGGCTCTGGGTCCTGGCCGGGAAGCGGCACCCGGGCCGACGCCAGGGCGGCCAGCGGGGTGACCCAGGCGCTGATCGACGTGCCGAACGACTTGCCCAGGAACGGTCCCAGGGGGACGTACTCCCACGCCTGGATGTCCCGGGCGCTCCAGTCGTTGAGCAGGACGACACCGAACAGGTGCTCCTCGGCGGCTCGGCCGACCTCGACCGGCTCGCCCAGGGTGGTGCTGCCGCCCACGACGAAGCCCAGCTCGGCCTCGATGTCGAGCTTGCGGCTCGGGCCGAAGGTCGGCGCCTGGTCGGTCGGGGCCTTGCGCTGGCCCTGCGGCCGCACGACGTCGGTCCCGGAGACGACGACCGTGCCCGAGCGTCCGTGGTAGCCGATCGGCAGGTGCTTCCAGTTCGGGGTGAGCGGCTCGGAGTCGGGGCGGAAGATGCGCCCGACGTTGGTCGCATGGTGCTCGCTGGCGTAGAAGTCGACGTAGTCCGCGACCTCGATCGGCAGGTGCAGGGTGACGCCCTCGAGCGGGAGCAGGTGTGGCCGGACGCCGTCCTCGTGGACGTCGTCGGTGAGGATCTCGACCAGCCACGCGCGGGCGACCGCCCAGGCCTCGTGCCCCAGCTCGAGGAAGGGGTTGAGGCTCGGCTGTTCCCACGCCGCCGTGAGGTCGGGGCCCTCACCCACGCCGAAGGCGTCACGACCGATGCGCGCCACCTCGCTGGCGTCGAGCACCCAGTCGCCGACCCGCACACCGACCCGCGGGGCGGTGTCCGGCGTCGAGAAGACGCCGTAGGGGAGGTGGGCGACCCCGAAGGGGTGGTCGGCGGGGAGGTCGAGCCAGGTGCTGGCGGAGGACAAGTCAGGCTCCTTGGACGAGGCCGAGCGTGGTGAGCTCGCCGATCGGGTCGGTCACCTCACAGCATCCGTATGCCGTGAAGAAGGCGCGCACGATCGCCGCGTCAGCGGCGCTCATGCGGGTGATCTGGGGGACGAGGACGGCTGGATCACGTTCCGCCAGAAGGGGAACGAGCTCATCGACGTCCTCACCGTTGAGTGCCCAGCGCACCGCGGCCAGGACGTTGAGGAGGCCATGCTGCTCCTGTCCGTCATGGGTGCCCCGGACGGTGTGGTGCAGCCCCCCGGTGAGCTTGAACCCGAGGTCGTGGTCGATGGCCGTCCGGATGAACGTCGCGAGCTCTCGTTCGTCAGGCCAGGCCCACGTCTCTGTGGCGCCCGTGCGGAACTTCGCCTGCAGCGCAACGGAATCCGAGGCATCCGCAGCTATGTCGGCGATCGCGGCGAGCTGGTCGGCCCCCCGCGGCACCTCGAGGCTGACGGGCAGCCCGCCGAAGTCGGTGGCCCGCCAGTCGGGCGTCCAGCCGAGCTCGACCCCGGTCACCTCGACGAGTGCGGTCGACCGGAGTTGCCGCACGGCGGTGGCCACCTCGACGCGGGGCGTGCCCGGCCGGCCGATGACCACCACGGTCAGGGGTGTGCCGTCGAGGAGCCCGGCGAGGTCACGAGCGGCGGAGGCGGGGACGAGCAGCGGACCCACGCACGCGGCATACCCGCTGGTGCGGTGGAGGCGGKGCCGGCGCMCCGCCKCGGGAAGGGGGGCGTTGCCCGGGGGGAAGACGGCGGCGTCGTCGACCAGCGAGGCGAACAGCGACGGCTCGGCCGGGCGGTCGGCGAGCGCCTCCGGCAGCGATGTCATGGCGGTGAGGCTACTAGGGTGGGGCGGGGCCGAGGACCCGGCCCGCACCGACGCGAGACCACACCGAGGTGGACCTGTGGCGCACTACCAGGCGATGGGCAGCATCCCGCCCAAGAGGCACACCCAGCACCGCCGGCCGGGGGCCCGCGGCACGAAGGGCGAGCTGTACTACGAGGAGCTCATGGGGGAGGAGGGGTTCTCCTCGGACTCCTCGCTCCTCTACCACCGCAACATCCCCTCGACCATCGCGGGCGCCCGGGAGTGGTCCATCGGTGACCTCTCGACCAGGCCGAACCACCCACTCGTGCCGCGCCACCTCAAGCTGCACGACCTCTTCGAGGCCAAGGACGTCAAGAGCACCGATGTCGTGACCGGGCGGCGCCTGGTCCTCGGCAACGGTGACGTCCGCATCTCGTATGCCGTGGCCGGGGCTCCCAGCCCGTGGTACCGCAACGGGATCGGCGACGAGTGCGTCTACGTCGAGCGTGGCAGGGCACGCGTCGAGACGGTGTTCGGGGCCTTCGACGTTGCCGAGGGCGACTACCTCGTGATCCCGCGAGCGACGACGCACCGGTGGATCCCGAAACGTTCCACCAAGGAGCCGTTGCGGGCCTACTGCATCGAGGCCAACTCGCACATCACGCCGCCCAAGCGCTACCTGAGCAAGTTCGGCCAGCTGCTCGAGCACGCGCCCTACTGCGAGCGCGACCTCCGCGGGCCGTCGGGTCCACTCCTCGCGGAGGACGTGGGGGCCAAGGCGGACGACGAGACCGACGTCTTCATCAAGCACCGCGGAAACGGGCCGTCCAGCAGTGGCGGCATCGTGGGAACCGTCCACACGCTCCCGTTCCACCCGCTCGACGTGGTCGGCTGGGACGGCTGCCTCTACCCCTACGCGTTCAACGTGCGCGACTTCGAGCCGATCACCGGCCGCGTCCACCAGCCGCCGCCCGTGCACCAGGTCTTCGAGGGCTGGAACTTCGTGATCTGCAACTTCGTGCCGCGCAAGGTCGACTACCACCCGCTGTCGATCCCCGTGCCCTACTACCACTCCAACGTCGACAGCGACGAGATCATGTTCTACGTCGACGGCGACTACGAGGCGCGCAAGGGGTCGGGTATCGGCAAGGGCTCCGTCTCGGTGCACCCCGGCGGCCACGCGCACGGGCCGCAGCCCGGTGCCTCCGAGGCCTCGATCGGGGTGGAGTTCTTCGACGAGCTGGCGGTCATGGTCGACACCTTCCGCCCGCTGGAGCTCGGCGAGGGTGGCCGGGCGGTCGATGACGGCGCGTACGCCTGGTCGTGGAGCCGGGGTGGTGCTGCCTCTGGCGGGACCACCCGGGGCGCCGAGGGATCGGACTACAGCATCGGGTGACGCCGGGTTGAGTGCACAATGCCGGTTTTGTGCACACCATGGTCGGCTATCCGCCACAGCGGTTAGGGTGGAAGAACCGCCACGTCGACGCAGCCGTGGCTCGCGCCCCGGGCACTCCGTCGAGAGCCCGGACACCCTCAGGTTGGAGGCACTCATGACGTCCGCCCGCACCGTCGCCCGGGAGCTCGCCGTGCAGGAGCGCAGCCGTCGCGAGATGATCGCGATGGCCGTGGTCGGAGGAGCTGGGGCCGCCTTCTTCGGGGGTGCGACCCGTGCGGACGCTGCGCTGGACGCGGGGCCCGCCGCGAGGCCCGGGGCTGCCGGCACGCCGGGGCGGTTCCGCCTCACCGTGCTGGGGACGACGGACACCCACGGCAACGTCTTCAACTGGGACTACTTCAAGGACGTCGAGTACGACGACTCGGCCCACAACGACATCGGGCTGGCCAAGATCTCGACCCTCGTGACGGCCCTGCGTGCCGAGCGGGGCTCGGCCAACACCCTTCTGCTCGACGCCGGTGACACGATTCAGGGAACGCCCCTGTCGTACTACTACGCCAAGGTCGATCCGATCACCATCCCCGGCGGTCCCGTCCACCCGATGGCCAAGGCCATGAACGCCATCGGCTACGACGCGGCGGCGCTGGGCAACCACGAGTACAACTACGGCCTCGACACCCTGCGCACCTTCGAGTCGCAGTGCGACTTCCCGCTGCTGAGTGCCAACTCGGTCGACTGGGCCACCGGCGCCCCGATCTTCAAGCCCTATCTCATCCGCACCTTCAAGGCGCGTGGTGGCAAGGACGTCAAGGTCGGCATCCTCGGCCTCGTGACACCGGGCGTCGCCATCTGGGACAAGGCCAACGTCGAGGGTCAGGTCCGCTTCCCGGGCATCGTCGAGCAGGCCAAGGTCATGGTCCCCAGGCTCAAGGCCGCCGGCTGCGACCTGGTCATCGTGTCCTGCCACTCGGGAGCCAAGCCCGGGTCGTCCTACGGTGACGCGCTGCCCTTCCCCGAGAACGCGTCGCGCCAGCTCGCCGAAGAGGTGGCCGGCGTGGACGCCGTGCTCGTCGGCCACGCCCACGTCGAGATCGTCGAGGAGCTCGTGCCCAGCAAGGTCACGCCGGGCAAGAAGGTCCTGCTGACCGAACCGCTGAAGTGGGGCATGCGGCTGTCGGTGATGGACTTCGACCTCGAGCTCGTCAAGGGGCGCTGGCAGCTGGTCGCTTCGCACTCGCACGTGCTCAACGCCAACGCGGTGCCCGAGGACCCGGAGGTGGCAGACCTCGTCCGTGACGACCACGCGGTCGTGCGCACCTACGTCAACTCCGTCATCGGCCGGTGCACGGTCGCCATGTCAGCGGCAACCGCACGGTTCGAGGACACCGCCGCGATCGACTTCATCAACCACGTCCAGGCCGAGGCAGTGAAGGCTGCCCTGGTGGGCACTCCCGACGAAGTGCTTCCGGTGCTTTCCATCGCCGCACCGTTCAACCGCGACGCTGCCATCCCCGCCGGCAACGTCACGGTCCGCGACATCGCCGGCCTCTACATCTACGACAACACGCTCCTGGGGATCCGCTTCACGGGGGCACAGGTCAAGGCCTACCTCGAGTTCTCGGCCGCCTACTTCAAGACCGTGACCAGCCCCGGACCGTACGCGCCGGACGACGTGACCGGCGCCCTGAGCCCCACGACCGGGAGCCCCATCCCTGACTACAACTACGACATCATGGGCGGCCTGGACTCCTCGCTGGCCTACGACATCGACATCGCCCTGCCCGTGGGGCAGCGGATCGTCGACCTCACCTACCACGGCCAGGCCATCGATCCTGCGGCACAGTTCGTCATCGCCATCAACAACTACCGCCAGTCAGGTGGTGGCGGCTTCCCCGGAGTGACCACCGCGCCGGTGCTGTACAACGCGCAGGTCGAGATCCGACAGCTCCTGATCGACTGGACGGTCGACAAGGGGGCCAACAAGGAGCCCATCGACCCGACCACGTTCACGACCTACGACTGGAAGCTGGTCGCCAACGGTGAGCCCGTCATCGTCGAGGGCGCGGCCGAGGGTGGGCGGCACTAGCGTCGCAGGACCTCAGGTCGTGGTGAGCCGGTAGCCGCGCTTGACCACTGTCTGGATGAGTCCCTTGTGTCCCACGGCCTCACGAAGGCGGGCCACAGCCACTTCGGCGGTGTGAGGATCGGTCGAGTCGCCCGGCAGCACCGCCAGGACCTGCGCTCGCGTCACGACCTCGCCCCCGGCCGAGGTCAACACCCGCAGCACCTCGAGCCCGCTGGGGGACACCGGCAGCACGTGGTCGTCGAGCAGGGCCACGGTACGACGGACCTGGAGGCGCCCGGCGCTGGTCAGGACGGCTGAGGTCTGGGCTTGTTCGTAGTGGCTGACGAGGGTGCGCACCAGCGCGCCGAGGCGGCCCCGGTCGGGCACGATCGGCTCGATCCCCCTGTCCTGCAACGGTTTGGCCGTGATCGGGCCAACCGCGGCCATCACCATCGTGCCGCTGTGGACCCTGGACAGCACGAGCTCGCCCACACCCTGGGCGTCGACCTCGGCCAACCAGGCGGCCGCCCCAGGAGCCGAGGTGAAGACGGCCGCGTCGATCTCGCCGTCCGCGGCCGCGATGACGGACAGCTTCAGCGCCACGGGGTCCGGTGGCGGCCCCCAGCGGTACACGACCAGGCTGCGGACCAGCGCCCCAGCCGCGGCGAGCTCGGTGTCGAGGCCGTCGGCACCGGCGCCATGGTGCTGCACCGCGATCCGTTGCTGGGCAACGCCTTCAGCGAGCAGCAGGTCGAGGATCTCGGCGCTCGTCTCGGACTCCGCCACCCAGTCGGCCTGCAGCCCGGCTGCCTGGATCGCCCCGTGCGCCTTGGGGCCTCGCGCGATGATGCGGGCTCTCGAGAGAACCGTGACGAGCTGCTCAGCCAGGCCCGCGGCGTCGGCCGCCTCCACCCAGCCGCGGAACCCGATCCCGGTCGTGATCACGACGGTCTCGGGGGGCTCGGCGAGCAGCTCCCTGGTGTGGGCGAGCAGCTCCTCGTCGTGCTCGTGAGGCACGATGCTGAGGGCTGGGGCGTGCCGGACACTGGCGCCGCGGCGGGTCAGCGCGGAGGCGAGCTCGCCCGATCGACGGTCGGCCGTGATGAGCACGACGCAGCCGGCCATGACCTGGCCCAGGCGAGCGCTCACGCGCAGCCCTCGAGGAACCCCGGCGCCGCAACGGCACCGATGACGATCACGGCCGGAGCCCTGACGCCGCCCACTGCGCAGACGTCGGCGATGGTCGAGATGGTCCCTGTGGTGACCCGCTGGGTGGGCAGGCTGGCGTTCTCGACGACCGCGACCGGGATCGTGTCGGAGGCGCCGGCGTCCAGCAGCCGGGACATGTGTTCGGCCAGCAGGGAGACGCCCATCAGCACGACGAGGGTCGCCTCGCCGCGGACGACGGCAGAGACCGCAGTGTCGTCGAGCCGGCCGTGACCGTGGGCCACGTGCAGAGCACCGACCGTGCCCCGATGGGTGACGGGAATGCCTGCGACGGCAGGAGCGGACAGCGCCGAGCTGACGCCCGGCACGACTTCCACCGGTATGCCGTGGGCAGCCAGTGCCAGCTGTTCCTCGCCACCGCGTCCGAAGAGGAAGGGATCCCCACCCTTGAGCCGCACCACCAGCCGTCCACGCCCCGCCTGCTCCACGAGGATCGCGTTGATCTCCTCCTGGGTGACCGCATGCAGGCCCGGGGTCTTGCCGACGTCGATGACCTCCACGTCGGACGGCAGGTCGGCGAGCACGCTGGTCGGGCCGAGCCTGTCGGTGACGACCACATCCGCCTCTGACAGGAGGCGCCGCGCGCGCAGGGTCATCAGGTCCGCAGCGCCGGGCCCGCCCCCGACGAGCACCACCCGCCCCTGACCGGCTCGTGCACGTGCTCGACGGTGCCGGAGGTCGACCTCGCCGTTGCGCAGGCTCGCCGCGAGCTGGTCGCGGACAGCGCGAGCGCGTGCCGGGTCGGGAGCACCCTGGGACACGACCGCGAGGCTCAGGCCGGCCAGGTCGGTCGTCGCCGGGGTGCGGGCCGAGCCGTGCTCGGCCGCGCTGGCACAGATGCTCCACACCCGGCGCGCGGTCGCCCACGCGCAGACCATGGTGTTCGTCCGCGGGTCGTCGGTGGCGGCATGGACCAGCCAGACCCCCTCGACGTCGGACTCCTCGACCTCCCTGTCGTGCCAGCCCACTCGTGCGGCTGCGACCAGGTCGACGAGGTCCTCGCAGAGATGGGGAGCCACCACCGTGACGACTGCGCCGTCCGCGACCAGCCGGGCTGCCCGACGTGCGGCAACGGGGCCGCCACCGACGACCAGCACGGGGCGATCCGCGACCTCGAGGCCGACGAGCGTCGTCACCCGGCACCGTGCTGCACGGTCAGGTCAGGCTCAACGGTCAGGTCAGGCTCAACGGTCAGGTCAGGCTGAACGGTCAGGTCTGGCTGACCCGGCAGGAACGGCCGCCCGATGCTGATCACGCCGTCGAGCAGCTGCACCGGGTAGACGAGCAGGTGCCGGGCGTCCTTCCCGACGGAGTCCAGGCACTCGCCGGTTCGCAGGTCGAAGACCTGCTTGTACATCGGTGAGGCGACGGTCGGTGCTCCGCCGCGGGTGCCGACGATGCCCCGCGACATGACGTGGGCGCCGCTGTACGGGTCGAGCTGCTGCACGGCATACACGGCGTCGTCGTAGGCGCGGAACAACGCGACCTGGGCACCGTCCACCAGCGCGCAGGCACCGCGCTCGCGGGGCAGGTCCTCCAGGGCACAGACCGGCTGCCACGTCGCTTCCGCTGCACGTGACGAGAGGCTCATCTCGGCGGTCATCGGCGCACCTCCAAGGTCGTTCCGGCGATGAGCACCGAGCCATCGGTTCGTTCGGTCGGCGTGGCCGGTCGGGCCTGACCACGCTCGCTGACGTAGGCGAGGGAGTCGTCGGCCTGGTCCGGCGCGTTGACGAAGGACCCGAACCGGCGCAGCTTCTCGGGGTCGTCCAGCGCAGCAGCCCACTCGTCCTCGTAGCCGTCGACGTGGCCCGCCATCGCGTCGTCCAGGTCAGCGGCGATGCCCAGGGAGTCCTCGAGCACGACCGCCCGGATGGCGTCGAGCCCGCCCTCGTGGTCCTCCACCCACATCGCGGTGCGCTGCAGCCGGTCCGCGGTGCGGATGTAGTACATGAGGAAGCGGTCGATGGTGCGCACGAGGGTCTCGGTGTCGAGGTCCTCGGCGAGCAGCTGGGCGTGCTTGGGGGTGAAGCCGCCGTTGCCGCCGACATAGAGGTTCCAGCCGTTGTCGGTCGCGATGACCCCGACGTCCTTGCCTCGTGCCTCGGCACACTCCCGCGCACAGCCCGACACCCCCAGCTTCAGCTTGTGCGGGGACCGCAGTCCGCGGTAGCGCAGCTCCAGGGCGATGGCGAGACCGACCGAGTCCTGCACGCCGTAGCGGCACCAGGTCGACCCGACGCACGACTTCACGGTGCGCAGCGACTTCCCGTAGGCGTGGCCGGACTCGAAGCCCGCGTCGACGAGCCGCTTCCAGATCTTCGGGAGCTGCTCGATGCGAGCCCCGAACAGGTCGATCCGCTGGCCACCGGTGATCTTGGTGTAGAGCCCGAAGTCCTTGGCGACCTCGCCGATGACGATCAGCCCCTCGGGCGTGATCTCGCCGCCCGGGATGCGAGGGACGACCGAGTAGGAGCCGTCCTTCTGCAGGTTGGCCATGACGTGGTCGTTGGTGTCCTGCAACGAGGCCCGCTCACCCTCGAGGATGTGTCCGGTGCCGAGCGAGGCGAGGATCGAGCCGATGACGGGCTTGCAGATGTCGCAACCGCGGCCTGTGCCGTGGCGGCCGATGATCTCGCTGAAGGTCGTCAGGCCCTGGACACGGACCACGTCGAACAACTGTGCCCGCGAGAGCCCGAAGTGCTCGCACAGGGCGTTGCTCACCTCGACGCCGGACTTCTCGAGCTCGGTGGTGACGAGGCGCTTGACGAGCGGGAGGCAGGAGCCGCAGCTCGTCCCGGCGCGCGTGCACGCCTTCACCCCGGCGAGGTCGGTGCAGCCGTCCTCGGTCACCGAGCAGCGGATCGCCCCGGCGGAGACGTTGTTGCAGGAACACACTGTCGCCTCGTCGGGCAGGTCGCCCGCCGGTGCCGGCGCGGACCCCTCGGGGAGGAGGTATGCCGCCGGGTCGCCACCCAGGGGGCGACCCACCATCGGGCGGAGGGCGGCATACGCACTGGCGTCGCCGA
The DNA here is from genome assembly GCF_056402615.1 of Pedococcus sp. P3_C7. Lineage (NCBI taxonomy): Bacteria > Bacillati > Actinomycetota > Actinomycetes > Micrococcales > Intrasporangiaceae > Pedococcus > Pedococcus sp. P3_C7. The sequence goes on along the minus strand of NZ_JBFUHC010000003.1, from coordinate 95,785 downwards.
CGAGGATGCCCCCGCGCAGGGTGCGGGCGTCGTCGGACATGACCAGCTTCTTGTAGACGCCGGCGACCGGGTCGGAGATGACGACCTCGAGGCCGCCGGGCTCGGCGGCGAAGGCGTCGCCGAAGGACGCGACGTCGACCCCGAGCAGCTTGAGCTTCGTGGACAGGTCGGCGCCGGGGAAGGTGCCCTCGCCACCGAGCAGCCGGTCGGCGACGATCTCGGCCATGGTGTAGCCGGGGGCGACGAGTCCGAGGGTCCGTCCACCGATGCAGGCGACCTCGCCGACAGCCCAGACGGCGGGGTCGGCGGTCGCGCAGGAGTCGTCGACGACGACGCCACCGCGCTCGCCGACCTCGAGTCCGGCGTCCCGCGCGAGCTCGTCGCGCGGTCGGACGCCCACGGCGAACACCACGACGTCGACGTCGAGGGGAGCGCCCTCGGCGAACTCCATCTTCGCGACGCGGCCCAGGCGACCGACGATCTTGGACGTGGCGGTGCCGGTCCGGACCGTGACGCCCAGGGCCTCGATGAGCCGGCGCAGTGCCTCGCCGCCGCCGTCGTCGACCTGGAGGGGCATGAGGCGCGAGGCGAACTCGACGACTGTCGTGCCGACCTCGAGCGCGGTGAGGGCGCCAGCGGCCTCCAGCCCGAGGAGCCCGCCGCCGACGACTGCTCCGCGCAGGGGTCGGCCGAGCTCCTCGCGCAGCTTCTCGACGTAGGCGCGCAGGTCGGCGACGTCGTCGATGGTTCGGTAGACGAAGGCCCCACGGAGGTCCTTGCCGGGGACCGGGGGCACCGCGGCATACGAACCCGTCGCCAGGACGAGCGAGTCGTAGGGGAGCGTGCGGCCGTCGGACGTCGCCACCGTGCGGGCCTCACGGTCCACCGCGGTCGCGGCGACGCCGCGGCGCAGGGTGACCAGTGGGTCGTCCCAGAGCTCCTGCCCACCGAGGGCGAGGTCGTCGGGGTCGCGCCCGGTGAAGTACGACGTCAGGGCGACCCGGTCGTAGGGTGCCCGCGGCTCCTCGCACAGGAGCGTCACCGCCCACTCGCCGGCGGTGTCGCGCGAACGCAGGGCGTCCACGAGGCGTCGGGCGACCATGCCGCCGCCGACCACGACAAGCTGGCGCGGAGACGGGTTCTGGACCATGGCGGCCACGTTAGGAGACCGCGGTTTCAGGGCTGTGGATCACGTGTTTCCCCTTCGTTACGTGGTTCTCACCCAGGCGGAGGTCGGAGGGTGAGGAATGGGCGGGGGCGGTGTCGCCCGCTGCGCTCGGGCCCGCGCTGGACGAGAGCCAGTCCACGAGGGCGCACACGTCGTCGGTGCACCCACCGCAGCCCGTGGTGGCGCGGGTGGCGCCGGCGACCTGGTCCACGGTGCTTGCCCCCTCGTGGACGCACGCCGAGATGTCGGCCTTGGTGACGCCGTTGCAGCGGCAGATCGTGGTGTCGTCGGGGATGGCGCCGGGCGAGGTGGGCGCGCTCGTCGGGTGCGGCGCGAGGGCGGGCAGCAGCAGGTATGCCGGGTCGGCAGGCACCGGTGTGCGTCGGGTGTACGTCGTGACGAGGTCTGCCGCCACCGCGCCGGCACCGACGCAGGTGGCGCCGACGAGCCTGCCGCCGGACACGACCACCTCGATGTGGCGGCCGACGTCGGGGTCGCTGAGGCGCAGCGTGCGCTGTGCCGGGTCGTCGACCCGCTGCGAGCCACACACCCCCATGGTCACGACGTCGAGGCCATGCGCCTTGAGCCGCACGACGTCGCTGCCGACCGTCGACGGTTGCCGCGACGTGGAGGTCGGCCTTGGCGCCGAGGGATCCGGTGTCGTGGCGTCTCCGCACAGGTGCGCGGCGAGCCGTCGCGACTGGTCCCAGCCCTGGGCGACCAGGCCGGTGCCGCCCTCGGGCGGCKGGGCACAGTCGCCGATGGCGAAGACGCGGGCGTCGTCGGGCGAGCGGAGGTTGTCGTCGACGACGACGCCGCGGTCGACGGTGAGGCCCGCGGCGCTGGCCAGGGCGGTGCTGGCGAGGGTGCCGGTCGCGAGCACGAGCAGGTCGGCGGGGACCACCTCGCCGTCGTCCAGGCGCAGGGCGTGGAGCCGACCGCCCTCGACCAGGGCTTCGGTCGCGCCCACGCCGACGCGGTGGTCGATGCCCAGGCCCGACATCGCGAGCTCGACGACCCGCCCGGCCTCCTCGTCGAGCTGGCGCTCCATGAGGGTGCTCGCGGGGTGGATAACCGTCACGGCTACTCCACGCCTGGCGAGTCCGCAGGCGGCCTCCATGCCCAGCACGCCCGCGCCGAGGACGACGGCGCGGTGGGCGTTCAGCGTGGCGGCGACGATCTCGCGGGCGTCGTCGATGGTGCGCAGGGCGTGGACGCCACTGGTGAGGTGGTTGCCGGTCCACAGCCCCGGGAGCGGGGGAACCCGCGCCGCCGAACCGGTGGCGAGGACGAGGCGGTCGTAGCGCAGGCGTGCGCCCTCGTCGGTGACCACGAGCCGGTCCTCGCGGTCCACGTGGGTCACGCTCTCGCCGCGCATCACGTGCAGCCGGGGGCTGGAGGGTGTCGGCAGCGTGAGGGCGGCCAGGTCGTGCTTGCCCGCGACGACCTCGCTGAGCAGCACCCTGTTGTAGGGCTCGCAGCCTTCCGCGCCGACGACCGTCACCTCGAACCGGCCGGCAGCGTCGGCGCCCAGCAGGTCCTCGACGAAGCGCGAGCCGACCATGCCGTTGCCGACGACGACCAGGCGGGTCATGTCCGGGCCTCGGCAGTCACGCGGTGGGTGCCCTGGTCCGCGAGCTGGACTCGCGCCGGTGTGACCTCGACGGCGCACACCTTGAACTCGGGCATGCCCGAGATGGGGTCGGTCGCGTCGCTGGTGAGGCGGTTCGCGCTGCTGGTCCCTGCCCAGTGGAACGGCATGAACACGGTGTCCGGGCGGATGGAGTCGGTGATGCGTGCCGGGACGGCGACCGAACCCCGGCTCGTCGTCAGGCGCAGCCTCTCACCCTCGACGACGCCGAGACGGGCAGCGAGCAGGGGGTGCACCTCGACGAAGACGCCGGGGACCGCTGTCGCCAGCGCCGGGACCCGTCGGGTCTGGGCCCCAGACTGGTAGTGCTGCAGGACACGGCCGGTGATGAGGTAGAGCGGTGCGTCCGGGCGCAGGTCGTCCGCCGGTCCGACGTGGTCGACGGCGACCATCCGGGCACGCCCGTCCGAAGTGGGGAAGGACTCGCCGAACAACCGTGGCGTGCCCGGATGCGGGGCCTCGCCGTGAGCAGTTTCGGGACACGGCCAGAACAGGGCCTCCCCGGTATCGAGGCGGCTGTGGCTCAGGCCGCTGTAGTCGGCCCGTCCGCCCCGACTCGCCCGTGCGAGCTCGTCGAAGACCACGCTCGGCTCGGTGTCCCAGGTGCCTGCCGAGCCGAGACGTGAGGCGAGCTGGGCCCAGACCCACAGCTCGCTGCGCACACCAGACGGGGCGTCGACCACCTTGCGGCGTCGGATCACCCGGCCCTCGAGCGAGGTCATCGTGCCCTCCTCCTCGGCCCACTGCGTGACGGGCAGGACGACGTCGGCGAGCATCGCGGTCTCCGACGGCACGAAGTCGCAGACCACGAGGAGGTCGAGCGCACGGAGCCGATCAGCGACCGGCTGGGCGTTGGGAGCACTGACGAGCAGGTTGGAACCGTGCACCAGCAGGGCGCGCGGGCCACCTGGTGTGCCCAGCGAGGCCAGGAGCTCCACGGCCGGCTTTCCCTTTCCCGGCAGCGACGACTCCGGGACACCCCAGACACCGGCCACGTGGGCGCGCGCGTCGGGGTCGTCGATCATCCGGTAGCCCGGGAGCTGGTCGGACTTCTGGCCGTGCTCGCGGCCCCCCTGGCCGTTGCCCTGACCCGTGACCGCGCCGTACCCACTACCCAGGCGGCCGGGCAGGCCGAGCAGGAGGGCGAGGGTGATCGCCGCCGAGACAGTTGCCGTCCCTTGTCGGGACTGTTCCACGCCCCGTCCGGTGAGGACGAATGCCCCACGTCCGCCCTGCGCGGGACTCGCCGCGGCCAGCAGCCGGGCGCAGTCGCGCAGCAGCCCCGCAGGGACACCGCACACCTGCTCGGCTCGCTCCGGCCACCACGCGGCGCAGCGTCGGCGCACGTCCTCGAGGCCGGTGGTGCGGGCCTCCAGGTAGTCGGCGTCCGTGAGGTGCTCCGAGAGCAGGACGTGGGCGATCGCCAGGAGGACGACCAGATCGGTGCCGGGCACGGGCTGCAGGTGCAGTCCCTGACCGTCCTTGGCGAGGTCCGCGGTGGCGCTGCGGCGGGGATCGACGACCACGAGCCCGCCGCGCCCACGAACGTCCGCGAGGTGGGCGACGGAGGGTGGCATGGTCTCGGCGAGGTTGCTGCCGAGCAGGAGGACGGCGTCTGCACCGGCGAGGTCGGTCAGGGGGAAGGGCAGGCCGCGGTCGATGCCCAGGGAGCGGTTGGCTGCGGCGGCCGCGCTGCTCATGCAGAACCGGCCGTTGTAGTCGATGTTCGCCGTGCCGAGGGCGATTCGGGCGAACTTCCCCAGCTGGTAAGCCTTTTCGTTCGTGAGTCCGCCTCCGCCGAACACGGCCACCGCGTCGGCGCCGTCCTCGCTCCGGATCCGCAGGAGCCGGTCCGCGACGAGGTCCAGCGCCTCGTCCCAGCCGACCGGGGCCAGCTCACCGTCGCTCCCACGCACGAGCGGCGTGGTCAGCCGCCCGGGGGTCGTCAGCAGCTCGCCACTCGTCCAGCCCTTCTGGCACAGGCCCCCCCGGTTGGTGGGGAAGGCCCGGCCCTCGACGGTGACGCCGTTGGCACCGTCGAGTCCGGGGGTGGCCGTGAGGGTCTGGGCGCACTGCAGCGCGCAGTACGGGCAGTGGGTGGCGACGCCTGGGCTCCCAGCGCTGGTGGCGCTGGGAGTCGGGCTGCCGATGGTGTCGGGCGTGGGGGTCAATGGGTTTCCCGGCTCAGATCGTCTCGCCGGCGAGCGACGAGCTGCGCCGCGCGTACACGGCATACGTCGTCGCGGCCATGAGCAGGTAGGCGACGATGAAGACCCAGAGCGCTGGGACCAGCGAGCCGTAGTGCGCCTTCGCCATGGCAAAGCCGCGGGGGATGAAGAAGCCGCCGTAGGCGCCGACCGCACCCGCGATCCCGATGCAGCCCGCAGCCGTCTTGCGCGCGATCGGGAGGCGCTCCGGGCTGACGCCCGCGCGGAAGACCGCGGGGATCATCCGGTAGGTCGCGCCGTTGCCGATGCCGGCACCCACGAAGAGCACGAGGAAGGAGCTGAAGAAGACGACGAAGCTGTGCGACTTCAGCCCCTCGATGGCGCCCAGAGCGCCTGCGGCGAGCAGCACGAACGAGGCGATCGTGACCCGGGCGCCGCCGAGCTTGTCGGCGACCATGCCGCCCAGCGGCCGGGTGAGCGCGCCGGTGAGGGCACCGAGGAACGCGATGGTCGTCGGGGTCTCGGGGAACTGCGTCTTGAGCAGCGTCGGGAACGCGCCCGAGTAGCCGATGAACGACCCGAAGGTGCCGATGTAGAGGAACGAGATGATCCAGGTGTGCCGGTTGCGGGTCGCCGCGGCGAAGCTGCGGTAGTCGGACTTGGCTCCGGTGAGGTTGTCCATCCCTCGCCAGGCCAGGATCGCAGCGATCACGGCCAGGGGGATGAACATGAGGCCGGCCCGCTCGAGGTGGGTCCCCGCCCCGATGACGATGACCGCGGGCACGACCATCTGCACGAGGCCCGTGCCGAGGTTGCCGCCGGCTGCGTTGAGGCCCAGGGCCTTGCCCTTCTCCGCCTCGGGGAAGAAGAAGGAGATGTTCGTCATCGAGGAGGCGAAGTTGCCGCCCCCGAAACCGGCGAGGGCCGCGCACGCGAGGAGCAGGCCGAACGACGATGTGGGCTGCGTCACCACCCACGCCAGTGCAGACGCGGGGATGAGCAGCAGCAGGGCCGAGATGATCGTCCAGTTGCGTCCGCCGAAGCGCGGGACGGCGAACGTGTAGGGGATCCGCACGGTCGCGCCGACCAGGCTGGGCACGGCGATGAGCCAGAACTGCTGGTCGAGCGTGAGGCTGAACCCGGCTGCCGGCAGCAGGGGGACGACCACGCTCCAGAGGGCCCAGACGCAGAACCCGAGGAACTCGGCGAAGACGGAAAGGCTCAGGTTGCGCCGGGCGATCGAGCGCCCGCCCCCGCGCCAGAACGTCGGGTCCTCAGGATCCCAGTGGTCGATCCAGCGGCCGGACCGGTGGATCGGGGCAGACGTGGTGGTCGAGGTGGTGGTTGAGGTGGTGGCAGGTGTGGCGCCGGCCGTGCTGGCCGGCGCCGTCGCGGTGGCGGAGTCGCCCGAGGTCAGGTTCGTGGTCACCCGGGAAGCGTGACAAACGGATGTTTCGCACCCCTGCGACCGCCGTAAAGCGCTCGTAACACTTGCCGCACAGTCCCGTCATCGGGTCTGTGAGAAGTTCCGGGTGGGAGGAGGGGTAGGCCGCGCGGCTCCTACGCCCTCACGACCTCACCACGGGTGGCGACCTCTGCAGCAGCCAGATCGGCCAGCGCTGCCGCCGTGCTCTCGGGAGAAACCCCTGCGGTGAGGTCGAGCAGCACCGTCGTGTCGAAGCCCTCCTCGGCGGAGTCGAGGGCGGTCGCGCGCACGCAGTAGTCGGTGGCGATGCCGACCACATGGACCTCCTCGATGGCCCGCTCGCGCAGCCAGTCGGCCAGGCCCACCGTCACGTCCGCCTGCACGGTGTGTCCTTCGAACCCGCTGTAGGCCGCGCTGTGGTGGCCCTTGCGGAATATCGCCTCCACGAACTCGAACGCCGGTTCGGCCGCCGGGTGGAACAGTGCACCGTCGCTGCCCACTCGGCAGTGCACCGGCCAGCTGTCCACGAAGTCAGGGGCCTGGCTGAAGTGCGCGCCAGGGTCGTCGTGCCAGTCGGCGGTGGCGACGATCGCGGCATAGTCGTCGTGGTGGGCGAGCACGTGCTCGCTGATCCGTCGCGCCACCTCGGCGCCCCCCACCACGGCGAGGGAGCCCCCCTCGCAGAAGTCGTTCTGCACGTCGACGATGACCAGCGCGAGGCTCATGCTTCGCACGCTACTGCCACACCAGCAGTCACTCGCCGTCGAGGTACGCCGTCGGGATCGCGGGCTCCCCGCGCTGCAGCTTCCGGGCGGTGGCAGGGAGCTCGGCGCGGGAGGCCGCGTGTCGCGCCCGGGCGGCCTCGAGGTCCAGCACGGCGTCATCGACGACCCGGCCGGCGGTCATCAGCGGCACGAGCAGCACGCGGTCATCCCCGTCGTCGAGCGGGGGCGCTCCGATGCCGACCACCTCTGCCTCGGCGATCCCGCGGGTGTTGCGCCGGCGCAGCGCATACTTGCGGCCGGCGACCGAGGCCTTGTCCTTGCTCCGCTTGGCGACGCCGACCATCGTCCCGGAGTCGTCCTCGCGGGACACGAGCTTGTAGACCATCCCCGCCGTCGGCGCACCCGAGCCGGTGACCAGCGAGGTCCCGACGCCGTAGCGGTCCACTGGCCCGGCGGCCAGTGCCGCGATCGCGTACTCGTCGAGGTCGCTGGTCACGATGATCTGGGTGCCCGCGGCACCGAGACGGTCGAGCTGCTCACGCACCTCGCGCGCCTGGACGAGCAGGTCGCCGGAGTCGAGCCGCACTCCTCCGAGCTCCGGCCCGGCGAGCTCGACGGCGAGGGCGACCGCGGCCGGGACGTCATAGGTGTCGACGAGCAGCGTGGTGCCCTTGCCCAGCGAGGCGATCTGGGCGGCGAACGCCTCCCGTTCGTCGTCGTGCAGCAGGGTGAAGGCGTGCGCCGCGGTGCCGGCGGTCGGCACACCGAAGCGTCGCCCGGCCTCCAGGTTCGACGTGGTCGCAAACCCCGCGATGTAGGCCGCGCGGGCGGCGGCGACCGCAGCCTCCTCGTGGGTGCGGCGAGAGCCCATCTCGATGCACGGCCGGTCTCCCGCAGCCGAGGTCATCCGCGACGCAGCAGACGCGATGGCGCTGTCGTGGTTGAGGATCGACAGCACGAGGGTCTCCAGGACCACCCCGTGCGCGAAGTCCGACTCGACCACGAGCACGGGTGAGCCGGGAAAGAAGCACTCGCCCTCGGCATACCCGACGATGTCACCGTCGAAGCGGTAGTCGGCGAGGAAGTCGAGGGTCGCGGCGTCCACGATCCCGCGCAGCTGCTCCAGCTCGCCCTCGCCGAACCGGAACTGCTCGATCGCGGGGATCAGCCGCCCCGTCCCGGCCACCACGCCGTAGCGGCGTCCCTCGGGCAGGCGCCGGGCGAACACCTCGAACACGCAGCGGCGGGAGGCCGCACCGCTGCGCAGGGCGGCCTCGAGCATCGTGAGCTCGTAGTGGTCCGTGAGCAGCGCCGTGCTGGGTGAACGTGAGGTCACCTCGGCAGCCTAAGGTGGTGGCCGTGCCGCATGCTGTCCACCTGGAGATGTCCGTCGAGATGTCCCTCGAGATGTCCGTCGCGCCCGTCGAGCAGGAGCGTGCCTCCACCGACGAGCGCGCCGAGGTCGACGTCCCGTGGATCACGTTGGTGTGGAACGACCCGGTCAACCTGATGTCGTACGTCACGTTCGTCTTCCAGAGCTACTTCGGCTACTCCAAGTCCAAGGCCGAGCGGCTGATGATGGACGTCCACACCAAGGGCCGCGCCGTCGTCTCCACGGGCGCCCGCGAGCGCATGGAGACCGACACCGAGGCGCTCCAGGGGTATGGGCTGTGGGCCACCTTCCAGAAGGACAGCTGACGTGGCACGTGGGTTCAAGCGGCGCGATGGCCGGTACGTCGCGAAGCTCGACGCGGTCGAACGCGGCCTCGTCGTCGGGCTGATGGAGCAGGTGCTCGAGCTGGTCGAGCCCGAGCAGCCCGTCGAGGGTGTGCCCGGTGCCGCGGACGGCGACGAGTTCGACCAGATCGTGGCCGGGCTGGGTGGCATCGGCATGGGGGTGTCGTTGTCGGCGGCCGACCAGGTGCCCGAGTTGGGCGGTTCGGTGCCGCGGGAGCGCGACCCGGCGCTCGAGCGCATCTTCCCGACCGCCAACCGGGAGGACGACCAGATCGCGGCCGAGTTCCGGCGGCTGACCGAGGACGGCCTCCGAGCGCGCAAGTCGGCGAACCTCACGACGGCCATCCGGGCGCTGTCCGGCATCGAGGACCAGAAGCTCTCGCTCGAGCAGCCACAGGCCCTCGCCCTGCTCATCGCGCTGACCGACGTGCGGCTGGTGCTGGGGGAGCGGCTCGGGCTCCAGCGCGACGACGACTTCGACCTGCTGGAGGAGCAGGTGTCGGGCCTTCCGCCGGACGACCCGGCGGTCTACGCGCTGGCGGTCTACGACTTCCTCACCTGGTTGCAGGAGACCCTCGCCCACGCTCTCACCCCCTGACGCCCGGGCGCCCAGACCGCCGGTGTGACACACCAGACGTCGGGTTGATGGGGTGCAGGGGGAGGGCGGCACCTAGCCTTGACCCGTGGCGGATGCACCCATCGGGATCTTCGACTCGGGCTACGGCGGGCTGACCGTCGCACGCGCCGTGCTCGACCAGCTCCCGCACGAGTCGATCGCCTACTTCGGGGACACCGCCCGGGCGCCCTACGGTCCCCGCCCGATCGCTCAGTCCCGCGAGTTCGCCCTCGAGTGCCTCGACCGCCTGGTCGACCATGGCGTGAAGGCCCTCGTGATCGCCTGCAACACCGCGAGCGCCGCCGTGCTGCACGACGCCCGCGAGCGCTACGACGTGCCCGTGGTCGAGGTGATCCGCCCGGCCGTGCGACGCGCGGCGCGAGCCACCCGCAACCATCGCGTCGGCGTCATCTCCACCCGGGGGACCCACCAGTCCGGCGCCTACGTCGACGCCTTCGCCGCGGCACCTCACCTCGACGTGACCAGCGTCCCGTGCCCACGGTTCGTGGAGTTCGTCGAGTCCGGCGTCACGAGCGGACCGGAGGTCATCGACGTGGCCCGTGGCTACCTCGCCCCGCTGGTCGACGGCGACGTCGACACCCTGGTCCTCGGGTGCACGCACTACCCGCTCCTCACCGGGGCCATCTCGTACGTCATGGGTGACGGCGTGACCCTGGTGTCCTCCGCGGACGAGACGGCCAAGGACGTCTACCGCGTGCTCGCCGACTCCGACTCGCTGCGGCCCGCCCACCTGCCGCCGCCGAGCCACGGGTTCACGACGACCGGGGACGCCGCGGAGTTCACCCGGCTCGCCCGGCGGTTCCTCGGTCCCGAGGTCGGAGCCGACAGCGACGCCGTCTTCGGGAACGCAGTGGTCCGGTCGGTCGCTGCGCCGACCGCCACGGGAGGGGCCCGATGAGGCTCACGGTCGTCGGATGTTCGGGCTCCTTCGCCGGCCCCGACTCGCCCGCCTCCTCCTACCTCGTGCAGGCAGAGCACGCCGGCCGCACCTGGTCGGTCGTCCTCGACCTCGGCAACGGTGCTCTTGGCCCGCTGCAGCGCTTCGTCGACCTGGCCGAGATCGACGCTGTCTACGTCAGCCACCTGCACCCCGACCACTGCGTCGACGTGTGCGGTCTCTATGTCACCCGCAAGTACCGGCCCGGCGGTCGGGTTGAGGGCCAGCTCCCGGTGCATGCCCCCACGGGTGCCGAGGAACGCTTCGCCCTGATGTACCACGGGCTCGAGCACGGGGGGATGAGCTCGGAGTTCGCGGTCCACGAGCTGGCCGACGCCCAGGTGACCCAGGTCGGCCCGTTCACCATCACGGCATTTCGCGTGAACCATCCGGTGGAGGCCTACGGATTCCGCGTCGAGGCCGACGGCGCGGTCCTCGCCTACACCGGTGACACCGACACCTGCGAGGCGCTCACACCGTTGCTGACCGGGGCCGACGTGGCGCTGGTCGACAGCGCCTTCATCGACGGCCGCGACGCCACCGTAGGGGTCCACCTCTCCGGCACCCGCGCGGGTGCCGCCGCGGTGGCCGCGGGTGGGGTGCGGCGACTGATGCTCACCCACATCCCGCCCTGGAACGACCCCGAGGTATGCCGCGCGCAAGCCGCCGCCGTCTGGTCGGGTCCGCTGGACCTCGCCGTGCAGGGCAAGACATACGAGGTCAGCGGCAGCTGATCGCCTAGGCTCTCGTCATGGCCAGAGCGGCAGCCGTTCCCATCGCGCCTGGTGTCTGGCGCATCCCGTTGCTCGGTGACTTCGTCAACGGCTTCATCCTCCGCGACGCCGACGGCCAGGTCACGCTCGTCGACATGGGTATCAAGCAGTCCGGACCCAAGGTGATGGCGGCCCTCACCTCGATCGGCTCCGGACCGTCCGACGTCACCCGGCTGCTGCTCACGCACGCCCACCCCGACCATGCGGGCGGCGCGGCTCACGTGGCTGCGAGGACCGGGCTCGACTTCGGCATCCACGAGGACGACGCCCCCTTCGCGGAGGCTGGTCACACCGCCCAGCGCGACCAGTTGTTCCTGCTCGCGAGGCTCATGACGCGGTTCTTCGGGACCAACGCCTTCCCCGCGGTCACGGTGGGGGAGCGGCTCGTCGACGGCCAGGTGCTCGACGTCGCGGGAGGCCTCGAAGTGGTGCACACACCGGGGCACTCACCCGGCCACGCGGCATACCTGCACCGTGAGTCCGGGGTGCTCATCACCGGTGACTCGATCTTCAACGTGCGCGGGCTGCGGTGGCCGATCAAGTCGTTCTGCACGAACTTCGCGCTGACCCAGAAGACGGCCCACCGGCTGGCCGAGCTCGACTACACGACCGCGGCGTTCACGCACGGTCCGCACCTGGCCGACAACCCGCGAGACCACATCCGGCGCTTCCTCGCCACGCACCCCCTGGTCGACTGAGGGATGCACGCGGACTGACCCTCGGTCAGAGGCGCTCGCGAAGCCAGTCGAGGTCGGCGCGCTGACCGTCGAGGCCGCCGCGGGTCTCGATGACGACCGGGGCGCCCGCTGCCCGGACCACACCGGCCAGCTCGTCGGGGTCGATCAGGCCCTCGCCGAGGTTGGTGTGGCGGTCCGCCCCGGAGTCGAACTCGTCGCGGCTGTCGTTGCAGTGCACGAGGTCGATCCTCCCGGTGATGGCCTTGATCTCGTCGACGGCGGTGGCCAGCGCGATGCCCCCGGCGTGCGCGTGGCAGGTGTCGAGGCAGAAGCCGACGTTGTCGGACCCCTCGGCGCTGCCGATGGCGTCCCAGACCCGGGCGATGCGCTCGAGGGTGCGGGCCATGGCGTTGTCCCCACCGGCGGTGTTCTCGAGGAGCAGCGGGATCTTGAGGTCGGTGGCCTCGATCGCCTTGCGCCAGTTGTCGAAACCCTTGTCGACCTCTTCGGATTTGTCGACGTGGCCGCCGTGGACGATCAGCCCCTTGGCCCCGATCGCGGCGCCGGCGTCGATGAACTGCTGGAGCAGCTTGCGGCTCGGGATGCGGATCCGGTTGTTCGTCGTCGCGACGTTGATGAGGTAGGGCGCATGGACGTAGAGGTCGACGTCCGCTGCCTCGGCGGCGGCACGCAGCGCCTCGGGGCCGCCCTCGAAGTCGTACTCGGGACCCTTGTAGCCCTGCGGGTTGCCCAGGAAGAACTGGCTCAGACCCGCGCCGCGCTCCCGGGCGGCGCTGACCGGGTCTGCCGAGTCGACGTGGGCACCGAGCCGCTGGGCGGGAGAGGTGGTGTCAGCCATGGGTCCAGCCTAGGCCGGGCCACCGACGCCGGGCAGGGCCCCGTTAGCCTTGCGGCGTGACTGACACGAGCCCCACCACCCGCCACGACGGACGTACCCCCGACCAGACCCGCGAGGTGCGCATCACGCGCAACTGGCTGGACCACGCCGAGGGCAGCGTGCTCGTCGAGTTCGGCCGCACGCGGGTGCTGGTGGCGGCGTCGTTCACCGAGGGCGTGCCGCGCTGGCTCAAGGGCAAGGGCACGGGCTGGGTGACCTCGGAGTACGAGATGCTGCCGCGCTCGACCAACACGCGCTCAGACCGCGAGTCGCGCAAGGGCAAGGTCGGCGGTCGCACCCACGAGATCAGCCGGCTCATCGGTCGCAGCCTGCGCGCCATCATCGACACCAAGGCGCTGGGCGAGAACACCATCGTGCTCGACTGCGACGTCCTCCAGGCCGACGGCGGGACGCGCACGGCCTCCATCACGGGGGCCTACGTCGCCCTCGTCGACGCCATCGAGGACGCCCGCGCCAAGGGGCTCATCCGCAAGGATGCCCAGCCCCTCACCGGGTCCATCGCGGCCGTGTCCGTGGGCATCGTCAAGGGTGAGGCGGTCATCGACCTCGACTACCCGGAGGACTCGACCGCCGAGACCGACATGAACGTCGTCATGACCGGCGATGGTCGCTTCGTCGAGGTGCAGGGCACGGCCGAGAACGGCGCGTTCGACCGCGAGATGCTCGACAAGCTGCTCGACAAGGCCACCGTCGGGTGCGCCGACTTGACCCGCAAGCAGCAGGAGGCGCTCGCGACCACACCCCGCGAGCGGCTGCTGTGACCCGCGTCGTCCTCGCCACCCGCAACGACCACAAGGTCGGTGAGCTGCGGGCGATCCTCGCCGACGTGTGTGAGGAGCTCGGCCTCGAGATCGTGGGGGCGTCCGAGTTCGAGGGCGCGCCGGACGTCGTCGAGGACGAGGTGACCTTCGAGGGCAACGCCCGCCTCAAGGCCGTGGCGCTCGCCGCCCACACCGGACTCCCGTCGCTGGCCGACGACTCCGGGCTGGCCGTCGACGTGCTCGGCGGGGCGCCGGGCATCTTCTCGGCGCGCTGGTCGGGTCGACACGGCGACGACCAGGCCAACCTCGAGCTGCTCCTCGCACAGGTCGCCGACGTCAAGGACGAGCACCGTGCGGCAGCGTTCGTCTGCGCGGCGGTGCTGGCCCTGCCCGACGGCACGGTGCGCAGCACCGAGGGGCGTATGCCGGGTGCCTTGGCTCGAGAGCCCAAGGGCGCCAACGGTTTCGGCTACGACCCCGTCCTCGTCGTCGAGGGCGACACGCGTCACGCCGCCGAGCTCAGCCCCGACGAGAAGAACGCGATCTCGCACCGCGGCAAGGCCTTCCGCGCGATGGTCCCGCACCTCCGCGAACTCCTGGGCTGACCCGCGCTGCCCTCGGTGAGTGAGCGCCAACCCACTCATTCCCGCTCGTGGAGAGTCGGTTGGGGCTCACTGAGCGACGCAGCGGCGACCGCTAGGCTGGCGCCCCACGCGCAAGTGGCGGAATTGGCAGACGCGCCAGGTTTAGGTCCTGGTGCCTTCGGGTGTGCGGGTTCAAGTCCCGCCTTGCGCACCAGTCAGGGGCGGCCCAACCGTCGGTGGGGTGTGCCTAGACTCCCAGCATGCGAACCGGCCGGCTCGAGGCGTTCAGCGACGGCGTCCTCGCCATCCTCATCACCATCATGGTGCTCGAGCTCAAGGTCCCCGAGGAGCCGACGTTCGAGGCCCTCCGACCGTCCCTCGTCGGCCTTCTGACCTACTTGCTCAGCTTCATCTACCTCGGCATCTACTGGAACAACCACCACCACATGTTCCAGCTGGTCCGGCACGTGAGCGGGGCCATCCTCTGGGCCAACCTCGGGCTGCTGTTCATGCTCTCGCTCGTGCCGTTCACGACGGCGTGGATGGACGACACCCGGTTGGCCCAGCTGCCGGTCGTCGTCTACGGGGTCAACCTGTTGGGGGCCGCCGTCGCGTACTACGTCCTCCAGCTGGCGGTCTTCCGCCGCGACGGGCCGGACGGCCTCCTGCGCCAGGCGGTCGGCCGCGACCTCAAGGGCAAGCTGAGCCCCGCGGTCTACGTGCTCGGCATCCTCGGGTCGTTGGTGGCACCGTGGCTCGGGGTGCTGGCCTACGTGGCCGTTGCCATCACCTGGCTCGTTCCCGACCGCCGAGCCGAGCGCTTCATCCACGACCACGCCCTGGAGGACTGATCCCGTGCCCGAGCCGGACGACGACGACTTCACCTACCCGCCGGCGCTCGCCGTCGCGTCGTGGCGGCGCGAGGTGCATGCGTTGTATGCCGTGGTGCGCGCCGAGCCTGACCCCGTCACCGCCCACGCGCTGTGGGTCGACGCCCGCTCGCGGCTGTTCCTCGAGCACCCCGCCTCCCCACGCCGTGAGGGTCAGCAGCTGAGGCACGCGCCGTACGACCCGGCATACCGGTTCGTCGTCGAGGTCGAGGAGGTCGACGACCAGGAGCCGTGGGAGTTCCGGTCGGCAACCGACGGGATCGTGCCGTTCGCCGGCGCCGGTCGCGTCACGCTCGAGGGTCTGGGGACACTCGACCTCTGGTGGCTCAACTCCTACGGTGGCGGGCTGTTCCTGCCGGTGCGCGACGGTTCGGCCGGCACCGAGACCTACGGAGCCGGGCGCTACCTGCTCGACACGGTCAAGGGCACCGACCTTGGCCGCGACGACGAGGGGCGTTGGGTGGCCGACCTCAACTTCGCCTACAACCCCTCGTGCGTCTACGACTACCGGTGGGTGTGCCCGCTCGCCCCTTCGGCCAACCGCCTCGAGGCGAGCACCCCTGTGGGGGAGCTGCTCCCCGAGGGCTACTAGGCCACCGTGTTCACCCTCATCGGGGCCGACGGAAAGCCTTGTGCGAGCGAGGTTCCCGGGACGCTCGGTGGCAACCGCCGGGGCAAGCTCTACGGACGCCTCGACTGCCCGTCCGCCTTGCGCGCCATCCGGCAGGGCGGCTACGTCCAGCACCGCGTCTTCTTCGCTGACGAGGCGAGCGCCATCGCCGCGGGCTACCGGCCCTGCGGCACCTGCCTGCGCGCCGAGTACGCCTCCTGGAAGGCGACGCAGCCCTGACCCCCCGAGGTTGCCCTGCCGATCTGGGTGGCGTCCGGGCGCGGCATAGAGTCGACCCGTGAACCACCTTCTGCGCGAGGTGCTCCCGGCCCTCGGCCTCGACGAGGGGTATGCCGCGGCGCACCTCGACGTGGTCGACGGCAGCGGCCTCCCTGCCGCTCTACCGGTGAACACCCTCGCCTGCGGCTCCGTTGCCGCGGCCGGTCTCGCCGGTGCCGCGCTGCGCGGCCTGGACCGGGTGCAGGTCGACCCGCGCCAGGTGTCGGTGTCGTTCCGGAACGACCAGGTGCAGACCGTGGACGGCGTGCACGAGCCCGGCTTCGCGCCGCTGTCAGGGTTCTTCGAGGCGGGGGACGGCTGGGTCCGCACCCACGCCAACTATCCCCATCACCGGGTGCGGTTGCTGCGGGCCCTGGGTCTGGCCGAGGAAACGACCCGCGAGGATGCAGCCGGGGCCATCGCCGAGCGGTCGGCCCAGGAGGTCGAGGACGTCGTCACGGCCGACCACGGCATCGCGGTGCGAGTGCGGTCGGTGGGCGAGTGGATGGCCTCCGATCAGGGCGGCGCCGTGGCCAGTCACGACGTGCTCTCGGTGAGGACCATTTCGGACGGGGGTCCCTCAGGAGTCTCTTCGGCGGCCCCCGTCCCCGTGCCCGAGCGCCCGCGGGTCCTCGACCTCACCCGGGTGCTCGCCGGGCCGGTCGCCACGCGGACCCTGGCATTCCTCGGCTGTGACGTGCTGCGGGTCGACAGCCCGAACCTGCCCGAGCTGGAGGCCCTCCACCTCGACACGGACGCGGGCAAGCGCTCGACGCTGGTCGACCTGCACGACGAGCATGCCCGACACCGGCTCCACGACCTGCTGGCCGAGGCCGACGTGCTGGTGACCGGCTACCGGCCCGGTGCGCTCGCGGCCTACGGGCTGGACCCGGACCACCTCGCCGAGCAGCACCCCCAGCTGGTCTGCGCAACCCTGACGGCCTGGACCCCGACCGGCCCCTGGGGCAGGCGTCGGGGGTTCGACAGCATCGTCCAGGCCGCCACCGGGATCTCGCTCATCGAGTCGCGTGAGGGGGCGACGCCCGGAGCACTGCCCGCGCAGGCGCTGGACCACGCGACCGGCTACCTCCTCGCAGCCGGCGTGTTGGCCGCCCTGCGTCGACGGGCCACCGAGGGCGGCACCTGGCGGGTCGAGGCACACCTGGCCCGAACGGCCCACTGGCTGCTCCAGACAGATGCGCTCGACGCGCCAGCCGCGGCGATCGACGACCCGAGTCCCTGGCTGGTCGAGTCCGACACGGCTTACGGTCGTGTCGCCCAGTCGCGCCCGGCTTTCGGAGTCGATCACGCCCCCAGGGAATTCGCGTCGGTGGGGCGCCGATGGGGTAGTGACCCAGCCGTCTGGGACCCGGCCGACCGCGTGTCCTGACTAGGGCGCCGCCATCGTCCGCGGGTCGAAGCCGAACGGCAGCTCGAGCCGGTGGGCAGTCATGAGGGCGTCGTCGGTGAGGACGTCCCGCGTGGGCCCGTCGGCAACAACGACCCCATCGGACAGCACGACCGACCGCGGACACAGCTCGTAGGCGTAGGGCAGGTCGTGGGTGACCATCAGCACCGTGACGTCGAGGGAGCGGACGATGTCGGCGAGCTCGCGCCGCGACGCGGGGTCGAGGTTCGACGACGGCTCGTCGAGGACGAGGATCTCGGGCTCCATCGCCAGAACGGTGGCGACCGCCACGCGACGACGCTGCCCGAACGACAGGTGGTGTGGCGGACGGTCGATGAAGTCGACCATCCCCACGCGGTCGAGGGCCGCGAGCACCCGCGCCTCGAGGGCGGCCCCGCGCAGCCCGAGGTTGGCGGGTCCGAACTCCACGTCGGCGCGCACCGACGGCATGAAGAGCTGGTCGTCGGGGTCCTGGAAGACCACCCCCACCCGGCGCCGGACCTCCTGCAGGTTCTCCTTGGTGACCGGCATCCCGGACACGGCAACGGTGCCGGCGCCGGCGGTCAGGATGCCGTTGAGGTGCAGCACCAAGGTGGTCTTGCCGGCGCCGTTGGGCCCGAGCAGGGCGACGCGTTCGCGTTGGTGCACATGGAGGTTCACGCCGAACAGCGCCTGGTGGCCGTCGGGGTAGGCGTAGGCCAGGCCCTGGACGTCGAGGACGGGAGTGGTCACGCGGCCACCACCAAGAGCAGGGTGGCCAGCGCCACAGCAGGGAGTATGCCGGCCACGCGCCACTGCTCGGCCGTGGCCGTCGCAGGGTGCGTCACGGGCAGCGTGCCGTTGTAGCCGCGCGAGAGCATCGCGAGGTGGACGCGCTCGCCGCGTTCGTAGGAGCGGATGAACAGTGCCCCCGCCGTCGTCGCCAGCACCGGCCAGGCGCGGACCGAGCGGGCCTGGAAGCCGCGCGACTCCCGCGCGACCTTCATCCGTGCCAGCTCGCCGGTGACGACTTCGAGGTAGCGGACCATGAAGCCCATGATCTGCACGAGCTGGTGGGGCAGGCGCAGTCGTTCGAGCCCGGCCACGACGTGCCGCGGTTCCGTGGTGGTCGCGAGCACGAGTGAGGCCATGACGCCGAGGGTGCCCTTGGCCAGCAGTGCCCACCCGCCGATCAACCCCTGCTCGGACAGGTGGAGTGGGCCCACGGCGACCCGGGGCCCGGTCGCGACGAACGGCATCAGCAGGGCGAAGACCACGAAGGGCACCTCGACGACCATTCGCCTGACGTAGTAGCCGAAGGGAACGCGGGAGACGTGCTGGGCGAGGAGGACGAGCAGGAGGTACACGGCATACGCGGCGAACGCGGTGCGCGGGGTGAGGACGACGGTGAGGACGAAACCCAGGAGCGCCAGCAGCTTGAGGTGCGCCGGGAGGCGGTGGACGGGGGAGTGCCCGTGGAAGTGCAGGTGGTGACCGTGCCCCGCGCCCACGTCAGTTGTCGCCGTCGGTGGACGCGTCGCGGGAGGGCGCGCGGACCGGGTCGCCTTCGCCTCGACGGCGGACGGCGAGGAAGAGGCCTCCGGCGATGACGAAGACGAGGGCGCCGCCGACGATGCCTGCCACGCCGCCGGAGACGCGGGCGTTGTCGATGCCGCGGGTCGAGTACCCGGCAAAGGGGGAGCCGTCGCTGGCGTGGGAACGCGCCGAGCCGAGGAAACCCTGCTCTCCAGCCACGAACACGAGTCCGTCCGGGCTGCTGGAGGCGTAGTAGGAGACGACTCCCGCCAGGAAGAGGCAGACGAGGATGCCGACGACCATGAGGCGCTTGGTGGAGACGCGCGGCCGGGGGGTGCTCATGCCGCCACTCCGTCGCGGATGGTCAGGGTGCGGGTCTCGAGGCTGGGCCGGGCTCCGTGGACGAGGTCGGGCCGGACGGCGACGATGCTGAAGACGGCCAGCCCGGTGATGACCGCCTCGCCGACCCCTATGAGGGTGTGCACGCCCACCATCGCCGTGGCCACCGTCGAGAACGGCACGTCGACCGTGCCGCCCAGCTCGAAGAGCAGCGAGAACGCGAAGGCGGCCGTCGGCACCGAGACCAGGGCCGCTGCTGCCGCGGCCGGCACGACCATCAGCGGGCGCTTCGGCAGCACCTGGCGCAGGACGACGAAGACCAGCCAGCCCACCCAGACGCCGACCAGGCCCATGAGGGTGATGTTGGTGCCGAGCGCAGTGATCCCGCCGTCGGCCATCAGGGTCGCCTGGACCAGGAGCACCACGGTGATCGACAGGGTGGCCGTGCAGGGCCCGACCAGGACCGCGGCCAGTGCACCGCCCAGCAGGTGGCCGGAGGTGCCGGCGGCGATGGGGAAGTTGAGCATCTGCGTGCAGAAGATGAAGAGCGCGACGAGGCCGGCCAGAGGTGCCGTGCGGTCGTCGAGCTCACGGCGCGCACCGCGCAGCGCCAGCGCCACCCCGGCGACCGCGACGACGGCAGTGCCCACCGACGTCGGTGCGTCGAGGAATCCGTCGGGCACGTGCACGGTCGCTCCTGTCTCGAGGCCCTTGTGGTGCGGGGCCCGTCGTCCTGTGGATGTCGTCCTGAGGTGGCGGTTGCCCGGCTGGGATAGGTTGGGAACCGCTGGTGGAACCACGTTATTGCAACTTACTCGCAATAACCCTATCCGATCGACGAGGAGCAGACAGCAGTGGCCGAGCGACTGACCGCAGGTGAGACCGCCCCCGACTTCACCCTGCCCGACGACCAGGGCGGCGAGGTCTCGCTGTCCGACCTTCGTGGCAAGAAGGTCATCGTGTACTTCTACCCCGCCGCGATGACCCCGGGATGCACCACGCAGGCCTGCGACTTCAGCGACAACATCAACACCCTCCACCGTGAGGGCTACGAGGTGCTCGGCATCTCGGCCGACAAGCCCGAGAAGCTGGCCAAGTTCCGCGAGCACGACGGCCTCACCATCCGGCTGCTGTCCGACGCGGACCGGTCCGTGATGAACTCCTACGGAGCCTTCGGCGAGAAGAAGCTCTACGGCAAGACCGTCGAGGGCGTCATCCGCAGCACCGTCGTCGTCGACGAGGCCGGCAAGGTCTCCCACGCTTGGTACAACGTCAAGGCCACCGGTCACGTCGCCAAGCTGCGCCGCGACCTCGGCCTCGGCTGACCCGTTCTGCCCGCCTGAACCGCAAGGAGCCCGCATGAGCGAGAACTCGAGCAAGCCGTCGGCCGACAGCGGCAAGTCCGTCGACCAGATCGAGGCCGACATCGCCGCCGCGCGGGAGCGCCTCGCGGGCACCGTGGACGAGCTGCACACCCGCACGGCCCCGCAGGAGATCGCCCGACGGCAGGTCCAGTCGCTCAAGACCAGGTTCACCGAGGCCACCCGCACCGAGTCCGGCGACCTTCGCACGGAACGCATCGCCGCGCTGGCTGCCGCCGCCGTCGCGCTGATCGGCCTGGGAGCGGCGCGCCGCCGTCACCGCTGAGCCCAGCAGTGGTGAGGTATGCCGCGGGGCCGTSCCCCCGCGGCATACCTCACCTCACGGGGCGGTCGGCAGACCCGCCTCGCGCCACGCGCGGAAGCCGCCGACGATGTCGGTCGCCCGGTGGATTCCCAGGCGCAGCAACGCATCTGCGGCCAATGACGACGTGAAGCCCTCCTGGCACAAGATCAGCACGCGGGCGTTGTAGGCAGCGATCGGGAGTCGCGCCTCGTGTCGTGGGTCGAGCCGCCACTCGAGGACGTTGCGCTCGATGACGATCGGTCCGAGGTGGGGGGCGACCTCGCCCTCGAACGCGCGCTGCGCGGCGGGCCGGATGTCGACGAGGACAGCGCGGCCGTGGAGCACCTCCTGGTAGGCGGCGCGGGCGCTGACCCGGTCCAGTCGGCTGCGGGCGTCACTGAGCTGGTCGTCGATGCCGGCGTAGGTCGGGGCGTCCCAGCCGCGACCGGTCTGCGTCGGGGCCGCCGTCGCGGTCGGGTCACTGAACAGGCGGGTCTCCCAGTGGACGGTCGTGGCGGTCACCACTGCTCACCCGCCCGCTCGACGCCGGTCTGTCGCAAGGTGTTGTCCAGCAAGGCGTAGCGGGTCATGCCACGGAGCGCCGGTGAGTAGACGTGGACCGACAGGGCCGGGCGATCGCCGAGGTTGGCCACGTTGTGGATGTGGCGCGGGCCGAACGAACGCCCCTCGCCCTCCCACAGGTAGCGGTCGTGTGCGGCGTTCCCCGACCAGGACTGCTCGGCGAGCTCGCCCTTGACCGTGAGGAAGGCGCCCTCCGACTGGAGGTGGTCGTGCCAGCCCGTGGTGGACCCGACCGGCCAGTGGATCAGCCAGATCTCGAGGTGGGCGCTGGCGTCGAGCCGGCGCCAGCTGCGCTCGGTGGCGCCGAGGTCGACCTCGCGTTCGAGGTCGGGGTCGGTGGCGAACAGCTGTGCGGTGCGCAGCAGCTGGCTACGGGTGAAGCGGTTGACGCCGGGTGTGCCGGCGGTGGTGATGGCGGTCATGGTCCTGCTCCTGATCATGGGTGTGGGTCGAGCTGTCGGAATGCGGTGCGGGGCAACACATTCGGAGACAGAGCGAACCCTGCGTCAGGTGCAGGTCGAGGTGGATGCGGTGGTATGCCGCGTGGCTGTGGAGGGATGAAGCCATGGTTTCGTCTTCCGATCGGGCGGCGCGCTCACGATGGGGCGCCGGGGCTGGTGCGGGCTGAGGTCAGGCGCAGCAGCAACACCGCATGACGCCGCTGCACATGGAGCCCATGTGCATGCGGTGCGCCGCGGTGGTCGAAGACATGCCTCTAGTTGAGCACGACGGGTGCGGCGTCGTCCACGGGGAGCGGCGCACGTCTCGCCACGCGGGACGCGATCGGATTGACGTCACCGCGCAGGGGGTCCCCGGCGCGGTGACATCGACCCAGCGGGGGGAGAGGGGGTCACTCTGCGCTCGAGTGTCGCCGCACCAGGGCCGCGTATGCCGCCGCGCTGGGTTTGGGCGTGCGGGCGAAGGTCTCGCGATCGACCTCGTGGAGCCCGAGTGCCGACTCGTAGCCGAAGACCCACTCGAAGTTGTCGAGCAGGGTCCAGTGGAGGTAACCACGCACCGGTACCCCGTCCGCCATGGCGGCGAGGAGCCCGTCGAGGGCCGGTGCCAGGAACGCGGCTCGCTGGCGGTCGTCGGCGGTCGCCATGCCATGCTCGGTGACCAGGATCGGCACACCCGTCTCCTCGAAGGTGTACCGGACCGCGCCCCCGAGGGAGGCCGGCTCGATCGCTGAGCCCATCTGGTTTCGCTCGGCGTCGGCGGGCGGAGGGACCTCGCCCGTGCCGTCGTAGGCCATCCGTTCGTAGTTCTGGACGCCGACGAAGTCGTCGTCCCTGGCCAGCTCGAACCACCGGCCGTAGACCTCGGCGCGCTTCCGGTCGCGGACGGAGGCGTCGTCACCGACCACCACGTCGTCGACGACGGCGATCGAGAAGCCGACTGGCAGGTCGGGGCGGCGTTCCTTGATGGCGGCCTTCGCTGCCCGGTGGCCGGCAGTGAGCCCGTCGCCGATCGCGTCGAACTCCTCCGGCACGACGACGTTGGAGGCGCGGTACCGCTCGACGCCTGCTGAGACCCCGGCCGCCTCCAGGTTCGCCCGCTCCAGGTCGTGGACGAACTGGGGGATGTGCAGCCACGATAGGAGCCGGGGCAGGTTCGGCTCGTTGAGCGTCACCGCATGGGAGATGCGGTCGCCGAACCGGTCCATCACGGCTCCGCAGTAGCGGGCAAAGAGCTCAGGGGCGTCCGCGGCCAGCCAGCCACCCTTGGCGGCGAACCAGTGCGGCGCGGTGAAGTGGTTGAAGGTGATGACCGGCGCCAGCCCCACTGCGATGCAGCCGTCGACCATGGCCTCGTAGTGGTCGAGAGCTTCGGGGGAGAAGGTGCCCTCGTCGGGTTCGACCCGAGCCCACTCGACGGAGAAGCGATAGGCATTAAGCCCCATGTCCTTCACCAGGTCGATGTCCTCCTGCCACAGGACCCAGTTGTTCGTCGCCTTGCCGGAGGGCTCGCGGAAGGGAGTGGGATCGGTGTGCTCGAGGAACCACGTGTCACTGTTGGTGTTGTCGCCTTCGTTCTGGTGGCCGGCGGTCGAGACCCCCCAGAGGAAGCCCTTGGGCATCGCGATGTCGGTCATGGTGTTCTCCTTGATGGGTGTGGTCGGTGAGTCGGTCCGGCGCTTGGCTGCTCGGGGGTGGGCGTGACGAGGTTCGTCCGGTCGAGCAGCTCGACGAGGTTGCCCTCGGGATCGGCCACGTAGGCCATCCGCACGCCGGGCTCGGGCGACGGCCGCGGAGACATCACGGCGCGCGCCCCGAGCGCGACGACGTGCTCGTAGGCCGCGTCGAGCCCATCCACGTCGAAGGCGACGTGGCTGAACGTCTCGGACAGGGCCGCTTCGCCCGGGTCCTGCGCCCGCAGCCCTGGGGCGCTTCCGGGACGGTGCAGGAGCTCGAGCCGGTCCCCGTGCTGCGGGTGCCGGAGCATGACGATGTCGAGGTCGATGGCGTCCACCCGCAGGGTGAGCTCGCGCTCGTAGCCCAACGCCGCGGCATACCAGTCCGCCGCTCTGTCGAGGTCGGCAACGCCGAGGCCAACATGGTCGAGTCGGGGCTGGATCCCGTTGTCAGCCATGGACGTTCAGTCCGTCCGGGTCGCCCGTCAGGTAGGTCTCGAACCGGCCCTGCGGATCGCGCGCAGCCCTGATCTGCTCCAGCCGGTCGTAGTGCTCGTCCGACAGGAAGCGGTCATTGCGCCGGCCGAAGTCCGTGTCGCCGAGGTAGACACCGACGCCGCCCTGTGCCGCGACCGAAGCCGTCCGGTCGTGCACCCAGGTCCGGTAGTGCTCATCGTCGGCAGGGTCGGTGTAGATCGCGTAGGTGGCGACGTAGACGTTGCCCTCGACGGAGAACGCCATGTCGGGCAGCTCGCGGGTGGGCGCCCAGCCGTACCAGATCGAGAAGGAGTGCTCCGTGTCCAGCTCGCTCCACAGCCGGGTCAGTGGCGGGGCGAGGTCGGCTGCGCTGGCGTCGGTCCAGGTGCAGTCGACGGCGTACCGGTGGTTCTCCGGGTTCTGCTCGGCCTGCACCACGTTCTCGTCCAGGATCGTCGTCCGTCCCTGGACGTGGCCGAGCTCGCGTCCCGCCAGCGGTCCGCTTGCGAAGGGGCGCAGGAGCTCGGCGCACTCGTCGTCGGTGTCGGCCATGACCGTCGTGTGGATGAGCAAGGTGGTGCCGCCGGGGTGCTCCACGCCTTGGTGCAGTGGGACGTTCGGCAGCCGCGTCGCAGCGATCACCGGTTCCACTCGCCGATCCAGGGAGGGCAGGAGATCGTGCATCCAGTGCAGCAACGCCTCCCCCTCGGCGAGGGGAAAGGTCCAGGTGTCGTGCCACATGACCCGCGGGGCGGCATAGGTCTGCAGGTGGAAGGCGACGACGACGCCCGGGAAGCCGGGACCGGACCCTCGCGCCGCCCAGTAGAGATCGGCGTTCTGGTCGGCGTTGGCGTGGACCAGGTCACCGTCGGCCGTCACCACGTCGACGCCGGCGACGCTCTCGCAGGCCCAGCCGCGGGATCGGCTGTTCCACCCCTGGCCGCCCTGGAGCAGGAAGCCGCCGATGCCGACCGATGGGCAGTGTCCGCCGGGGAAGGCTCGTCCACGCTCTGCGAGGAAGGGCGCCAGCTCCAGTCCTCCCCTCGTTGCCGGCCCTGCTACGACGATGCCCGTCGCGTCGTCGTACTCGATCGAGCGGAGAGCGGCCAGGTCGATCAGCAAGGCGTCCTGCCGCAGGCTCCAGGCTGCCCACGAGTGACCACCCGAGCGGACCGAGACGCGCCACCCTCGTTGTCGTGCAAGCCGGATGCCTGCGATGACGTCGTCGATCGACGCCGCCTCGAGCACGGCTGCGGGATAGCGGTCCTCGCGCCGCTCGTTGAAGATCCGTCCCACCCGCGCTTGGTCGTATGCCGTGTCGCCCCGCTCGAGAAACCGCCCGGCGAAGGCAGGGCGGTCGGCCGCCACAGGGACTTCCCGGCCCATCTCAGCCCACCGCTGCCGTTCCGCCGTCAACCGGGAGGTTGACCCCCGTGACGTGGCCGGCCTCGTCGCTGGCCAGGAACAGGATGGCGTGGGCGATGTCCTCGGGCTGGCCCCACTTGCGCAACGGGATCCGGGCGACGATGTCGGCGGCGGGACCGTCGGGGTCCCGCAGCATGGGTGCGGTGTGGGGAGTCTCGGTCATCGCCGGGCTGACGGCATTCACCCGGATGCCCAGCGGGCCGCCTTCGACGGCGAGCTGGCAGGTCAACGCCAGGACACCTCCCTTGGCGGCGCCGTGTGCGTTCTGCGGCATGAAGAAGGCTCCGCGAGACCCCGAGATGGAGCCGAGGTTGACGATCGACCCCCCACGCTCCCTGAGGTGGGGCCAGGCTGCGCGGATGGCGTAGTAGACGATGTCGAGCTCGTTGCGGATCGTGAAGGCCCAGTCGTCCACGGACAGCTCGTCGATGGCTCCGAAGCGGATGGCGGAGGCGTTGTTGACCAGGATGTCGACCGCCCCCGCGAGCCGTACCGCCTCGTCGACGTAGGCGGCAGCCCCCTCCGCGCTGGCGAGGTCGACCGGCGCGATGTCATCCATCCGTCCGCCGGTGTCGCGCACCAGCCGAACCGTCTCCGCCGACGCCTCCGGGTCGAGGTCGCAGCCGACGACGTGCGCCCCCTCGCGGGCGAGGACCTGGGCCGTCGCACGTCCGATGCCCCCTCCGGTCCCCGTGACCAGGGCGACCTTGCCAGCCAGCCGTCCACTCATGCGCGGTCTCCGGAACCGCCGGATCCGGCGCCGCCCGGTCGGGCCAGCGCCCCACCGCCGAAGTTGCGGTCGTGGTCGAGCGTCATGGCGTGGATGGGGTAGGCGGTGGCCCGCATGTGCTCCTCGTAGGCTGCCACGGCACCGACCAGGTCGGTCTCGCCGCGGTCGACCCGGGCGAGCTGGTCCACCAGGGTGGCTGCGTCGTGCAACGCCAGGTTGGCCCCCATGCCCAGGGTCGGCAGCATGCCGTGCGCGGCGTCGCCGACGAGGGTCACCCGGGACGAGGTCCACTCCTGCGCCAGGTCGAGGTAGCCGAACGGGATCGCGAAGAGCGAGTCGAGCTCGAGCTGGCCGACGATCTGCCTGGCCACCGGGTGCCAGCCCTCGATGGCCCGCAGCATCGAGTCGCGAAGCTCGATCGGGGTGTCAGGAGTCCACTCGCCGACCGGTGGGACCACGGTGCCCGGGGCGACGCTGCAGCTCACCATGAGGTAGGGCTCCACCGTCTCGACGGCTACGTCTGGCGCGACCTCGGCCGCGGCCGCACCCGCCAGCTGTCGCGGCTGGTACTCACCCAGCAGCATCCTCGACCCCGTGCGGTCGACCGCGATGATCACGCCCTGGTGCAGGACCGGAGGCATCGCCGCGAACAGGTCGGGCGTCAGCGGCGTCCGCCCGTAGACACCGATTCCGGCGACACCGGTCGGGACCACGGCGACCTCCGGCAGCTTCTGCTGCCGCACGGCCGAACGGATGCCGTCGGCGGCCACGAGGAGGTCACCCCGGGCCGTCCGTCCGTCCGCGAGGGTGACGGCCACGCATTCCGCGTCCTCGGCGTAGGACACCACGGGGGAGTCGACGTGGAGAACCCCGTCGAGTCGCCCCGAGAGGATCTGGCGCAGGGTCCGGCGATGCACGCCGGTGTGCGGGCGGTCGCCGTCGTTGGGGGGTCCCATGTGGTGCTGGGAGCTGAGCTCGTTGAACTGGTCGTCGAGCACGATCGACTCGTGGCGCTCGTAGTTGGCACGGGAGGTTCGTTGGTACAGCTCGTAGAGGTCGTCAGGGAGGCACCGGCGAAGGGCGTTGCCCCCCAAGGCATTCATGTGCAGGTAGTAGCCCTGCTTGCGGGTGAGGTCGGGGTCGCGTTCGAAGACCTCGACGGTGTGGCCGTCCTTGGTCAGGCCTTGGGCGAGGGCGAGTCCGGACAGACCGCCACCGGCGATGAGGACGTGCATGGGTCAGTTCCCTTCCGGGTGGACGACAGGATCGAACGAGTCGTAGGCGGCCGCGAGGCCGTCGATCCGGGACCGCTCCGCCCCGTGCCGCTGCGCGGTCTCGATGATCTCGCGGTAGTGCTCGTGCTTCTCCGCCATGGTGATCACCGAGGTGTCCAGGGAGGTCCATTCGACGGAGCCGTCGGACTGCAGGAGCCCTTGCGCACCGCAGGTCGCGCACTCGACCTCCCGGCCGCGCAGCTCGATGACTGACAGGTGGCACAGCGGGCACACCCCGGGCTCGCCGGCATACACGGCCTCGTCGAACGGGCGGCCGAGCTGGCCGGCGACGTGCCGCCCGAGCTGGCCGGCGCGCTCGAGGGCAGCAGTGTCGAGGACCACCGACTTGGGGGTGCCGCAGCCGCTGACGACCAGCTGGTCGACCACGGCGGTCTGCATGGAGAACGTCAGGGTGTGCAGGACCGGGAGGGCGAGCGTGTGCCACCGACCGACGAGCGAGCCTCCGACGGCCATCAGTCCGGCGACGCGCGGCTTGAGCACCCGCTCGTCGAGGCGGAAGGCCATGGCCGGCTGCTCCCCGCGGGCCTGCATGTCGAGCATCGTGCGGACGATCGCCGCATCGGCGTTGGGCCCGAGGAGACGGTCGACGACGACCTTGACGACCGCCGGGACGGTCCGGCTGAAGATCGGGGCGCTGACGACGAGGCCGTCGCAGTCGAGGAGGCGTTCCCACAGCCACCGGAGGTCGTCGTCGCCGGTCCGACCGGCCCCGGTGCCGTAGCGCAGCTCGTCGAGGCGGACCAGCTCGACGGCGACGTCGTCGGACTGGGCTGCCTTCAGCGCCTCCTTGAGCAGGATCTCGGCACTGCCCCCGGGGGCACCTGCGCCGAGACCGAGAATGCGCATGGTCATCAGGACTCCTGGGTGGCCGGCGGCCGCATCGGTTGCGTGAGGTCACGGCCGTCCCAGCCGTCGGCCAGGCCGACGAGCCGGGCGTGCATGCCCAGGATCGGTGGGGCAGCGCGGTGGACCTCGATCGGGTGGGGGAACAGGTCGCCGCCCCCGTGCCACGCCACGTTCACGGCACCGGACTGCGCCGTGTGGATCAGAGGGCAACCGAGGGCTTCGAGCCGCCGCGTCTCGGCCTCGAGGTCCTCGACGACCCAGCTCACGTGGCCGAGGTTGTCGGTCCCGACGCCATAGGCCGCTGCGAGCTCCTCGTCGACCGTGTGGACCTGGCCGAGCTCCAGGACGAGGGGGCCCCACGCCGCGAAGGCCGCGGTGTGGTCGAAGAAGGAAGGGTCGTCGACCTCCGTGCCGTCGGCCATCGTGAACTGGTCGAAGGTCACGTGCTCGTGGACGAGGAAGGGGCCGACGCCCAGGCTCCGCACCGCGCGCTCCATGGCGCTGGCGAGGTCGTCGACCCAATAGCCGACATGGTGGAGTGGCGGCACCGGCTCTCCCCGAGGTTGTCGAACAACTCTTGCTCTGCGGAAGTCTTCTTCTCACAGTGAGAGTACGCTGAACTCGTTGCGAACGGAAGAGCGGACCCCAAGGAGCTCGAAATGCAGATCATCCACCTCGGCCACGCCTGCCTGCTCGTCGAGCTCGACGGCTCCCGGCTGCTCATCGATCCGGGCGTCTTCTCCGACGTCTCGGGCGTGACCGACCTCGCCGCGATCCTGGTCACCCACCAGCACGGGGACCATCTCGACCCCGCGGCGGTCCGCACGCTCATGACGTCGAACCCGTCAGCCCAGCTGGTCATCGACCCGGACACGGCAGACGCCGTCGTGGGTCTGCCAGAGGCGAGGGTCGCGCGTCCGGGCGAACGGCTTCGGCTCGGGGACGTCGTCGTCGACGTGCTCGGCGGCATCCACGCACCGGTCTGGGGGCCGGTGCCTGGCTGCACCAACAACGCCTACCTGATCGGCGATGGCGCGCTGCTGCATCCCGGGGACTCGTTCGTGGTGCCCCACCGCGACATCGACGTCCTGGCTGTCCCGATCGACGCACCCTGGCTGAAGCTGTCAGAGGCCGTGGAGTACGTCGCCGGGACCAGTCCGCGGGTTGCCATCCCGATCCACGAGGGCGAGACGACGGACCCCGCGAAGTATGCCGGGATGCTCGCAGCCTTCAGCGCCGACGACGTGGTCCGCCGGCTCGCCCGCGGAGAGGCGACCGAGGTCTGAGCCGGGTCGACGAGTGGTCAGGTCGACGAAGGGTGGGGAAGGTCAGGTCGTCGAGGTCCAGGTGTGCGTGCCGGGGGAGGCCTGGTGTCTGGCCCCGTCGGGCAGCACGACGACCGCCTTTGTGCCCGGTGGGACCGTGACGTCCAGCCGCAGGATCCCGTCGGTGATCTGCCAGGCGCTGCTGATCGGGCCGAACGGGCTGTCGAGGTCGGCACGGGCCGAGGTCAGCCCTCCGCCGGGTCGTGGCTCGACCCGGAACGTCCGGTATCCCGGGGAGGTGGGCACCAGTCCCGCGACGTACCGGTGGAGGAAGGAGATCACGGCGCCCTTGCTGTAGTGGTTGAGCGACTCGTGGGCCTCTCCGTCGGCGTCCACTCCCTCCCAGCGCTCCCACACGGTGGTCGCGCCGCGCTCGCGCATCACGAGCCAGGACGGCTGGGTGTCCTGCAGGAGCACGTCGTAGGCCGTGTCGAGGTGGCCGTGGTCGGCCAGGGTCGGCAGCAGCATGGCAGTGGAGAGGAATCCTGTGGCGAGGTGGTCGCCGGCCTCCCGGATCAGCTCGACCAGCCGGTCCGCCACGGCGGCACGGTGCTGCTCGGGAACCAGGCCGAAGGACAGGGCCCGGACGTGGGCTGCCTGCGTCTGCACCGACAGCCGACCCGTGTCGTCGACGAACTCGGCCCGCCAGGCCGCCAAGGTCCCAGCCGCAAGTCCGTCCAGCCACTGGGTCTCCGAGGCGGATGCGCCGACGACCTCGCCCATGCGGGCGGCTTGGACGGCTGACCGGTGGAGGTAGCCCGTGGCGACCTCTGACTTGTCGGCGCTGGCAAAGGCGAAGAAGTCGTGGAGGTCGACCCCCGGCTCGAGCCACTCACCCCAGTGGAACCCGGTGTCCCACAGGTACGCCTCGTGAGGCTGGGGGTCGGACCCGGAACGGCTCGGGTGACGCTGGCTGGCGGCCTGCCCCGCGGCATACCTCAACCACTTCATGAGGGCTGGCCAACCCTCCCGAAGGAGGTGCGCGTCGCCGTAGGCCTCGTGCAGGTCCCACGGGGCGCTGACGACGACGTCGCCCCATCCGGCGGACCCGTTCACGCGGCCGACGGGACCGTCGAAGCCCTCGATCGGGGAGGCGGGGGAGATGTTCGCGACGCACCCGTCGGCGCGCTGGTCGAGGGCCACGTCGCGCAGCCACTTGCGAGTGAAGGCGCCGACGTCGAAGAGGAAGGCCGCCGTCGGCGCGAAGATCTGCCAGTCCCCGGTCCAGCCCGAGCGTTCACGCTGGGGGCAGTCCGTGGGGATGTCGACGATGTTGTCGCGCAGCGACCAGACGGTCGCCTCGTGCAGCCAGTTGAGCCGCTCGTCACTGCACTCGAACCACCCGGTGCGCCGCAGGTCGCTGTGGATCGCCACCCCGGTGAGGTCCGTCTCGGCGAGTGAGTGGGGGAGTCCCTCCACCCGGACGTACTGGAACCCGTGCGTGGTGAACCGGGGTTCGAAGACGTCGCCCTCGACACCGGCGGACGTGACCACGTCGACCTGCCCGACGGGCAGCTTCTCGGGGAAGATCGGCACGTCGACGTCGAGGTGCGCCGTCGTGAGGTCGCCGCCCACCAGGTGCTCACCGTGCCGCAGGGTCACTGTCGTGCCGGCCGGGCCTAGGTCCGCGAGTCGCACCCGGCCGGTGATGTTCTGGCCGAGGTCGACCAGGCTCGCTCCGTCGGGCAGCCTCGTCACCGAGGCCGGCACGAGCTCCTCGATCGGGCGCACGGGCGGCGCGATCGACCGGACGACCCGCACATCGGGGTCCCGCGCCTCGGCGGGGGCGAAGCCGGCGGGGGTGAGAGCGGGGTCGTGGACGGACCCGTCCAGACGCCGACGGTCCTCCTCCTGTCCTCCGATGAGGTCGGCGACCAGGAGGTGCGACGGCCCGCTCAGCCAACCCGGACCGGTGGTGGTGAGGGTGGCGCCGTCGCCCGACTCGAGCTGGAGCCGCACGGCAGTCTGCGTCCCGAACTGGTCCCCGGCGCGCGGCATACCCACCTGCCCGCGGAACCAGCCGTCGGCGAGCAGGACCGCCACGACGTTCTCGCCGTCGACGAGCAGGTCGTCGACCACGTGGGACTGGTACTGGACCCGGTCGCGGTACTGCGTGTAACCGGGAGTGAGCTCCGCGTCGCCCACGCGCCGGCCGTTGAGCCACACCTCGTAGAGGCCGAGGGCGGTAGCGAAAAGCGTTGCCGGAGTGCCGGATTCGGCATGGAACGTCGACCGCAGCCAGTATGCCGGTCTCCGCCCCTTGGGGGGCACCTCACCTTCGCGCGGACCGATCCAGGAGCCCTGCCAGTCCGCGTCCTCGAGCAGCCCGCTGTCGAGCTCGACGGCGCCGCTCCAGTCGCTCTCGCCGAGGTCGGTCCAGACCTTGACCCGTGCCGACGTGCGCCGCCTCGAGCGGTTGAAGACGGGGACGACGACGAAGCCCTGCTGTCGACCTTCGACCCGGCCGGTCTCGTAGCCGTCACCGGTCCGGATCGCGTAGGCCACCTGTGCGGTGGCGCCCACGGGCAGCCACCAGCTCAGGGCGGGCTGGTCACCGCGGCCGAAGGCGTCGCCGCCGACGACGTCGACGCGCAGGTTCGTCGGCGGGAGAGGGGTGCTCACGGCAGGCGGTCAGACGAACATCGAGGCGCGCGCCCCGGTGATCCAGCCGACGAGGTGGTCGTTCTCGGTCTCGGCGGTGGGGACGTCGGCGACCAGCTTGCCGCGGTTGAGGACGGCGATCCGGTCGCAGACGGTCATGGCCAGCGGCAGGTTGTGGGTCACGAGGACGCACGCGATGCCCTGGTCGGCCATGCGGCGGATGAGGTTCTGGACCTGGAGCGTCTGCTCGTAGCCGAGGGCGGCCGTGGGCTCGTCGAGCAGCAGGACGCCGTTCTGGTCACCGGTGACGCGGGTCGCGCTGCGGGCCAGGGCGACGACCTGTCGCTGACCGCCGGAGAGCATCTCGACCGGACGGGTCATCGCAGCGGTGCGGACACCGAGGCGCTCGAGCTCCGCCTCTGAGCGCTTGCGCTGCGCCCGGTGGTCGACGAACCCCAGCCAGCCGAGCGGTCCCTTGCGGATGATCTCGCGACCGATGTTGAGGTTGGTGGAGATGTCGAGGGCGTCGACGAGTGCGAGGTCCTGGTAGACCATCTGGATCCCGGCCGCCGTGGCGTCGCTCGGGGCCGAGAACACCTTCTCGTGGCCGTGGACACGGAGGGTTCCTCCGGTGGGGCGGTGGGCCCCCGACATGATCTTGAGCAGGGTCGACTTGCCGGCGCCGTTGTCGCCGAGGAGACCGACGACCTCGCCCTGGTTGACCTGGAAGTCGATCCCGTCGAGGGCGCGGACGAAGCCGTAGTGCATGTCGACGCCCTCGAGCTGCAGGGCGGGTGCGGTGTCGGTCATGCGACTCACCTCGTGCCGGTGTGGACGGAGGCCTGTGCCGTGGTCATCAGGCGGGTGGAGACCGCCGTCGAGACCCACTTCTCGAGGCCGAGGGAGGCGAGCAGCAGGACACCGGTCACGCCGGTGGCCCAGTAGGGCTGCACTCCCTTGACGGTCAGGCCGTTGGTGATCGTGGCCAGCACGAGGGCACCGACGAGGACGCGGGGCAGGCTGCCCCGCCCACCGGCGAGGGAGACGCCGGCCAGGGCGACGGCGGTGAGGGCGTCGAAGATGATGCCCGGACTGGCTGAGGGGCTCGCCTCGGTGACGACCGCCGTCGTGACCAGGCCTCCGAGGGCGGCGCACACGGAGCTGATGACGAAGCCGGCGACCTTGTAGCGGTCGCTGTGGATGCCCGAGCGTCGCACCGCCTCGGCGTTGCCGCCGACCGCCATCATCCGGATGCCGTCGCGGGTCCGGGTGAGGAAGACCGTGACGATGACGAAGAGCACGGCGACGATCCAGACCGGTGCGGGCACGCCGAGGTAGCGCTGCGTGCCCATGAAGTTCAAGTTCGTCAGGCCCGGGAAGGTGTAGCCGCCGGCGATGAGGGCCGCGGCGGCACTCGTGATCGAGAGCGTGCCGATCGTGACGATGATGGGGTTGAACCCGCGCAGTGAGATGAGGCCGTTCGCGACCCCGACGAGCGCACCCACCGCGATGCCTGCGGCGATCGAGACGATGACGAGCTGGCCGTGGGTCATGAGCCACCCCGTGGTGCAGCTGGCGACCGCCGCCACGCCGGGGATCGAGAGGTCGAGGGCCCCGCAGATGATGCCGACCGCCACTCCGGCGGCGAAGATCGCCGTGAGGGCCGCGCCGTTGGCAATGAGGATGGCGTTGTCGAACGTCCCGAAGAAGGGACTCGCCCACACCGAGAAGATCACGATGATCAGAGCCCAGAGGACGAAGATCCCGCGCTCGCGGACGAAGATCAGGGCGCGGATACCGATCGGGTCCTTGGCGGGACGCGGGGGAGCAATGGCATCCGGCGTCCCGGCCGCCCCCTCACTGGAGGGAGCGGCCGCGCGCGGGGTCGTGGGGGTGGCGTTCATGGGGAGCTCGCTCAGCCGTTCTGGGTGACGATCTTCTGCGGCACGACCAGCACCTGGCCGACCGCCTTCGGGTCTGCCTGCATCTTGACCAGCGTGTCGAAGGACTGAGCCATGTCGGCCTGGAACTGCAGAGCGACGGAGGCGAAGACTGCACCCGACTTCACGAGGGCGAGGACCTCGTCGTTGCCACCGAAGTCGACGTTGCAGCCGAGGGTCTTGCCCGCCGACTTGAACGCCGTGATGGCGGCGAGGGTGCCTTCGTCGCCGGTGGACATGACAGCCTTGACGTTCGGGTGCCCCTGAAGGACGCTTGCGATCGTCGTCACGCCCTTGGTGCGGTCGACGATGCTCTGCTCGTCGACGATCTTGGCGTTGGGAGCAGCCGCCGCCAGGGCCTTCTTCGCGGCGTCCTCCATCTCCTGCTTGCCCGCGCTACCGGCGGCCGACGTGGAGAACAGAACGTCCGCGTTGCCCCCGAGCTTGCTGGTGATGCACTTGCCGAGCTGGTCACCGAGCGCGGTGCCGGCCTGGGTGTAGTCGATGTAGTCGAACGTGATGCCGGGCTGGGGGCCCGAGAGGCCGTACTCCTCGGGCTTGCCGTTGACCAGGATCGGCACACCCTTGGCCTGGGCCTTCTTCAGCATGTCGCCGAAGCCCTTGGGCGCGACGGCGAGGACCCAGGCGGCGCCGGCTCGCCCGGAGTCGATCACGGCGCTGAGGTCCTGGGTCTGCTTGCTGGGGTTGAAGTTCGGGTCCTGGACGATGACCTGCCAGCCCTTCGACCCGCCGTATCCCTGGACGCCCTTCGACAGTCCCTGAAGGGCCGGCGGGGCGAGCGAGATCGGCGAGAAGACCAGGGTCTTGGGGAGGGTCGAGGCGGCCCCGCTGGACGAGCTCGAGGAGCTCGAGGTCGACGAGGACGAGGTGTCCGACCCCGACCCCGTCCCCGAGGCGCAGGCGGACAGGGCGGTGACGGTCAGGCCGACCGTGACGACGGACAGGGTGCGGGCGTGACGCCGACGGGGGGTGCTCACGGTCGGTCTCCTCTTTGAGTGCGTGGCTGTGGATGTTCGGTTCGACTCTCGCATTGTGAAAGTCGATTTCGGTTATGGTAACTGTAGGCGGTCGCGCGGCGCTTGTAAACGCCTTCCGCGAAATCAGGATCGGGAGGCTTCGAGGCCGTGCAGCAGCGCGCACATGAGGTCGTGTCGCGGGGTCGCGATCCCGCGCCGCCTGCCCTCGGCGGCGATGCCGCCGTTGAGCACGTCGACCTCGGTCGCACGGCCGGCGAGGACGTCCTGGAGCATCGACGGCTTGTGGTGGAAGGCCACCTCGATCGCCTCCGCCATGGCTTCGTCGGGCGACTTCGTCAGGACGATTCCCGCGGCGTCGCAGACTGAAAGAGCCTCTGCCACAAGGAGATCCACTTCACGACGGATAGCAGGGTCGCGGCACACCTGACCGATGGTGAGACGGGTCAAGGCGGCGATCGGGCTCGTCGCGGCGTTGAAGACCACCTTGGTCCACTGCGGCCCCCGGGCGTCCGCGAGGGCATGCGTCGCGAGGCCACCCTCGGTGAGAAGGAGGGCGAGGCGCCGGATGGACTCCATCGGTGCGGGGCTCGGCTCGAAAGGCCCGATCCAGGTGTCGCCCTGGGCGTCGAAGCGGACGATGCCAGGTGCGGTGACCGCGCCGGCCGGGACGATGCTTCCCCGGGCCACGAGCGGCACCACCTCCGCGATGACCTCTTCGTTCCCCAGGCCGTTCTGCACGCTGACGACGGTGGCGTCCTGAAGCGCGGTGTGCGCGCCTCCGACCGCCTCCCGGGTGTGTTGGGCCTTCGTCGCGACGATCCCGAAGTCGCAGCGTGGGAGCTGTGACCCCTCGGTCACGGCGCGCACGGGTGCGACGAACTCGGCGCGGCCGATGACCCGGAGTCCATGTGCGGCAATGGTTTCAGTGTGCTCGCGCCACGGGTCGACGGCCCACACCTCGACGTCGGGCACCCGGGCGAGGTGCGCGGCATACAGGCTGCCGATCGCGCCGGTGCCGATCACGGCGACCCTGGTCGGCTCGGTCATGACGCGTATGCCGCGCGAGCCAGCTCGGCGCACAGGTCCGGGTGCACTCCGCCCACGCCGAGGCCCGCGACGATGCGGCCCTCCACCAGGACGGGGATGCCTCCCGGAGACGTGAGGAGGGGAGACGGAGCGAGTCGTCCGAGCTGCGCGACGGCGGAGCCGAACTGCTGCGCCACGTCCTCGCTCGCCGCTCCGTACCGCGCCGCAGTCGTCGCCGTCGCGAGGGCCACCTCGACGCCGGCCCCGGGCGTGTCGTCCATCCGGTCCTGCTGGATCGGGTCGCCCCCCGCGTCCACGACCGCGACCGCGACGCGCAGCCCGCGCTCGGCGGCAGCTGCGATGGCACGGTCCACCAGGGCGATGGCCCAGTCCAGCTGCACCTGCCGTGTGGCCCCGGGGGCGGGCGCAGTGCCGAGGCTGTCCTCGGGGGCGATGGTCAGGTCACCGAAGCGAGCAGTCCACCGAGCGGCGTCGTCACCGTGCTGACCGACGTAGGGGACGCCCAGGGCGTAGGCGATGAGCAGGTCCTCGGGGTTGGCCGGGGCGCCGTCGGCGCTGACCACCTCGGGGGCGACGTCGGCGGGGAGGAACGGGCTCACCGTCGCCCCTGAGGCCGCGATGCCGCCGACCACCTGACCGTCCTCGTTGCGCAAGGGCATCCCGCCGGCGCCGGGAAACATCGCCTGCGGCGAGATGCCGACGAAGCCACTCGAGATCGGGGCCGGCAGGGTCGTCATCCGGTGCAGGTGCTCGGTGCTCGGGATCTGCTGGGTAGCGGAGATCCAGGCCTTCGAGGTGGCGCGCGCCATGCCGCCGAGGCCGCCGTGGTCGAGTCTCGACGCGGTCACCAGGGCACCACTGGCCCCGACGACGGCGACGCCGCCGCGCAGCCCGAGCTGTTCGGCCTTGTCCACGGCGCGTCGCACGATCGACCGCGCCTCGGCCAGTGGGACGTCGTGGGGATGGGTCATGTCAGCTCCTGGCCGAGGGTGACGGCAGATCGTGGGGAAGGTCGAAGCCCTCAGGCGCCAACCATGTTGTAGCCGCCGTCCGCGACGAGGTAGCCACCCGTGATGTGGTCCGCGTCGTCGGTGGCGAGGAAGAGGGCGGCGCCGGCGTAGTCGGCCGGACCGGGGATGCGACCCATCGGCGTCAGCTTGCGCAGCTGCTCACCGCGCCCGGACTTCCAGTCCTCGCGGCCGAGGGTGGCCTCGGTCTCGATGAATCCGGGAGCGAAGATGTTGACACGCACGGTCGGGGCGAACGCGTGGGCGTAGGACTTGGTGGCGCCGAGGAGGCCGTACTTGGCCGCGGCGTACTGCGGCGCGCGGGCGCTGCCACGGACGATGACCGTCGAGCCGATGTTGACGATGCTGCCGTGACCCTGGTCGAGCATCCTGCTGCCGAACTCGTGGATGCAGGCCATCGTGCCCTTGATGTCGACGGCGAGGACGTGGTCGATCGACTCCTCGGTGATGTCCCGCCAGGACATCTGCTCGCGCGCCACGTCGCCGACGTTGTTGACCAGCACGTCCACGCCACCGAGCTGCTCGAAGGCCGCGTCCGCCATTGCCGCCACCTGGTCCCAGTGCACGATGTCGGCCTGCAGCAGCACCGTCTCCGCGCCCTCGGCGCGCACGCGCTCGGCGGTCTTCTCGGCCCCGGCCTTGGAGCTGCGGTAGTGGATGCCGACGACCCGGGCACCCTCCTGCGCGGCGCGCACCGCGATCTCGGCTCCGAAGCCGGTGCCGGCCCCGGTGACGACGACTGAACGACCCTCGAAGCGGCGGGGGATCGGGACGGGGTTGAGCGGCATACGGAGGGCCTTTCGCGGTAGGAGGGTTCGGTGGCGGGGAGAGGCCTCAGACGAGGACCCGGCCACCATCGATGTAGAGGACCTGTCCCGTGACGAACCTGGCACGGTCGGAGGCGAGGAAGGTCACCGCGTCGGCAACCTCCTCGGGTCGGCCCAGCCGACCGGCGGGCACGAGCGACTCGAGCTCCTCGCGGTGGCCGTCGGTGTCGAGGTAGGCGCGGGTCAGCTCGGTCTCGATGTAGCCCGGCGCGACGGCGTTGACCGTCACGTTGTGGGTGGCCCACTCACGAGCCATCACCCGCATCATCTGGTTGATGCCACCCTTGCTCGCGGCGTAGGGCGCGTGGTTCGGGTGGGCGAGCAGGCCGGAGACCGAGGAGACGAACACCATCCGACCGTATGCCGCGGCGACCATCCGGCGCCCGACCTCCTGGCCGAGCCACCAGGCTGTGGACAGGTTGAGGGTGACCATCTGCTGCCAGTCCTCGTCGGAGAGCTCGAGCACGGGGCGGCGGGTGTTGCGGCCGACGGCGTGGAGGAAGACCTGGGGAGTGCCGACGATCCGCACCGCCTGCTCGACCGCGGCCCGACTGGCTTCGGCCGTGCCCACGTCTGCCTCGATGGTGGCCAGCTCGGTGCCTGACTCCTTGGCCTGGCGCGCCACGGCGTCGAGGGCCTCGGCGTCGCGGTCGACGACGACGACGTGCGCGCCCTGCGCCGCCAGCCCGAGTGCGCTTGCTCCGCCCAACCCACCTGCTCCGACGACCAGGGCGGGCCGTTCCCGCAGGGACAGCCAGTTGCTCACCTTGCCTGCCTCTCCCAATTCTCGTATGATGAAAGTCGCTTTCTGCAAAAGTAACCCACCGCCGACGATGTGTCCAGTGTGGGTCCGGGGGAGGCGGCTCTAGGCTGGCTCACAGGGAACGCTCAGCGCTTATGGGACAGGAAGGTTCGCATGACACCGAGGACGACCGCGGCGGACAAGGGCGAGCCCGCCGACAAGCCCGAGTACCGCGTGGAGGCGCTCGCCAAGGGGCTGCGCCTGCTGAGCCTGTTCGACGAGCAGCGCCCCACCTGGCGGGTGACCGACCTCGCCGCCGAGGCGGGTCTGCCGATGCCGACCGTGTACCGCGTCGTGATGACCCTGGTCTCCGAGGGTTACCTCGACCACCTTCCCGGAGGCGACTACCGGCCCGGGGTGAAGGCGTTGACGCTGGGGACCGCAGCGCTGCGCAGCTTCGACCTCGTCGGGCTCGCGACGCCCAAGCTCCAGCAGCTCGCGGAGCTGACGGGTGAGACCGTCAACCTCGCGGTCCTCACGGGCGACCAGGTGCTCTACCTGATCCGCCTGCGCAACCGTGACCTCGTGACGGCCAACATCCAGGTGGGTTCCACACTGCCCGCGGTCACGACATCGATCGGCAAGCTGCTGCTGGCCAACCTCGACCCCAAGGACCTCAAGTCGAGGATCACCGCCGCGTCCTTCGACACCCAGCACGGTCCCAACGCCAAGCTCTCCCTGGCGGCCCTCAAGGACGAGCTCGCGGCCATCCGCAGCCAGGGGTGGGCCACCCAGAACGAGGAGCTGGCGTACGGGCTCCGCTCGGTCGCTGCACCGATCGTCGGGCCCGGAGGGGCGGTCGTGGCCGGGGTGAATGTCGCTGTGCAGGCTCGGGACTGGTCCAGCGAACGACTGCTCGAGGAGCTCAAGCCGGAGCTGCTCGCCACGTGTGCCGACATCTCCACGCTGGCCTCGTCCGGCATCGTCGCGTGACGCGCCGGCTCGCCAAGCTGTCCCCGCCCCACCTCGACGACGACCAGCGGGTCGTCTACGACGCGATCGCTGGTGGCAAGCGCGCCCAAGGACCGCAGCTGTTCCGCCTGCG
Source organism: Pedococcus sp. P3_C7 (assembly GCF_056402615.1). Lineage (NCBI taxonomy): Bacteria > Bacillati > Actinomycetota > Actinomycetes > Micrococcales > Intrasporangiaceae > Pedococcus > Pedococcus sp. P3_C7. Next base: position 55,814 of record NZ_JBFUHC010000003.1, on the reverse strand, counting down.
TGACGAGGACGGTGGCCTCGAGGGGCCGTTCAACGCCTTCCTCCTCCAGCCCCGGGTGGGCGGTCCGCTCCAGGCGGTGGGGTCGGCCATCCGGTACGAGACCGCCTTGTCGGACCGCGCCCGCGAGGTCGCGATCCTCGTCGTCGGAGTCCACTGGCGCTCCGAGTACGAGTGGTACGCCCACGAGGCGGTCGGCCGGCACGTCGGGCTCACGGACGACGAGCTCAGTGGGATACAGGACGGCTCGTATGCCGTGCTTCCCGAGGACGAGCGCACGGTCGCCGAGCTCACCCTCGCGCTGGTGACCGACGGCGACCTGGACGACGCGGCATACGCGAAGGCCGTTGCCCTGATGGGGGAGTCCGGAGTCTTCGAGCTCACGACCCTCGTCGGCTACTACGCGACGCTCGCCCTGCAGCTGAGGGTCTTTCGCGTCGGCGTGCCGTCGGCCTGACCGCCGACTGAACGTCCACCTCGCCTCGACTGCCTTGACAGGCGTCGAAACCTGAGTGACCATTTGTGAAAATGACTTTCGCGATGTGAGAGTCTTCGTATCTCGATGAGGAGTGCCCCCATGAAGCTCGTGACGTTCGATGACGGCAAGGTCGGCAGGCTCGAAGGGGACACCGTCGTCGAGCTCGACGTCCCCTCGACGCGAGAGTTCTTCGAGCGCGGGGGCCAGGTCGGCGAGACGGGCGCCACGCATGCCCTTGCCGACGTCACGTTGCGCGCGCCGATCGTGCCGAAGAAGTTCTTCCACACTGCCGGCAACTTCTCCGACCACCACGAGGAGCTCCAGGCCGTCGACTGGAGCCACCCGGTCCACAAGGGCATCGTCTTCTTCCAGAACGTGGACGCGATCATCGGCCCGGACGAGGCGATCGTGTACCCCGAGGGTCTGACCAAGGAACTCGACTACGAGCTCGAGCTCGGCATCGTCATCGGCAAGAGCGGCAAGTTCTTCGGGCCCGAGGAGGCAGAGGACTACATCGCCGGCTACCTCGTCTTCAACGACATCACCGCCCGCGACATCCAGCGTCGCGAGATGCAGTCGGGTGTGTTCTCGTTCTCCAAGGCGATCGACACGTTCTGCCCGATCGGGCCGTGGATCGTGACGAAGGACGAGCTGCCCGACCCGCAGAACCTCGCCATGGAGCTGCGCGTCAACGGGGAGGTCCGCCAGGCCGGCAACACGTCCAAGATGCTCATCGACATCCCGCACCTCGTCGCCCACCACTCGGCCCAGGGTTACAGCGCGGGCGACATCATCACGACCGGCACCATCTCCGGCGTCGCGGCGATCCAGCCCAACCCGTTCGACTTCTACCTCCAGGTCGGCGACAAGGTCGAGGCCGAGATCGAGGGCGTCGGCGTCCTGCGCAACCACGTGATCGCGTGGCGGGACCGCCACGACACCGAGCCCTACACGACCGACCTCTACGCCGACCACGAGGACTGAGCGTGCGGTTCGGGACACTCGACGGGCGCTTCGTCCTCGTCCGCGGCGACGACCCGCAGGTCGAGGTCCTCGACGTGGCCACCGCCTCCGGCGGGGACCTGCCTGCCGACGCGGTCGGCGCCCTCGCCCAGTGGGATGACGTATGCCGGTGGGCCGCCACCGCGGACTGGTCCGGTGCCGCTCCGGTGGCAGTGGGTCGGCTGGGGGCGCCCGTCCCGATGCCTCGTCAGGTCTTCGCGGTGGCATTGAACTACCGGCCGCATGCGGCCGAGGCCGGCTACCAGCCGCCTGAGGAGCCGTTGCTGTTCACGAAGTTCCCGACCTGCATCACGGGGTCCGACGTCGAGGTGGCGCTGCCGCCCGGCAACGTCGACTGGGAGATCGAGGTCGTGGTCGTCATCGGGTCGGGCGGGTACCGGATTCCCCGCGCGCAGGGCTGGGCCGCCGTCGCCGGGGTGACCGTGGGACAGGACCTGTCGGAGCGCCTCCAGCAGCTCCGTGGGACGCCTCCGCAGTTCTCGCTCGCCAAGTCCCACCCGGGGTTCGGTCCCACCGGCCCATGGGCCGTGACCCCCGATGCGCTGCCCGACCGGGACGACCTCGGCTTCGAGTCGCGCCTGGGCGACGAGGTCCTCCAGAGCGGTCGGACGAGTGAGCTCATCTTCCCCGTCGACGACCTCGTGGCCCGGATCTCCTCGGTGTGCCCGTTGCTGCCGGGGGACCTCATCTTCACTGGCACCCCTGCCGGGGTCGGGAACCGCAGGACCCCGCCTCGCTTCCTGCAGGCCGGCGAGGAGCTGGTGAGCTCGGTCGAGGGCATCGGCCAGATCCGGCAGCGTTTCGTCTGAGTCTGTTGGACAGCACCGATGCTCGGGCGGTGGCTGGCCAGTCTTGACATGCTGGACGGACCTGAGCACACTTTGGTAGGAATGAAATCAACTTTCACGATGTGATAATGGAGTCACCATGAGTCGGACGATCTTCACCGGCGGGCAGGTCTTCGACGGGACCGGGGTGCCGGCCTTCCCCGGGGAGGTCGTCGTCGAGGGCGACCGGATCGTCGATGTCCGACAGGGCCACCACCCGGATCACCACGACGGCGCCGAGGTCGTGGACGTGGCGGGCCGGACGGTCATGCCCGGCATGATCGAGAGCCACGCCCACCTCACCTTCCCCTCCGCGGTCGGGCACATCGACCCGTCGTTCAACCCGCCGCTCGACGTGTCGTTCTTCCACCACATCGAGGGCTTCGAGTCCGAGCTGGCCCGCACCGAGCGCAACGCGAAGATCGTGCTCGACGCGGGCTTCACCTCTGCATACTCCGCCGGGTCGCTCCTCCCGATGCCGGTCGAGCCGGTCGTCCGCGACAAGATCCGCGGCGGGGTGATCCCGGGGCCGCGGATGCTGGCGGCGGCAGCGGAGCGCGACAACCACCCGCAACGCCCCGACGGCCACGTCGAGCCCGACTGGACCGGTCCCGACGCCTGCGCGCGGTGGGTGCGCGAGCAGGCGGCGATGGGCTTCGACAGCGTGAAGTTCCTCGTGAGCAACGACGACGTCTTCGTCCCCGGCGGCAGCCACATGACGCAGTACGACGCCGACGAGCTCAACGCCGCCGGCGAAGCCGCCCGTGAGGTCGGCGTGTGGCTCAACGGCCACTGCCAGTCACCCGAGTCGGTCAAGCTCGCTGTCCGCGCAGGCTTCCGCTCGATCTACCACTGCACGTACGCCGATGAGGAGGGCCTGGACCTGCTCGAGGCCAACAAGGACTTCCTGTTCGTCAGCCCTGCGCCCGGCATCATCTACGCCAACGTCCACGAGGGGGCCGAGTTCGGGATCACCACCGAGGTTGCCCAGCAGATGGGCTCCGTCGACGCGCTCGCGGGGATGCAGGCGATCTACCCCGCGATCCGCAAGCGCGGCATCCGGGCCCTCATCGGTGGCGACTACGGCTTCCCCAACAACCCGATCGGGCGCAACGCCCGCGACCTCGGGCTGTTCGTCACCGAGCTGGGCTACTCACCCGCCGAGGCCCTCGTCGCGGCCACCCAGTACGGCGGTCAGCTGATGGGCATGGGTGACGAGCTCGGGCTGCTCAAGCAGGGCTACCTCGCCGACCTGCTCGTCGTGAACGGCGACCCGACCGTCGACGTGACGATCCTCGAGGACGCCGACAACCTCGTGTGCATCGTGCAGGGCGGACGGTTCCACAAGCGCTCGCCGGAGGTGGCGGCCGTCTCGTGACCGAGGTCCAGATCCGCCGGGACGTCGTGTATGCCGGCCTGCCCGGCTTCCGACCGCTGGCGCTCGACGTCTACGCGCCGCGGTCGCCGCGGCTGATCTGTCTCTACCTGCACGGAGGCGGCTGGCGGGTGGGATCGCGACGGGCCGGCCCCGGGCCACTGTCGCCCACGTCGGGCCGGCTCTTCGAGCGCATGGCCGGCAGCGGCGTCGCGATCGTCAGTGCCGACTACCGGCTCAGCGGCGAGGCGCAGTTCCCGGCCCAGCCCACGGACGTCGCGGCAGCCTGGGACTACGTCGTCGCCAACCGGGACGGGCTCGGCCTCGGTGACCTGCCCATGGCGGCGTTCGGGGTCAGCGCCGGCGGTCACCTGGCCGCCTTGCACGCTCTGCGTGGGCAGGCTGCACCGCCCGTCAGCTCCGTCGCGCTCTGGTACCCGGTCACCGACCTGCTGGCGATGCCCGACGACCAGGCGGAGGTGGGGGGCGACGCCGACCGCGGCCCGGGCTCGCGTGAGGCGATGCTCCTCGGCGGACCGCCGGCCGACGTCCCCGAGCTGGCTCGGGAGGCGAGCCCCGTCAGTCACGTCCGCCCTGGCGCACCGCCCTTCCTCCTGGTCCACGGTGACGCGGATCTGGCTGTGCCACAACGGCAGAGCGCCCGGCTGGCCGAGGCGCTCCTGGCCGCTGGCGGGACCGCCGACCTCGTCACCGTGCCCGGGCAGGGGCACATGTTCCCGACCCTCCGGGCCCACGAGGTCGAGGCGCTGGTCGACCGGACGACTGACTTCCTGCTGTCCCACGCCGGCTGACCCTGAGGACTCTCATGCCGATCGACCCCCACTACACCCGCAGGTTCCACCTCATCGACGGCATCGCTTCCTGGCCTGAGGCCTTCGGTGATCCCGCGTCGAGGGGGCGCTTCGAGCAGTTCATGGCGCAGGGCCGGACCGACTACGTCCCACCGGCGGTGGAATCTGAGGCGGTCGAGGCGCCTGGACCGCATGGTCCGGTTCCGATGCGCGTGTACTCATCCGGTGGTGTCGCGCCCGGAACGCCTCGTGCCGGCCTGGTGTGGCTGCACGGTGGCGGCTTCGTCGCCGGAGACCTCGAGATGCCCGAGGCCGATGCCGTGGCCCGTGAGCTGGTCGTCCGGGCCGGTGCAGTGGTGGTCAGCGTCGACTACCGGCTGGTCGACCCGGCCACTGGCGCCAACGCCTTCCCGGTGCCGCTCGACGACGTCCTGGCTGCCTGGCGCTGGGTCGTGGTGCACGCCGACGCCCTCGGTCTCGACGCGCGGCGGGTGGCGATCGGGGGTGCCAGTGCCGGCGCGAACCTGGCCACGGGTGCAGCCATGAGGCTCCGTGACGACGGTGACGAGGTGCGACCGTGCCGACTCCTGCTCGCCTACCCCTGTCTGCACGCCGTTCTCCCGCCGCAGCCCGTCGCCCACGAAGGTGCCATGTCCGACGTGCCGGAACTGTTGCGCTTCCGTCCGGCAGACGTCGAGCGGATCACCCGGGACTACGCCGGCGGTGACATCGCGTCCGTGAGCCCGTACGCCATGCCAGCGGCAGGCGACCCCGCCGGGTTGCCGCCGGTGACCATGGTGAACTCGGAGTACGACGATCTACGCGTGTCCGGTGAGGACTTCGCGCGAATGCTCGCCGAGGCCGGTGTGCAGTGCGATGTCTCCACGGAGCCGGGCGTCCTGCACGGTCACCTCAACGAGTCGCCGCGCGTTGCCGGGACGGAGCGCACGCTCGCCCGGTTCGCCGCGGCGCTGTCGTCCCAGCTGGACCCTGGGTCAGCGGGGCGCCACGTCTGACCAGGCCGAGGTACGACCTGCGGAGGAGGATCGATCAGGACCCGCCGGCCGACCGTCGCATCGCCTGCTCTCGTCGACCTGCCACGCACGAAGGAGACGACCATGGAGTACACCCGTCTTGGCAGCACAGGGCTGCGCATCAGCCGGCTCGCGCTCGGTTGCATGAGCTACGGCGACCCCACGGCCGAAGCAGCGCACCGTTGGGCACTGGACGACGATGCTGCACAACCATTCTTCCGGCAGGCCGTCGAGCTGGGCATCACGTTCTGGGACACCGCGAACGTCTACCAGCACGGCACCTCCGAGGAGGTGGTCGGCAGAGCCATCGGTCGCTACTCCCGACGCGAAGACATCGTCCTCGCGACAAAGGTCTACGGAAAGATGCACGATGGGCCTGGTGGTCGAGGTCTGTCACGCAAGGCCATCCTCGAGCAGCTCGACGCGTCGCTGGGCCGTCTTGGCACCGACTACGTAGATCTGTACCAGATCCACCGCTACGACCCCGACACGCCGGTCGAGGAGACAATGGAGGCCCTGCACGACGTCGTCAAGGCGGGCAAGGTCCGCTACGTCGGCGCCTCGTCCATGTTCGCCTGGCAGTTCGCCAAGCTGCAGCACGCCGCAGACCTGGGGGAATGGACCCGATTCGTGTCCATGCAGAACCAGTACAACCTGCTTCGCCGCCAGGACGAATCAGAGCTGATGGCCATGTGCGCCGACATGGGTGTGGGCTGCGTGCCCTATTCGCCACAAGGCAAGGGGCGGCTTGCCCGCCCGTGGGGACAGCAGTCGCACCGATCCGATGTCGATCACCTCGTCCAGGCCTTCGACTCTCCCTTCGACGAACCGGTCGTCACCGCGGTCGAGGCGGTCGCGAACGCGCGTGGTTTGACGATGGCGCAGGTGGCCTTGGCGTGGGTGTTGCGCAACCCGCTGGTGTCTGCCCCGATCGTCGGTGCCACGAAGGATCACCATCTGCCGGAGGCGGTTGCCGCTTTGGATGTCGAGTTGACCGATGAAGAGGCTCAAACCATGGAGAAGGAGTACACGCCCCAGGGTCCCTCTTGGTACTGACCCCTCGCACCCCCGTCGTCGCCACCTGCGGGTGGAGTTACAGCTGCCGCTCCAAGGCGTCGAGGGTTCGGTAGCAGTCGAGGACGTCGGCGATGGAGGAGTTGGGTTGCCTTCCTTCGCGGATGGCTGACACGAACTCGCGGTCCTGCAGCTCGATGCCGTCCATGGACACGGCCACCTTGCTCACGTCGATCGGCTCGTCCTTGCCCGTGCTGAGGTCGTCGTACCTCGCCAGGTAGGTGCCGGTGTCGCCGATGTAGCGGAAGAAGGTGCCGAACGGGCCGTCGTTGTTGAACGACAAGGACAGGGTGCAGATCGCGCCGCTCTCGGCGCGCAGCTGGATGGACAGGTCCATCGCGATGCCGAGCTCGGGGTGGATCGGGCCCTGGATCGCGTTGGCCTGCACGATGGGCGAGCCGGTCTGGTAGGCGAAGAGGTCCACGGTGTGGGCGGCGTGGTGCCACAGGAGGTGGTCGGTCCACGACCGCGGCTGACCCAGCGCGTTGAGGTTCCGGCGGCGCAGGAAATAGGTCTGCACGTCCATCTGCTGCACGTGGAAGCTGCCGTCCACGACCCGCTGGTGCACCCACTGGTGACTGGGGTTGAACCGGCGGGTGTGGCCCACCATCGCGACCACCCCGGTCTTCTCCTGGAGGTCGGCACACGCTTCCGCCCCAGCCAGCGAGTCGGCGAGCGGGATCTCGACCTGGACGTGCTTGCCGGCCCGCAGGACGGCCTGGGTCTGGTCGGCGTGCATCGGGGTCGGGGTGGCGAGGATGACGGCGTCGACGTCGTCCATCGCGAGGATGTCGTCGAGCGTGGCCACCGCGCGTCCGATGCCGTGCTCGGCCGCGAACGCCTCTCCCGACTCCAGGGAGCTGCTGACGACGGCCGCCACGTCCACGTCGGGGATGCGCTTGAGTCCGTTGACGTGCTTGGCGCCGAAGGCGCCGCCTCCGGCGAGGGCCACTCGGATCGGCTGGTTGGTCATGTCACTCCTGGGTCGGGGTGGCCGGGTCGCTGGCCGGGTCGCTGGCCGGGTGGTTTGCGAGGACCAGGTGGCCGACCGCGGTGTTGGAGGCCGGCACATGGTAGAAGCGGTGGAGGACCTCGGTGCTCCCGGCGCCGGGACCACCGTCATCGGCGACGTCGGCCATCGCGCCGCGGGCGATCAGCCACATGACGAGCTCGATGCCCTCGGACCCGGCCTCCTCGACGTAGTTGAGGTGGCCCACCTCCGACTGCCCCGCCGGGTCCGAGATGAGCCGGTCGAGGAACGCGTTGTCCCACTCCCGGTTGATCAGTCCGGCTCGCGGTCCCTGCAGCTGGTGGCTCATCCCCCCAGTGCCCCAGACCTGGACGCGCAGCGGCCGGTCGTAGGACTCGACGGCACGGCGCAGGGCGCGACCCAGGGCGTAGCACCGGGCGCCGTGCGGGACGGGGTACTGCACGACGTTCACGGCCAGGGGGATCACCTTGCACGGCCACGGCTCATCCGGCGCGCGCTCTCCGAACATGAGCGACAGCGGCACGGTCAGGCCGTGGTCCACTGCCATCTCGTTGACGAGGGTCAGGTCGAAGTCGTCGAGGATGAGCGACTGGGCGAGGTGCGCCGCGAAGTCGGGGTCGCCCTCCACCGGCGGGACCGGTCGCGGCCCGTACCCCTCGTCGGCGACCGGGAAGTGCGGACCGGTCCCGATGACGAAGGTCGGGATGAGGTGCAGGTCGAAGGCCGTCGCGTGGTCGTTGTAGACGAGGATCACGACGTCGGGGGTGTTGTCGGCCATCCACTGACGGGACCACTCGTAACCGTCGAAAACCGCCTTCCAGTAAGGCTCCTCGGTCTTCCCGAGGTCCATCGCCGCACCGATCGCCGGTACGTGCGAGGTGTAGACGCTGGCCGTGATGGTGGGGTGGCCGTCGGCGGCGGTGGACGGCGCGGCATACCCCTCCTCGACGATCCGCGCGGCAAGCGCGTCGCGGATCCGGTTGCCCTCGATCGAACGACCGCCGGCGAGCATCATGTCGCGGTACTCGGCCTCGGTCATGCCCGTCATGGACCCGGCCATCTGCTGGAAGGACAGGCCGAACGTCGCGCCGATCTTGGACAGGAAGTAGATGTTACCGCCGAGCCGGATGCACTCGTTGAGGTCGAGGTCTAGCACCGCCTGCTTCTGCTCGGGCGACAGCTCCCACTCGTCGAGGTAGGCGCCCTGGTCGGCGATGAAGCGGCTGCGGTTCTCCGGCGACATGAGGGACATGCAGAACTGGTTCAGGTGGTAGCCCTTGGCCGACTGGTCGGCGTCGAAGATCGTCGTGCCGGGCACGTCGAGATATGGCTTGTCCATGGTCATGGGGTTGATCCTTCCTCGGGCCAGTAGAGGCGCATCGGGTTGTCGACGAGCAGCGCCCGCTGGAGTTCGGGAGTCGGTGCGATGTGGGGGATGCCGTCGACGAGCAGGCCGTCGTCGGGCATGTGGTCGGTGAGGTTCGGGTGCGGCCAGTCGGTGCCCCACAGCACCCGGTCGGGAAACTCCTCGACGACGCGGCGAGCGAACGGCACGACGTCCCGGTATGCCGTGCGCTCGCCATCGAGGGCGGGTGGCCCGGTCCGCGACAGGCGTTCGGGGCAGGTCACCTTGCACCACACGTCGGGCTTGTCCCGCATGAAGTCCAGGAAACCGGTGAAGCCCGGTCCGTCCGGCGACGCCGCCACGTCGGGCCGGCCCATGTGGTCGACGACGAGGGGCAGGGGGATCGAGGTGAAGAAGTCGCGCAGCTCGGGCAGGTCGGGTGCCTCGAAGTAGATGACGACGTGCCAGCCAAAGGGCGTGATCCGGGAGACGACGTCACGGAGGTCCTCGGGGGAGGGTGTGTCGACCAGCCGCTTGACGTAGTTGAACCGCACGCCGCGCACGCCTGCCTGGTGCAGGTCGGCCAGCTCGGGCTCGGAGATGCCGGGCCGGACCGTGGCCACCCCGCGCGCCCGACCGTCGGCCGCCCGGAGGGCGTCGACCATGGCCCGGTTGTCGGCACCGTGGCAGGTCGCCTGGACGATGACGTTGCGGCTGAAGCCGAGGTGGTCGCGCAGGGCGAAGAGCTGGTCCTTGGAGGCGTCGCAGGGCGTGTACTTGCGTTCGGGCGCAAAGGGAAACTCCGCGCGGGGACCGAACACATGGCAGTGTGCGTCGACCGCGCCGGGGGGCACGACGAAGTGGGGCTTCGTCGGCTCGGCGTACCAGTCGAGCCACCCGGGCGTCTTCGTCGTCGTCTCGCTCATCGGGGCGTCAGTCCTCGTACCGCAGGCCGAGACGGGCGAGCGGCTCACGCATGTCGTAGAGGTCCAACCCCAGTGTCCCGCTGCGGAACTTGGCCCGCTTGCCCTCTTCGTTGGCCTCGCGCCTGCCCGCCTCGGCAGCGACCTCGGAGGCCCTCGCCGCGGGCACGACGACCACCCCGTCGACGTCGGCCACGACGACGTCGCCGGGGTTGACGAGGGCGTTGGCGCACACGACCGGGATGTTGACCGAACCCAGGGTGGCCTTGATCGTGCCCTTGGCGTTGATGGCCCGACTGAACACGGGGAAGTCCATCTTCTCGAGGTCCTCAACGTCCCGGACGCCACCGTCGATGACCAGCCCGGCGCACCCACGACTACGCAGCGAGGTGGCGAGCAGCTCGCCGAAGAAGCCGTCCTCGCTCTCGGTCGTGCAGCCCGCAACCAGGACGTCTCCCTCCTGGACCTGCTCAGCCGCGACGTGGAGCATCCAGTTGTCGCCGGGTTGCAGGAGCACTGTCACGGCAGGGCCACAGAGTTTCGCGCCGCGGTAGACGGGCCGGAGGTAGGGCCGCATCAGGCCGACCCGGCCCATGGCCTCGTGGACGGTCGCGACACCGTAGGCCGACAGGGCCCGCACCGCGTCCGCGTCGGCCCGCTCGATCCTGGTGTGCACGACACCGAGCTCGGTCCCGCTCATGGGGTCTCCTCCTCTGTGCTCATGTCAGCGTCCCTGCTCACGCAGCCGCGCGTCCAGGCGCGGGTAGACACGTCGCGCGTTCGCGGCATACACGTCCTCGCGGTGGGCATCGGTGAGGTGGGGTGTCGCGTCGACGTATCGCCTGGTGTCGTCGAAGTAGGCGCCGGTGCGGGGATCGATGTCGCGGACGGCCCCGATCATCTCGCTCGCGAACAGGATGGCGCTGGTGGGGATGACGTTCGTCAGCAGGTCGATGCCGGGCTGGTGGTACACGCAGGTGTCGAAGAAGACGTTGGCCAGCAACGTTTCCGGGTCAGGCCGCTTCAGCGCCATGGCCAGGCCCCGGAACCGGCCCCAGTGGTAGGGGACCGCGCCACCGCCGTGCGGGATGACCAGTCGCAGGGTGGGGAAGTCGGCGAACAGGTCGCCCTGGAGGAGCTGCATGAACGCCGTGGTGTCGGCATTCAGGTAGTGCGCTCCCGTCGTGTGGAACCCGGGGTTGCAGGAGGTGCTGACGTGCACCATGGCCGGGACGTCCAGCTCGACCAGCGCCTCGTAGATCGGGTACCAGGACCGGTCGGTCAGCGGTGGGCTGTCCCAGTGGCCACCGGACGGGTCGGGGTTGAGGTTGACCGTGACGGCGCCGAGCTCCTCGACCGCACGACGCAGCTCGGGCACCGACGTCGCCGGGTCGACCCCGGGCGACTGTGGCAGCATCGCCCCCATCACGAACCGCTCCGGATAGAGCGTGCTGACCCGGTGGCAGAGGTCGTTGCAGATCCGCGCCCAGGTCGAGGAGACGTCGAAGTCGCCGATGTGGTGCGCCATGAAGCTCGCGCGCGGCGAGAAGATCGTCACGTCGATGCCGCGCTCGTCCATGAGCCGCAGCTGGTTGGCCTCGATGCTGGCGCGGATCTCGTCGTCGGTGATCCGCAGTGCCGCCGGGTCCGGCGCGTTGTCGGGGTGGCCGATCGCGGAGACCTGCGCGTTGCGCCAGGCCTCGAGCGGCGCCGGCGCCGTCGTGTAGTGCCCGTGGCAGTCGATGATCACGAGTCCAGCCTCGCACCCGAGAATGCTCCGGAGAGGCAGCCTTCCGTCTGACGGAAGGCCTCTGTGGCGGGCCGGGAGGTGCACCTAGCGTGGTCCTCGTGCTGACCCTGCGAGGGCTTTCGTCGATGGCCACCCGCGACGTCCTCGCCGCGTTGACGGCTGAGGGCGACCTCGGGTTGAGCCAGCTCGTCGTGCAGTCGGCCGGGGGCGTCGAGGTGGCGCGACGCCTCCGGGAAGGCGAGCAGGCCGACGTCGCGGTGCTGGGGGGCGACGCGATCGAGGCGCTCGCTCGCGACGGCCTCGTCGACCGCCACACGATCGTGCCGTTGTTCGTCTCCGACGTCGTGGTCGGCGTCCCGGAGGGCGCTCCCGTGCCGGACGTCAGCAGCGTCGAGTCGTTGGTTGCCGCCCTTCTTGCCTCACGGCGAATCGGCTACTCCACCGGGCCCAGTGGCTCCGCGCTGGTGGGCCTGGTGGACACGTGGGGCCTCACCGAGCGGCTCGCGGACAGGTGGGTCCAGGCACCTCCGGGTATGCCGGTTGCCCGGCTGCTCGCCGACGGCGCGGCCGATCTCGGCTTCCAGCAACGCAGTGAGCTCGCAGCCGCACCTGGCGTCACCGTGGTCGGCCCGATGCCGCCCGGAGCGGAGATCCTCACGACCTTCACCGGGGCGGTGCCGACCGCGTCGGAGCATCCGACGGAGGCGCTGGCCGCACTGGTCCGGCTCGCCGCCCCTGACACGCACGAGATCGTCAGGCGTCATGCCCTTGCCCCTGCCGGTTGATCCCGTCGACTGACGTCAGGAGTCACTGCCCTGACGAGTCATTGCCGTGAGGAGTCATTGGGCCACCCGGCGTACTGCTCGGCCAGGTAGGTCCGACCGGCGCGCGTGGAGACGACGTTGTCCAGCTCACCCAGCTGTCGACGGAGGTCGAAGGCGCTGGCACCGGGCGCCCTGTGCAGCATCTGCGTCATCCAGTACGAGAAGTTCTGTGCCCTCCAGACCCGGTTGAGCGCCCGCGGCTCGTAGTCGTCGAGCGCGTCGAGTCCTGCGCTGGCGAGAGCACGCGGGATCACCTCGGCCAGCACCTTCACGTCGTGGAGGGCAAGGTTGAGGCCGCGGGCTCCCGTAGGCGGAACTGTGTGCGCCGCATCGCCCGCCAGCACCATCGACCCCCAGCGCATGGGTTGCTGCACAAAGGATCTGAAGCGCAGCACGGTCTTCTCGATGACCGGGCCCTCGACGAGCGAGAAGCCGTCGGCGCCAGCAACGCGCGACTGCAGGGTCTCCCAGATCCGCTCGTCGCTCCACGCCTCGGTGTCCTCCTCGGGGTCGCACTGGAAGTACATGCGCTGCACGAGGTCGGTGCGTTGGCTGATCAGCGCGAAGCCGTGCTCGGAGTGGGCGTAGACGAGCTCGGGTGCGCTCTTCGGCGCGGCGGCGAGGATCCCGAACCACGCGAACGGGTACTCACGGAAGTACTGGGTGCGGCTCGCCTCGGGGATGAGCGAACGACACATCGACCGTGAGCCGTCGGCACCGACGACCACCCTGGCGCGCACCTCGTGGCGCCCACCGTCCGCACTCGTGAAGCGCAGCGTCGGTCGGTCGCCGTCGATCCCGCTGACCTCCGGTTCGGTCACGCCGTAGTGGACCGTGCCACCGTCCCGGTCCCGGGCGTTGGCGAGGTCGATGAAGACGTCCGTCTGGGGATAGAGCCAGACCGACCCGCCGACGAGCTCCCGGAAGTCGATGCGGTGGGCCCGGCCGGCGAACCGCAGCTCGGTCCCGTCGTGCTCGTGCCCGTCCCGCAGGATCCGGTCCGAGACGCCCGTATCGACGAGGTCGCGAGCGGCGCCGGCCTCGAGGATCCCGGCGCGGTGCGTGCCTTCGATCTCTGCCCTGGTGCGGAGGTCGATGTTCACGCAGTCGATGCCTGCCCTGCCCAGCCGGTGCGCGAGCATCAACCCGGCCGGCCCGGCTCCGACGATGGCGACGGGCACGTCGAGGACGCTGTCGACGGGCGTTGTCGGAGCGGATTCCACCCGGGTCTCCTCGGGTCGGTGGGAGGGGTGCCAGTCGGCGGCTGGGGGGCCGTTCGCTGGTTGACGAGTCCAGCATCGCCGGTTGCCCCGTGCCGCCACAGGCAACTTCCGTCAGGTGGAAGGGCTATCGCTGCGCGGAGATCATGACGTCGGTTGTCGCAGGGCTGCCCGCTCGACGGCCCAGCTCGACCGAGATGGCGTTGGCAGCGGCAACCACGGGCTGGCGGAGGTGGCGCACCGCAGCAGCGGTCTTGCCCAGCACCACGATCCCGATGGCGGCATGGACGGGACCTCCGGCGCCGATCCGGACCGGGGCGGCCAACCCCACGGTGTGGTCGGACAGCTGGCGGTCGTTCACGGCATACCCATGTCGTCGCACGGACGCCAGCATGGCGCGCAGGCGACGCGGGTCCGTGACCGTGAACTCGGTGTGTCGGGGCAACGGCTGGGACAGGACGGCGTCGCGGATGTCGGTCGGGGCGAAGGCGAGCAGCACCAGGCCAACGCCCGTCGACGGCAGGGGGAAGCGGGTGCCCACCATCGTCTTCAGCTCGACGGACCGGTGGCCGGCGATGCGCTCGACGAACGTGAGCTCGGTGCCCTCGCGCACGGCGAGCTGGATGTTCTCGTGGGTGACCTCGTAGAGGTCCTGGAGGTAGGGGAGGGCCACCTCGCGCAGGATCTGGCCGCGCGGACACAGGGAGCCCACTTCCCACAGGCGCAAGCCGATGTGCCACCTTCCCTCGTCGTCACGCTCGAGGGCCCCCCAGTCCGCGAGCTCGGCGACGATGCGGTGTGCGGTGCTGAGAGGGAGCCCGGTCCGGCGGGCGATCTGGGACAGGGTCAGCTGGGCGTGGTCGCGTCCGAACGTGGACAGGACCGCCAGGGCCTTGCCGCCCGCGGTCAGCCCTTCGCGTGCCATGAGCCGATCCTGTCACCCTCGACGGCGCCGCGTCCGTTCGGCCCATGAGCGAGTGGGCCGTTTGGTTGACCTCCGCGGGGGCTGGCGCATGACCGCCATCACATTCCCGCCAACCGTCGTCACGACGAGCGGGCCCAAGAGTCTGCCAGTCATAGGGATAACCACGTGCCGTGGCCAGATGGGCGCCGCACGGTTCTTGACTCGAAGGCGGCATCAGCAGAATGAACGATCCGGGCGGCACGACTCCGGGCGCTCCAGCGCGCAGACCACGCGCAGGCGCTCATCGCCGCGGCCTGACCCGTGCGTGGACGCCACGCGCACGCAGGCGTGCCGCGTCGCTGGTGGTCGTCGCCCTGGTCGCGACCCTGGGCCTCGTCGTGCAGTCGGTGATCTCGGCCACCCAGTCCCCGGCCTTCGCGGCGGCGGGTGTGCCGGCGGCGCCGGTGCTGCTGTTCAACGAGACCTTCGAGAACGGCACTGGCGCCGACCCGGTGGATGTCGATGCGTACACCGGCACCGGCGGGACGACCTACACCGGTGACCCCTACTTCGTCGACCAGGCGAACTGCAACGGGGTGCTCGTCCAGTACTCCAACACGAACTTCCCCCTGACCGGTGTCTGCACCCAGCCCAACATTGCCGACTCCCGCAGCAACATCCGGCGGTTCGCGGACGTCCTCGGCCAGTTCAATGCAGGCGTGGTCGGCGGCACCGACGCCAGCCCAGCCAACGGCTCCACTGCCGCCACCCAGGCCAACCACGCCGTGGCAGAGTGGACCACCAGGAACGCTGCGGCTGCTGGCGCAGACATCGAGCTCCAGAGCACCGTGCTCAACCTTCCTGCGACGTCGTCGCGGTACGTGACCATGTCCCTCGATGTCGTCGAGGCCTCGTGCACCTACCTGGCAGGTGCGAACAACTCGAAGCTCGACTTCTACCTCGTCAACGGTGCTACCGAGACCAAGATCAACGTCAACCCCATCCGGGCCTGTACTGACAGCTCCACCCGTTCGTACACGTCGCCGTTCCCGCCGGGCGTCACGTCGTGGGGGAATGGCGGCAACGCGGTGCGGGCCGGTCGGTACTTCTCGGACAAGGCAGTTCTCCTCTCCCCAGCCGCCCTCGCGGCCCTCCAGATCCGGGTGCGAAACCAGACGCTCACCGGCGACGGCAACGACCACGCGTTCGACAACCTGCGCCTCCTCGACGCCACCCCGGCCCTGGACAAGTCGTTCTCGCCGACCTCGGCTCCGGTGGGTACACCCAGCACCCTCACCCTCACCGTCACGAACACCAGCGAGCTGGGTGGAAAGGACGACTTCGCATTCACGGACACGCTGCCCTCGGGGCTGACGGTTGCCAACCCGGCCGGAGCCATCACCACGTGTGGCAACGGCACGGTCACAGCCGTGGCAGGCGCCCAGTCGGTCGCGCTCAGCGGTGGCGACCTGGCCAGCGGGGAGACCAGCTGCACCGTGGTCGTTCAGGTCACGTCGAATGCTGCCGCGACCTACACGAACGGCCCCAGCAACGTCTCCACGTCCGGGCTCAACCCGCCCAGCGCCGCAAGCGTCACCTTCTTCAACACCGACTTCGGCGACGCGCCGGCCAGCTACGGCACGGCCACCGCGTCGCACAGCCTGTCCTCGACCCTTGCCGCGCCCACGACACCCACCCTGGGACTGGGCTCCTCGCGGGACATGGAGGCGGCGGCCGCCGTGAGTGCTGGCGGCACGGGTGACGACACCACCGGCAGCGACGACGAGGATGCGGTCAGCGGAACGCCGACACTCATCACGAACGGCCCCATGAGTCTTGCTGTGCCCTTGCGCAACACGACTGGGGCAGCGGCCACGCTCGCCGGGTGGGTGGACTTCAACGCCGACGGCGCGTTCCAGGCCACCGAGCTGGTCACCACCTCGGTTCCCGCCGGCGCCACCACGGCCACCCTGGTCTGGCCGACCAAACCCACGGCCTCGGCCGGCGCGTCCTTCCTGCGACTGCGACTCTTCCCAGGATCGGTCGTCACGCCCAGCCCCACCACCCCGGCGGTCGGCGGGGAGATCGAGGACCATCCCGTCGCCCTGAGCCGCTCCGGCATCGTGGTCGACAAGACCGCCAACGTCACCGCGGGCGTCTCGCCCGTTGCGGTGACCTACTCCTACGCGGTGACCGGGCAGCTCGAACCACTCAGGAACGTCACGCTGACCGACGACAAGTGCTCGGTGCCGGCCACCAGGACCGGCGACGTCAACGGCAACAACATCCTCGAGCTGGGGGAGACGTGGGTCTTCACGTGCGCCGCGACCCTGACCTCCACCACGACCAACACGGCCACGGCGACCGGTATCGGGACCCTCTCCGGCGCCACCGTCACCAACACCGACACGTGGACGGTCACCGTGACCGCCCCGAGCCTCAACCTCTCCAAGACCGGCGGCAGTGTGTCGGGCCCGAACGCCGCAGGGGACTACACCGCGACCTACACCGTGCGGGTCGCGAACACCGGCACGGCCGCCGGCACCTACGGTCCCATCGCCGAGACCCCGGCCTTCGCCCCCAACCTCGCCGTCACGGGCGCGTCCTGGACCGGTCAGGCCACGGGCAGCGCCACTGGCACCGGGCCGTTCGCCATCGGCGCCGCTGGGACGACCATTGCAGTCGGTGCCACTCACACCTACAACCTCACGGTCACCTTCCACTACTCCAACGCCACCCAGGCGAGTGCCTGCGCGGGGACCGGCACCGGGCTGTACAACTCGGTGGCCCTCGCCGCGGGCCAGGAGCAGGGCGCGACCACCGACAACGCGGCCTGCATCGCGCCACCGGTCCCGCCCACTCCGGCGATCGCCCTCACGAAGTCGATCTCGTCGACGGTCCCGAGCCCCCTCACCGGCGCAGGGCAGACGGTGAACTACCGCTTCGCCGTGACCAACCCGGGCGTGGTCCAGCTGACGTCGCCGAAGGTCAACGACAGCCGCTGCACCCCGACCTACTCCTCGGGTGACACCAACGCCGACGGCATCCTGCAGAACGGCGAGACCTGGATCTTCACCTGCGCCTACGCGACGACACAGGCCGATGTCGACGCCGGTGCCGTCAACAACACCGCCACCGCTCAGGGCACCCCGCCGTACCTCAGCACCCCGGTGACGTCGCCTCCCTCGTCCACCTCGGTGACGATCGCCGAGGTCCCGGTGATCGACCTGACCAAGACGGCGACCGCGGTCACCGACGTCGACGGCAACGGTCCCGACGCCGGAGACCGGATCACGTTCGGCTTCACCGTGCGTAACGCCGGCAACACCGCCCTGAGCAACGTCGTCGTCAACGATGCCCTGCTCGGACTGACGAACTTCGCCTGCGGCACGGGCGCGCTCGCCCCCGGTGCGAGCCGCACGTGCACGTCCCCTGCCCACGTGATCACCCAGGCCGACGTGGACACCGGTCGGGTCGCCAACTCGGCCACGGCGGTGGGCACGCCGCCGAACGGCGCCACCCCGGTCAGCGCCACGGACACCGCCACCGTGACCATCGCGCCACGCAACGAGCTGAAGCTGACCAAGTCGGCGAGCGGCATCAACGACCTGGACGGCAATGGTGCCGATGCCGGAGACACGATCACCTTTACGTTCTCGGTGCTCAACACCGGCAGCACGACCTTGACGAACGTTCGCTTCGACGACGCCCGGCTCGGGCTGACCAACGCCCCCTGCGTGTCCTCGCTGGCCCCCGGCGGCACCGCTGCCTGCTCGACGACGGTCGTCTACACGCTGACCCAGGCGGACGTGAACGCCGGTGGCGTGAACAACTCCGCGACGGCGACGGCCACTCCGCCGTCCGGGACGCCGCCGACCAGCACCTCCACCACGTCGACCTCGATCGCCAACGTCGCGTCGATCACCCTCACGAAGGCGGCCGGCGCAGTCTCGGACACGGACGGCAACGGCCCGGACGCGGGGGACACGGTCACCTACACGTTCACCGTGGCGAACACCTCCAACCTCACCCTGACCGGGGTGCAGGTGACCGACCCCAAGCTGGGCACCGTCACCTGCCCGTCGACGACGCTCGCAGCCCACACGTCGATGACGTGCACGGCCGCGGCATACGTCCTCACGCAGGCGGACATCGACCGGGGTCGCGTGGACAACACGGCGACGCTCGTGGCGACCGGCCCGCAGGGCTCGTTGCCCTCGGTCACCGACACGGCCGCGGTCACGCTGACCCCGGTCAGCGCGATCGGGCTGGTGAAGTCCGCCAGCGCCGTCGCCGACCTCGACGACAACGGCACGGACGTCGGCGACTCGGTCACCTACTCGTTCACCGTCACCAACAAGGGGACCACCACCCTGGAACCGGTGACCGTGACCGACGCAAAGCTGGCCCTGGCCGGTATGCCGTGTGGTTCCGGACCCCTGGCTCCGGGCGCCTCGCGCACCTGCGCCGCTCCGGCCTACGCACTGACCCAGGCCGACCTCGACGCCGGTCACGTGGAGAACGCAGCCACCGTCACGGGTCGCGGCCCCGGTGGAAGCAGCGTGACGGCCGATGGCTCGGTCTCGTTCCAGACCGCCGGCCCGAGCGCCATCACGCTGCGGAAGACGGCGACCCTCAACGACCGCGACGGCAACGGCGCGGCAGATGCCGGTGAGACGATCGACTACGGACTCACCGTCACGAGCTCCGGGTCCGTCACGTTGACCTCGATCCGGATCACCGACGCCATGCTGGGCATCGACGATGCGCTCTGCGCGCGTGGACCGGTCGCGCCGGGTGAGTCGGTGGCTTGCACCGAGCTGGTGACGAGCCACCGGGTGACGGCCAGCGAAGTGGCCGCCGGTCAGGTGCGCAACGTCGCCACCGCCACCGGCGAGGGGCCGGGTGGGCAGGTCGTCCGGGATGCCGATGCGGTCACGACGCCGGCCGATCCGCCCGCCGGTCCACCTGGGCTGGAGTTTCGAGACGACCCGAGCCCGCTTCCGGACGGTCTGGCCTTCACGGGAAGCAACGCTTTCACCATGCTGGGAGCTGCGCTCGCCTTGCTCGTGCTCGGATTCCTGCTCCTGCTCGGGCGCCGCCGTGCTGACGGCCACCCGGCCGCCGCTGCCGGCAGACACCGCGGGTAACAGGCCTCGCGAGCAACAGACACCGCGAGCAACCAGACACTGCGAGCAACCAGACACAGCAAGCAACAGACAGACAGCCCAAGGAGATTTGACGTATGCGTTCGCCTTCCATCGTGATGAAGGGTGCGGTCCTCGGCGCCGTGCTGCTGGCGGCTGCGGGCTGCCAGGGGGAGAAGGGGACCGGCACCCCGAACCCCAACCCGCCGGCCACCGTGACCGCTTCGCCACCCAAGACCCAGCCCGCCGGAGCGATCAAGGACCTGCATGACGCCACGTGCACGTACGCAGCAGGCGCTTGGTCCTTCTCGGGCGAGCTCACCAACGCTGGAAAGGCGAAGGTGACCTACACCGTGATGGTGGCCGTCGCCAAGACCGACGGCGGCACCGTCCTCGGTTCCAAGCAGATCACCCGGACGCTGGCTCCCGGAGAGTCCGCCACCGTCAAGGCGGACAAGTTCTACAAGGGAAGCAACAAGGGTGTGTCCTGCGTGCCCAGCGCCACCAAGGCACCCGCCTGAGTCGCCCGACTGCTTGACTCGAGGTCAAACAGGCGTGGGCGCGCTCGCTCACCGGCTGACGGACCACTGCCCCGTGGAGTGGTCCCGTTCTGCCAGGCCCCGGCCCGCGAACTCAGCCAGCCATCCCTCCATGGGGTACCACCCCCAACGGTCATGAAAGACGTTGGCGTTGCGCACGATCGAGTGCAGGTGCTGCACGGGCGGAGTGTGCGTCGGGTGGTGCTGGTGGTAAGCCGCGGCGCCGCCGACCCAGAGCAGGTCACCCTGGGCTGCCGTCAGGCGTTGGCCGAAGTCGGTGTCCTCAGCGCCGTACCCGACGTAGGCCTCGTCGAAGCCGTCGAGGGCCAGCCAGTCGCGAGTGGACATGGCAAAGGACAGCGACCAGAAGAGGCGTGCGTCCTCGGCGACGAGCACGGCGTCGGGGGCCGGACAGGGGCGTGCGGAATGCGGTTGAGCAGTGTCACCCAGTCCGGGAACGCGGTACTCCGATGGGTGGCCAACGGGCGGTAGGTAGCGCACCTCCCCGCAGGCGACCACGGGTGTTGCCCGGCACACGGTCGACACCACACCGGCGTAACGCGCGACGGTGGTCGAGTCCGGGATGCAGTCGACGTCGAGGAAGATGAGCACCTCAGCGCCCTCGTGGATCGCCGCACGGGCTCCGGCGTTCCGGGCCGCGGCGAGGGGCAGCTCGGAGTCGACCGGCGCGACGTCCAGCACAACCACGTCAGCATGCTGCTCGCGGGCGACCGTGGCGATCTCGGGATCACCCATCGCCACGACAACGTAGAGGTCGGCGGTGCGGGTCTGACGGAGGAGTCCCCACGCCTGGCCGCGCAGGTGCTCGTGGCGCCCGTGCGCAATCGTGACGACGGCAGCCCTTGCCTCGGTCACGAGCTGACGCCTGCCCGGACTCCCACGTTGAGCAGGGCCGCCGCGGCGTCCCTCGCACCTCGCCCGGTGGACCAGCGTTCCCAACCGTCCCCACCCAGGCGAAGGGCACGCTCGAGCACGGCCGGCCAGTGCTCGGCCCTCGGCCAGGTGGGGCGTCCCACAGCGATCCCCCACTCGTCGAGCCGACGTGCAGTCGCCACCTGCTCGTCGAAGGGTCGCGCCTGGGCCACGACGACTGCCGGTCGGCGGGCGGCGGCGACCTCGGCCACCGCGTTCTGCCCGGCATGGGTCACCACGACGTCGGCTCGCCGAAGGTCGTCCCAGAGCTGGTTCGTCGACGAGACCCCTGGCGCACGCTCGACCCAGGTCCATGAGGGAGTGGCTGCTCGCGCCGCCTCCAGCTCGGACCGCGTGGTGGTCCGGCCGCCAGCCCCCCAGAGCACGAGCACGGTCCTTCCTGCAGTGGCTCGGTGCGCGGGAGCCGGTGACGCAGCACCGAGGTGGTCGAACCTGGAAATGGCTCCCACGAAGTACGCCTTGTCGGTCCACCCGCGGGGCCAGTCGTGGTCGTGAGCACCCTGCGGCCACGGCGCCAGGAGGGCGTCGGCCGTGTCGTAGGCGAGCCGGTGTGCACGGTCGCGCCTGCGTCCCGGCATGGCCACGACCACCGTCGGAATCCCACAGAGTCGCGCGAGCAACGCAATCTCCACCGAGACGTCGACCACGAGCGCCCGTGGCCGTTCGTGGACGGCCCAAGCCGTGACCTGGGCCGACCGACGGGCCAGACCTTCATGTCCGCGGGGCACCCAGTGCAGGACGCCGTGCGCGGTCGCGTCGCAGTCCCGCGCGAGCTGCGCCGCGTCGGGGTCGTCGTCACGGGCCAGCTGGGTCCAGCCCGAGGCCCAGCCGGCGGGAGCGGGGGAGGAGCTCAGGCCCCAGACCGGCTCGTCCATCTCGGCCGCGATGCTCAGCATCCGTGTGATGTGGCCGGCGCCCTGGTGGTGGGCGTAGTAGCCGATCACGCGGCCCTCCCCAGTCTCGTGGCGAGATCGAGGTAGTGGGCCAGGTATGCGTCGACCATGACGTCGAGGGAGCAGTGGGACACGGCGTGGTCACGGCAACCCTGACGATCCATGGCGCAGACGCGGTCGACCTCCGCGGCCGCTGCCGCGACGTCACCGGGCGCGACGAGGGCGCCGCACTCGTCGACGACGAACTCCGGCAGCCCGCCGCGGCGGAACCCGACGACGGGGGTGCCGCAGGCGAGGGACTCGGCGGCGACCAGTCCGTACGGTTCGTCCCACTCAGGCGTGACGACCATGGCCGCGCTCGACCCGACCAGGTCGCGCAGGGCGGCCGCGTCGAGGTGGCCCAGGTACTCGGCACG
The DNA here is from genome assembly GCF_056402615.1 of Pedococcus sp. P3_C7. Lineage (NCBI taxonomy): Bacteria > Bacillati > Actinomycetota > Actinomycetes > Micrococcales > Intrasporangiaceae > Pedococcus > Pedococcus sp. P3_C7. The sequence continues at coordinate 33,288 of NZ_JBFUHC010000003.1, read as the reverse complement.
CGGCCCGAGGAGCGGCTGCACCTCGGAGCGGAAGTACTCCGCGTTCCCGACAGGACCGGCGAGCCGGATCTTTCGCCCGCTGGCCGTGGCGACGCGAATCGCCTGGTGCGGCGCCTTCTCGGGGACGACCCGACCCACCCACACGAGGTCGTCGCCGCCGCGGCCCGGAGTCCACGCCGCTGTGTCCACGCCGTTGTGGACGACCTCGGCGTGGGCCACGTGCTCCCACTGGCGCGCGGTGTGGGTGCTGACCGCGACGAAGGTGCTGCGCGTCTGGTCCATCAGGGCAATGGTCGGCTCCAGCCACGGAGTCGGGGGTGTGTGCAACGTGGTGAGCATCGGCGCAGCGCAGGCTTGCGCGAGCGCCAGTGGGAGGAAGTGAAGGCTGTTGTTGTGGATGACGTCCACATCGAGACGATCCCTGAGCTCGAGCATCACCTGGAGGTAGGCGTGGTGCTCACGAAGCCACGGCTCGGGCGGCATCGAGGCATCGCTCCGGGCCACGTCACTCAGGTGGAAGGGTGCCACCGTCAGCTCCCGGGCATCCAGGGCCGGATCGCTTCCCGGGCCCGCGAACAGTGTCACGTCGACATCGCGTTCGCGCAGGCCCCGGACCAGGGCCCAGGTGAGCGACTCCAAGCCGCCGGCGAACGGCTGCCGAAGGGGGTGACGGGCCGCGGCGAGGATCACGACGTGCATGAGAGCCTGCGTTCCAGGACGTCCGTGTACAGCTCCTCGTGGGAGCGGGCGAGGGACAGGCGTTCGGTTTGCCGTTGCGCCAGCTCAGCGCGCGGGGCGACCTCCCCGGTCAGCCAACGGGTGTGTGCGGTGCGCACCGCCTCGACGAGGGACGCGGCACGCTCGGGTCCGGACGCGGCATAGGTGAGGCACGGGTGCTGCTCGGCGTAGAACCCGCAGTCCGGGACCGCGACCCACGTGCCGAGGTCGTGACACGCCTCCAACCAGCCCGAGTGGGAGCCGAAGCGGTAGGGCAGCACCGAGACATCCAGACCGTGCAGGTAGCTCCACAGCTCGTGGTCGGAGAAGTAGTCGTGAACCTCGAGCTGGATCAGCCCGCGTCGACCCAGCGAGGTCAGGTGGTGGGCGAGCTCACCGTCATGGCGCTCGAACCCCGCTGTCATGACGTCGGTGTGGGCGTCGACGCGAAGCCGGGCACCCGGCATACCGGGGAGGGCGGCGACAAGCGCGTCGACGAGCGGCAGCGGGTCCATGTTGGCGCGCAGGCTCTTGACGTGCAGCCCGACCACGAAGTCGTCGCGGTCCGGACGGGGGCGACCCAGCCACTGGTCCGGGACCACGTGCGGGTGGGGGAGGACGATCGCCTCCCGTCCCCAACGACGGCGGATCACCGAGGCGGCCCCGTGCGTGAGGGTGATGACCGCATCGGCCGAGGACACCAGCACCCCCAGCTGGTCGTCGTGCAGTCCTGCCGTGCGGTGGTGCGGGTTGCGAAGGTCGTGCACGGTCAACACGAGCGGCTTGTCGTGCCGACGCAGGGTTCTGGTGAGGTCCTCGAGGTCCTCCGGCGCGATCGCGTCGAAGCCGAAATGGACGTGCATGACGTCGAAGTCGGCAGCGTGGCGGGTGACCCAGTCGGACCTGAGCATCTGCGGGGGCCACCACGGAGAGTCCGGCGACGGTCCCGATGGGGGGTCGGGCATGCGCACGACCGCGTCCTGGCCCGAGGCAGTCGGCGGGGAGAGGTGTCTGACGTAGACGTGGCCGGAGGGGATGGAGGCGACAACGATGCTCAAGGCTCACCTTTGAGAAGGGGCGTCGAGCGCGCCAGCGGCAAACCCGACGTGGGCAGCTGGCTCGTTGCTTGACCGGCTCTGGATGTTCTTGCCCAACATAACCCCTGTGGCCGTCAAGGGCGAGGTCCCGTCCGAAGAGGGACCAGTGGTCGTCCCGGCCAGCCGACACCGTTTCATCTGGTGCTTCCGCGGGCAAGAATGGAGGTACGCCGTGGAGGCCCGCACCAACCGGTACCCGGGCACCCACGACGGAGCATCCGCTCGCGCCCGGGTCAGATCATCCGGGTCCGGGCCCCACAGGGAGGCGAACATGAAGAGCACACACGAGTCCCGCGATCATGACCAGGACGAAGCACTGGTGGCAGACCGCCACGACCGAGCCGGCGATGCCGAGGGCGGGCGCGCGACCTATGTCGAGGACGGGCGTGCTGGCTATGACGAGAGGCGGGCTGCAGCCCAAGCCGAACGGTTCGGAGGCGTGAAGGTCGGCTCCGCCTTCTTCGGCTGGCTCACCGCCATGGGCATGGCGGTCGTCCTCACCGCGGTGCTCGCAGCCGCAGGTACGGCAGTCGGGCTGAGCACCGGGACCGACGCCACCGAGGCGGTCGACCAAGCGTCCGCCGACGCGACGACGGTGGGCATCGTGGGTGCGATCGCCCTCGCCGTGATTCTCCTGGTGAGCTACTACTGCGGCGGATACGTCGCCGGTCGCATGGCGCGGTTCAACGGTGCCAAACAGGGTGTGGCCGTGTGGGTCTGGGCCCTGGTGGTCGCGGTGGTCGTGGCCATCGTCGGAGTCGCCGCGGGCAGCAAGTACGACGTGCTCGGTCAGCTCAACAGCTTCCCCCGGCTCCCGATCAGCACCTCGGACCTCAACACCGCCGGTGTCATCGCGCTCGTTCTCGCCGCTGTCACCAGCTTGGTGGGTGCCATCGCCGGGGGCGTCGCAGGGATGCGATTCCACCGGAGGGTCGACCGAGTCGACCTCGAGGCGTGACGGACGTCCCTTCGACGAGTCAAGGCGTCCAACTGGCAGCCTGTAGGGATGAGCGACTGGTTCCTCCCGCAGCGAGATCGCCCGTGGACTGCGGGAAACCTCGTGGTTCCACACGTGCACGGCGCCGAGTACTTCGCGCGTCTGATCCAGGTCGTGGGAGCCACGCTCGAAGGGGACCGGATCTTCTTCACGGACTGGCGGGGCGACGCCGACGAGCTGCTCGCTGAAGGCGGTCCGACCATCGGCGCCCTGTTGGTCGATGCCATGGGTCGGGGTGTCGAGGTCCGTTGCCTGCTATGGCGGTCGCACAGCGACAACCTGCGCTTCAACGAGCAGGAGAACCGCCATCTCGGCGCGGTCATCAACGAGGCGGGTGGCGAAGCGCTCTTCGACGAGCGCGTGCGCCGTGGCGGGTCGCACCACCAGAAGCTGCTGGTGGTGCGGCGGCAGGGTCGCCCGCACGAGGACGTGGCATTCGTCGGCGGGATCGACCTCTGCCACGGTCGGCGGGACGACGCCGAGCACCTCGGAGATCCGCAGGCGGCGCCGCTGGACGCACGCTACGGCCCCAACCCGCCCTGGCACGACGCCACCATGGAGATGCGCGGTCCGGCCGTCAGCCAGGTCCTCGATGTCTTCTCCGAGCGCTGGGACGACCCCACACCGCTGGATCACCGCAACCCGTACCGCGCGCTGGTCAACATCGCGTCCCGGGTGCCGAGGCATCCAGAGCCCTTGCCGGAACGCTGGGACCCTCCACCAGCGCGCGGTCCCCACCTGGTGCAGATCCTGCGCACGTATCCCGCGAAGCGACCGCCGTTTCCCTTCGCCCCGCACGGGGAGAGAACGATCGCCAAGGCGTACGAACATGCCTTCGCCCGCGCGCAGCGGCTGGTCTACATCGAGGACCAGTACTTCTGGTCCGAGGCCGTGACGGGCACGCTCGCGGAGGCACTCCGCCGGGAACCCGCACTACAGGTCATCGCCGTGGTCCCGCGGTTCCCCGAAGAGGACAGCGCGATGAGCGGCACACCGATGCGCCGGGGCCAGCAGCTGGCGAGGGACCTGCTGCACGCGGCAGGCGGGGCACGTTTCGCCATGTACGACCTACAGAACGCCGCCGGCACACCGGTCTACGTCCACGCGAAGGTCTGCATCGTCGACGACGAGTGGATGACCTGCGGGTCCGACAACCTGAACCTGCGCTCCTGGACCCACGACTCCGAGGTCACCTGCGCCGTGGTCGACCCGGAAGGCCGCCTGCCGGGCGAGCTCCGCGCGACCCTGTGGGCTGAGCACCTCGGACTGCCGCCGGAGGACCCTCGACTCCTCGACCTGGATCACGCCACGGGCCTGTGGGCGGAGCGTGCCCAGGAGCCAGCCGCCCGCATCCGGCCCCACGCCCTCGCGCCGGTACGCCGCGCTGTCCGACTGTGGGCCGACCCGGCATACCGGATCCTGTTCGACCCCGATGGACGACCACGGGGCCTGCGCCGCACCGACACGTTCTGAGGTCCGGCCTCGGCGGGTGGTCGTCGGCGACCTGTCGGGTGCTACCCGCCCGCTGACCGGCCCGAACCCGAGGTGTGCCCGGTGAACAGCCGGCTCATCAGCCCGTCGGGATCGAGGGTGGTCAACATGGCGTCGCAGATCTGCCTGAGCTGCTCGACCTGGGCGGGTTCCAAGGCGTCGAAGACGTGACGGCGCACCGCCGTCACGTGCCCGGGTGCGGCCGCCACCACCTTCTCCCAGCCGGTCGGGGTGAGTCGGGCGTTGGTGGCCCTCTTGTCCTCGGGGCAGGGGAAGCGCTCGACGAGGTTGCGTTCCTCGAGTCGTCGGACGACGTGGGACAGGCGGGGGAGGGTGGCGTTGGTGCGCTGAGCGAGTGCGCTCATCCGCAGCGTGCGGTCCGGCGCCTCGGAGAGCATCGCGAGGACGAAGTAGTCGAAGTGGGTGAGCTGGGCGTCCCGCCGCAGCTGCGCGTCCAAGGCGCTCGGCAGGAGCTCCGTCACCGCGATGAGCCGCAGCCAGGCCGCCCGTTCGCCCTCGTCCAGCCATCTCGGTTCCATGGGTCCACGATAGCGAATACTTGAAGGAACAACTAAACGGTGTAGGGTGTTACTTGAAGCATCAACCAATCACCATCGACCCAGGAGCACCAAATGGCACACCTCTCCATCATCGGTACCGGCAACATGGGCCAGGCGATCGCGGCCGTGGCCGGACGCGGCGGACACTCGGTCCAGCTGCTCGGCCAGGACGACGCCGCGACGCAGGTCACCGGCGACATCGTCGTACTGGCTGTTCCCTATCCGGCCGTGAGCAGCGTGATCGCCGAGCGCGGCGACAGCCTGGCCGGCAAGGTGGTCGTCGACATCACCAACCCGCTCAACTTCGAGACCTTCGACTCCCTTACGGTCCCCGCGGACAGCTCCGCCACCGCGGAGATCGCCGGCGCGCTGCCGCAGTCTCGCGTCGTCAAGGCGTTCAACACCACGTTCGCCGCCACGCTGGCGGCAGGCACGGTGGGTGAGCTCACCACCACCGTGCTGATCGCCGGCGACGATGCGGACGCGAAGTCGGCCCTGGCCGGCGTCGTCACCTCCGGTGGCCTCAAGGCCATCGACGCGGGGTCGCTGTCGCGGGCCACCGAGCTCGAGGCGATCGGCTTCCTGCAGATCACCCTGGCAGCCAACGAGAAGATCGCCTGGACCGGCGGCTTCGGCGTCGTCCCCGCCTGACGACCACGTCGAGTCGATCGGAGCAGCCGTGAGCATCTCTCAGACCCACTCCAGGGACGGGGAAGGCGCGACGGGCGCGTTCGGCGCTCCCGTCGTCGCGACCTACGGTGGGACCGAGCCGTCCGCGCCGCTTGTCGTGTTGCTGCACGGACGGGGATCCAGCGAGCGGGACATCCTGTCGCTGGCTCCGCACCTGCCCGACGGCCTGGCGTATGCCGCGGTGCGTGCCCCTATCGCCGAGGGTGGCGGCTTCGCGTGGTTCGCCAACCGCGGGATCGGTCGCCCCGTCGCGGAGTCCCTCGGGGCGACGATGCGCTGGTTCGCCCGCTGGCTCGACGAGGTGGCAGCCCCCGGGCGGCCGGTGTTCCTCGTCGGGTTCAGCGGCGGCGCTGCGTTTGCCGGCGGCCTGGTCCTTGCCGACCCCTCCCGGTACGCGGGGGCCGCGATCCTGTACGGCACGATGCCGTTCGACGGGGGGCTCCCGGTCGACACCGGCCGCTTGGCCAACCTCCCGATGTTCGTGGCCCAGGGCGATGCCGACCAGGTGATCCCTGGTGAGCTGCTCGAGCGCACCTGGACGTACCTGCTCACGGAGTCCGGCGCGCCCACGGTTGCCCGGCGAGACCCTGGCGGCCACGGGGTCACCGCCGCCACGCTGCACAGCCTGTCGGGCTGGATCGCCGACCGGGCTGACTTCGTTGCCCAGCACCAACCTGTCACGATCGGGCTGGCGCAGGAGGTCACGTGGCCCTCGGTGCCGGGTGGGGTGTTGCCGCATCGACGCGGATCGCGACCGCAGGTGTCGTGGGCCATCCCCCAACAGCAGCTGACGCAGAACGCACCAGCAGAGCTGCAGCAGCAGCTGTTCGAGCGGATCGGTGGTCTGACAGGTGTCTCGACCGCTGCGTCCCACATCTCGGTGCCCGGCGCTCGCGCCTTCCTCGTCGCCGCCGGGAGCGGACCTGAGGACGCGTTCCTCGTTCCCCAGGTGGGGGAGTTCGCTCACCTCCACCCGGGCTACGACGGCTCACTCCACCTTGCCCTGCCGGCACCACTGGCGGCCGACCTGGTCGCCCGAGGGTGGGGCCAGCCGCACCCATGGGCCGGGACCCGGCTCGCACCTGGCTTCGTCATGCTCTTCGGACCCCGCGACGCCGAAGAGCTCGACACCGTCGTGGCCATCACGACCGCGGCTCACGCGTTCGCAACTCAATCAACGTCCTGAAGCATCGAAACAGGAAACACGAATCCCCGTCATGTCGCCCGCTTCTCGACCAATGCCGAAGGGTTGGTCGGACGCCCTGAGACATAGACTGGGGTCCCGGTCGATCGCCGCAGGGAGCCAGCTGCGCCGAGGGCTTGGTGACGCCCTGAGGACGAGCGATGGTCACATCAGCGGAGAGCGTCGTCGTCGCCCGCCGGCCCGAAGAGGTGTTCCGATACGTCGCCGACCTTCAGAATGAACCGAGCTGGCACGTCGACATAGAGTCGGTTCCTCGAGAGACCGATCGGGTCCCTGTCGTTGGCAAGACCTACCCCCTGAAGTTCAAGCCCTTCTTGGGCAAGACTGACGGAACGTTTACGGCTCTCGAGGTCGAGCCAGGCACGCGGGTCGTGTATCGGGCCGACTTCGCTGGGCTGCGGCCGCGGATCACCTACACGGTCGAGGCGGCGGGCGATGGGTCGCGGTTCACTCGCACGGTGGAAATGCGCCCCGAGGGCCTGAAGGTGCTCGTGACGCCGATGATGGCGTTCATGGTTCCGAGGCGGAACAAGGTCTTCGTCGAGAACCTCCGCCGTGCGCTGGAATCCTGAGTCGCCGTAGCCCTCGTCGCCTCAGCCCTGGCCACTTCGACAGCACCGGCGCAGGCCGCGTCCTCCAAGGGGTGCGTCAACGGCGGCTTCCGGCTGGTCAACCTCGCGACGGGAGCCACCGTCGCCGCCGCCCGGGAGGACCGAGTCCGCACGACGATCCCCGCATTTCAGTTCGGGGCCACGTTCGCCGTCCGTGGCCGGTACACCCAGTTCGACGTCCGCAGCGCGGACTTCGCCGTCATGAACCAGGCCTTCACCGGTGCGGCCAACGAGCTCGACATCACGGGCGGACGTTTCACCCCCGTCTTCGCCAGCAAGGTGCCCAACCACCGTGGGCTCGTGCTGAGCAGCGCCATCTCCATCGAGCTCGACGACGAGGACCTCGTGCTGCAACGCACGGGCCCAGGCCTGTCGATGAAGATCCAGGCCAAGGACTGCGCACAGGGCGGGATCTTCCAGATGGAGCCCGAGCGAAGCGACGGCACAACCACCCGCATCACGCACACCTTGGCCGAGTCAACGGTTCCCGGGCTGACACCGTTCTACTTCGACAACCCGAACTTCCGGGCCCGGGTTGGTCAGTTCCTCGGCTCGGGCTGCACCAGCGTCCAAACCGGACCGCCCGGGCAGTTCTGCGTCCAGGTGTCCACGCGCGTCAACATCGCCAACGACGTGTCGCCACGCTTCGTGGCTCGCGACAGCGCCCAGGTGGCGACCCGCGTGCCACAAGCGGCGTGCAACACGTCCACCCCCGTCACGCCCAGCGTCCGGCACTGCGGCGGCATGTCCGCCTGGGACGTTGCCAGTGGTGGCCGCCTGGGCTTCGTCACCGGTGAGGACGCAACCGAAGTCGCGAACCCGCCGACCAACTGCACCAACGACTGTCAAGCCCAGAACCAGGTGCGGGGCCGGCTCGCCGTCCTCGGCCATCCGTTCCCAGTGCCCTCCGGAAGTCGGCTGGTACCAAGGACGGCCGCCGTCACCCCCTGATCGATCTCGCGACCCGATGGGCCCGTCCCGCCAAGGTGGGACGCGCCCACTGCCGCGCGGGCGGGCTCGGTGTGGTCTGCCACGCCAGGTCCCTGTCCGAGGCGGACCGTGCATCGTCGGTCGGCTAGCCCTGTACGCCCTCGCATCGGACCCATAGCATGGGTTTGCCTTCGCATCGACGCGCTGACTCCTGCTGGCTTGCCGCTCGGCATGCCGAGCAGCCTCCCGGCGGCGTCGAGCCGGGGTCGGCGAGAAGGGATGCCTTCCATGTCGCACGAGGCGAGAGCACTCCCTCCGGTGTCGCGGATGCCCGGGTCAGACCCGGTCACGGCTTCAGCTCCGGGGGCAGCGACGCATGAGCGCCAACAGCCTCAGCCGGTCCACGACGCGGCCTTCGTGGAACGCAAGGGCCGCAAGTGCGCCTTCGCGCACCTCGCCGCTCTGAGTGCGGTGTCGCTGCTCCTGCTGCTCTATCTCGCGCTGCTCGACCAGGGCGCGCCCCAACAGAATCCAGCCTTGGTCTTCCTGGTGGTGGTGCTCGCCGTGCTGCTACTCATGACATTGCTGCGCTTCCTCGCCCTCGTCGTCAGCCGGCCGTTCGCGGGCGAGCAGGCTGAGCTTGTCGGCAGTGGCCCGCCCGCCGACGCGGTGCCCTCGGGGCCGGTCGGCATCGTCAAAGGCGCCCGGCCCGGGGACGACGACCCAGCGCCCGGGCCCACCACGGTCGTCTGCTGCTCGGGGGGAGGCATCAAGTCCGCCTCGTTCTGCCTGGGGGCCCTTCAGCAACTGTCGCACCACCGGATCCTCCAGGGTGCGAGTCACCTCGTCGGCGTCAGCGGTGGCGGGTACATGGCCGCGGCGTTCAGCACGTTGGCGTGGCGGCGGAGGCGGGCCAGCGGTGTCGAGGGCGTACGCCCGGCCGACAGCCCCGTGGACTGCCACGGCGATCCCGGTCCGTTCGCCAGCGGTTCCGATGAGCTCAACCGGCTGCGCCGGTCGACGAAGTACCTCGCCTCCTCACCGGAGGTACGGTTCGAGCTCATTGCCTCCCTGCTCCTGGGCATCATGTCCAACCTGGTTCTGCTGGGCTGCCTGAGCGTCGTGCTGGCGTGGCTGATGGCCACGTATGCCGTGAGCAGCGGGCTTCTCGTGGTTCCCGACGACGGTGACTGGGCGTGGAACGCTGGAGGCCACCAACCGCTTCCCCTGCTGGCGCTTCCGTCGCTGTTCCTGTTCGGGGTGGCCTTCGTGTGGTTCCTGCTCGCACGTCGGAATCCGGCCCCCTGGTCGGGGGAGGGGCGCAATGCCGAGCGCGCCCGCGCTGGCCCAGCAACGTTCTCCCAGCGCCGCAGCACCTGGGAGACCTCAGAGGGGTGGCAGTTCGCCGTCGGCAACCTCGGTGCCCGCGCGTCCCAGATGGCCCTGTTCTTCTTCCCGCTCTTCCCAGGGGTGCTGTGGTTGGCGTACCAGCTCGAGGGCCGGACGCAGAGCTGGACCGGCCCCGACCTCGGCACCTTCCAGGTCACCCTCGCGGGCCTGGTGACGACGTTGACCGCGTTTCTCGGCCTCCTGAACGCCGCGCGAACCGGTCTACGACAGGACGTCCTCAGCGCCGGACAGCAGGGTTTCCTCACCTGGTTCCGGCGTCAGGCGGCACCCGTGCTCGCCATCATCGTGTTCCTCGTCGGGCTGTACGGGTCGTTGGTCCTGTTCACCTGGCTCGCCCTTCGGGACGCCTGGATCCTCGGAACCCACGGCTGGGTGTTCGTGTTCGTCCCGCTTCTGATCGCCGTCCTCTTCAAGGTGAACGACACGTCGATCTTCCAGTTCTACCGCGACCGGCTGGACGCGGCATACCTCTCGTACCAACCGGATGGGGGGAAGCCGGAGCCCTTCACGACGCCCACCCTCGCGGAGGTGAACGCCGACGCGTCGCCCGGCGTCTGGCCGAAGCTCATGCTCCTGGGGACGGCCAACGTGCGCGACCCCGACCTGCTCCCGGCCGACCGCCACGGCACGCCCTTCGTCCTGTCCGACACGATCGGGATCAGCGATCCGCGGCTACCCGGGGGGACCGCCCTGCTCGACGCGAAGGCCTACAGCTACGACCTGGACGTCAAGTGGAACGCCCGGGCGTCCCGTCAGCTCACCGTGGCCATGGCGGTCGCGATGTCCGGGGCGGCCGTGGCCCCCATCGCGGGACGCGACGACAGGGTCCTGGGCCGCTACCGGCTGCTGCTGGCCCTGGCCAACATCCGCCTCGGTCTCTGGGTGCGGAACCCGTACTGGGTCGCCAACGACGCGCGACGACAGCGGGGCACCGAGGGACTGAGGTGGGCTCGGTGGGTCCTTCGCGTGAACGACTACCTCGACAACTTCGCGCCATCGCTGTTGTTCCACGAGGCCATCGGGCTGCCCCGGATCATCATGCCGTTCCTGTACGTCACGGACGGCGGCCACTACGACAACCTCGGTCTCGTGGAGGCCCTGCGCACGAAGCCGCGTCGCATCATCATGCTCGACGGATCGGGGGACCCGGAGGACGGCTTCCCCACTATGGCCAACGCCATCGCCACCGCACGGATGGACCAGCAGGTGGAGATCGCGTTCGACCCCCGCCGGTTGCGCCGAGGAGCTCGCCAGTACCCGCGGAGCGGGTGGACCGTCTGCACGGCGACCTATCCCGACGGGTCGACGTGCGACATCGTCTACATCAAGGCCTTGCTGCCGAAGGGTCAGCCCTGGGACCTGCAGAGCTACCGCACGCGCAACCCCGGCTTCCCGTCAACGACCATGGAGTACGAGCTCTTCGACGAGTTCACCTTCGAGGCGTACCGCGAGCTGGGGTGCAGCCTGGTGCGTCAGGCGATGACGGAGCTGGCGTGGTGCAAGGCGCCGACGAGCACCACGTGCCAGGACGAGTCACATGGATAGCTGCGGGACGAGGCGCCCCCACAGGCGCACTGCCACGCCCAGCCGGCGGCGGAGCGGTGGACCTGGGGGTGGTGGCCGCCGGTCCGACGGGTTCTGCTGCGTTTCACGACTTCCTCCGCTCAGGTTCCGAGGCATCCTCCGCGGCCGGACCTTCCGACCTCGACCCGAGACGTCAGTTGCGTCGCTCCAGGACCCTCGTTCGTCACCGTAGGTCGAGCGGGCCGGGGTCGGGATCCGTGTGTCCCCGGGAAGGTGGTGCGTGGAAAGGCCGAGTCCGAGTCGGTGAAAACACGGTGTGACAGCGGAAAGGCGGTCGAGCGGAGTGCGGAAGAGCTTGAGTCGGGCTCACGTCGCCACGGCCACGGGAATCGGCATAGTCGCCCTGAAGATCGGCACCTCTCTGCCGCACCTTCGTGACGACGTCGCCCTGGTGTCCATCGCCTGGCTCGTCGTCATCGCGTTTGTCGTGGTGGGACTGGCGCTGTTCGCCGCGGGGCTTCCCAGGGTCAACGGCTGGGCCTGCCTCGCGGTCGCGGCGGCGACCATTCCCGGCGACCTCAACCACCCCGCGTACCCTCAGGGACTGACGGTGGTCGGTTTCGTCCTCGAGCCGCTGTACCTGGCCGCTGCTGTCACCCTCGTGCTGCGATACCCCGAATCGAGGATGACGACGCAGGGTCGGGTGGTCGGCTGGGGCCTGGTGGTCTCGAGTGTCCTGCTGCGGGTGCCGCTGGTCTTCACCCGTGGCACCCTTCCCAGCCCCCTGCACGCATCCTTCGACCGACCGGTGCTCGCGCTGGACGCGTGGTGGCACGACTGGGTGTTCATCCGGGGCGCCTACGGCTGCACGACTCTGCTGTTGGGCTGGGCGGGCGTCCTGCTGGTGATGCGTGCGGCCGGCTCGCGTGGTGTCACCCGGCAGTCCCTCATGCCCCTCGCCGTCGTGGGCGCCATCTGCGCCACGGCCGCGGCCCTCGACCAGGTCGTTTGGATCCTCGGGACCCCCAGCGCGGCGTGGGCGCCGGTGGCGGTCGCGCGGAACCTCAGTGCGGCGACCATTCCGGTGGGGCTCCTCGCCGACCTGCTTCGCCGACGGGCCGCCGCCGCCGCGGTGACGTCGGAGATCCTCCGTGCGGCCGGCACGGGCGACCTCGCCCAGCTCGAGATGGCGCTGCGCCACGTGCTGCTCGACCCATCACTCACCGTGAGACCGGCCAGCGACGACGACAGGGCTCCCCTGTGGGGCGCCGACCCAGCCCCTTGGGCAACCGGGAGCGACAGGAGGGGGAGGGTGGCGCTGGCATCGGCGGACGGGACGGCTCTGGTGGTGGTGGGATACGACCGGCGCGCCGTCGGCGACCCTGTGCTGCTCCGCTCGGCGTTCTCGGCAGCCCAGCTCGGGATCGAGAACACGCGGCTCACCAGTGAGTTGCTTCAGCGGATGGCCGAGCTCCGGGCGTCGCGTGCCCGGATCGTGGAGGCTGGCATGGCGGAGCGACGCAGGGTGGAGCGCAACCTCCACGACGGCGCACAGCAGCAGTTCCTGGCGGTGATGGCGACACTCGCGCAGTCCGACTTCGCGACCGAGGCGCAAATGCGCGACCTCGTCAGCGAAGCACGGACCCGGCTCACCGACGCCATGGCCGAGCTGCGCCAGCTCGCCCGCGGCATCCACCCGGCTGCGCTGAGCCAGGGCGGGCTCGGCGCCGCGCTGCCCTACCTGTGCCAGAGCGCCTCCGAGCGGGTCACCTTGCGGCTGGATCCGGTCCTGGCCGGGCGCCGGTTGGAGCCGGCAGTCGAGTCCGCGGTGTACTTCGTCGTGGCCGAGGCGCTCGCGAACATCACGCGGTATGCCGGGGCCACGACCGCGACGGTGACGGTCGTGGCCGAGGGGCCGTACCTGTCCGTCGAGATCGCGGACGACGGCAACGGCAAGGCACACTTCACCCCGGAGGGCGGGCTCATGGGCCTGCGGGACCGGGTGCACGCGCTGGGTGGCGAGGTCGTCCTGCACACCGACCCCTGCGCCGGTCATCCCCAATCCTGTGGCAGCCGGCTTCGGGTCGGCTTCCCCGTCACAGTCGGTCAGTCATCGTGAGCGCCCCGCCGGGACCACAGGACCTGTCGGACGCCGGGCAACACCTGCGGGTGATCCTCGTGGACGACTCGTCACTCTTCCGCCAGGGTCTGGCCGGGCTCCTCACCGCGGCGGGGATCGAGGTGGTGGGCCAAGTGGCCAGCGCGGAGCCTTTGCCGGCCCTCATCAAGGCGGCCCGTCCCGATGTCGTCGTGCTCGACGTGCGCATGCCGCCGACGCACACCGATGAGGGGATCGTCACGGCGCACGTCATCCGGCGGGACTGGCCGCATGTGGGGGTGCTGGTCCTCAGCACCTATGCCGAGGCGGAATGGGCACGTCGACTCCTTCAGGACGGAGCAGCCGGTCTGGGCTACCTGCTCAAGGACCGGGTCAACGACGTGCCCACGCTGGTGGAGGGCATAGCCAGGGTTGCCGAAGGGGGCACCGCCGTAGACCCGAACATCGTCTCCGAGCTCCTCACGGGCAGCCATGGCCGGACCTCCGCCCTCAGCAGCCTGACGGACCGGGAGCTGGAGGTGCTCGGCCTGATGGCAGAGGGCATGTCCAACGCGGGGATCGGGCGGCAGCTGCATCTGTCACCGCGGACCGTCGAGGCCCACGTCGCCTCTGTCTTCGCCAAGCTACCCCTGCACGGGCACGACACGACCCTCAACCGTCGTGTCCTGGCGGTGCTTGCCTACCTGCAGGCGCAGCACAGCCGCCCGTGAGGGAGCCCGGCCCCGGCCCCGCTCGAGTCTGAAATCTTGCGTGTTTCCACGTAGGGACAGCGCGGGCAAACGCGGATCCGCGACGCCCTCCGTGCGCCAACACTGTTCAGCAGTGCGACGCAGGACGTCCACACGAACAGCCAAGGAACGCAACAGATGTCGCCGATGGGACGGGTCCGGATCAGCGGGCGCCAACCATCTGAGAACCGGCGCAGGGTCGGCGCACTCCCTCCGGGGGCCACCACACCAGGCTTCACCAGAACGAAACGAAGGTTCACCATGTCTGCAGCTCTGTCCACCATGTCCCGTACGAAGAAGGCACTCATTGGCGCAAGCACCGCCGTGGTTGCCGGGGTCGGCATGTCGGCGATGATGGCCGGGCCCGCCCAGGCCATTCCCTACTACCAGAAGGCGTGTGCGTTCGACGCCCGGAGCAACACCGCATCCAGCGGCTGGCAGCCCGTCAACTCGGTGGTGCGGGTCAACAACGGCGCCACCGGTCGCTACGTCGTGGTCAACTTCAACGCCGACGCGGGCGTCAGCAGCCTCGCCGAGATCCGGCTCGGCTACCGCGTCGACGCCGGCGGGATCCAGACGCCAGGCGCCCAGAACTTCGCCAACTACACGCAGTACTGGCAGACCCGTCACAGCATGGTCGTGCTCTATGTCCCCGCTGGCTGGCACACCATCCGTCCCTACTGGCGGATCAGTGGTTCCGTCGGCAAGAGCGGCGTCATTGCCGCGCGCTGCCTGACTGCGGAGGGCTACACGGCCTGACGCCGGAAAGGGCCCTCGCAACGGGGCGTCCGAATCGAACCGCTCTCGCCCAAGACACGGCGGGGGCGGTTCGGTCGTCGGCCGAGCATTCTGTCGCGCTTCGAACCGCCGAGGACATGTCGGCGAAACAGGTGGGCAACGGGGGCGGAGCACACTGGGTGCATCGACGCGACCCCTTCACACAACGCCGCCGCTGGCATGGCCACGGGGGAGGCGGACCGCGCCACGATGCCCGACGTCGAATGGCGCTTCCTACTGCTCTACACGTTGGCGTACATGAGTACGTGCCTGGTGTTTCTCGCGCCGTTGTTGGTGAGCCTGGCACTGAAGGTGAACTCGCTCGTCGGGATCGACCGGGCACCCAACAGCCTTGCGCTGGTTGCCGGTATCGGTGCCGCCGTGGCAGTCGTCGCCAACCCCTTCTTCGGCAAGCTCAGCGACCGCACCACCTCCGCGCTGGGTATGCGCCGGCCGTGGATCGTGGCCGGACTCGCGGGTGGCTCCGCGGGCGTCCTCATCGTTGCGCTGGCGCCGACCATCCCCGTGGTCCTGCTGGGATGGTGCCTGGCGCAACTGGGTTTCAACGCGCTGCTGGCCACGATGGTGGCGGTGCTGCCCGACCAGGTGCCGTCCACCCAGCGCGGGATGGTGGCCGGAGTTCTCGGCGTGTGCCTCCCGATCGCTTCGGTGGCGGGCACGTTCCTCGTCAAGCTGTTCACAGGCCACATGCTCGCGATGTTTCTCATGCCGTGCCTCGTCGGCGGGCTCTTCATCCTGCTCTTCGCGGTGACGTTGCCGGACCGTCGACTTGACCGGGCAGACAAGCCGACGTGGTCGGTGCGGGAGCTGGCCATCACGTTCTGGGTCAGCCCGCGCAGGAGCCCGGACTTCGCGTGGGCCTTCGCCAGCCGTTTCATGTTCGTCCTTGCCTTCGCCTTTCTGACCACGTACCAGGCGTACTACCTCTTGGACCACCTCGGGAGCAGCGAGGATGCTGTGCCGCAACAGGTCTTCCTGGGCACCCTCGTCCAGTCCGTCGTGCTGGTCACCGCGTCGCTGGTCGCGGGGACGCTGTCGGACCGCACGGGACGGCGAAAGGCGTTCGTCGTCACAGCCTCGGCAACCTACGGCCTGGCCATGTTCTTCATCGCCGCGGCCAGCAGCTTCAACGGCTTCCTGGTCGGCATGGCGGTCGCCGGGTTGGGCTTCGGCATGTACATGGCCGTCGACCTGGCCCTCGTCGTGGACGTTCTACCCGACCCGGATACCGCTGCGAAGGACCTTGGGGTGCTGAACATCGCGGGCGCCTTGCCCAGCGCTGTCGCGCCTGCCATCGCGCCAGCCATCCTGGCCCTGAGCGGGGGGAGCTACTCGGTGTTGTATGCCGTGGCGGGACTGAGTGCGTTCCTCGCCGCGGCGTCAATCCTCCCCGTCAAACGGGTCCGATGAGCTCGTCCGGGTCGCGGTGGTCCTTGACAGGCTAACGGTGTTAGCCCAGCATTGTTCCTCAGTGGGCTAACGCCGTTAGCCACATCCCTGAGGAGAACTACCATGAAGAATGTCACGACGGTCATCGACATACCGGCCACCCAGGAGCGGGTGTGGGCGACGCTCGTCGACACCGCGGCATACCCGGCCTGGAACCCGTTCATCACGAAACTGTCCGGAGAGCTTGCCACCGGCCAGCAGCTCGAGGTCAGGATCGCGCCGCCCGGCGGTCGAGCCATGACGTTCAAGCCCACCGTGACCCAGGTCGAGCCAGGCCGTCGCCTGGAGTGGCTCGGCACCATGGGCATCAAGGGCATCTTCGACGGCCGACACACCTTCACCCTGGAATCCTTGGGAGACCAAGGCACCCGGCTGACCCAGTCCGAGGCCTTCAGCGGCCTGCTGGTTCCGCTCACCGGCAAGGTGTTGGCCCGCACCCGAGCCGGTTTTGAGGCCATGAACGACGGACTACGGCAGCGTGCGGTGTCGGGCAAAACCGCATGAGTCGCCTGGAGGAGATCGTCGACGTCGCCCAGAGGTTGCTGGAGGACGAGGGGCCGGACGCCCTGTCAATGCGACGCCTTGCGGGCGAGCTCGGTGTCAAGGCTCCTTCGTTGTACAAGCACGTCGATGGCAAGGAGCGGATCGAGGCGGAGCTGCAGGAAAGGGCGCTGACCCAACTGGGGAGTGCCTTGCACCTCGCCGTCGATCTTCGCGCCCTGGGCCGCGCTTACCGCCAGTGGGCGCTGGCACATCCATCGCTGTACGAGCTGACGACGAGGAAGCCGTTGCACCGCAACCAGCTTGGGGAGGGCGTGGAGACTGCTGCGTCAGCACGCCTGGTGGCACTGAGCGGCGGGAACGTGGACCGGGCGCGTGCCCTCTGGGCTGCGGCCCACGGGCTGGTCGACCTCGAGCTGGCGAACCGGTTCCCCGAAGGGGCGGACGTCCAGGCTGCGTGGGATGAGTTGGTGGCGGCCTTCGATCCCCCTGGCGACAGGTGCGAGAGCTCCGGGCCAGGGGAGATCGTGGACGGGCCGGACTCTGCGCGCGCCTGACGAGGCGGTATGCCGTTGGCGCGAATGCCCACCTCGCGGATTCCGGCCTGCTGGCGCCGGGCGTGCCTCAGCGCGGCAGAGGGTTCGGGCCGGTCGCGGTCACGAGCCGCTGGGGCACCCAGTCGTCCACGTGATGGAACCCGTCGTCGAACGGGCCAGCATCGAGCTCTACGGACGCCCTCAGTGAAAGTCGATAGAACTTCACGTGGGTGAAGTCCTGGAACAAGATGTACACGGGGTCGGGTGTGCTGTTCGGGCCTTGGAACTGCTGTCCCGTCAGGACGGGCTTGTGGGCTTCGACGAAGGCGTCAAAACTGTCGCCCACCACGACGCCGAGGTGCTCCAACCCCATCTTGTAGACGCGCTGGTGCACGGGCGGGATGAGCTCGATGAGCGGGACGACCTTGCCGTCCAGGACTTCGAGCGGTTCGGTGGGAACGATCAAGGAGATCGGCCGGCCGTTCCAGACGTTCTCGCGATTGGCGACCGCGTGGCGTTCGAGGAGACTCCGAACGTGCGTGTACTGGTCCCACTCCGGTACCCGGACGGCGAGGTGGCTGAGGGGGTACTGGCCGATGTCGATGCCACGGGCGAGAAGGCGGTCGCGCTGCTGCGCGGCGAACGCCCGATAGTCCCCGATGATGTCGCCCACCGGATCGGCCATCGCCGCCTCCTCTCGGCCATAGCGTAAGACGCTTGTGCTCAGGCTGTCGCGAAAGGGAAGCAATCTGGGTCGTGGTCAAGGGGGGCGGCCCGGTGGCCCGGTCGGGCGGTTCTTCGGCCATCCCGTCAAACCTGCTGGGCCAAGCCGACAACATGACCCTGAGGGTCGGCGATCAGCGCGAATGACACTCCGGGAACGCTGACTGGCTCCTGTACGACCCGTCCGCCGAGGCGAGTCGTCTCGGCGATGGCGCCAGCCATGTCCTCGACGCCGACGAAGAACGTGACCAGGTCGCCGTCGCCCTGAAGCGGGCTGATCGCGGTGTACAGGGCGCCGGGCACCCCTGTCTCGACAAAGGTGTAGCCGGGGAAGGCGCCTTCGGTTGGGTAGGTCCAGCCGAACAGCTCGCCGAAGAATGCCCTTGTTGCGTCGGGGTCGCTCGAACGGATCTCGGCGTGCACGATGGAATGGCTCATGATGACCTCCGGTTCTGCGGGGCCACCGGGCGTGGCCTCCAACCAGATGACGTTCGAGCCCGTCTCCAATCGACAGTGCTCAGCGACCAGCTCGGCCTGGCGTCCGGTGGGCGCGACTATCCGCCGCGAGCCGGGCGTGACTTCACCATGCGCCGAGGTGACTTCGTGCCCGCTCCACTGCTAGGGCTAAGTCGAGGCCGTAGGCCCAGCGTCCTGTAGCAGCAAACGCTTCCAATCTCTCCGCAGCGCGGTCGAACAGTCTGTCGGCCCCAACCTGATTCCCGCGTGCTGCGTGCGTGACCGCAACACAGACTTGCGCAAGGCCCTGCCACAGGTCCCGTTCCTCGATCGGCCCGGCCTTCCAACGCGCCTCCAAGACCTCGTGCGCGGCGAAGGGACGTCCAGCCGCCACGAGTGCTCGAGCTGCCTCGAGGGTGTCGTCTGGCGGAAGGGGCTCCTCCGACACCGGCTCGACGCCTTCTGCTCCGTAGGGCAGCGGTCGACCCAAGGCGTCGCGAGGCCTCGCCTGGCGAGCCCGGCCTTCGGTATCCCGGTCACGATCAAGTCCTGTCATGCGGTCAGTCTCCCAAGAACCGAGACCACTCGCCGCGTAGGGCGCGGGTCCAGGTCGCCACCGATCATCAAGGCCTGACAACCTTTCAGCACCACTGGGCTCATCGACTTCGTCTACCACCCAGCCGGCACAACGGTGACACCCATCAAGATCCCGCACGACGGCATTGACGTGTGTGCCGCCATGGGGCTCTGAGCACGCGGTCATCGCCCTGCTCACTGGGCGGTTCAGGTGGTGCCCCCGGACCCACCGCTTGTCGGTCGCTTAGTTACGTCCCTGGGGGCGAGGGGGCCACGCCTGGGCGCCCAGCTCCCGCGACACGGATCGGGCCGTGTCGCGAACCAGGTCGCGCGAGTCGTGGCGGGAAACGTCGCCGTCTGAGGGGATCACGACCCCTACGGCCCCCACGGCCTCTCCGTACGAATCGAAGACCGGGCTCGCCAGCGAGCTCTCGCCGAGCACAGCCTCGTCCTGCTCGAGGGCGATGCCGGTCGACCGGATCACCTCCAGCTGCTCGCGAAGCTGGTCGGCGGAGGTGGTCGTCTCGCCGGTCATGCTGCGCAGCTCTCCTGAGGTCAGCACTCGCTTCTCATCCTCTGGGAGGAAGGCGAGCAGAGCCTTGCCGAGGGCGCTCGCATGCGCCGGGATGACGATGCCCACCTCCGGCATCTGGCGACTGCCGTCCGGGCGCGGCTCGTGGTGGATGATCACGACGTCGTCGACGAGCAGCACGCCGGTGCGTACGGCAAGACCGGTGCGCCGGGCGAGGTCCTCGGCCCAGGGGATGGCCTTGGACCGGAGCTCCAGCGTGTCGAGATAGACGTTGCCCAGCCGAAGAACGGCCGGGCCCAGCTGGTAACGGCTGGAGCCGCGCTCCTGGACCACCATCCCGTGCTCGACCAGGCTGCGGACGATCCCGTGGGTGGTCGAGGGCGCCAGATCGAGGCGGGCGGCCAACTCGGACAGGCTCATCCGTCGAGCGCCCTGAAGCGCGCTGAGAACCTTGATGGCGCGATCGACCGATTGGATCACGTATGTCCTCTTCGCTGTGACGTAGTTCACGAAAACCCTTGCCTCCTAGTGAATCACAGGGGTAGCCTCCAAATCACGTTCGACAATATCGAATGAAATTCAGACAACTTGCAAAGGGGCAAGGGCGATGCTTGACGAGACCACCCTCCTCCAGCGTTTGGGCGCTGAGGTCATCGGAACCGCTTTCCTGGTGTTCATCGGCGTGGGGTCAGTCCCCGCCACCCTGATCGTCAACGGCAAGGCGCCGTTCACCATGGCCGACCTGGGGGTCATCTCCCTGGCGTTCGGCACCGTGGTAGTTGCCACCGTCTACGCCTTGGGGCATGTCGGTGGCAACCACATCAACCCGGCAGTCACCCTGGGCCTGGCCGCCTCCGGCAAGTTCCCGTGGGCCCAGGTGCCGGCCTACATCGGAGCCCAGGTCGTCGGGGCGATCGTCGGGGCTGCCGCGATCATCGGTGTCCTGGGACACAAGGCCAGCGACGTCGGTCTGGGTGTTGCCTCGTACGGCGACATCAGCTGGCTGCAAGCCTTTACGGCCGAGTTCGTGGGCACGTTCATCCTCGTGTTCACCATCTTCGGCGTCATCCACCGCAAGGCCGCCGCGGGGTTCGCCGGCGTGGCCATCGGCCTGGTCGTCTTCGCTGCCATCATCCCTGTCGCTCCGGCAACGGGCGCATCCATCAACCCGGCTCGTACCGTTGGTCCCATGCTTGTTCAGCAGCTCGCTGGCGGCGAGGTGAAGTGGCACCAGCTCCCGGTGTACCTCGCGGCCGAGCTCCTCGCCGGAGTCGTCGCCGCCCTGCTGTACGGCCTGCTCACCCGCACCCCGGCTGACCGTGCCGTCGCGGCTCCCGGGCTGGATCTCGGCGACCCCGACGCGCAGGCCGCCATCTCCCGTCAGACCAGCACCGTCTGACCGTCCCGAACCCGTTTGACTGCGAAAAGAGACTCTGATGAAGAAGTTGATCAACGACCCGAACGACGTCGTGGTGGAGGCACTGCGTGGCATCGAAGCCGCCCACCCTGAGCTGCGGGTCGACCACGAGAGCAAGGTCATCTACCGCGGAGACGCTCCGAAGAGAGGCAAGGTGGGCATCATCTCCGGCGGAGGGTCCGGACACGAACCGCTCCATGGCGGATTCGTCGGCCTGGGCATGCTCGACGCGGCGTGTGCCGGAGAGATCTTCACCTCGCCTGTACCTGGGCAGATCTTGGCCGCGACCAAGCTGGTGGACGGAGGCGCAGGGATCCTGCACGTCGTCAAGAACTACACCGGCGACGTGATGAACTTCGAGATGGCGGCAGAGATGGCGGCGGCGGAGACCGGAGCCCGCATCGTCTCGGTGGTCACTGACGACGACGTGGCGGTCCAGGACAGCACCTGGACCGCGGGGCGACGCGGAGTCGGCGTCACCGTGCTCCTCGAGAAGATCGCCGGGGCGGCAGCGGAGCAGGGTCGCGACCTCGACGAGGTCGCCCAGGTCGCCAGGACCGTCAACGAGAACGGCCGAAGCATGGGCCTTGCCCTCACCTCGTGCACCGTGCCGGCGGCAGGGCGCCCGACCTTCGACCTGGGCGACGACGAGATGGAACTCGGTGTCGGGATCCACGGAGAACCGGGCCGGGCCCGGCTGCCGCTCGCCCCCGCGAGCGACATCGCCTCACTCCTGGTCGAGCCGATTCTCGCCGACCTGCCGTTCGCCCGGGGCAACCCCGTCATCGCGTTCGTCAACGGTCTCGGCGGCACCCCGCTCATCGAGCTCTATGTGATCTTCAACGAGGTCCAGAAGATCCTCGGCGGCCGGGGACTGCCCATCGCCCGGTCGCTCGTCGGCTCCTACATCACCTCACTCGACATGGCCGGCGTCTCGGTCACCCTCCTCAGGGTCGATGACGAGCTGCTCTCCCTCTGGGACGCTCCTGTCAACACTGCTGCACTGAGATGGGGCATCTGAGCATGAGCGACACCGTGACCACGGCGGTCTTCGAGCAATGGGTGCGCGGGTTCGCACACCTCATCACCGCCAACCGCGAGCACCTGACCGAGCTCGACGCAGCGATCGGCGATGCCGACCACGGGTCGAACATGGACAGAGGCATGAAGGCCGCCGTGGCTGCGCTCGATGAAAGCCGGCCGCCGACGGCGGGCGCGCTTCTGACCAAGGTGGGCATGACACTGGTCTCGACGGTAGGCGGAGCCAGCGGGCCCCTGTTCGGGACGCTCTTCATGCGGATGGGCGGCTCGCTGGGGGCCGCCGCCGAAACGGTCTCCGCAGACGATGTCGCAGCGGCGCTGCGAGCCGGGCTCGGGGGCATCGTCGATCGAGGCAAGGCCGCCCCCGGCGACAAGACGATGTATGACGCTCTGGCGCCTGCCGTCGATGCGCTCGAGGCAGCGCTCACGGACAACGCCTCCCTGGCTACCGGGCTCAAGGCGGCCCGGGATGCTGCCGCCGCGGGTCGCGACGCCACGACCCCCATGCTGGCGCGCAAAGGGCGGGCCAGCTACCTCGGTGAGCGGAGCGTGGGCCATCAGGATCCAGGGGCGGCGAGCGTGGCGCTGCTGCTCGAAGCTGCAGCAGATGCCGCCTGCTGAGACAGCCACCCATCGAACACTCACGTTCAGCACGACGAGCAGCGGAGGGCAGTGACAATGACCGAGGGCAAATCCGCCAAGCCGCCCGCAACAGACAGCGAGTGCCGGGTCGGTCTGGTCGTGGTCTCCCACAGCCGCGCGCTCGCCCTGGCGGCCGTGGCGCTGGCGGGGGAGATGCTCCATGGCCGCCCAGTGAAGATCGAAGTGGCAGCCGGTCTTGACGTCACGACCTTCGGTACCGACGCCGTCAGCATCATGCAGGCCATCGAACGGGCGGACGGCCCAGGCGGCGTCGTGGTCCTCATGGACCTCGGCAGCGCGGTACTCAGTGCCGAGCTGGCGCTCGACCTGCTACGGGACTCCAGCATCCGCGATCGTGTGACGCTGTCGCCGGCCCCTCTCGTCGAAGGGCTCATCGTGGCCGCCGTCGCCGCGGCGGGTGGCGCAAGCAGGGCAGAGGTCGCGACTGAGGCGCGGAACGCGGTGATGGGTAAGGCCGCGCACCTGTCGCCCCCGGAGCCCGGAGTCGCGCCCGAGCCGGACGACGAGGCGCAGGCCGTCGTCGGAGTATTTTCGGTGGCCAATCCCCACGGCCTGCACGCTCGACCGGCGGCCCGACTCGTGAGCGAGGTGCGCGCTCTCGATGCGTCGGTCCAGCTGAGGAACCTCACCACCGGCGCCGGGCCCGTCCCTGCAGCCAGCCTGAGTCGAGTGGCGACGCTGACGGCTCTGCAGGGTCACGACGTCGAGGTTCGTGCCACCGGGCCGCAGGCTCAAGAGGCCGTCGAGCACGTCCTGGCCCTCGCCGGGCGACGGTTCGACGAACCCCCCGAGCAGGTCCCAGCTCGACCTGCTCTGCCCCGACCCGCCCCCCGCCGCAGCGGACCGCTGCCAGCCTCCCCGGGAATCGCGATCGGCCAGGTCCGCCGCCTGAGCGCCGCGCCCGTCGATCTCGATGGACACCCCGCAGGGGAGCCGGCCGCGGAATGGCGGCGGGTCCTGGAATCGGTGGCGACCGTGCGCCGTGAGATCGAGCACGTCCGGGTTCTCACCGAACGGGAAGTCGGGCCCGACAAGGCCAGCATCTTCGATGCGCACCTGTCCCTCCTCACCGACACCGAACTCCTCGGCGACGTCAAGGCACGAATTCGCCCCGGCACCGGCGCGGTTGCCGCCTGGGCCGGCTCACTCGCCGACATCGAACGTCAGTGGGCCGAGCTTCCCGACCCCTACCTCAGGGAGCGAGCCGCCGACGTCCACGCGGTCGGAGAACAGGTGTTGCAGGCTCTGACCGGCCAACCAGCCCGCCGGATGACGGGAGAGGGTGTGCTGGTTGCCAGCGACCTCACGCCCGCCGAGACCGCCGGCTTGGACCTCGCTCTGGTGACCGGAGTGGTTCTCGCCCAGGGGAGTCCGACGTCGCACGCGGCAATCCTGGCGCGGGCCCGCGACATCCCGGTCGTCGTCGGGGCCGGTCCCGAGGTGCTGGGGATCGCCGAAGGCAGGACGATCCTCCTTGACGGCGGTACCGGTGCCCTGCACCTAGACCCGGCACCCGAGCTGATCGAGGAGTACCAGCGCCGGGCCGCAGAGGCCGCACAGCAACGCGTTCGGCAGGTCGCCCTGGCCGACCAGCCTGCGGTGTCCCGTGACGGCACGCGCATCCTCGTCGCTGCCAATCTCGGGTCATTGAGCGACGCGCGTGCCGCGCTCGCGGCGGGGGCGGACGGCGCCGGACTGGTGCGCACGGAGTTCCTCTTCCTCGACAGGACCGCCGCTCCCGACATCAACGAGCAACAGAGCCAGTACGACTCCATCGCCGCGGCCATGGACGGTCGGCGCATCACCCTGCGAACCCTCGATGTCGGCGGTGACAAGCCACTGCCCTACCTGCCCATGCCACACGAGGCCAACCCGTTCCTCGGCCAACGCGGCATACGGCTGAGCCTGACGCACCGGGACCTGCTGCGCGAACAGATGGCCGCCATCTGCCACACGGCGCGTCACTCACCGACCAGCATCATGCTGCCCATGGTGTCGACGCCCGACGAGCTGATCGAGGCGCGACAGGTCCTCATCGAGGCTGCCGGATCATTGGGCCTGCCTTCGGGTCTTCAGATCGGCACGATGATCGAGGTCCCCTCCGCTGCGCTCAAGATCGAGGCCTTCCTGCCCTACGTCGACTTCGTCAGCATCGGCACCAACGACCTGACCCAGTACACCCTGGCGGCCGAACGTGGGAACGGCGCCGTGGCAGCCCTCTCAGACGCCCTCGACCCGGGTGTGCTCCGCCTGATCGACCACGTCTGTCGAGTAGTGAATGGGCGAATCGACGTTGCTGTCTGTGGCGAGGCCGCTTCCGACGAGCTCGCCATTCCGGTCCTGGTGGGGCTCGGCGTGCGAGAGCTCAGCGTCTCGCCTCCCGCGGTGCCCAGGGTCAAGGCGGCCATCCGTCAGCTCAACGTAGAGCAGTGCGCGTCCCTGGCGGGGCAGGCGCTCACGTTGCCCGGCGCCAACGAAGTCCGCAAGCTCGTCCTCGCCAGCATGGCGGAGACGCAGGGCGACCCGGAATCAGGAGCCCGGACCGGAAGTCGTGTCGAGACACGATGACGTCGTCCTGCGCCGTGAATGCCGCCGTCATCGTGGCAACCGTCGCCCTGACCGGCGACAAGGTGTTGGCCCTGATGTAGGGGTGATCGGGGGTGTGGCCGCACTCTGTTGGCTCGGGCTGGGAGCTCTTGCACAGCAACGGACCATGCTGCGGCTGTCGTTGGAGACCGACACGGAGTCGGGACAGCTCCCGCTGCGCCAAGGACGGGCGATCGGCTGGTTCGCTGAGGCGCTCGAACCCTTGGCCGCTCAGCTCGGCGCTGACGGCGTACGTCGTCTGGCCATCGCGGTCCGGGCTGTGAGCGGGGTCGAGTCGCTGGTCTGGTTCACCGACATCGCCGGCCTGACGCGCGAAGCGGCCGTCGAACAGATGGTCTGGTCAGCCGTTGCCTTGGTTCGTCGTGCCGCCCGGGGCGTCTGAGGAGCGGGCGACGAAACCCCGGGAGTCATCCCTGGTCATGGACCGCAAGAGCCGCATCGAGGGTCGGGTAGAGCTGGAGCACCTGATTCAGCCCACTGAGGGTGAGCAGCGTCAGTGCCCGCGAGGACGCGTTCGCGATCCGAAGCGAACCTCCGCGCTTTCGGAGGGTCTTGTGGTGCGTGACGCACATGCCGAGGGCGCTGGAGTCGAGGAATGTAACGGCATGCAGGTCCAGGATCAGGTCTCGGTGCCCGTCGATCGTCTCCTGCATGGCCGCCCTCAGTGCAGGCACCGTCTCGTGGTCGAGCTCACCCGCGACGCGCACTACCGGGATGTCGCGACTCACGTCGATCGACAATGTCATGTTCACGTCTGCCCCACTCTCGAACGACCGCGGCAAGAATACTGTGCCGCCACGTGCCCGTCTGCTACTGCGGCGCCCGGTGCAAGCCTAGGAGCGGAGAGACACCGGTGGTCCAAACGCTGTCTGGTTCATTCACGAGGGTGTCACCATCGATCGTCTTGCGACGACTCGCGCAAATGTCGGGCATGGAGGTCTGTGAGGGTGCACGATCATCCAATGAATCGGGACGCGCCCCTTGACTACCGCGCGGTCTTTGACGCCCTTCCCAACCCGTGTGCGCTACTCAGCCCGGACCTCAAGATCCTGGATGTGAACACTGCCTATTCGGGTGTCGTCGGCCGCACGCGACGCGCCCTTGTGGGGCGTGACCTTCTAGACGTGCTGCCGGCAGGTTCGCTTGAGTCTCTCGCAGGCGCCGCGGATCAAATTCGCGAATCCCTGGAGCGTTGCCTGTCCACCGGTCGGCCGCAGGTCCTACCCATGCAGCGCTACGACGTGCGAATCGACACCGCACCACAATCGCCCCCCGCCACGCGCTACTGGATCAGCACGGCCACGCCCATCAAGGGTCCGGCGAATGGGGTGGTTGCGCTCTTGCACAAGCTCCAAGACGTGACCCCCGTGGTGCTGTCCATTGCCGCCGACTTCGGCGCGACAGCAGGGCTGTCGAGCCTGAACCTCGAGCAGCACTCCGATCTGTTCGGACTGGCGCGGGAACTGCAGACTGCGAACGCACTCCTGCGGGAGGCCGAAGACCGCGAACGCACGACAAGCCTGACCCTGCAACGTGCGATGCTCCCGGCCAGCATCCCCGAAGAGGCTCGTGAGCGCGTTGCGGCGCGGTATCTGCCCGCCAGCAGCTCCCTGAGTGTCGGCGGCGACTGGTATGACGTGGCCGCGCTGCCAGACGGGCGGCTAGCGGTCGCGGTGGGCGACGTCGTGGGTCAAGGACTCCAGGCGGCTGCCGTGATGGGTCAGCTACGCAGCGCCCTGAGTGCCGTGACCGTTGCCGACGTGGGACCCGCAAATGCCCTGAGGGTTCTGGACCGGTTCGCTCGACAAATCGAGCAGGCGACGGCAACCACGGCCGTCAAAGTCGTCCTCGACCTGCAGCTGCACACCGCGACCTACAGCAGCGCGGGCCACCTGCCCCCACTGCTACAACACAACGACGGCAGGATCGAGGCCCTGGATCAGGCCCTCGGTCCACCGCTAGCCGCTACCGCCGAAGCCGACCCCCGCCCGCAGGCAGCCGTCCACTTCAGCCCCGGATCCAAGTTGGTCCTCTACACCGACGGCCTCATCGAGCGCCGTAGTGAAGACATCACGCAGGGCCTCGCTCGCCTCGTTGCCTGCCTGGCCGCCCACCCCGGCCTGGGCCCCGAAGCCCTGATCGACACCATCGTCACGGCCGTCCTTGAACCTCAGTCCGCACCCGATGACACCGCTGTTCTGATCATTGAGCTGTAGCAATAGACGATCACGAGCCTGCCGCCTTTGCGGATAACAGGGGTTCGAGTCCTTCGCCTGCCGCTCCCGAGGCTCGGACACGGCTGGAGTATCGACAGCGGAGGGAATTTGAGCGGCCGAGCCGGGGCCCGTGTACCTGCGGAAGACAATGGCTGATCGGAGCGGCTCGCACCGTGAGCGGCCATCCGGTGGCCTTGCGATCTTCAGGCGTACCGGAAACGCGCAGGTCAGGTTGCGAAACGCCCAGAACGACGAGTAACAACCAGCACCAACTGCACGCCTCAAGCAACAATGGGAGCGCCACCCGGTGTGAGCTCTCATCAACGCCGGAACCGGGGAAATGCTCCGCGAGCTCACTCTCGGCCCAGCGAGGAACTACCAACCCCTCGGCAGACCACCCGGCCCCAAACCAAAAACCAGAAGGCCGGGCCCAAATCCTGGGTCCGGCCCGTCCGGTATCTCCTGAGAGATCACATGGTGCGCCATCAGGGACTCGAACCCCGAACCCGCTGATTAAGAGTCAGCTGCTCTGCCAATTGAGCTAATGGCGCGCGAGGAGAGACCTTAGCAGGACGAGGCGGGCGGGGTGAAATCGGCTGACGTCACGACTCATTCGCCCGGATCGTCGCCGGATCGCCGCCTGCCGGAGGCGACCAGCGCGGTCCCGCCAGCAAGGGCGAGAGCCGCGACGCCGACGGCCAACCCGATCCGCAGACCGCGGCCATTGCGGGCTTCCCCGGAATCGTCGGCGAGGGTTGGCGCCGGGCTTGCGACGGCCGTGGTGGAGGGCGCAGGAAGCGGCGTGGCCGACGGGGCGTCGGTCGCGGTCGCCGAAGCAGCGGCGGCTGCCACCGTGAACGTGGTCTTGTCAGAGACCGGGTGTCCGTCCTCGCTCACGACGCGGAACGCGACGGTGTATCGGCCGTTGGGAAGATCGGCCTCCAAGACCTGGGTGACCGTGACGCCGTCGACCACCGCCCTGCCCGCGGACACCGCACCCTGTGGTCCGGTGACCGTCACGGTCGCAAAGCTGGTGCTGATGGGCTCGTCGAAGGTCAGCACGACCCGCGTCGGCGCCTTGTCCACCGAGGAGCCGTCCTTGGGGGAGACCGACGTCAGCGCCGCGTGGGCGTCGGCCCCGGTCGCCATGACGATCGAGCCGAGCACGCCCAGCAGCAGTCCGAGGATCGCCACCCAGACACCGATCCGGATCGTCCTGCGCTTGCCCTCGGAGTCCATGTACACCCGACCATCCTGCCGGACGGAGGGGGGAGCCGGTCCAGCACCCTTGAGTCGGACCGCGAGAAGGGCGCCAGCAACTCCCTGAGCCAGTTCGCGCGTCAGCCGGCCTCTCGCACGAGCCCCTCGACGTGCCACACAACCCCGTGGCGGGCATGGACCGCCGTGAGCCCGCGTTCGCGCAGCACCGCGAGCATGGCCTCGGGCGGGTGGGTGAACGTCTTGAACGGACGACCGATCAGTCGCAGCGCGGCGTTCTGCGACCAGACGAACGCGCGTGTGCCGACGTTGCGCGGAGGGTGGCTGAACACGAGCAGGTGCCGCGTGTGGTCGGCGGCGGCGCCCAGCAGTCGTTCGTAGTCCGGATAGCAGCAGACGACTCGGTGCAGCACGACCACGTCGGCCATCTCGACCTCCTCCGGAGCCTCGACGATGTCGTGCAGCCGTCGCTCCATGCGGTCGGCGAGGCCGGCTTCCTCCGCCAGCGACCGCGCCGGACCGTCGTAGGCCGCGACCAGCTCGAGGTTGGTCGTGTGGGCGGCGCCGCGGCGCAGCAGCTCGAGCTGCATCTCGCCGACACCGCCTCCGATCTCGAGGACCGAGGCCCCCGTCAGCCCACGCCCGGCCAGGAAGTCGACCATGTCGCGCTCGGTCGAGCCCAGCCCGCGCTTGCGGTAGCGACGGGCCACTCGCCGGGCGAAGCGGGGCCCGAAGATCTTGTCGTACCCCTGGGGGTCACAGCAGCCCGGCATGTGCCCAGTCTCCCGTCACCGGACCACGAGCACCAGAGCACGACGAAGGCCCCTGACCATCCCGGTCAGGGGCCTTCGGTATGGGGTGAGCGACGGGGCTTGAACCCGCGACCCCCGCGACCACAACGCGGTGCTCTACCAGCTGAGCTACGCCCACCATGCGTCACGACCGGACAATGCCGGCCGCGGAAGCGACGCCAATAGTACCCGTTCCGAAGCGGTGCTCGTGACCACCCCGGCAGACCAGCGAGTCGGTGCGGGACGCGCCGTCCATGACCCGGCGGCATACCCAGGGTGTCGCTCGTGGGTCAGCTGTGGTTGACCACGTGCCGTGCCGCGATGCCCCTGGCCGTGTCGCTGTCGGGGCCCGGGGGTGCCACGAAGACAGCCTCGCGGTAGTAGCGCAGCTCGGCGATGGACTCACGGATGTCGGCGAGCGCCCGGTGCCCCCCGGACTTCTTGGGCGAACCGAAGTAGGCGCGCGGGTACCAGCGGCGCGACAGCTCCTTGATCGAGGACACGTCGATGATGCGGTAGTGCAGGTGGGCCTCGAGCTCGGCCATGTCGCGGGCGAGGAAGTTGCGGTCGGTGCCCACGGTGTTGCCGCCCAGCGGAGCCTTGCGCGGCTCGGGCACCCACTCGCGGATGTAGGCGAGGACCTGCTCCTGCGCGTCCTCCATGGTCGTGCCGCCTGCCAGCTCGTCGAGCAGCCCAGACGTGGTGTGCATGGTGCGGACGAAGTCGTCCATCTGCACCAGCGCCTCGGCCGGGGGCGTGATGACGACGTCGACGCCGTCGCCCAGCTGGTTGAGCTCGAAGTCGGTCACGAGCGCCGCGACCTCGATGAGGGCGTCGGCCTCCAGGGAGAGCCCGGTCATCTCGCAGTCGATCCAGACGATGCGGTCGTTGACGGAGCGGTCGGTGGGGGTGGCAGTCACCGGACCACCATATTGCCCTGTGGTGACAGGGCGGCGCCGCGGCCGCCTCGACTACCCTGCCCGTCATGAGCTGGGGACCAGAGCAGAGGTATGCCGCGGACGCGTCGCCCGCGGGTGGGCGGGGGGCCGTGCCGTCCTCGCAGGGGGCCACCGGCGGGACCGGTCGCGGCAGGCTGCGCGGCTGGCTGCTGGTGGGCCTGATGGTGGTGGGGTTCGGGCTGGCCGCGATCGTGCTGTCCGTCTACTACGGGGCGACCCTGGGCCTGGTGACGACCCTTCTGGCCGTGGTGCTCGCGGCCATCCCGCTCGGCATCGTGATCCCCACCTTCCTCTGGCTGGACCGGTTCGAGGCAGAACCGTGGCGCTACCTCGTGACGGCCTTCCTCTGGGGTGCGCTCGTCGCGGCACTGGCAGCGGGGGTCTTCAACACGGGGGCCAATGTCGCCTTCCAGGCCGCCACCGGTCGTGACGACGACGCGATGCTCGCCACGGCCGTGTTCTCGGCGCCACTGGTGGAAGAAGCCTGCAAGGGGTTGCTCGTCCTCCTCGTGTGGTGGTTCCGGCGTCGCGAGTTCGACGGGATCATCGACGGCATGGTCTACGCCGGCGTGGTGGCAGCCGGCTTCGCGTTCACCGAGAACATCCAATACCTCGGGATGGCCTACGACCACGGTGGCGACGCGTCGCTCACCGGCACGTTCATCGCGCGCTGCCTCTTCACCCCGTTCGCCCACCCCATGTTCACGGTGCTCACCGGCATCGGCATCGGGATCGCCGCCACGACCCGCAACCGCGTGCTGAAGGTCCTCGCTCCTGTCGGTGGCTACCTGCTGGCTGCGCTGTCCCACGCCGTGTGGAACCTCGCCGCCATCACGGGGGGAGCGGGGCTGCTGTCGGTCTACCTCCTCGTGGAGGTGCCGATCTTCGTCGCGTTCGTCGCCCTGGTGATCTGGGCACGTCGCCGAGAGGGGCGCCTGATCGGCCGCCACCTGAGCGAGTACGCCGACGCCGGCTGGCTGTCGCCGAGCGAGGTCCACATGCTCTCGACCATGAACGGGCGTCGGTCCGCCCGGGTCTGGGCGAGGACCGCTGGGGGCCGGGCCATGCTGCGGTCGATGCGCCGGTTCCAGGACTCCGCGAGCGAGCTGGCCCTGCTCCGGGCACGGATGCACCACAGCGCTGCCGACGAGCGCGCGCTGGAGACCGAACGTGACCTCTTGCAGACCATCACTGCCAGCCGCAGGGACTTCCTCGGGGCGTACTAGCGTGCAGCGGGTGCGCACCCTCGAGATCGCTGCGACCATCGGCCCGGACCTCATCACGCTCCGGCGCGAGCTGCACCAGATCCCCGAGGTCGGGATGTCGTTGCCCCTCACCCAGCAGGCCGTGCTCGACGCACTGGCCGGACTGGACCTCGAGATCACCGTGGGGGACTCGCTCTCGTCGGTCGTCGCCGTCCTGCGGGGTCGCGGAGGTGCGGGGCGCCATGACGAACCCGGGCGCGGCGGGCGGCCGGTCGTCCTGCTCCGCGGGGACATGGATGCCCTGCCCGTCAGCGAAGACCTGCCGCTGGAGTTCGTGTCACGCCACCAGGGCCTGATGCACGCGTGCGGTCACGACCTCCACGTGGCGGGCCTCGTGGGCGCCGTGCGCATCCTGCACGAGTTGCGCGACCAGCTCGCCGGCGACGTCGTGTTCATGTTCCAGCCGGGCGAGGAGGGCCCTGGCGGCGCGAAGCCGATGATCGACGAGGGTCTGCTCGAGGCGGCTGGGAGGCGCGTCGACGCGGCATACGCCCTGCACGTGTATTCCTCCGAGCACCCTCTGGGGACGTGGTTCGGGCGCCCGGGGCCGCTCATGGCGGCGGCCGACGAGGTCAGGGTGCGCGTCGTCGGCGAGGGTGGTCACGGGTCGCAGCCGTTCCGTGCCAAGGACCCGATCCCGGTGGCGTGCGAGATCGTCGTCGCCCTCCAGACCCTGGTCACGCGCCAGTTCGACGTCTTCGACCCGGTCGTCATCACGGTCGGCAAGTTCGTCGGCGGCACCAAGGACAACATCATCCCCGACGACGCCGTGTTCGAGGCGACCGTGCGCAGCCTCTCGGAGAAGGCCAGGGCCGAGGTGAGCCGCAAGATCGAGCTGCTCGCCACCCGGCTCGCCGAGGCCCACGGTCTGACGGCGGAGGTCGAGCACCTGCCGGGCTACCCCGTGACGGTCAACGACGAGGCCGAGTACGCGTTCGCCAAGGACACGATCGTGGATCTCTTCGGCGCGGAACGCTACGCCCACCAGCGCAACCCGGAGATGGGCGCGGAGGACTTCTCCTTCGTGGGACAGCTGGTGCCGAGCGCCTACGTCAACCTGAGCGCCTGCCCTGTCGCGGACTTCGACTCGGCACCGGACAACCACTCCCCGCGAGCAGACTTCGACGACTCCGTGGTCCCCGACGGCGCGGCCTTGTTGGCCGAGCTCGCCCTGCGGCGCCTGGCGCAACTGAGTGACGAGTGGCGCTCGTCCTAGACTCTGCGCCATTGCCCCCGTAGCTCAGCTGGATAGAGCAAGAGCCTTCTAATCTCTAGGTCGCAGGTTCGAGTCCTGCCGGGGGCGCTCACGGCCATGTACGACTTCGCCTGATGCTTGACGTTTGGGCTTCGGTTGATGCCTGACAGTGTTTCGGTTGATGGTTGACACCTACTTCGGCTGATCCTTGACACTCCCTTGATGAGGGAGATGAGCGTGGCTGAGCAGCGGTACAAGGCGGTTCTG
>NZ_JBFUHC010000002.1:0-183915 GCF_056402615.1 Pedococcus sp. P3_C7 | reverse complement strand
GTCACGAACAGCTCCGCCTTCGGGGTGGTGGCCACCCCACCGGCCGAGGCGACCCCGCGGCGCAGCACCTCCAACAGGGCGTCCATCCGCCGCTGCCCCGACGGCCGCCGGTCCGGCTCACCCTGCGCCGGCCGGGGCGCCGACAACCCCTGCACGGCGGCCTCGATGACTGCCTTCGCCTCGGCGTCGACCACCATCGAGTACTCGAACACCCCGGTGCCGTGCGCGGACGGCTGCGACAACGACCGCTGCTCATGCGCCCGGTCCTGCTCACCCTGGAACTCACCCTCGGCCCCGTACTCCGCCACCAGGCGCTCCCGCAGCCCGCGCACATCCTTGGGACGCCCCCACGACGCCACCTCGACCAGCCCGGCCAGGACCGGCCCGTCCGCCCCGACCGCCAGCCGCGGCGCGAGCCGCTCGAACTCCTCCACCACCACCACCGCCGTCACCAACGGCACCCGCGCCTCACGCACCGCGGCGGTCAACCCGGCATACCGGTCGTCGTGCGCGGCCTCGGCCACCCGCACCACCCGCGCCGACCCACCCGCCCGCAGCGACGGCGACCGCTCCAGAAGCCAGGCGTGCGCCCCGGCCCGGCCCGACCCCGCCTCACCCCGGTCGACCGCCTCGGCCAGCACCTCCACCCGGGCCGCGTCGGCCCGCACCCCCAGCGGGTCGACCAGCGACGCGAACCCACCCAGCTCGGCCCCGCCCGCCGCCCACAGCTCACCCTCGACACCGATCAGGGCACGGCACGCCAGCTCCACCGCCGCGCGCCGCTCCTCGAACGACATCCCCCCACCCATGAACCCAACCTAACAACCAGGTCTGACACTCCACCGATCACGAAACCCGTTGCAGCGCAACCAGATACGGCAGCAGATACGGCGCCGTTACGGCACCAGTTGTCCACAGCCGAAGCCCCAAGGCAACCAGGCGTGCCGGGTCAGGCGAGTTCGCGGAGCAGCTCACCGAGGCGCTGGGCCAGAGGGGGCGCCGCCGCCCCGCCCGCCTCGCACGCGTCGTAGACCAGGACGGTCAGCTGGTCCATGACCACCGCTGGTCCGAGGTCCGGAACCGGGCCAGCGGCGCCGGCGAGGTCGGCGAGCAGCACCCGCACCCGCGGCATACCCGACAACGCGCGGTCCAGCGGCAGCTGCTGCCACCGCCGGACCACGCGTTGAAGTTGCGCCGAAACCTCCTGCGGGACAGGTGATTTCGGGGCCACGCTAGTTGCTGCGCAGACGCCCGAGCAGGCGCAGGATCTCGAGGTAGAGCCACACGATCGTCACGATGAGGCCGTGCGCCAGCAGCCACGAGTACTTCTCGGGAGCTCCAGCGGCAATGGCCCGGTCGATCGAGTCGAAGTCGACCGCGAGCATCGCCGCGGCCAGCCCGATGGCGAACAGCGAGATGCCGATGCCCAACGCGCCGGTGCCACCGATCCCGAAGGCGTGGTTGCCGATCCAGGCGTAGGCGAGGTTGATCAGCGAGAAGATCGCGTAGCCGATCACGGCCATGGTGACGATGCGGCGGAACTTCGCGGTGACCTTGATGAGCCCCGTCTTGTAGGCCAGCAGGGTGCCGGCGAAGACGGACAGGGTCGCGATGACCGCCTGGGCCACGATTCCGCGGAAGATGTCGGTCTGCTCGGGCGGGTCGAAGGCCAGGCTGTAGTAGTTGCTGATCGCACCGACGAACAGGCCCTCGACCACGGCGTAGGTGACGATGAGCGGCACGCTGATCGTCTTCTTGAACGCGATGACCAGACCGAGGACGAGCGTCACGGCGATGCCGCCCAGCATGAGGCCGATGCCGTAGCGGGGGGTCAGCTGCCAGCCGACGACAGCCATGACGAGCACGATCGCGAACAGGCCGGTCGTCTTCATGACGACGTCGTCGATGGTGAGGCGCTTGGTCTGGACCGGGCCGGCGGCGGGCTGGTTGTAGAGGTCCTGCAGCTGCTGGCTGGTCATGCCGTCCGTCGCGGCCATGCCGGCCGGAGCCTGCTGGGCGGGTGCTCCACCGCGGCCGAACCCGGCGTAGCCCTGACGGGATTCCTTCTCGATCCGGTCGAACACCGGGTTGCTGGCCATGCGTGTCTCCTTGGAGGCGTAGGGCGGTCCTGCGGTCGGCCGCTCACCCCAGAGTACGTGCGGGGACACCCTGGAAGTTCCCATCCACAGGGTCGAGGCCAGCGCCGTGGTCCCATTTTCGCCATTTGGGTGACCTGTCCACCATTTGGGTGACGTGCCCTGATCCTTCTGAGGGACGTGGTGTGGCCGGGAGAGTGCAAATACTGGATCGTCCCCCTTTGAGAGCAGGTGAGAGCCATGTCCTTCGACGACGAGCCGGCACCGTACACCCCGGGCCGAGTCATCCTCCTGGTCCTCGCCTGCGTTCTCGCGCTGGTCCTGCCCTTGGTCGCGATGCGCCAGGTCTTCGGCGGCGACGACGGAGCCAGCCCTCGCCCCCCGGCTCCCACCACGGGGTATGCCGCGCCCCTCGGGGCCACCACCCCCGCCACCTCCAGCCCGTCGGCTGCCACGCCCAGCCAGACGCCGGCGGCCGTACCGACCGCAGCGGTGGGGCTGGCGGCGGCCGCTGAGACGTGCCGGCTGGCCAACCTGCGCCAACAGGCTCCGCTGAGCGCGGCAGAGGTGTCCCTGGCCCAGTTCGACAAGCACATCGACGCCATGAACCTGCTGGTCGCCGGCAAGATCTCCCTCTCGGTGGCGACGACCTTCTGGGACGAGACCCGCGTCAAGGCGACCCAGAACGCCAAGGCCTTCCGCCAAGCCGACAAGGAGCTCGCAGCGAACGCGGCCGTCTGTCCCGCGCTCGATCCGACCGTTGCCAACGCCGCGCCCTACGGGGAGGTCGTCGCGATCAAGAGCTGCGGCAGTGCCATCACAGCCCGCAGTAAGGCACTCGCCAAGGCGCGCTCCGCCGTGTCCACGTGGGAACACCACGTGCACGACATGGAGATGCTGCGCATGGGTCACATCACTCCTGCCCAGGCGACAGCCGCGTGGCGCAAGAACTGGAAGACCGGCGAGAAGCAGCTCGCCGCCTTTGACAAGGCCGCAGCGCAGGCCACCAAGATCCCGTGCTCCCTGGACTGACGGGTCTCGTCTGACGGGTCTGGGCTGACGGGCGCGAGCCGCCGACGGTGCCCCCGACGGGGATCGAACCCGCACCTGTGGCGATTTTAAGTCGCCTGCCTCTGCCAGTTGGGCCACGGGGGCGGGCCAAGTATGCCGCGCGCGCGCCGCCGTCGTTCCATGGTTCATCCGTGCCACGCTGGGGCCCCGACCAGAAGGGGGCGGCCGTGTTTCCGACACTCGGGGACCTGCTCGGGTTC
This sequence comes from Pedococcus sp. P3_C7, assembly GCF_056402615.1. NCBI lineage: Bacteria > Bacillati > Actinomycetota > Actinomycetes > Micrococcales > Intrasporangiaceae > Pedococcus > Pedococcus sp. P3_C7. The sequence continues at coordinate 180,548 of NZ_JBFUHC010000002.1, read as the reverse complement.
GAGCTCGACGTCGACACGCACGCTGTCTTCGTCGCGCTCGGGGTGCTCACGGCCATGGGCATCTTCGCGCTCGAGGCGCGACGGCGTGGCGCGACGGACGAGCGGCTTCTCGTGGTGGTCACCGGCGGGCTGGTCGGCGGTGCCGTCTTCATGCGCCTCGGCACCTGGCTGCAGCACGTCGACCTGCGAGAGAACGCCTCGCTGGCCGAGCAGTGGGCCTACGGCAACCGCAGCATCCTGGGCGGCTTGGTCGGCGCCTGGGCCGGCGTCCACGTCGCCAAGCGCCTGTGCGGCTACCAGCCGCGCACCGGTGACCTGTTCGCCCCCGCCGTGGCCCTGGGGATGGCCGTGGGGCGGGTCGGCTGCCTGCTCACAGAGCTGCCCGGGACTCCGACCGGCACGTCCTGGGGGATCACCCTCGACCAGGCCGCGGCGGCGCGCACGGGCGGGCCGGCCGGCATACCCCTGCACCCGTCCTTCGTCTACGAGATCGTCTTCCACGCCGCCGCGTTCGCAGCGATCTGGTGGTGGCTGCGCCACCGGCCGGTGCCGAGCGGCGAGCTGCTGGTCTGGTACCTCGCCGCCTATGGCATCGCCCGCTTCCTGCTCGAGTACGTCCGGGGCAACGAGGTCGTCTGGCTCGGGCTGACCCGGCCCCAGCTGTTCCTGGCGGTGACGGTGCCCTTGGTGCTCGCCCGCATCGTGGTGCAGGCGCGTCGTGGCGCCTTCCGGGGCCTGCGGCACGAGACAGTGGTCGCGTGAGCACCCGCACCGGTCCCGGTATGCCGTTGCGTGGCGACCGCATCCACCGTTACGTCAACGCCTTCTGCCCGCTGTGCCACGAGGAGCGACCAGACCGTCCCCTGGCCGAGGTGGTCCGGCTGTCGGGGTGGCTCGTGGAACGGGACGGTCGGATCTGGCTGGAACGCGGCTGCGCCTCGCACGGCCTGGTGCGCACTCTGTACGACGAGTCACCGGAGATCCTGACCTACCTCGAGCAGTGGACCGCGCCGACCAAGGTGCACACGCCGGATGTCTTGGGCAACTTCGCGCCGGTGCCTGCGGCCTATGCCGACGGTTTGCCGGAGATGCAGACCCAACACACCTGCATCCTGCTCGAGGACCTGCTCGACCACTGCAACCTCAAGTGCCCGACCTGCTTCGCCGCGTCGGCGCCGGCTCTGGCCTCGGTGGTGCCGCTGGCCCAGGTGCTGGCCTCGATCGATGCGCGCCTCTCCCGCGAGAACGGTCGCATCGACGTCCTCATGCTCAGCGGGGGCGAACCGACGCTGTACCCCTGGCTGGCCGAGCTGCTCGACGCCGTCGCGGCCCGGCCGATCGTGCGAGTGCTGGTCAACACCAACGGCCTGACCATCGCCAGGGACGACGCCATGCTCGACCTGCTGCGGCGCCACCGCGAGCGGGTCGAGGTCTACCTGCAGTACGACGGCGAGTCGGCCCAGGCGTCCACCCACCACCGGGGCGCGGACCTGCGCCGGTTCAAGGAACAGGCGATCGACCGCCTCTCCGGCGCTGGCGTCTTCACCACCCTGACGATGACCGCGGCGCTGGGGGTGAACGACGACGAGATCGGGTTCGTGGTCAAGCGTGCCCTCGACACGCCGTACGTCGGCGGGGTGACGATCCAGCCGGTCTTCGGCTCCGGGCGCAGCGCCGGAATCGACGCGCACGACCGGCTCACGCACACCGGGGTGCTGGCCCGGCTGGAAGGACAGACCGCGGGCGTGGTGACCTGGCGCGACCTGACCGCGCTGCCCTGTTCGCACCCGCACTGCTGCTCGGTGGGCTACCTGTTGCGCGACGACTCGGGCACGTGGCGCTCGCTCGTCTCCCTCGTCGGTCACGAACGCCTCAAGCAGTGGCTCGACCTCGAGCCCGACGTGCTCGCCAACCGGATCGCCGACGACGCGCTGCCGGTCTCCTTGCGGACGGCGGTGAAGCAGTCCCTGCTCGACCTGCTCTCGGAGCAGTCATCGCTGTCCCACCCGTCGATGGCTGACATCTGGCGCGACGTCTGCAGCGGCTGTGACCTCGGGATCGGCACCCTCGCGACGCTGGCCGCGGGACGGCTCCCGGGCCAGCGCGAGAAGCTCCGGGCGCTGCTCGGCGAACGCGTTCTCCGCATCACGGTGAAGCCGTTCATGGACATGAACACGATGATCGAGGAGCGGCTCACCCAGTGCTGCGTCCACGTCGCGACGGTGAGTGACGAGGGCGGGCACCAGTGCGCGCCTTTCTGCGCCGTCCAGGCGTGGCGTCCCCTGTCGCAGCAACGGATCTCGACGGCGGCGGGGCTGCCGATGGCTCAGGGGGCCAGGTCATGACCAGCGGACCTGACCCGCGCCAGGTCTCGCCACCCCACGCCGACCAGTCGGCCGCCGAGCCCGCGCCGCCGTACGACCCGTTGCGGCTGTGCGTCTTCGCGACGGTCGCGCTGCTCGGCTGGGTGCTGGGACCGGTGGCGCTGCTCGGCTTCGCGGTGCTGGCCATCGTCGGCTATGCCCGCGCCCGGCGCGACGGGCTGCTGCGCTCCAAGTGCAAGCTCGGCGACACCCGCCTCGTCCTGGCCTACCTGGTCTTGCTGGCTATAGCCGCCTGCACCGGCATCTACCTGTGGATCGTGTGAGAGGGACCGGTCATGTCAGAGCAACCACCAGAGAACCCGTACGGACAGCAACATCCGGCCAACCCGTACGGCCGGCCGCGTGGGGGTGGTCCCGGCGGCCAGCCCGCGGGCCTGCCGCCGGGCCTGCCGCCCGCCCACCCTCCGGGTGGGGCGTGGAAGCCACCGCGCCGCGGCCGGTCCAACGTCTTCAAGTTCTGGATGGGCGTGCTGCTCTGCTTGCCCGTGCTGTTCGTCGCAGGCGCGCTCCAGGCGGTCCCGCGCGCCGTCGGCGATGCCCTGTCGCTGCCCCCGGAGGTGGGTCAGTTCTCCACGCTCGGGCTCGACCTCGGGCTGTTCGCGGCGTTCATCGCGGGCCTGGTGGTGGAGAAGACCCGCTTCATCGTGCTGGGAGTTGTCGCTGGGATCGCGGTGCTGTTCGTGCTCGCCGCCGGGGCCTGCGTCCTGCTGCTCGTCGGTCTCTCGAACGGCAACTGACGCACCTGCACCGGCCAGCCGCGCGCACCCTGCGGCCCGCCGCGTGCGCGTGCCGCGCCGAGCTCCTGCAGGCTGACGTCAGGCGCGCGACGCAGCCCTGTCCGCGGACCGTTCGACCAGCCTCCGGGCGCCGCCTGCCTGTGCCTGGATGAGCGCCCGGGTCAGCCCTGGCACGTAGCGCAGTCCTCGCCAGGTCACGTGGGCCATCGCCCCCACGGGGATGACCGCCTTGTTGGCCGCAAGCCCGTCGACGGCTCGGGTCGCCGTGCCCTCGGCGGTCAGGAACCTGGGCTGGAGCAGGCGGACCCGCGAGCGCACGCTGCTGCCGCCAAAGCTGGCGGGCGCCTCGTAGAGGTCGTCGAGCATCGGGGTGTCGACGAAGCCGGGGCACAGCACGCTCACCCGCACGCCCTGGCTCGCGGCCTCCGCGCGCAGGGCCGTCGACAGGCCGACGACGGCGTGCTTCGTGGTCGTGTAGGGCAGCATCGCCGGCGCCGGGATGAGCCCGGCCAGTGACGCGGTGTTGAGGATGTGTCCGCTCCCCTGCGCACGCATGACCTCGTATGCCGCCGTGACCCCGTTGATCACGCCTCGCAGGTTGACGTCCAGCGCCTTGGTCCAGTGCCGTTCGTCGAGCTCCTCGAGGAGCCCACCGATGGCGACTCCGGCGTTGTTGACCATCACGTCGAGCCGTCCGTGGTCCGTGACCACCTGCTGCACGAGTGCCCTGACGGCCGCCCCGTCGACGACGTCGAGCGTGGCAGCACTGGCCCGGGCGCCGAGCTCGGTCGCGGTGCGGGCGGCTGCCTCGCCGTTGACGTCGGCGATCACCACGTGACTGCCCCTGGCGATCAACTCGGCCGCGATGGCCCGGCCGATCCCCGAGGCCCCACCCGTGACGATGGAGACCTTCGGCGCGAAGGTGTGGCGCTCAGATCGCTTGTGCATCAACGGAATCCCTTGACTGTTCGGAGGACTGCTGTTCCGCGGGCGGCTCTTGGGGGCGTGGCGGCGTGGGGGGACTGTCGCCGACTCGGGCGAAGTGGGAACCATCGACGGAGCGGGTGCGCCACCAGTAGCCGACGGTGGTCCCCGGCCACAGGCTGGTGTTGTTGCCGAACCGGTCGAGGTACCAGCTGCGGCACCCTGTCGCCCACACCGTGTGCCGGGACCGGGACAGCATCTCGCGGGTGAAGGCATCCTGCGCCTGTTGGGTCGTGACGCGCGCACCACGACGCCCCTGCTCGATCGCCTTCAGGACGTAGCCGGTCGCGAACTCGATCATCGTCACGACGCTGTTGTGGCCCAACCCGGTGTTGGGCCCGAGCAGGAGGTAGAGCTCGGGGAAACCGGCGACGGTGATGCCGAGGTGGGTGTGCATCCCCCCGCTCCACGCCTCGCTGAGCGTGCGACCGTCCAGCCCGCGGATGTCGATGCGGTCCGTGCTGCCGCTCACGTCGAAGCCGGTGCCCAGGACGAGGACATCCACCTCGTGACGACCGTCGGAGGTGACCACGGCCCGCGGCTCGACGCGCGTGATCGCCTCGGTGACGAGGCTGACGTCGTCGCGGGCGAAGGTCGGCCAGTAGTCGTTGGACAGCAGGATCCGTTTGCAGCCGATCGTGTAGTCGGGGGTCAGCCGCGCCCGGGTCACCGCGTCAGGCACCGCGCGGGCGAGCTCGCGCAGCGCCAGGCGCTGGACGAGCCTGGCCAGGCCCGGCAGTCGCACGAACATCGGCGCCCGCGCCTCCAGCGCCCAGTAGGTGCGCCAGCGCACCAGTCGCTGCACCGCGGGCCAGCGGGCGAACAACCGCTGGCGTCGAGGGCTCCACTCCTGGTCGTGCTTGGTCAGCGTCCAGGCGGCCGTGCGCTGGAAGACGGTGGTGTGTGCGGCGCGCGGCGCCACCTCGGGGATCAGCTGCACGGCGCTCGCACCGGTGCCGACGACAGCCACCCGCTTGCCATCGAGCTCGGCCTGCGCCGGCCACTGCGCCGTGTGCATGACCTCGCCCTCGAAGGCGTCGAGCCCCTCGATGTCGGGCAGCTTGGGCTCGTGCAGCGCGCCGACCCCGAGGACCAGCGCGTCGCACGTCCACTGCCTTCCGTCGGCAGCGGTGAGCGTCCACCGCCTCGCGTCCTCGTCGAACTCGGCCGCCCGCAGGTCGGCACCGAACTCGATCCGGTCGCGGACGGCATACCGATCGGCGACGTCGCGCAGGTAGCCCCAGATCTCCGGCGCGGTCGCGAAGTCCCTGGACCACGAAGGGAACTGGGCGAACGAGAAGGAGTAGAGCCGCGAGGGGACGTCGCAGGCACACCCGGGATAGCGGTTGTCGCGCCAGGTGCCGCCGACGTCGTCCGCCTTCTCGAGGACGACGTAGTCGTGGTCGGCGCGCTGAGCCAGCCGGATCGCCATACCGAGCCCGGAGAAGCCGGTCCCTATGATGGCCACTCGGTGGTGAGGGGTCGCCATGCGGCCAACTTACCATCAGTAAGTTTGAGCCCTCCCGGGGTACAGTTCGCGAGTGATGAAGACCTCGGCCGCCCCCCAGGCACCGCGCGTGCGGATGCCCCGCGCCCAGCGCGAGGAGCAGATCCTTCGGGTCGCCGAGGAGGTCTTCGCCGAGCGCGGTTTCCAGGCAACCACCATGGAGGACATCGCGGAGCGCGTCGGCGTCACCAAGCCGCTGATCTACGAGTACTTCGGCTCCAAGGAGGGCCTGCTCTCGGCGTGCATCACCAACGCCAGGACCCAGCTGCGGGTGGCCACCGAGGCGGCCTGGCTGGGGGTCGGCGACGAGGCGCCCCTCGAGGTGGTGTTGCGGGCGGGAGTCGCCGCCTTCTTCGCGTTCATCGACGAGCACGCCACGGCCTTCGTCCTCATCCAGCAGGAGGGCGTGGTGGCCACGCAGGCCAGCCCGCTCATCGAGAGCATCCGCGAGCAGCAGTCGGCCGCGACCATGGCTACCTTCCGCGCCGCACCCGCCCTGGCCGGCGTCCCCGACCACCTGCTCGAGGGCTACGTCGAGGTGATCATCGGCGCTTGCGAACGGGTGGCCGTGTGGCGCATCCGCCGCCCCGATGTGTCCGCGCAGGACGCCACCGAGATCGTCGTGTCGACGGTCTGGAGTGGCCTCTCCGACTTGTTGCCGGCAGGTCGTCAAAAGAGGCCCGAAACCCCCGCCCCGTGACCACGAGGACGCAACAAGTCGAGGTTCACTCTGCGACGGAGAGGGCGATCCCGTCGAGGATGTCGTGCTCGGAGGTGATGACGCGCTCCAGGCCGAGGCCGGCCAACCTGCGCACCACCTCGTGCCAGATCAGCGCCCCGGCACCGATGACGTCGACGCGTCCGGGGTGCATGAAGCCCAGGGCCGCCCGCTCCGCGCGCGTCATGTGCAGGAGCGACTCGCAGGCGGCGAGGACCTCGGTGGACGTCAGCTCGCTGAGGTGGATCCGCTCGGGGTCGTAGGTCTCGAGTCCCAGGGCATGGGCCGTGATGGTGGTGACGGTCCCGGCCAGACCGACCAGCGCGCTCACCCCCCTGAACTCGACCCGCTCGGCTGCCAGGTCGATCGCGGCGTTGATGTCGCTGACGGCTGCGGCGATCTCGGCGCCGGTGGGTGGGTCGGACCGCAGGTGCCGCTCGGTCATCCGGACGCACCCGATGTCGACCGAGCGCGCGGCCTCGACAGCGTCCTCGCCGCGGACGAACTCGGTGGAGCCGCCTCCGAGGTCCACCACGAGATAGGGACCGGGTATGCCGTGAGCCTTTAGCTCGCCCGTCGATCCCCCGAACGACAGGGCTGCTTCCTCGTCACCGGAGATGACCTCGGGCGCGATTCCATAGTGGGAGAAGGACTCTCGGACACCGGCCACGAACTCGTCGGCGTTGGACGCATCCCGGGACGCGGACGTGGCCACGAAGCGGACCCGCTCCGCGCCCAGCTCGCGGCACTGAGCGGCATACTCGCCGGCCATCGCCAAGGTGCGCTCCATGGCGACCGGGTCGATGCGCCCAGTGCGGTCCACGCCGTAGCCGAGGCGGACCACCTCCATGCGGCGCAGGACGTCGACGAGGGATCCGGTCTCGGGGTCGACGTCGGCGACGAGCAGCCTGATCGAGTTCGTGCCGCAGTCGATCGCCCCGACCCGGGTCACCGCATTCACGCCCCGTCCGCAGGCAGCCCCGCGCGGACCGCGGCAAGCTCCTCGTCGGGCACGCACGAGCCGGACGCCCACCAGTCGTCGAGCATCGCGAGGGCTTCGTCGCCGAGCGGGTTCACGCCCGCACCGACCGCGAGGGAGTGCGCGATGAGGACGTGCAGGCACTTGACCCTGGTCGGCATGCCGCCCGCCGAGATCCCCTCGATCTCGGCGACCTGTCCAAGCTCGGAGCGCCGCGCGAGGTAGTCGTCGTGGGCTGCGGCATAGGCGGCGGCCAGGTCGGCGTCCTCGGCGAGCCGGTCGGTCATCTCTTTCATGACCCCGACGGACTCGAGGGTCGAGATGGCTCCGGTCAGCTTGGGGCAGGTGGCGTAGAAGGTCGTCGGGAACGGGGTGCCATCCGGCAGGCGCGGCTCGGTCTTGAGGACGTCGGGTGCGCCGCAGGGACAGCGGTGCGCGACGGCCGCGACGCCTCGCGGCACCCTGCCGAGCTGGGCCTGCACGGCAGCCAGGTCAGCCCGGGTCGGCTGGTCGCTCACTTGGCCGAGCTGGTCGAGCTGGTCGCGCCGTTCGCGCCTGCGCCCGACGACGCTCCGGGCCCGGCGGTGCCGTTCGCGGCCGGGCCGGCGTCGGCGACCTGGACGGACTCCCACAGCCGGCCGTACCAAGGGTTGTCGTTCGAAGCCGCCGAGGCCTTCGCGACCCCCGGCAGCGCCTTGGTCGAGGGCTTGCCGTCGATCACGGTGTAGGACTTCTCACCGACCTTGACGAACTTCAGCCGCTCCCGCGCCTGCTGCATGACGTACTCGTCGTCGTTCCAGCGGGCCTGTTCCTTCTGCAGGTCGCTGACCCCCTGGCGCTGCTCGGTGACTTGTCCGCGAAGAGCGTCGATCTCGCCCTGCTGCCGAAGGTAGGAGCGGAGTGTCGGGACGAGGGTCACCGCGAGGAGGACGAAGATCGACGCGAGCACGACCACTCGCAGGACGCCCCGCGAGCTGCGTCGCTCGGGAGACACCGGGGCCCCTGCGACCTTGCGCGCGGCCCCCGAGGCGGTGGCCCGTGACCGGCCCGGTCCGGCCCCCGGTCGCGCCGAGGTGGACCGTGGCGCGCCCTGACGGCCGGCCCGGGGCGACCCGGCGCGCGCCGGGGCAGGCCGACGGACGGGCTTGCCCTGCCCGCTCGTGCCGTGTCCCGAGTCAGCCATCCTGAGTTCCCCTGGTGTCTTGCCTGGTGTCGTGCCTGGTGTGCCTGGCCGCCGGCCGTCAGGCCTGGGCCACGAACCTCGGGAAGGCGCCGGCACCGGCATACACAGCGGCGTCGTCGAGCTCCTCCTCGATGCGCAGCAGCTGGTTGTACTTGGCGACCCGCTCGGACCGTGCCGGCGCGCCGGTCTTGATCTGGCCACAGTTGGTGGCAACCGCGAGGTCGGCGATGGTGACGTCCTCGGTCTCGCCGGAGCGGTGGCTCATCATGCAGCGGTAGCCGTTGCGGTGGGCCAGGTCGACGGCGTCGAGGGTCTCGGTGAGCGAGCCGATCTGGTTGACCTTGACCAGCAGGGCGTTGGCCGTGCCGGACTCGATGCCACGCTGCAGGCGCACCGGGTTCGTCACGAACAGGTCGTCGCCGACGAGCTGGACGCGGGTACCAAGCCGGTCGGTCATCGCCTTCCAGCCGTCCCAGTCGTCCTCGTCGAGCGGGTCCTCGATGGACACCAGGGGGTAGGAGTCGACGAGGTCGGCGTAGTAGTCGACCATCTCGGCCGAGGACTTGGCCACGCCCTCGAACTGGTAGGTGCCGTCCTCGTTGTGGAACTCGCTCGCCGCGACGTCGAGGGCGAGGGCGATCTGGGTGCCCGCCTCGTAGCCCGCCTTCTCGATCGCCTCGAGGATGAGGTCGAGGGCGGCCCTGTTGGAGTCGAGGTTGGGCGCGAAGCCACCCTCGTCGCCCAGGCCGGTGGCCAGGCCGCGCTCCTTGAGCACGCCCTTGAGCGAGTGGTAGACCTCTGCACCCCAGCGCAGCGCCTCACGGAACGACTCGGCGCCGATCGGGGCGATCATGAACTCCTGGACGTCGACGTTGGAGTCGGCATGGCTGCCACCGTTGAGGATGTTCATCATCGGGACGGGCAGGACGTGCGCGTTCGGGCCACCGAGGTAGCGGAACAGCGGGAGCCCGGCGGACTCGGCGGCGGCCTTGGCCACGGCGAGCGACACCCCGAGAATGGCGTTGGCGCCGAGCTTGCCCTTGTTGTCGGTGCCGTCGAGACCGAGCATGACGCCGTCGATGAGCCGCTGCTCGCTGGCCTCGTAGCCGACGAGCTTGGGGTTGATGTCGTCGAGGACGGCATCGACGGCCTTCTGGACCCCCTTGCCCAGGTAGCGGTTCTTGTCGCCGTCACGACGCTCGACGGCCTCGAACGCGCCGGTCGAGGCGCCCGACGGAACAGCCGCGCGTGCGAGGGTGCCGTCGTCGAGGGCCACCTCGACCTCGACCGTGGGGTTGCCGCGGGAGTCGAGGATCTCGCGGGCGCCTACTGCGTCAATCGTGGCCACAGACTTCTCCATCGTGGTGCCGGATGAGTACCCGATGAGGCTACCCGCCCCCGGCCCACCCATCGACGACCGACCCGCACCGTGGACGCACGCCGTGGAGCCGGCCCCACGGCATACCTCCGGCTTGTCCCGCCTTTATCGGGTTTAGGGACTTGGGTCGGCTTCACCGGGAACGGTTAGCGGGTGAAGCCGGCGTTTGTCCCTAGACCCGATAAAGGTGGGAGGAGTGGTTCAGGTCAGGCGAGGCGCTGGTATGCCGCCGCGAGCGCGGCTCCCAGCCGGGCGTTGTTCCGCACCAGCGCGATGTTGGTCTCCAGGCTGGCGCCACCCGACAGCTCGACGATGCGGCCGAGGAGGAACGGGGTGATGTCCTTGCCGTGGATGCCGCGCTCGTCGCACTCCGCGAGCGCCTGGTCGATGAGCACACCGATCTCGGCAGCCGGGATCTCGTCCTCGGCGGGGACCGGGTTGGTGACGGCGATTCCTCCGGCGAGGCCCAGCGACCACTTGGCCTGCATCATCGCCGCGAGGTCCTGCGCCGAGTCGACCCGCATCGGGGCAGGGTGGCCGCTCTCGCGCGAGTAGAAGGAGGGGAACTCGTCGGAGCCGACGACGACGACCGGCACACCCAGCGTCTCGAGCGACTCGAGGGTCAGGCCGATGTCGAGGATCGACTTCACGCCCGCGCTGACCACCGCGACGTCGGTCTGGCCGAGCTCCGTGAGGTCGGCCGAGATGTCGAAGCTCGTCGCGGCTCCGCGGTGCACTCCCCCGAGGCCGCCTGTCACGAAGACGCGGATGCCCGCGAGGGCGGCAAGCCGCATCGTGCTGGCCACCGTGGTGGCGCCGTGGGCCTTGCGGGCCACGACATAGGGAAGGTCGCGGATGCTCACCTTGGCGACATCGGGGTGCGTGGCGAGGGTCTCGAGCTCGTCGCGCGTCAGGCCGATGCGCGGTATGCCGTCGAGGACCGCGATCGTCGCCGGCACCGCTCCGCCGTCGCGGATGATCTGCTCGACCTCGAGGGCCATCTCCACGTTGCGGGGGTAGGGCATGCCGTGGCTGATGATCGTGCTCTCGAGCGCGACGACCGGCCGGCCGTTCGCGAGGGCCTCGGCCACCTCGGTGGTGAGCTGGAGCGAGGGGTGGGGGGCGTTCATCGGTTCTCCTTGGACTTGCGGCGCAGCGCCTTTCTGAGCTCTGCGTCGATGAGGCGGGCGGTGAGGTCGGGACGGACGGTCTCGGGGCTGGCAACGGTGAGCGCGGCCGCCATCTGCCCGAACCGGGCCGCGTCCGCTGGCGCGTCACCCCGCATCAGGGCGTGCACGAAGGCCGCTGTCATCGAGTCGCCCGCGCCGGTGACGTCCACGGGCTTCACGGGCGGCGCGGGAAGGGTGACGACGGTCGCGCGCCCGGTGTCACCCAGGCTGCTGAGCAGGCTGCCGCGCACGCCGCGGCGCACCCAGACGTTGGTGACGCCGACGTCGTGCAGCCGTCGTGCAGCACGCGTGATGTCGGCGCGGGTCTGCGGCACGGCCTCCCCCACGATGGCGGACAGCTCGTCGAGGTTGGGCGTGAGGGCCAACAGGGGGCGCTGCGGTGACAGCAGGTGCGGCAGCGGCCGGGCCTTGGCCACGCTGACGGGGTCCATCACCACCGGGACCTTCACCGCCGCAGCGAAGTCGAGCAGCCAGGCGGCGGGCGCCTCCGGGATGTTGCCGTCCAGCACCAGCAGGTCGGCATGGCTGAGCAGGTCGCGCGAGCGCATCAGCTGACGGACGGTCAACCGGTCGGTGGCCCTCATGTTCGACACCGCGACCACCAGCTCGCCAGAGGCGTCGAGCACGGCGAGGTAGCTGCCGGTGGGGTCGTCCGAGGCGATCATGTGGTCGACGACCACGCCTGCGGCACGGGTGGCCGCGACGATCTCGTCGCCGAAGGCGTCGTGGCCGACCGGGGCCACGAGATGCGTCGGGCTGCCCAGCCGGGCGAGGTTCTCCGCGATGTTGCGCCCCACGCCCCCGGGGGTGCTGATGGCCGCTCCGGGGTTGGAGGTGCGCAGCTCGATGGCGTGGCTGGAGTGGGCCTTGATGTCCATGTTGGCGCCGCCCACCACCACCACGGAGTGTGCCTCCGGGCGAACCACGTAGCCCCGCCCGAGGATGGCTCCCTTGCGGGTGAGGTTGGACAGGTGCACGGAGACGGCTGCCTTCGTCGAACCCGTCCGCTCCGCGATGGCTGCCGCGTCCAGGAGGGGCTCAGCCCGCAGCAGGTCGACGATGTCCCGCTCGCGTTCGGTAAGGGTCATCCTTGGAATGTTAAAGCATCCTTGGTTCTCCAAGCAAGTACGGCAAGCGCGGCTGTCACCCCACGATGCGCCCCAGCCCGCAGCTCGGGTCCACCCCTTCCAGACACAGGTCCGGCGCACCCGCAGGGTGCACCGGACCTGTGTCCCCCTCCGCAGGGATCTGCGTCCCCCATCAGGCGAGCAGTGCGGCATGCCCGTGACGACGCCGCGAGGCGGCAGCCATGCCTGCCCCACCGAGGCCGATCCCGGCGAGGACCCCAGCGCCGAGCTGGAGGTACTCGACGTCGTAGCCGTTACCGCCGCCGGGTGACGGGGGTGTCGGCGACGGCGTGCCCGAGCACTTGTTCTGGTAGTGGCATTCGTTCCTCCGCTGCTCGTCCGTGATCGGCGCGGTGGCATTGATCTGTGCGGTGGCGTTCGACCCCTGCTGGGTGCCGCCGGCCTCGTCGGGCCTGGCAGTCGCAGGACCACCGAAGGCCAGCATGAAGATCGCCGCGGTGCCGAGGGCCTGTGCGCCCCGGCGTCGGACTGTGTGTGACATGACTACATCTCCTGAATCGGTTCGGGTGGGACTAGGCGGTTGCGTGGGTGTGGGTTCGGCGCGAGAACGCGGCAGCACCGGCACCGGCCAGGGCAAGGCCGGCAAGCAGGCCGGCGCCCAGCTGCAGGTACTCGACGGTGCCGCCGTCGCCTCGGGTCGGCCCGGAGCTGGTGTCCACGAGGGTGGTACCCCCCTCGTAGCAGGAGGTGGAGCAGTACTGCTCTGTCGGATCGCCGTTTCCGGGGACCTCGCGGGCGCTGGCCGGACCGGCCATCGAAAGGGCGATGAGTCCGGTGGCTCCGAGGATGGAGGCCGACCGGCGAATGCTGGTGGTGTGCGACATGGTCCTGAATCCTTTGCTTGCTGGTGCTTCGTGCCGGACGGGTTGTCCACGACCGTTGTCGCACCCACCGGTACCGGGGCGGCGCCACCCCGGTATCAGCCGGGTATCGGGACCGTTGACGGGGTACCAGTGGAGGGTCACATTCAAGGTGTGCGCATCGCGGTGCTCGGCCCCCTCGAGGTCGACGAAGGACGGATCCTGCTGGCCCCCCGGGACCAGGTGGTCCTCGAGGCCCTGGCCGCCCGCCCCGGTGAGACCGTCCGGGCCGAAGCCCTTGCGGAGGCCCTGTGGGGCGAACACCTCCCGCCCTCGTGGCCCAAGGTGGTCCAGGGGTGCGTTTCCCGCCTGCGCAAGGCGCTCGGGTCCCCGGCGATCACGACATCCGGCGCGGGCTACCGGCTGGTCCTGCACCGGGACGACTTCGACCACCTCTGCTTCGAGGACCTGCTGCTGCGCGCCGGCCAGCTGCTCGCCACCGGCGAGCCGGAGCGTGCGCGGTACGCCAGCGGGCAGGCGCTCGGCCTGTGGCGAGGGGACCCGCTGGAACGGCTCACCGAGTGGGAGTCGGGCCGGATCGAGTCGGAGCGGCTCGGCGAGCGCCGCCGCGACGGGGAGGACCTCTATGCCGAGTCCGCGATCCGGGCCGGGCGCCACCAGGAGGTGCTCGCAGAGCTGCACCGCATGGTCGCCCAGCAGCCCACCCGCGAACGTCGGTGGGGGCTGCTCGCCCTCGCGCAGTACCAAGCCGGCCGACAGGCGGAGGCCCTCGGCACCCTGCAACGCGCCCGCGCCACCCTCGTCAACGAGTTCGGCCTCGACCCGGGACCACAGCTCGCCGAGCTCGAGAAGGCGATCCTGCGTCAGGACCCGGCGCTCGTTGCAGCCGATGCCGTACCAGCGACAGCCGCGGTCTGTCCCTACCTCGGACTGGTCGCCTACGACGTCGGTGACGCCCCGGCATACTTCGGCCGCGAAGCGGATGTGGTGGCCTGTCTGCAACGGCTCGACGAGGTGGGCGTGCTGGCCGTGGTGGGGCCGTCCGGGTGTGGCAAGTCCTCCCTGATCCGGGCCGGCGTGGCCTCGGCCCTGGTACGCGACGGCCACGCCCTCACGATCGTCACGCCCGGGGCACACCCCGAGGAGGTCCTGGCCCTGGCACCGCCCGGGGCAGGCGCCGTGTTCGTCGTCGACCAGTGCGAAGAGGCCCTGGCCCTGGACGAGACGTCCGCCGAGCGCGAGGCCTTCTTCGCCGGGCTGGTCGCCTTCTCCGCACGGGGGCGACTCGTCATCTCGCTGCGCGCCGACCGTCTCGGCGAGCTCGCCGCCCACTCAGAGTTCGCCCACCTCGCGGAGAAGGGCCTGTACCTGCTCGGCGGCATGGGCCCGGCCGCGCTGCGGAGCGCCATCGAGGGCCCCGCGGCGCAGGCCGGGCTCCGGCTCGAGCCGGGGCTGGTCGACCTGCTGGTGCGCGAGGCCGAGGGTTCGCCCGGGGCCCTGCCTCTGCTCTCGCACGTGCTGCGCCAGACGTGGCGGCGCCGCGAGGGCGACACCCTGACCGTGCAGGGGTATGCCGCGACCGGAGGCGTGCGCGAAGCCGTCGCCCAGTCCGCCGAGCGGCTCTACCGCGACCTGACCCCGACCCAGCAGGGCATGCTCCGCGACCTCATGGTGCGGCTGGTCTCGTCTGACGACGCCGGCGAACCGGTCCGCACCAGGGTTTCCCGACGGGTCGCGGCCTCGGATGACGAGCACACGGCCGTGGTCGAGGCGCTGGTAGGAGCTCGGCTGCTGAGCAGCGACGGCGACACGGTGGAGATCGCGCACGAGTCGCTGGCGGTGGCGTGGCCGCGGCTGCGGTCGTGGCTGGACGACGACGTCGACGGACTACGGATCATGCGACACCTCACCGTGGCCGCCGAGAGCTGGGACGAGCTGGGGCGACCCGACAGCGAGCTGTACCGCGGGGTCCGGCAGGCCCGGGCCGCGGAGTGGCGACGCGGACACGACCCGGAGCTGACTCCCCCGGAGCGAGCCTTCCTCGACGCCTCGGCCGAGCTGGCCGAGACCGAACAGCGCGCCACGGAGGAACAGGTCCGCCGGGAACGCCGCTCCAACCAACGCCTTCGCGCCGGCCTCGCAGCAGTCGCTGCGCTGCTCGCGGTGGCGATCGTCGCGGGCGCGCTGGCGAAGACCGCCGCAGACAAGGCCGACCAGGAGAGTGTGCGAGCCGAGCGGCAGTCGCGGGTGGCAGACGCGCGGCGCCTGGGCTCCGAGGCGTTGCGAAACTCCGCACCAGACCTCGCTCTGCTGCTCGCGGTGGCCGGGACCCGTCTCGATGACTCCCCCGACACACGGAACAACCTCGCAGCCGTCCTCGAGCGTGCGCCAGAGCTCATCGGCGTCAGCAAGGTTCTCCACCCGATCGGCCTTTCGGTGCGACCCGACGGGCGAGCCGTGGCCGTCACGGGCTGGGACATCGGGGTGACCATCGTGAGCACCGAGACCCGCAAGGAAGTGGCACGCAACCACGACATCCCACTCAACGGGGTGCGCTTCAACCCGAACGGCACCCAGCTCGCCGTCGCAGTGAACGTGTTCATGGCGAGCGGTGAACGGCGGGTCGACCCCATCCCCGTTCGGATGCTCGACCCCCAGACCGCGGCCCTGGCCCCGAGCCAGCTGGGTGGCCAGCCGCAAGGACGCGTGGTCCATGGGCAGCTCGCCTTCAGCAACAACGGCCGATGGCTCGCGGCCGGCTTCATCCATCCGACCGAGCTGGACGAGGACACGTCGATCAGGGTGTGGGACACCGGCAACCTCGCCCGTCCGGCGGCGGCGTTCACCGTCCCCCTCCTCGTCGGCCGCCTCGCCGTGAGCGATGACGGCGCGAGGCTCCACGTCTCGGCTGGCGACCGGGTCCACACCCTGGACGTGGCGGCGGGTCGCGAAATCAGGTCCGCTCCGGGCCCTGGGGAGATCGCCCTGAGCCCGGATGGTTCGACCCTGGCGGTGGTCCGGGGAAGCCAGATCGCGTTGCTCGACCCGACACGGCTGACGCTGAAGTCGGTGATCGAGGAGGAAGCCGGCATCGGCGAGCTCGCGTTCTCACCGACGGGCGACCAGCTGGGTTACGAGGTCGCCGAAGACACCTTGGTCGTGCGATCACTCGCAGATCCCGACGCGTCCGGGGTGCGTCTCAGTCCGAGGGCCGGCCCCGGCTCGATCGGCTTCAGCCCCGACGGGCGGACGCTCTACAGCAGGGGCGATGACCGGCTGCTGATGTGGGACCTCGTGGGCGACCGTCGCTTCGTGCGCTCCGTTCCAGTGGAGCAACAGCAAGAATCCGAAAGAGTGGGGACGATCGTCTCTCCGGACGGACGGACCGTGGCAAACCTCATCGGCGGTGAACCTGAGTCGTTCGCTGTCCAGTTCCTCGACGTGAAGTCGGGCACCCGGACCCCGATATCTGCCTTCCGAGAAAGCAACACGTACAACGCCGACCTCTCCTGGCGGCCGGACAGCCGAATGTTCGCCAGCGCCTGGAACGACCAGTGGGTCGACCTGTGGGACGGAGTCACAGGGCGGCCTGCGGCTCAACACCGCGTGCCCGACCGCTACGGAGTCGCCGAGTCGGTGAAGTTCAGCGGCGACGGCGCTCGACTGGTGGTGGGAACACAACGGGGCTGGGTCTACACCGTCGACGCCTCCACCTTGAAGATCCTCGGCACGCCTGTCGAGGTGAAGGCCGGCGTGCCCATGCGCGGCCTCGCCGCGAACCATGACGGGGCTCGGGCGCTCGTGTGGATCGACCGCAAGCTCCGGCTGCTGGACCTCCTGCAGGGGCGGGTGCTCAAGACCGCCGATCCTGGCCTCGACGTCGGGGGGTTGGCGTGGGTCCCCGACGGCAAGACCGTCGTCGTGGTCGGCAGCGACCCGTCCCAGGAGGGCCACGGCACGGTCGCCTTCCTGGATCCGGCGAGCCTGTCGACGAGGTCCAGGACCTCGGGACCGCACATTGCCGCTGAGGGGGCGATCCAGTTCTCCCCCGATGGAGAGCGGTTCACGACGTCCGGGTCAGGCCGGGTGGGGCTCTGGGACGTCCGGACGCTTGACTACCTCGGTTTCGTGCCGACTGAGGGTGACAGCCACGCAGGGTTCGTCCAAGGCACCTCCGAAGTGCTCATCGCCTCGGTGGACGGGGAGGTCTCGATCTGGGACCCGCGGCCCGAGGCAGCACGAGAGGCGGCGTGCCGCATTGCCGGGCGGGACCTGACGGAGCATGAGCGGCGCAGCTACCTCCCCGGCCGCGAACGCGTGAAGGTCTGTTGACCCCGCTTCTGAGCCAGGGCTGGGGCGATGAGCGACGTTCGCCCGATTCCGGCCCCGGCTCAGCGGTTTCGGCGCCCCGAGCCTGGCGGTATCACGGCGGTAACGCGGTGGTTGACGGCGGACCAGCATGGGTCGACCGTCAGGGGTATGGGTATCGGCGTCCTCGGCCCCCTGGAGCTCGACGGAGCGGAGTCCGCTCTCGGGCTGCGAGACCGCGTCGTGCTGCAGGCACTCGCTGTGCGCCACGGACTGCCGGTCAGCGCCGACACCCTCGCCGAGGCGCTGTGGGGCGAGAGCCCTCCGAGCTCCTGGACCAAGATCGTCCAGGGATGCGTCGTCCGACTGCGCAAGGCACTGGGCGCTGACACCATCGAGACCTCGACCCAGGGCTACCGGCTCCAGGTCCACCGTGACCACCTCGACCACGTCCGCTTCGAACACCTCCTGGACCGGGGCCGTCAGCTGACGGGCGCCCGCGAACCCGACCGCGCGGCATACCTGTTGCGTGAGGCGCTCGAACTCTGGCGAGGCGAGCCGTTCGCCGAGCTGGTCGAGTGGGCGCCCGGTCGCGCGGAAGCCGAGCGGCTCGTCGAGCTGCGGCACGACGCCGAGGACCTCCTCACCGAAGCCCAGCTGCTGGCCGGGCGCTACGGCGACGTCCTGGGTGAGCTGCACCGCATGGTCATCCAGCAACCCACCCGTGAGCGGCGGTGGGGCCTCCTCGCCCTCGCGCAGTACCAGGCCGGCCGTCAGGCGGAGGCGCTGGCGACCCTCCAGCGTGCCCGCGCCACCCTCGTCAACGAGTTCGGGCTCGACCCGGGACCACAGCTCGCCGAGCTCGAGAAGGCGATCCTGCGCCAGGACCCCGCCCTGGTCAGCGAGGGCGCCGCACCCGAGACGGAGGCGGTCTGTCCCTACCTCGGACTGGTCGCCTACGACGTCGATGACGCCTCGGCATACTTCGGTCGCGAAGCGGACGTGGTGGCCTGTCTGCAACGGCTCGACGCGGTCGGCGTCCTGGCCGTGGTGGGGCCGTCCGGATGTGGCAAGTCCTCGCTGATCCGGGCAGGGGTCGCCGCGGCGCTGGCGCGCGACGGCCACGCCCTGAAGATCGTCACGCCAGGAGCCCACCCGGAGGAGGTGCTGGCCCAGGCGCCGTCGCGGGCCGGCGCGGTGTTCGTGGTCGACCAGTGCGAGGAAACCCTGAGCCTGCCGGAGGCCTCCCCGGAGCGCGAAGCGTTCTTCGCGGGACTGGTCCAGTTCGCTGCACGTGGTCGGCTCGTCCTCTCGCTGCGCGCCGACCGGCTCGGGGAGCTCGCTGTGCATCCCGAGTTCGCGCACCTGGCGGAGAAGGGGCTCTACCTGTTGGGCGGCATGGGAGCTGTCGAGCTGCGCAGCGCGATCGAGGGTCCTGCCGCGCAGGCGGGGCTGAGGCTGGAGCCGGGGCTGGTGGACCTGCTCGTGCGCGAGGTCGAGGGGTCACCGGGGGCGCTGCCGCTCCTGTCTCACGTGCTGCGCCAGACCTGGCGGCGCCGCGAGGGCGGCACGCTGACCGTGCAGGGGTATGCAGCGACCGGAGGTGTGCGCGAAGCCGTCGCCCAGTCCGCCGAGCGGCTCTACCGCGAGCTGTCCGTGAGTCAGCAGGGCATGCTCCGCGACCTCATGGTGCGGCTGGTCTCATCGGACGATGCCGGTGAACCCGTGCGCACCCGGGTTTCGCGACGGGTCGCGGCCTCGGATGAGGAGCACACCGCGGTGGTGGAGGCGCTGGTGGGCGCTCGGCTGCTGAGCAGCGACGGAGACACCGTCGAGATCGCCCACGAGTCCCTGGCCGTCGCCTGGCCGCGGCTGCGTTCGTGGCTGGACGACGACGTCGACGGACTGCGGATCATGCGGCACCTCACCGTGGCCGCCGAGAGCTGGGACCAGCTGGCACGACCCGACAGCGAGCTCTACCGCGGGGTCCGGCAGGCCCGCGCAGCGGAGTGGCGACGCGGACACGACCCGGAGCTGACGCCGACAGAGCGGGCGTTCCTCGACGCCTCCGCCGAGCTGGCCGAGACCGAGCAGCGCGCGACGGAGGAGCAGGTCCGCCGGGAACGCCGCTCCAACCAACGACTTCGCGCCGGACTCGCCGCGGTCGCCGTGCTCCTCGCGGTGGCGATCGTCGCCGGGGCGTTCGCGAAGACCGCAGCCGACCAAGCCGAGCGGCAGTCGCAGTCGGCTGACGCTCGCCGCCTCGGGGCCGAAGCCCTCCGGTCACAGGAGATAGACCGGGCACTGCTGCTGGGGGTCGCAGGTGCGCGGCTCGACCAGACGACCGACACGGTGAACAACCTGACCGGAGTGCTCGACCGCGTGCCGCAGCTCGTCGGTGCCGTCCGCAGGACCGCCCAGTCCTCCGTGTCGGTGAGCCCAGATGGGGCTCACGTTGCGATCGGCGAGGTGATCCGGGGCGTGACCATCCTTGACGCCGTGACACTCGAGGAGAAGGCGCGGAACCATGACATCCCGGTGGCGGGGGTTCGCTACAACCCAGCCGGGGCGACCCTTGCCGTGGCCGTCAATCCGTGGACTCCGACCAGCGTTGCCCGGGTGGACCCTGTGCCGCTGCGGATACTCGATGCTGCCACGGCACGACTGCTACCGGATCAGCCGGGCGGGACCCCCAAGGGTCGCGTCCTGCACCACTCGTTCGGGTTCAGTCCCGACGGGCGCTGGCTGGCCGCAGGCTTCATCTCCCCGATGGGATTCCCAGCCGACTCCGTCGTGCAGGTCTGGGACACCACCGCCCTCGCACGTCCGAAGTCCTCGTTCACCGTCCCGTACATCATCTCGTCCCTCCAGATCAGCCGCGGATCCAGCCGGATCTACGCCACCTCGGACAACGGCGACCTTCACCTCCTCGATCCGTCCGCCCGTCGTGAGCTGCGATCGATCCACACAGCCAAGGCGTCAACGATCCCCTTCGGGCCGGTTGCAGTCGCGCCGACTCCTGACGGAGCGCAGCTGGCGGTTCGGGACGCAGGCCAGGTGCGTCTGCTGGACGCCGAGTCGCTGACCACCACTGCGGCCTTTCGGGAGGAGGGCACCATCGGTCTGCCCATAGCCATCGCCCCGGACGGCCAGACCATGGCCTACATGGTGGACGGGACCCCTGTGGTGCGCTCGCTGACCGACCCCGACAGCCCGGGCATCCGCTACCCCTCGGGAGATGCGTTCGAGCCGTGGGGGCTGGCATTCGGAAAGAACGGCGGCACCCTGTTCGCAGCACGGAACGACGGCCTGCTCCTGGCCTGGGACGCCAGCGGCAGCCGCAGGTTCCTGCCCTCCACCCCGCCCCAGTCAGGCAGACTGGAGGCCGTCTACTCATCGTCTCGGGTGTCTCCTGATGGCAAGACCGTCGCCTACCTCACCACCTCGGCAGTCGACGGGACGGTGTTCCTGCAATTCCTCGACGTGCGCACCCACACGCTGGGGCCGGCCATCGGGACCGGCGACAGGTTCGACTACTGGATCGGCCTGGCCTGGCGGCCGGACAGTTCGGCGGTAGCGACCACGTTGGGCACTGAGCGGCTGCGCGTCTGGGACCGCCTCACGGGAGAGCTCATCGAGGAGTACCGAGAACCCGGTGACCGCATCACCACGGCAGAGTTCAGCCGCGACAGATCTCGTCTGGTCATCGGCACCAGGAACGGCTGGGTCAAGTCGGTCGCGGGCGCGGGGCGCCGCAGCGGTCGCGCCGTCCAGGTCAGCACATCCGGACCGGTGACGACCGTGGCTGTCGACGCACACGGAGACCGGGCCGTCGCCAGCACCGACGACGGCATCAGGGTCCTCGACCTTGCCGCCGGCACGGTCACCCGTCGCGCCGAACTGGGCTACACCGCGAACGCCGCCGCCTGGACTCTCGACGGAGCGACCATCGCCCTGAGCGGAGCGGACTTCCGACAGGGGGGCGTGGGTGTCGTGACAACCGTGGACGCCACGACGTTGGCACGCCGGACCACCACGACCGGACGAACCGCAGCCGGCGGAGGGGAGCTCAGGCTCGAGGCCAACGGCAAACGCTTCCTCACCGCCGCGGGAGACCGCGTCGCGCTGTGGGATGCGACGACCGGCGACCTCCTCCGCGCCGTCGGCGTCGACGCCCGCACGGCCGGTGGGTTCGACCAGGATGGGACCACCGTCGTCCTGGCCTCGCCCGCCGCCACGGTCTACCGATGGGATCCCGACCCCGATGCAACCATCAGGGCCGCCTGCCGGATCGCGGGACGCGACCTGACCGACGAGGAGTGGAACACCTACCTGCCCGACCGCGAACGCGTGAAGGTCTGCTGAGACAGTGGGAATCGGCGTCCTGGGTCCATTGGAGCTCGACGGAGCGGAGCCCGCTCTCGGGCTGCGAGACCGCGTCGTGCTGCAGGCCCTGGCCGTGCGTCACGGCCGACCGGTGAGTGCTGACACCCTCGCCAAGGCACTGTGGCGCGACGACCCTCCGACCTCGTGGACCAAGGTCGTCCAGGGATGCGTCGTCCGACTGCGCAAAGCGCTCGGCGCCGACACCATCGAGACCTCGACGCAGGGCTACCGGCTCCAGGTCCATCGCGACCACCTCGACCACCTTCGTTTCGAACACCTCCTGGACCGGGCGCGTCAGCTGACGGCTGGCGGCGAACCGGACCGCGCGGCATACCTGCTGCGTGAGGCGCTCGAGCTCTGGCGAGGCGAGCCGTTCGCCGAGCTGGTCGAGTGGGCACCGGGGCGCGCGGAGGCCGAGCGGCTGGTCGAGCTGCGGCACGACGCCGAGGACCTGCTCACCGAGGCGCAGCTGCGTGCCGGACACCACCGCGAGGCCATCGCGCCGGCGCTGCGCCTCGTCCACGAGCAGCCGATGCGCGAGCGCCGCTGGGGCCTCCTCGCGTTGGCGCAGTACCAGGGCGGCCGCCAGGGCGACGCCCTGCAGACCCTGCAGCAGGCCCGCCGGGTGCTGGTCGACGAGCTCGGACTGGACCCCGGTGACGACCTCGTCGCGCTCGAGCGGGCCATCCTCAACCAGGATCCCTCCCTTGCCGTGGCGGCAGCCATCCCCGAGGCGACGTCCGAGTGCCCCTACCTCGGGCTGGTGGCCTACGACGTCAGCGACGCCGCAGCCTTCTTCGGCCGGGAGGAGGTGACCGCAGCCTGTCTGCGCCGCCTCGACCAGGCCGGCGTGCTCGCGGTGGTGGGACCGTCGGGATCGGGCAAGTCGTCGCTCGCCCGGGCGGGCGTTGCTGCCGCGCTGGAACGCGACGGCCGGGTCGTGCACGTGCTCACGCCGGGCATCCACCCGATGAAGTCCCTGAGCGGCGTCCCCACCCGTCCGGGCACGGTGCTCGTCGTGGACCAGTGCGAGGAGGCCCTCGCCGTCGACGAGGCCTCGCCGGAGCGAGTCGAGTTCTTCGCGGCCCTGGTCGAGTTCGCCCAGCGCCACTCGCTTGTGGTCACGTTGCGCGCGGACCGGCTGGGTGAGCTGTCTCCCCACGGCGACTTCGCACGGCTCGTCGAGTCTGGCCTCTACCTGCTGGGCCCGATGACCGAACCGGACCTGCGGCGGGCCATCGAGGGCCCCGCCGCCCAGGCGGGTCTGCGGCTCGAACCGGGGCTGGTCGACCTGCTCGTGCGCGAGGTCGTGGGGCAGCCCGCCGCCCTCCCGCTCCTGTCCCACGTGCTTCGCCAGACGTGGCGCCACCGCGAGGGCGGCACCCTGACGGTCGAGGGGTATGCCGCGACGGGTGGCCTTCGCGAGGCGGTGGCCCAGTCCGCAGAGGGGGTGTTCCGCGCACTGGACCCGGAGCGCCAGGCGATGCTCCGGGACCTGATGCTGAGGCTGGTGACGCCTGACGAGGGCGGTGACCCGGTGCGCACCCGGGTTCCTCGTCGGTCGGTCACCGGGGACGAGCAACACCTGAAGCTGGTGGAGCAGCTGGTCGGAGCTCGGCTCTTGGCCACGGACGGGGACACCGTGGAGATCGCGCACGAGTCCCTCGCGGCGGCGTGGCCGCGCCTGCGGTTGTGGCTGGATGAGGACGTCGACGGGTTGCGCACGCTACGCCACCTCACGGTCGCGGCCGAGAGCTGGGACGAGCTCGGTCGCCCTGACAGCGAGCTGTACCGCGGCGTCCGCCAGGCGCGCGCGGCTGAATGGCACCAGCGGGCCAGTGCCACGCTGACGGACATCGAACGTGACTTCCTGCACGACTCTGCCGCGCTGGCGGAGAAGGAGCAACGGGCCACCGAGGCGCAGGTGCGGCGGGAGCGGCAGCTCAACCAGCGGCTCCGCCTCGGTCTGGCGGCTGTCGCGGCCCTGCTGGCCGTCGCGATCGTCGCCGGGGCTGTGGCGTTCACCGCCCGGGACAAAGCCGACCGCCAAGCCGCGGCGGCGTCCGCGAAGGCGCGTGCCGCGGACGCCCGTCGTCTCGGTGCGGAGGCACTGCGGTCCGACGAGGTCGACCGGTCGCTGCTCCTCGCCGCGGCGGGGGTCTCGCTGGACGACTCCGTGGACACGCGGACGAACCTGCTGGCCACCCTCGACCGCGCCCCGGCGCTCACCGGAAGCGCTCGAAGCGCCGGCAGGATCTTCCACCTGGCGGTCAACACCGCAACGGACCAGGTGGCGGTCATGGCCGCTGACGGCACCGGACTCGAGCTCTATGACGGACCGACCCTGCGCCGTGTCTCGCTGCCGGAGAAGCTCGTCGGCGGATCGGTCGTCGCCCGACCGGATGGACAGGGCTACGCGGTGACGATCTCGGGCGACCTGGTCGAGGACGGGAAGGAGCCGCCCGTCCTGCTGCTGGACCGAACCGGCGCCCGGTCCGCGGTCCAGCTGGGGGGCATCCCCGCCCGGTACCAGGTCCTCGACATGGGCTTCCCCCGCCGCTGGTACCTCGGATACTCCCCCACCAGTCGATGGTTCGCGGTGTCCCTCGTGCGCATGCCGGAGGACGGACGCACCCTCACCTTCGTCTGGGACCTCAAGTCCCCCAGCCGGCCGGTGGCACGGCTCGAGCTCGGGTGGGTGGGCAGCGCGGCGACCATCAGCCCGGACGGGCGCACCTTGTTCTCGGGCGCCTACGGCCTGGACCTCGTGCCCGGTGGGAAGGGCCGCCTCCTCGTCACCGATCTCCCCACTGGCAGGACGCGCCGGTCCCTGGCCCCGGCCGACCTCGCGGTCCGTCAGCTGGACGACGTGCTGGCGCAGAGCCCCGACGGCCGGACCCTGGCGGTGGGTGCCGGCGTCGAGGTGGTCCTGGTGGACACCGCCACCCTGAAGGCGCGAGCCCACCTCTCCGGACAGGGCGCGACCCAGGCCCTGGCCTTCTCGCCGGACGGCACCCACCTGGCGGCGAGCGGCGACCGCCTGACCGTGTGGGACCTGAGTGGGGACGATCCGGTGGAGGTGCTTGCCCAGGACGGGGACGCCGACGACCCTGCGTTCAGCCGCGACGGGAAGACCCTCTACACCAAGACCATCGGGGGACTCATCCAGGCGTGGGACCTCGCCGGCAACCGCCGCTTCCTCCCGGCGGGGCCCAGTGAGCACCTGGACTGGCCCGACTACTGGGGCCGGTTCTCCCCTGACCGGTCCAAGGTCGCCTACGTGCGAAACGGACCTCGGTTCCGCGTCCGTGACGTCGCGACCGGCAAGCTCGGTCCGGAGATCGCCCCCGCCATGGCGCAGGGGGGCTACATGGACATCGCCTGGCACCCCGACAGCACCATCCTCAACATGACCTCCGGTGACCCGTCGGTCCGGACCTGGGACAGCACCACAGGCCGTCAGCTCGCCGAACGACGGCTTGCACCCGCTCCGTCCGACGAAGCTGCCGCCGTCGCCTTCTTCAGCCTCGACGGGAAGTACCTGCTCGTCGGCAGCAGTGCGGGGCGGCTCCACGTGCTCGACGCCCACACGCTCGTCCCCGCCCGAGAACCGATCCAGGTGTACAAGAAGGCGGAAGGCGAGCCTGATCCGCAAGCAGTCGAGAACTTCGTCCCGAGCGGGGACCACCACACGGCATACCTCAACGACGCCATCGTGGACTATGTCGCCGGGACGGTCCGTCCGATGCCGGACCTCGGCTTCCCGGTGGTGGACCTGTATCCGTCGCCCGACGGAAAGCGCTTGATCGTGGGCACCGGCCCGACAGGGACCGGGTTGCTCGACGCCACGACGATGACGTGGATCTCCCGACCGAGCGCGGCCCAGGCCGGGCTGGTGGGTTACCTGACCTCGTGGAGCGAGGACGGGGCGCTGGTCGCCAGTGTCAACGACGGCCACCTGAGCTACTGGGACGGACGGAAGGGCACCTTCCTCGGCACGGCGAGCGTGCCGTCGCCAGGGGCCCCGGCCTTCTCCGCGGACGACAGACGACTCCTCTTCGCGGGCGACGACGGCTCCCTCCTCAGCTGGGACCTCGACCCCCGCTCGTGGGTCGCGGCAGCCTGCCGGCTCGCAGGGCGCGCCCTGACCGAGCAGGAGTGGCACAACTACCTGCCGGAACGCTCGTTCCAGCCGGTCTGCGCCTCCTGACCAAGCAGAATGCCAGTGTGGCGCTCGCCGTCTGCCTCCTCTTCGACCCGGACACCGACCGGGCGATCCGACAGCTCTGGACGGCGCTGGAGGACGCCGGGATCGGCACGTTGCTGAGCCACACCCACCAGCGCCACGTGCCACACCTTTCGTATGCCGTGCTCCGCACCTTCGACGTCGAGGCGGTGGCCGGGGTTGTCGGAGGTCTTGCCGGTGGCCCGGCCCTCGACCTGCGGTTCGACGCCGTGGGGCTGTTCACCCGTGGGCGAGGCGCACTGTTGACGCCGGCCACCCGGGCGCTGCTCGACCGCCACCAGGCCGTGGTCACGGCCGTCAACGGCACCGGGGCGGATCTGCACTGGCACTACCGGCCGGGGCGATGGATTCCCCACTGCAGCCTCACCACCGGGACCAGCCAGGAGCTTCTGCCCACCGCCGCTGTCCGCGCCTTCGACGTGCTGCCCCTGGTCGGGCGGGCGGAGTCGGCAGCGCTGATCGACAGCGGCACCGGCCAGCGCTGGCCACTCGCCACCCTCCCCTGACCCCTTGCCGGTGTCGCCCTCGTGCTCCGCCGGTGTCAACCCGGTGTCAGGCCTGTTGACGCCACCGTTGGGGAGGGTCACTGTCGGGACATGCGCATCGCGCTGCTCGGATCCTTGCAGGTCAACGACGGTCGGACGACTCTCGGTCCGCGCGACCGCGTCATCCTCCAAGCCCTGGCCACCCGACCCGGCACCGAGCTCAGTGCCGAGGCTCTCGCGGAGACGCTGTGGGGCGAGGACCTGCCCGGGACCTGGCAGAAGGTCGTGCAGGGCTGCATCGTCAGGCTTCGCAAGTCCCTCGGCGCGGAGGCGATCCAGACTTCACCGCGTGGCTACCGCTTGGTCCTGCACCAGGACGAGGTGGACCACCTCCACTTCGAGCACCTCCTCTCTCGGGCTCGCGAGCTGCTGGCGAACGGGGAGCCCGAGCGGGCCCTCTACGTGTCGGGACAGGCCCGGGAGCTCTGGCGCGGGGAGCCGCTCGTCGAGCTCGCGGACTGGGGCCCGGGCAGGGTCGAGGCCGAGCGGCTCGTCGAGCTCTGGCGCGACGCCGAGGACCTCCACGCAGAAGCGGGCCTGAGGTCCGGTCGCTACCAGGACGTCCTCGGAGACGCCCTGCGCATGGTGGCCGAGCAGCCGACCCGCGAACGGCGCTGGGGCCTGCTGGCCCTCGCGCAGTACCAGGCGGGTCGGCAGGGGGATGCCCTCCAGACCCTGCACCGCGCCAAGGCAACCCTCGTCAACGAGCTGGGCCTCGACCCCGGCCCAGAGCTCGCCCAGCTGGAGCAGGCGATCCTGCGCCAGGACCCTTCGCTGGCCGCCGAGACGGTCCTGCCGCCAACCAGTGCCGAGTGCCCCTACCTCGGCCTGGTTGCCTACGACGTCGCCGACGCCCCGGCGTTCTTCGGTCGCGAAGCCGACATCTCCGCGTGCCTGCGGCGCCTTGACGAAGGCCACGTCCTAGCCGTGGTCGGGCCTTCTGGATGTGGCAAGTCATCCTTGGCCCGTGCCGGCGTCGCGGCCGCGCTGGAGCGGGACGGACGCCGGGTCAGGGTGTTCTCTCCCGGCATTCACCCCACCGACTCACTGGCCGCCACGAACCCCCGCGCGACCGACGTCCTCGTCGTCGACCAGTGCGAGGAGGCTCTCTCGCTCGACCCCGACTCGAGCGAGCGCACGGAGTTCTTCGACCAGCTCGTCGCCTTCGCCACGCGAGGGCGCGGCGTCCTGGTCATCTCGCTCCGGGCGGACCGGCTCGGCGAGCTCTCCGCGCACCCGGAGTTCGCCCGACTCGTCGAACGCGGGTTGTACCTGCTCGGTGGCATGACCCAGCCCGACCTGCGGCTCGCGATCGAGGGGCCAGCAGCGCAGGCCGGACTGCGGCTCGAGCCCGGCCTCGTCGACCTGCTCGTCCGCGAGGTCCAGGACGAACCGGCTGCCCTCCCGCTGCTGTCCCACGTCCTGCGCCAGACCTGGAAACGACGCGAGGGCCAGACGCTGACCGTTGCCGGCTACACCGCCACGGGCGGTATCCGGGAGGCGGTCTCCCAGTCGGCCGAGGGCCTCTTCCGCGACCTCACGCCCGGGCAGCAGGGGGTGCTCCGCGACCTCATGGTGCGGCTCGTCGCCCCCGACGACCTCGGCGAACCGGTCCGCCAGCGGGTCCCACGCCGCTCGGTCGCCACCGACGAAGACCACACCCTGCTGATCGAGCGGCTGGTTGGCGCCCGCCTGCTCAGCACCGACGGCGAGACGGTGGAGATCGCCCACGAGGCGTTGGCCATGGCGTGGCCGCGGCTGCGGTCGTGGCTGGACGACGACGTCGACGGACTGCGCATCATGCGCCACCTCTCCGTCGCGGCGACCAGCTGGGACGACCTCGGCCGTCCCGACAGCGAGCTCTACCGGGGCGTGAGGCAGGCCCGGGCGGTCGAGTGGCGCGACGGTGCCAACCCGTCCCTCACCAGCGCAGAGCAGGACTTCCTGACCGCGGGAGCCACTCTTGCCGACACCGAACAGCGTGCGACCGAGGAACAGGTGCGACGCGAACGCCGCTCCAACCAGCGTCTCCGCGCCGGGCTGGCTGCCGTCGCCGCCTTGCTGGCCGTCGCCATCGTGGCCGGGGCGCTGGCCAAGACCGCCGCGGACCGGGCCGACCAAC
Source organism: Pedococcus sp. P3_C7 (assembly GCF_056402615.1). Taxonomy (NCBI): domain Bacteria; kingdom Bacillati; phylum Actinomycetota; class Actinomycetes; order Micrococcales; family Intrasporangiaceae; genus Pedococcus; species Pedococcus sp. P3_C7. Next base: position 151,912 of record NZ_JBFUHC010000002.1, on the reverse strand, counting down.
AGGCCCTCGTGGCCGACGCCCGACGCCTCGGGGCCGAGGCGCTGCGGACCGACGACCTCGACCGCTCCCTGCTGCTCGCCGCCGCGGCGGTCACGCTCGACGACACGGTGGACACCCGGAACGCGCTGTTGGCGACCCTGGACCGGGCCCCGGCGCTGATCGGCAGCGTGCGCAGCAGAGGTCGCGTCTTCAGCATGGACGTCAACAACTCCACCGGCCAGGTCGCGACCGCCGCGTCCGACGACGTGGGGCTCGAGCTGCGCGACGGCCGGACCCTGGACCCGGTCTCCACCCCGGCGAAGATCCTCGGGGTCGCGGTGGCCGCCAGCCCGGACGACGGTCGCTACGCCGTGTCGATGTGGACGGACCTGGTCGAGAGCGGCGGCGAGCCCCCCGTCGTCCTCCTCGAGAAGTCCGGAGCTCGGTCTGCCACGCAGCTCGGCGGCTTCCCGCCCGGGTACCACGCGTTCCAGAACCTGGGATTCAGCCCCAACGGCCGCTGGCTGGTGGTCTCGATGTCGCACCTGCACGGCGAGAAGGGAGACGTCACCGCAGTGTGGGACCTGCGCTCGCCTGCCCAACCCGTGGCAACCCTGCAGCTGGGCGACGGGGTAGTCCCGAATGTCAGTCCCGACGGCCGCACCCTCTACTCGACCAACCCGGGCGGCGGACGGCTGGTGGTGACCGAGCTCCCGAGCGGCCGGACGCGACGGGTGATCGAGGCCCGTGATCTCGGCGTGCGCCAGCTCGAGGAGTCGCTGATGCTGAGCCCGAACGGTCGGCTGCTGGCCGTCGGTGCCGGGGTGGAGACCGTCCTGGTGGACACTGCCACGCTCCGGCCGCAGACCTACCTGTCCGGACAGGGCCCGCGGAGCGGAGTGGCCTTCTCCCGCGACGGCACGCGGGTGGCGGCCGCGGGAGACCGGCTGATGGTCTGGGCGCTCGAAGGGCACGGTGCCCGCGAGATCCTCGCCCAGGACAGCCCCGTCGGCAGCCCACGGTTCAGCCTCGACGGGCGGACCCTGTACACCAGCACGTTCGCCGGGCTGGTCCAGGCCTGGGACCTCGAGGGGGACCGGCGGTTCCTCGCCTCGAGGGCCGGGGAGTCCCCGGGCATGGGCGAACCCCTCGTCCGGGTCTCCCCCGATGGCGACAAGGTGGGCTATGTCGAGGGGGGCCCAGCGCTCCGGATCCGCGACGCCGCCACGGGGAAGCTGGGTCCGTTGATGCGGCCCGAGATGCGCCAGCGGAGCTACATCGACCTCGCCTGGCACCGCGACAACAAGACCCTGAACATCACCACCGGTGACCCGGTGGTCCGCACGTTCGACGCCGCCACCGGCCGGGTGCTTGCCGCACACCAGCTTGCGTCGACGGACTCGAGCGAGGGCGCCGCGATCGCCTTCTTCAGCCTCGACGGGAAGTACCTGCTCGTCGGCAGCACCACCGGGAGGCTGCACGTCCTGGACGCCCACACCCTGGCGCCGGCACGTGAGCCAATCCAGGTGCGCGAGCACAAGCCGGGCCCGCCGGAGGGGCTGGCCCTGTCAGGGTTCATGCCCAGCGGCGACCTCCACAGCGTCTACACCAACGACCTCATCGTGGACTACGTCACCGGAAAGGTCTGGCCGATGCCCGACCTCGGCGCCACCGTGCAGCTCGCGGTCCCCTCGCCGGATGGCAGCCGCCTGCTCGTGGACCTGGGCGACGCCGGTGTCGGCCTGCTCGACGCCGCCTCCTTGACGTGGATCTCCCGTCCCAACGCCGCACAGGCGCACCTGGTCGGCTACTTCACCAAGTTCAGTGACGACGGCACCCTCGTGGCGAGCGTGGCCGAGGGCAAGCTGAGCCACTGGGACGCCCGCACCGGGGCGTACCTCGGCTCCGCGACGGTGAATGAGGATGGCGACCCTGCCTTCACGAAGGACAACAGCCACATCCTCTTCGCCGGAAGCAGCGGGACCGTGCTCACCTGGACCATTGCCCCCCAGTCCTGGTTGGCCACGGCCTGCCGACTGGCCGGGCGTCCGCTCACCGAGCAGGAGTGGCGCAACTACCTGCCGGATCGCCCGTTCGTGCCGGTCTGCTCGTCCTGACCGAGGTCGCGCAGCGCCTGCCGCAGGACCTCCTCGGCCGAGACACCCTGAGCCCGCGCCTCGGCGACGAGGGCGAGCAGCCGTGCCGCCAGGTCCCCCTCGGGGTCACCCACCGCGGACAGGTCGCCTCCGGTCCGCTCCCAGCGCGCCAGCACCTTGTCGGCGGCGAGCAGGCTGGGCAACGACCTGGGTATGCCGTGGAGCAGCCCCTGGTGCCCGTCCTCACCGCCGCCGTGCGGCGCCTTCGCCGCGCGCTCGGCGGCCTTGATCTGCTCCCACGCCTGCTCCACCTCCGCCGGGGTGGAGGCGTCGCCGTCGGCAAAGACGTGGGGGTGCCGGCGGACCAGCTTCTCGATGATCGCGCCGGCGACGTCGTCGACGTCGAAGGGCTCGGTGTCGTGCTCCTGGGCCACGCGGGCCTGGAAGACCACCTGGAGCAGCACGTCGCCGAGCTCCTCGCGGATGTGGTCGCGGTCGCCGGACTCGATCGCCTCCGCTGCCTCGTGGCTCTCCTCGATGAGGTACTTCACCAGCGACTCGTGGGTCTGCTCGGCGTCCCAGGGGCAGCCGCCGGGCGACCGGAGCCGGTCCATGACGGCCACGAGGTCGAGCAGCCGCGAGCCGGGAACGTCCCAGGACGCCACGAGCACCTCCACCTCCGGCGGCGCACCCAGCCGGGACACCTCCGAGGCGATCGCGTCGGTGAGCCCCGGGTCCCCGTGGGCCGAGGACACCCAGACGACGTCGGCCGGCTGTGCAGCGGCATCCATGAGGGTGCGCGCCAGCTCGGGCGGGGCGACGTCACCGAGGTGACGCACCGGCATACCCGCCTCTGACACGGCGTCGGCCAGTGGTTCGCTCTCGTCGCGCGCGAGGATCTGGTCCGCGGCGTCCAGTGCCTGCCACGCGGCTCGGGTGAAGAGGCCGGCTGCGATCCTCGGGCTGCCGACCAGCAGGGTCAGCCGACCCGGCACCTGGTCTCAGCCCGCGGGGGTGGTGGCAGGTGCCGGCTGCGTCGGCTCGGCCTTGATCCAGTTGGGCTGGCTGACGTCGAAGCGGACGTTCTTGGCGTCGAAGGTGCCGTAGCGCGGGTTGAGCGTCACCTTCGCCTTGGAGGCGAGCTCGACGACCTTGCCCTGCTCCACGCTGGTCAGCTGCTGGGACGACAGGCTCGACTTCACGAGCTCGAGGGTGGCCGGCACCGGGTCCACGATGTTGGCGATGGCGGCCTTGGCCGCGGAGTCGGACAGGCCCTTGCCGGACTCCTCGGCGACCTGGTTGATGAAGGAGGCCATCACCAGGCTCGAGAGAGCGCTGGCCGTGTTGAGCGACGAGTCGGGGTAGGCCTTGGTGATCTGGGTGGTGGCCTCCTGGACCTCCTGCTCGCTGATCCGGTGTCCGTTGACGACCGCGGCGGTGTCGGCGGTCGCACAGCCGGACACGGCCAGCACCCCGACGACGACTGCCGTCACGATCGACCCACGCAGCGCACTCAATGCCTTCACGGACTACATCCTTCACTCGGTACAACGTGTGGTGGCTCAGCGGGCCGAAACCGTGTCCTGACCGGTGGCGACCCGGGCGGCGTCTGCGACGCTGCCCAGCAGCACTCCTCGGATGAGGTCACTGGCCCACTGCAAGACTGCCGTGTCGCGCAGCGGTTGGCCACCCACCCGAGCCGTCATCGGCTTCGGCACCAGAATGGTATGCAGCGCGTCCTTGACGAGCGACTTCGGGTAGAGCCGCTGCAGCCGCAGCTGCGCCGACTCGGGGAGGTCGACCGGCCCGAACCGGACGAAGTTGCCCTGCACCGAGATGTCCGCGACCCCTGCCTGCCGGGCCACCGTGCGCAGCCGAGCCACCTCCATGAGGTTGCGGACCGGCTCGGGCAGCGGGCCGTAGCGGTCGACCAGCTCGGCCTCGATGTCGGCGAGCGCCTGTTCGTCGAGGACGCTGGCCAGCTTCTTGTAGGCCTCGAGGCGCAACCGCTCCCCAGGGACGTACTCGTGGGGAAGGTGGGCATCGACCGGGAGCTCGATCTTGATCTCGCCGGGCGCCGTCTCGCCGTCACCCCGGAAGTCGGCCACCGCTTCTCCGACGAGGCGTACGTAGAGGTCGAAGCCCACGCCGGCGATGTGCCCGGACTGCTCCCCGCCGAGCAGGTTGCCGGCGCCGCGGATCTCGAGGTCCTTCATGGCGATCTGGATGCCGGCACCGAGGTCGGTGTGGCTGGCCATGGTCTGCAGCCGGTCGTGGGCCGTCTCGGTCATCGGCTTCTCGGGTGGGTAGAGGAAGTAGCAGTAGGCCCGCTCGCGGCCTCGCCCGACCCGGCCGCGGAGCTGGTGCAGCTGGGAGAGGCCGAGGACGTCGGAGCGCTCGACGATGAGCGTGTTGGCGTTGGAGATGTCGAGGCCGGTCTCGACGATCGTCGTGCAGACCAGCACGTCGAACTTCTTGTCCCAGAAGTCGAGGACGACCTGCTCCAGCCTGTGCTCGCCCATCTTGCCGTGGGCGGTCGCCACGCGGGCCTCCGGCACGAGCTCGCGGATGCGGCTGGCGGCGCGCTCGATCGTCGACACCTTGTTGTGGACGAGGAAGACCTGCCCCTCGCGGAGCAGCTCGCGCCGGATGGCGGCCACGATCTGCTTCTCGTCGTAGGCACCGACATAGGTCAGGACCGGGTGCCGCTCCTCAGGAGGCGTGGCCAGCGTCGACATCTCGCGTATGCCGGTCACGGCCATCTCGAGCGTGCGCGGGATGGGGGTGGCCGACATGGCGAGCACGTCGACGGCGGTCCGCAGGGTCTTGAGCTGTTCCTTGTGCTCGACGCCGAAGCGCTGTTCCTCGTCGATGACGACGAGCCCGAGGTCCTTGTACTGGATCGTGCCGCCGAGCAGCCGGTGCGTTCCGATGACGAGGTCGACGCTGCCGTTGGCGAGGCCGGCGATCGTCTCGCGGGCCTCCTTGTCGCTCTGGAAGCGCGACAGCGGGCGCACGACCACAGGGAACTGCTGGTAGCGCTCGGTGAAGGTCTGCAGGTGCTGCTGGACCAGCAGCGTGGTCGGCACGAGCACGGCCACCTGCTTGCCGTCCTGGATCGCCTTGAACGCGGCGCGCACGGCGATCTCGGTCTTGCCGTAGCCGACGTCTCCGCAGATGAGGCGGTCCATCGGCACGGTGCGCTCCATGTCGGACTTGACCTCGTCGATCGAGCTGAGCTGGTCGGGGGTCTCGACGTAGGAGAACGCGTCCTCGAGCTCACGCTGCCAGGGGGTGTCCGGCGCGAAGGCATGGCCCTTGGTGGCCATCCGGGCCGAGTAGAGCTGGATCAGCTCGGCCGCGATCTGCTTGACGTACTTGCGCGCCCGGCCCTTGGTCTTGGCCCAGTCGCTGCCGCCCATCTTGTTGAGCGTGGGCATCTCGCCACCCACGTAGCGGGTGACCTGGTCGAGCTGGTCGGTGGGCACGAAGAGCCGGTCGCCCGGTTGACCCCGCTTGCCCGGGGCGTACTCGATGAGGAGGTACTCCCGGGTGGCGGCACCGATGGTGCGCTGGACCATCTCGACGAACTTGCCCACACCGTGCTGCTCGTGGACGACGTAGTCGCCCGGCTTGAGCTGGAGCGGGTCCACCTGGTTGCGCCGACGCGATGGCATCTTGCGCATGTCCTTGGTGGAGCCACCCTGCCCCGGCGTGCCGGTGAGGTCGGTCTCGGTGATGAGGGCGAACTTGCTTGCAGGAGAGAGGAACCCGCTGCCGACGCTGCCCGTGGTCAGGTGAACCACGCCGTCGGAGAGGTCGCTCAGGTCGGCGTCGAGCCGCGCGGCGACGGACTCGTCGGCCAGCACCTCGGCGACGCGCCGGGCCAGCCCCGGCCCCTCGGTGACGACCACGACCCGCCAGCCGTCGGCGACCCAGCGCTGGAGGTCGGCGACGGCATCCGGGGTGCTGCCGCGGTACCGCGGCGCCTCCTCCAGGCCGGTGTTCACCACCACCGAGTCGCCCACGGCGAGCTCCTGGTCGGCGACGAACGGGCCGAGGTCCCACCACGGCATACCGGAGCCCTGGGCGTGGGCGCGGAGGTCGGCGAGGCTCCAGAACGAGGCGGTGCCCAGGATCCCCTGCAGGTCGATCGGCACGGTGTTGCCGACGGCGGCGTTGGCCCAGCCGGCCTCGAGGAACTCCTGGCTCGTGGCCACGAGGTCGTGGGCGCGGGTGCGCACGCGTTCGGGGTCGCACAGGACCACGGCGGTGCCGTCGCGCAGGGTGTCGAGGACGCTCTCCATCCCGTCGACCAGGGCTGGGGCGAGGGACTCCATGCCCTCGACGGCGATGCCCTCGGCGAGCTTGGCGAGCAGGTCGACCGCTCCGGGCAGCTGGTCCATCAGGGCGGCGGCTCGAGCGCGCACCGAGTCGGTCAGCAGCACCTCGCGACAGGGCGGGGCCCAGAGCCCGTGCTCGGCGACCTCGAGGCTGCGCTGGTCGGCGACCTTGAACCAGCGGATCTCCTCGACCGTGTCGCCCCAGAACTCGACCCGCACCGGGTGGTCCTCGGTGGGCGGGAAGACATCGAGGATGCCGCCACGGACCGCGAACTCCCCGCGCCGCTCCACGAGGTCGGTGCGCGTGTATGCCGCGGCCGCGAGGTGCTCGACGACCTCCTCGAGGGGCGCGTCGTCGCCGGCCTTGAGGGCGACCGGGGCGAGGTCACCCAGGCCCTGCGAAACCGGTTGCAGCACGGCCCGCACCGGGGCCACGACGACGTCGAGCGGGCCGTAGGTCGGGTCGGAGGAGTCGGGGTGCTTGAGCCGGCGCAGCACGGCCAGCCGCTTGCCGACGGTGTCGCTGCGCGGGCTGAGCCGCTCGTGGGGCAGGGTCTCCCAGGCCGGGAACTCGGCCACGCGGTCGTGGTCGAGGAAGCACCCGAGCGCCGCGACCAGGTCCTCGGCCTCGCGCGTCGTCGCCGTCACCGCGAGGATCGGCCGACCACTGTCGCGGGCCAGCGCCGCGATGAGGGCCGGCCTGGCACCGGCCGTGACGGCCAGGTCGGCGACCGGCTCTCCCGCGCGGGCGACCGCGAGAGCCCGACCGACGGCGGCATCGGCACCGAGGAGGTCGAGCAGCGGGGCGAGGGTCATGACGAGGCTCCTGGAGACAGCTTGGCGGGGGCGCAGCGGCCGCGTGGACAGCACGAAAGCCCCACATCAAACGACGTGCGGGTGGACGACGAATGGGGAGTGTCCACCACTCTAACCGCCGCCACCGACGGCCTCATCCAGCGACGACGACGCCTGGTTGAACGCTGGGGTGTCTACAGCATTCGCAGGTGTCAGGGGGCCCTGCGCGCTGGTTATGGTCGACGAGACCGTGGTGGGAGCCGCCGGGGCGCGACGAGCGCGGCCGCCGGGGCACGAGGGAGGTTTTGCTGATGCGCAGGACTGCTTGGCTCCCGGTGGTTGGCGCGCTCGTCGTCGCCACGCTCACCGGCTGCACCGACTCCGGCTCGTCCACCGGCTCGGGAGCCACCGGTGCGTCGGCAGCTGCGTCAACGCAGGGGACAGCAGGCTCGGCCGCCCCCACCGCCAAGGCGCCCGCCACCGGGAAGGCGTCCGCCACCAGTGCCCGGACCGTCAGGGACCCGCGGGCGGCGATGCCTGTCATCACGCCCGGAAGGGTGGGCACGATCGGCTACGGCGCGCCCTCCGCGAAGGACAAGCAGCGGTTCGCTGCGGTCAGCAAGGCCTCGGCCCACGTGATCACCTCCTCGGCCATCCACTCGCTGACGGTCGCCGGCCGCGACGTGGGCGCTGTCGCGGTGTACACGACCAAGCGCGGAGTCGCGAAGAGCACGACCTTCCAGGACCAGTACGTCGTGCAGCTGCTCAACGCGGTCACCGCGTCGAAGTCGGCGCCGCGGTTCGTGAGGACGAAGGACGGGGTCATGGCCCTCACCACGGGTGCGCCCGCCGTGGCGGCCTGGTTCAAGGACGACCAGCTGACCCTCGTCTACAGGGACGGCACTTCACCGAACCTGGCCGCGCTGGCCCAAGGAGTGAGGTCAGCCCCACTCAAGCAGTGAGCCCTTCGCCGCCCTGCAGGTTCAGCGCCGCCCTGCAGGTTCAGCGGGGAGCCAGGGCCTGGCTGAAGCATCGGTGGGGACCTCACCGCATCGAGCTGCCGACGTCCTGTCCATAGGGCTGTGCTCGCCAGACGTCCCAGGTCGCGGTGTTGCCCTGCGCGAGCACCATGAACGACCACGGGCCCACGTAGGTGTTGTCGAACCACTTGTTGTTCTGCGAGAAGGTGATTGCGCGCTGGACGACATCGCCGAGGTATGGCGACCAGTCAGGGGAGCTTCCGGAGTTGGAGAACAACCCCTGGTAGCCACACGTGTTCTCGACCGTGCAGGCTGCGCCGAGCCGGCTCGGGTCGAACGAGAAGGAGTTGTCATGGACCTGGACGTTCTGCGTCTTCCACCGACAGTCGCTGCGGTAGGGCAGGCGGCTCACCACGTCCTCCTTGGCACACTGCCCCACCGTCGCCTCCGGGTTCACCAGCGTCCCGTAGTCGCTGCTCGTGTTGCTGGGTGATCCGGCGAACCGATCAGCGTTCTCCCAGAGGACGACCCCACCCCAGTTGTCGATGAAGGTGTTGCGGGCGATGACGAACGAGGCACCCACGGTGGGCTCGACGCGGGAGTCCTGGCCCGCCTCGGAGAGGTAGACCGCCCCGGCCGGGAAGCCAGGGTTGGCCGGCCCCTTGACCAGTGCATTGCGGATGAACGTGTTCGCGATGATCTCGGCGTTGTAGCTGATCTCGTACCACAGCGCTTCGCCGTCGTTCTCCGAGAAGTAGTTGCCCTGGAAGCGGAAGCCGACATTGTCGGTGTCCGCCCACAGTCCCACGCCCCGGTTGTCATGGACGTAGTTGTTGGTCACGACGGCACCTCGTGTGTCCCAGAACTTCCCCCCGGCCGTGCAGCCACAGCCGGGTTGGCTCTCCTCCCAGTCGTCGGTGTTGTTGCCCGTGATCTCGTTGCGGTCGACCACGAGGTTCCGGACACCGTCGGGTCGATAGGCGTTGAACCCGGACTGACCGTTGCCTCGGATGCAGCTCAGCTCGAGGACGTTGTCAGTGCCCAGGAGCAACCCCGCCCCTGCGTTGCCCTGCACGGTCACGTGCGAGAACACCCACCCGGTGGCGAAGTCGTGGTTGACCACGCCCTCGTTGAAGTTCTCGCCCGCGGAGCCGAACCCCTGGATCGTCAGGTAGGAGATGTGGACCCCCGTCTCCTGTCCACCAAAGGCATATTGGTTGAGGTGGCGACCGTCGATGATGGCCCCCGGCGCTCCCACGTAGCGGTTGCCGGCCTTCGGGTGGACCTGGTTGTACTGCCCGTCACCGAGATGGTGGGTGCCTGCGGCCAACCAGAACGTCGTCCCGGGGTCGTTGCTGTCGGTCACGGACTCGAGGTCGTCGGACAGCCCCACGACCACCGCACCCTGGGGCGCTGCGGCCGGGCCGCGCAGGAGCACGGAGTCGCACACCGCCACAGGCGGGCGGGCAGGTGCCTGCGTGGGCGCCACAGGCGCGGCACCTCCCGGGGGCCCGACGCCGGCCGGCTGGGTGGTCGACCCGTTGGCCGGCCGTGGTCCGACCCCGGCTCGGACGTCGCGCGGATGGCTGGCGGAGAGTGATCCCACCAGCAGGACGCCGACCGCCATGAGGACGAGTCTCGACCCTGTCACCGCGAATCCTGCGAATCCCGCGGAGACCCAGGCCGGACGCCGGGACGCGGACGCAGCAGGAGGACCGAGCTCAGAGCGGAGCTCACGGCGAGCCCGACGAGGATGCCGCCGACCACGTCGGTCAACCAGTGCAGGCCGACGAAGAGCAGCGGGACGGTCACCACCATGGCGACCAACAGCAGGACTGCCCACTCCCAGAGGCGAATTCGCACCCGGAAGAGCATCAGCAGGCCGAAGATGCAGACCGTGATGGCCGCAGCGTGCCCAGAGGGAAAGCTGCCCCCACCGACTCCGAAGGCTCCCCCGGTGTCTGCTCGCTGGACGACCACCTTCGTCACGATGGTGATCAGGGCCGTCACGACTGACAACACGGCGACGACCGTCAACGGGCGCCAGGAGCGCCGGCGAACCGCGAAGAGGACAGCCACGACAGCGAGAGTGGAGAAGACGACGCGGGGCTCCAGTCCGTCGACGAGGTCTGCATTGATCCGCTGGGTACGTCCCCAGACCCCGCCCGGCCGGAAGAACCAGTAGACGCTGGAGTCGACTCCGCGAGTTCGCGCAGTCGTCACGAGTGCCGCGAGCGCCAGGTAGGCCAGTGCCGCCCCCATGGCGAGCGTCGATGACACGGCCGCCGCAGATGACACCGACGTCGCGGCGCCACTCGCCGAGCGGCTTCCCCCCTGTGTCATCCGGAGACCTCCCCCACCTGGACCTCGAACCGGCAGGTTCCAGGGTCCGCGGGGTCCGTGTCACCTGACGATCGAGTACGTGAAGTCTACCCGCCAGGGCAGCAGACTTCGCTGGATGCGGGTGGCGGCCGACCCGGCGTTCGGAGAGAATCGCAGACCGGGCGCCCGGCCCGGAACACCACACCACTCAAGGGGACTCGTGCAGCCAGCTCCAGTGCCGGAACCCACGATCGTCCTGGCGACCCTCCTGCGTGAGGCGGGCGGCTCCGGGGTCCAGAGCCACGTTGCCACCGTTCGCTCGTACGCACGGTCCAGCGGGCGTGCCGCCACCGTGGTGACACCGTTCTCCCAGAGGTCCCTGACCCGCATGCCGGTGTTCGGGGCACGCCTGGTCCTGGGTCGGATGAGCGGACCGTTGGGCGTGTGGTGGTACCGGCAGTGGCACGAGACCTACCTCCGGGGCGGGCTGTCAGCGCGCCTCGCCGAGACCGCCGGACCAGCTGTCGTGTATGCCCAGTGCCCGGTGTCCGCCAGTGCGGCGATGCGCGTGCGCAATGACGAACCCGTAGTCATGGCAGTCCATTTCAACATCTCGCAGGCCGACGAGTGGGCGGACAAGGGCGAGATCCCCAGAGCTGGTCGGACCTACTCGTCGATCCGGTCGTTCGAGGCAGACGTCCTGCCTCGGCTCGACGGCGTCGTCTACGTCTCGCAGTTCATGCGATCCCTGCTGGAGGAGCGGCTGCCAGCGCTGCGCGCGGTCCCAGGCGTCGTCATACCCAATGCCGTCGACGTCGTGGACCGGCCACCCGTCACCCCGATCGCGGACCTCGTCACCGTCGGAGCACTGGAGCCGCGCAAGAACCAGGGCTATCTCCTCGAGGTCCTGGCGGCCGCCGCCGAACGTGGCCATCGCTACACGCTCACGGTCATCGGCGACGGACCGGACCGTGCCGGCCTGGAGAAGAGGGCCGCACTCCTCGGCCTCACCACGCAGGTGAGCTTCGTCGGCTACCAACCCGATCCCCGGCCCATGGTCGCGGGCCATCAGGTGTACTGCCACGCCTCGCGCATGGAGAGCTTCGGGATAGCTCTCGTGGAGGCAATGGCCGAGGGTCTCCCCGTCCTCACGGCGCCTGTAGGGGGCATCCCCGAGATCCTCAGCCCCGGAGTGGAGGGTGACTTCTGGCCACTCGACGACCCGGGCGCCGGCGCTGACCGGCTCATCGCCGTCATGTCGGACCCCGAGAGGCGCGTGGCCATGGGTGTCGCCGCCAAGGCACGCGCCCGGACCGAGTTCACGACGGCGGTGCAGGGCCCCAGGCTGCTCGACTTCCTCAGCGGAGCCGTGGTGCGCGACTGACCGGCCGTGGCGACCAGGCCGCGTTGACGGGGCGACGCGTCAGCGGCCCTTCGAAGCCACCCTGGGGGGCGCGGTGACGGGGTTGGCGATGGCGAAGTCGTAGATCTCGAGCAGACGCTCGAGGCTGCTCTCCGGCTGGAAGCGGCGCTCGTAGGTCGCGCGTCCTTGCAGGCCCATGGCGACGAATCGCTGCGGATCCCGGTCGATCTGGGCGAAGGTCCCCGCAAGCGAAGCAGCATCTCCGGCTCGGAACAGGACGCCGTCGAGCCCATGCGTGATGAGCTCCGGGAAGGGCCCCATTGCCGGGGCGAGCGATGCGACCCCCGCCGCCATCGCCTCGACGGCCACCAGCCCGAAGGTCTCCTCCGACTGTGAGGTCACCACACTCGCCACCGACCGGGCCAGCATGTCGCCGACCTGCTCGCGCGACACCAGGCCGGCCAGCTCCACGGTCGGGTGCCTGGCGCCCCAGGCCTTCACCTCCGCCTCCAGCGGACCCCCACCGACCACCGTCAGTCGCAGTGCGGAGTGGGGGTTTTCGGCCCGGAAGGCGTCCCACGCGCTCATGAGGAGGGGTACGCCCTTGGCCGCGTCCAGCCTGCCGACGTAGGTCACCACGTGCTCGCGCTCCTTCGTGCGAAGCTCGCCGCCGACGACGAAGTTGTGCTTCACGAAGACCCGCTCCGGGGGGAGGGCGAGGTCCTCCATCAGGTTCTTCTGCGACTCCGAGATGAAGACGTAGGCAGCAACGAGACGCTGCCACGCCGGGCGATGGATGAGGTTGGCGGCGACGATCGGAAGCGTTGCCAGACGCGACCCTCGGTAGCAGCCGTGCAGGAGGGCTGGCCCCCCGCGCCCGGCTGAGCAGTCATGGCACGGTTCGCCGTCGCGGAAGAAGCCACCCCCTGCGCAGAGGAGCCGGTAGTTGTGGATCGTCGCGACGACAGGCACCCCGGCATCGCGGCACGCATACAGGACCGAGGAGCTGATCAGGGGAAAGGTGTTGTGGACGTGCACGACATCAGGTCGCGTCGCCACGAGGTGGGCCGCCAGGTCGCGCTTGACCTCGCCGTTCCACAGCGTCGTGGCGGGGAGTGCTGCCTTGCGCGGCAGCGACCACCCGGCGATGTCGTCGCTGTGCCGTTCGAAGAGCTCGACGTCGTGGCCGGCGGCGCGGAGCGCGGCTCCCTCCTGGTCGACGACGATGTTCTCCCCACTGGGAGCCGCTGACCGGTACCGACCGTGGATGACCAGGATCCTCATGTGGCCCCTCGACGTGCAGGACGAACGACCAGCGACGCCGCAACCACGAGGTCGAGCAGGTATGCCGAGGCGTCACCCAGGCCGGTCTCCGTGATCGAGGACAACACGCAGTACGTGATCAGGAACAGGGCGATGGCGCGCCGCGGACCCCGCGGGTGGGTGACGGCCATCCCCAACAGCACGCACAGGAAGGTGACGAGCAGGACCACGCCGAACCATCCGAGGTCGAGATACGTGGCCACCCAGCTGCTGTCCACGGACAGACCGGTGAAGGACTTGTCCGACAGGCCCGATCCGAAGAGCTCCTGGATTCGTGGGCGGCTGGTGTTCGACACTGCGGTCCACACCGTGGCCCGACCAGTCAGGTCAGTCGCCTGCTCCGCCGACTGGCCGCGAGCAGCCCAGCGCAGCACCTGCGGGGCAAAGAGGGTGGCGCCGACGATCACGGCGACGAGCGTGGTCACCGAGGTCCGCCGGACGCGTGCGTGCCCGAGGAAGAGACTGCCCGCGGCCACGATGAGCCCCGTGATGGCACCGAGCAGTGCAGTGCGGGTGTGCGTACCCAGGAGACAGGCCGTCGAGAGCACGACGGCCACCAGGGCATGTCTCCCACCGATGGTGCGGCACAGCCACAGCACGACCGACGTGCCGAGCAGCACTGCTGCGTAGTGCGCCACGGCGGTCGGCCACATGGGCCAGATCACCCCGGACAGGCGTCCTTCGAAGGCGAACGCCTTGCCGGGCGCGATCAGGGCTCCGAGGGCAACGGGGATCAGGGCTCCCCACAGGCAGAGGCGGTGGACCCGCAGGAGCAGGAGGTCCCGAGCGCCCCACCAAGGGGACAGCAGCCACAGGCAGGCCACGAAGCCGACCAGTCGCATGGCGCGATAGGTCGACCCCAGGAAGAAGACGCTGTGGATGCTGACGGCCAGGGCCACCACAGCCATGACGGACAGGAGCACCAGGAAGAGGTGCGGCCGGATGACGATCCGGGGATTCACCAACAACGCCAGCACCACGGCGAGGATGAGGGAACCCTGCGCGATGGCTTGGGTGACTGGGCCCGGGATCGGCACGATCGTCGACACCCCTGTCGGCGTGAGGACGTTGCAGAACAGGGCCCCCCACGCCAGGAACAGGAGTCTCGGCACTTCCGAGGCGCGGGTCCGCAGGGACGAGGTCGGCCGGAGCTCATCCGTGCGAGGCCATGGCCTGACCCAGCGGCCCGCCGTTGCGGTAGTGCTCACCGCTGGCTCCCTGCCATGGACCCCGAGTCATGGGAGCCCTTGAGGCCGAGGCTCTCGTCGGTGTCGTCGGACCCGACCATCATGGCGAAGGGGAGCTCGAGACCGGCCGCCCGGACCAGCTCCGCCGTGGTCTGCAACAGCTCCGGGGAGGACTGGCCGGCGGTGATGAGCGGCACTGCCCGCCCGACCCATGACGCGAGGTTCTCGGCATCGATCCCCGGGTCGACGTCGGCCAGGACGAGGACGACGTCCGCCGCGGCCCACGCGTCACCCGGGAAATCGTCGTCGCCACGAAGGGCTGCCGAGTCGCCGCGAGCCGCGCGCAGAGGGCCGCGTGCCAGCCCGACCGCCCCGGTGGGACGGAACACCGTCGGCGAACCAAGCGCCCGAGCTGCTTCGGAGGCCTCCCTCGACGCCATGCGGGAGGCGCGCCTGGCAAACCGCCTGGACGACAGGTGGGCGACCAGCGCTCCGGACGGGCTGAGGTCGACCAGCAACACACCCCTTCCGAGGGCATTGAGCTGGAGTGCCAGCGCAGCCATCACCTCGGCGGCCACGCCCGCGTTGCCGATGGCGACCATGGCCACGACCTGTTGCCGGTCGTCGACCCACCCGGCTCGGACCGGAGCGGCAGGCAACGCCGCGAGTGTGGTGTCACTGCGGTCCGGCAGCGCTGAGGCCAAGCCGTGGACGAGCGTCGCAAGGTCACGAGCGTGCCACGGCCCTGAGATCCACCGCAGGGGCGCGAAGCGGCGTTCCGTGGGTCCCCGCGAGGCCACGCTGTACCGAACCGGGGCGCCGAGGGCGAGCGCCACGTCCTGGCGGCGTCGCACCCTGGTGGACGTGAGAGCCCGGAACAGCACGAAACCGACTCCCAGGGCGGTTCCCGCGATGAGACCTGACGCCACGTTGAGGACCAGCAGCCTCTTGAGGGACCGTCTCTCGACCGTCGCGGGGTCGATCACGTGCGTGGACGCGATGGCGGCGTCCGCGCTCAGCGAGGCATCCTCCAACGCCGACTGAAGCTCGACGATCTGCGAGTTCAGCTGGGTGCGACGGGTGAGGATGTCGGAAGCCTGGCTCTGCCCGTCCGCGCCTTTCAGGAGCTCCTCGTTGTAGGAGGCCGTGAGGGTGGTGACCTGGGCTCGGAGGGTGTCGATCCGGGACTTGTACCCGTCGATCAGGCCACGACTGAGGGACTTCAGCTGCTGGGCACGGAATGTGAGGTACTGCTCGGTCAGGGCATCAGCCCGGGTCACCGCCGACCCGTCGTCCGGTGCCGAGACCGAGATGGTGAGCACCTCGGGGGTGACCGGTTCGGCAGTGATCGTCGACTGAAAGGCTTCCGGCGACATGTCCAGCGACAGTGCCTTGACGGTGCGGGAGGCCACCTCTCGGGTGTTGAGCAGGCTGAGGTCGGTCGCCATGGCCGACTGCGCGTCGAGGTTCGCGGGGTGGGCCATCAACACCATCACGGTGCCCTTGCTGGCCGGGGGTACCAGCACGATCACGGCGAGGCCGAGCGCAGCCCCGAGCACGGCGAGGACGCTCCAGGTGCGCCACGCGCGGCGGAGGGAGTTGCGCAGGTAGTGCCAGGTGCCGAGAAGCGGTCGCGGCGCTCCGGTGATCTCGAAGTCGCGGTCCTCATCCTCGATGCGCCAGGAGACGTCGATCATCGCAGCCTCCGGCGAGTCCTCAGGGCGGTCGCCTCGGCCGTGGCCGCGGTGCCGGTCATGAGCGACGGGAGTGGCACCTGGGCTGCGCGTTCCGAGGGCAGGAGGCGTCCCGTGGTGCGGTCCAGGGGGTCAGGGTCGACGACGACGATTCGAGCGATGGAGTTGCCCGAGTCGTCAGCGGCGAGCGCAACCCTGGCGAGGTCCTCCGCCGTGGCTGATCCTGCTGTCACCGCGAGCAGGATCACGGCCTTGCCCACCCCCAGGCGCAGCTCAGGACGCTGACGGTCGGTCACGGCGATGTGCACGACGAGGTCCGCGGAACGCTGGGCGTGAGCGCTCCCGTCGACCGACAGCCTGGGACGCGGTTGCTCATCGTGCGCGAGGCCCGCGCACGCGACCCGGAGCGCGTTCGCCGACTCATGCATCTGTGCGGTGAGCAGCTGGGTCTGGAGACCGGACGATGCCGCGAAGGACGCGAGCTGTGGACCGACCGCCAGGGCCTTGACGTCTCCGGACAGCGTCAGGAAGACGACCCCCGTCGGCCCGGTGTCATCGTCGGACTCGGGTGCGAGGCTTCCCGGGTGGCCCGGCGTCACGAGGCGCACCAGCTGGCGCAGTGTCCACGTCTCGACGTTGTGCGGCGCGTAGCTCTTGAGCAGTCCGGTCCATCCCGCGACCGAGCGCGGGGCATGGCTCTCGATGGACGCCACGACAGGGATTCCGACGGCATCGGCGATCTGGTCCCGGGAACGAACGGCCCGCTCGCGACGGGATCGCAGCACGAGGATGAGCAGGACCAGGAGGGCACCCGCTGCGGCACCCCCCACCCCGAAGAGGGCAGCGCTGACAAAGGGCGACGTGGTCACGGCCGGCGAGGCTGCTTCGATCAGGGTGGCAACGGCACCGGGCTGGGCAAGGGACTGGTTCGCGGTCTCCTGCTGGAGCTTGTCGACCTGGAGCACCAAGCTGCCCTGTTGCGCTGTCAGCTGCGCGCGCGCGGCCGCGTCCGCCTTGCCCGCAGGCGAGGCCGGGGACTCGCCGGCAAGTCGCACATCGGTCTTCTTGATCTCGGAGTTCACCGCCGCGAGGCTGGCCTGCAGCGCGGCGACTCGGGTGGAGAGGGCGCTTCTGGCCTGCGCCTGCAGCGTGTTCGCCGCGGCCTTGAGGTAGTCGAGCTCCGCCTGGGCGACGGCGCCGGACAGTGCCCGCGCCCGCTCAGGAGTGGTCCCGGTTGCCGTGATGCTCATCAGGTCCGTCGTCGCGGCCTTGACGGTCACCCGCTTGGCCACCTGGGTCGCGGTCAGTGCGGGGGTGACTGCCTGTCCGGCAGGCCCGAGCACCGCTTCACTCTGGGCGATCTGCACCTGGGTGTCGATGCCGTGGGCGGGGAGTGCGACGGTCGACCCCTGCGAGGCCACGGGGAGGAGGACCTTGCTGGTGCTGCTGTACTCCGGAGGACGCATCGACAGGGCGACACCTCCGTCGACCGCCCCGATGGCGGCCGCGAGCGCGAGGATCCACGCGCGACGGCGGGCGATCGCCCAGGTCGCTCTCAGGTCGAGGGCTTGTTCGCTCACGACTCCTCCTCACCGGGCGACGAGAAGGAGGCGGCCCGCACCGCCGCGGCACTCTCGGTGAGATCGAGACCGGTCTGCAGGGTGAGTGCGCCCGTCCACGAGCCGGAGCCCACCAGGGTGGTGGTCCGCACCTTCTCCCCGAAGCGGGGGGAGTACCACCCCAGGACCGGGTCCACCTCACCGCGGTGGCTCGACCACGTCAGCGACTGAGGCAGGCGGAGCAGGGCGCGGCCAGGACCCGACTCCCCCGTCCAGGACAGCTGCGCCCCTCCGTCAGTGAGCCGCGCCCGGACCTCCGGTCCAAGGTGCCACGCCAGGCGCAGGGTATGGCGCGCGGACGCGGACCCCGTCAGGGTGTCCGTGACGCGGAGCGCGCGCTCGACCGGGTCCAGCGTCACCGTACGTTCGTGACGAAGTCGAGGATCAAGTCGCGCATAGCCGGCGTGGTGAGCCGTCCACGCCTGCACCGGGCCGTCCGGCTCGAAGTGGTCGACCACGGCGTCGGTCTGGCTGCTCCAGAGAAATGGCCCGCCTTCGACGGACTGGCTGACGCCGTCCACCTCGATGGTGTTGTGCGCGGCAGTGGAGCGGAAGTACTGCCGCCAGACGGGGTCTCCGTGGTAGCAGAACGTCCCGGGATCGACGAGCAGCTCGACACCGTCGCAGCGGACCTCGACCGACAAGGCGTCCGCGTGGGCATGCGCCGCGATGGACAGGAACCCGTGTGGGCCTCCATCACAGCGACACCAGATCTCGGGCCCCTGGCCGGCGGGGGTGCGGAGCACGTAGAGGCCCGCGTCGCGAAAGGCGAGCGGGGCGCTCGCGGCCCGCTCAGGCAGTGGGGTGCTCTCGGCGCCCGCGGCCGTCGACGTGCCGGCGGCGACGGCGCGGAGCACGGTGCTCTGGACACCGGCCACCGTCGGCGGCCACCAGCCAAGAGGCCCGACGACGGCACCACCCGCTGCAAGCAGGCTTGCCCACGGATCGACGTCCGGGCCGTCGACCACCAGGGCGCGACCCTCGTCACCATCGCCCTGTCGAGGTGGGCGACCACTCGCGTCGAGCATGGCGGCCGCAGCGTCCAGGGACGACACCAGCAACGACCTGGTCGAGGGGCTCAGAGGGTGGCCCGCACGACCCGCCTCGGCCAGCGACACCAGGCCCAGCTCGGTCACGAAGCGGTGGTAGTCGGAGGCCTGCTCTCGGTTCAGCCCACTGGAAAAGGTGTTGGCGGCCAACGAGTTCTCCAGCTCGACCGTCGCGCGAGTGCGCCACTCGTCGCTCTCGCGGAACCAGGGGAAGGCACAGGCCGCGACCAGCTGCCCGGCCGCCTCGGCAACCAGGTGGTTGTTGGCCGACGACCCAGTGCTTCGGAAGGCGGCGAGAAACTCCTGGTGCCACCTGAGCTGCTGGAGGGCGTCGGCGTTGTCCTCGAACAGGCCGGCTGCCCCCGGCCAGCCGTCCAGCAGCCGTCGCACCCATGCCCAGCTGATGAGCCGGACCCCGATCTCGATACCGCTGGTCCAGTGCACCCCGGAGAGGAAGGGGTTGGCGGCCCACCACGACCTGAGCTGCCGAGCCACGGTGTCGGCGTACCGCTCGTCGCCGGTCAGCCACCAGGCGGCCGCGAGGACCGTCAGGTGGTGGTGTCGCGACAGCTCCCACACCGACTTGATGTTTCCCGTCACGCCTTCGTCGCGATGGTCGACGCGGAAGGCCAGCACGTCCTGGGGAGCGCGGCGACCCGTCACCGGGTCGTGGAACCAGTCGGGGTCGAGGATGTCGCGACGGCTGGTGCCCAGCACGGCATACTCACCTCGCAGCAGCCGATTGGCCGCGGTGACCACCGCGTCCCGAGCCGCTGCCGGCACCTGTCCCCTCACGTCCGGCTCCAGCGCACTGGCAAACCGACGATCAGGCAGGAGTCCCGCGACGGTCCCGGGCGCTGCGCCCAGCTCCACCCGCCGGCGCGCCCACAGGGCCTGGCGTCCCCGGTCTGCGACTCGCTGCAGCACCTCGTCTGGCGTCATTCCGCGCAGCCGACGCAGGTACCACTGCGCGGACCTGCTCATGGTGACACTGCCTCGTGGGACACAAGGCTCTGGCCGACGGCGATCGTCGCCCGGGTGGTCGCCACCAGCGACTCCAGCGAGATGGGCATCGGCCGACCTGCGACCACCGCGTCGACGAAGGCGGCCACCTCCGCGCGCTGTCCCTTGTCCTGACCGGCATACGAGCGCTTCACGTCCTTGCCCGCGCGGCTCCAGAGGGTGGCGCGGGAGAAGTTGTCGAGACGGGCGTTGCTGCCACCACCGGAGACGTCCAGCGTCTCCTTCGGGAACCGGCTGTCGCCATCGGTCGCGTAGGTGATGCTCGCGAGCGAGCCGTCGGCATACGTGAGCAGGACGTGCAGATCCGCGCCGTTGGAGGTCTGCTGCGCCATCACCCGCACCGGGTCGTGCCCGATCCAGGCGCTGAGGGTGTCGATGAAGTGCCCACCCTCACCGAGGAACCTTGAACCCTCGAGCTCCTCGTTGAGGTACCAGCTCGTGGCGTCGAGGGATCCCGCGTTGACGAGGTAGCGGGCACTCATGGGTCCGGTCGGACGGCCGAAGCGTCCGCGCAAATCGGTGAAGAGGGGCGCGAAGCGGCGGTTGAACCCCACCATGACGCGGTCGTTACCGGTCCTCTCCACGACCTCCAGGATGCGGTCCACCTGCTCGGGCGTCAGGGCCAGGGGCTTCTCGACGAAGACGGCCTTGCCCTGCTCGAGCGCCCGGCAGACGAAGTCGGCGTGCGAGTGGTGCCGCGTGACGACGAACACCGCGTCGATCGTCGGGTCCTCGAGGACCACACTGGCGTCGGTCGTCAGCGCCTCGAACCCGAACTTGCGCTGCGCGTTGACGGCGGACAGCGAACGAGTCGTCGCCACGGTGGCCAACGTCGCCGCCGGGTGCTTCGCGAGGTGGGGCAGCAACATGGAGCTGGCGTAGCTACCGGCACCGATGAAGCCCAGCCGCGCGGTGGCTCCCTCGAGCCGCGTCCTCGGAGCGGACGAGCGCGGAAGGGTCACGGTGCGGGTGAACAACTCACCCGTGGAACCGTCGGCATCGACCGCGGGGCGCGGGTACTCGAACAGGAAGCCGATGCCGCGCATCGACCCGGTGCGCATCTCCTCGTAGACCGATGGCGCGTCTGCGATGGGCCGCGTCCCGGACACGAGGGAGGCCACCTCGAGGGACTTGCCCGACAGGAGGTCGAGGAAGCACTGGAGGTTTCGACGCTCGGTCCACCGCACATAGCCGGCGGGGTAGTCGATGCCCTCGAGCTCGTACCGGTCGTCGTAGCGGCCGGGACCGTACGAGCGCGAGAACCGGACGTCGAGCTCCTTCTCGTAGTAGGCGTTCCACGGCAGGTCGAGCTTGGTCTTGCCGATGTCGACGACCCGCGCGCGATCCCGCGCGAGGCGGGCGGCCAGCTCGACGGGTCCGTTGCTGTCGCCGCCGGCGGCGAGGAACACGTGGTCGGCGCCAAGCCCGCTGGTAGCCGCCAGGATGGCCTGTTCGACGTGGGCCGCACCGTCGTCGTCGGGGGCTCCGCACGTCAGGGCGCCGGCGGCCTCGGCCATCCGGCACCGCTCCGGCACCGTGTCGACGCCGACCACCCGGACGCCGGAGGCCACCAGCAGCCGGACGACCAGCTGCCCGATGAGCCCGAGCCCGATGACGCACGCCATCTCCCCGAGCTGGGCCTCACTGCGCCGGACACCCTGCATCGCGATGGCGCCCACGGTCGCGAACGCGGCGTGCTCCGGCTCGACCCCGGCGGGCACGGCGACGCACAGGTTGACGGGCACCCAGTTCACCTCGGCGTGGAGCGCGAACTCGTTGCCGGCCGCGGCCACCAGGTCCCCGACGGCGAACTCCTCGGCACCAGCCCCCACCTCCACGACGACGCCGCAGAGCGAGTAGCCGAGCGGGGTGTAGCTGTCCAGGGTGTTGATGGCCTTCTTGTACGTGGCAACCGGACCCTGCTGCGCCACCGAGTCGAGGACCTTCTTGACCTGGTCCGGCCTGGCCCGCGCCTTGCCGATCAGCGAGAGCCGGGCCTCGGTGACCTTCATCATCTCGGTCCCCGTGGAGATCAACGAGTACAGCGTCCGCACGAGCACCCCGCCGGGCTTGCACGCCGGAGCCGGCACGTCGAGCACCACGAGCTCACCGGAGCGATAGTTCTGGGCTACCTGCTTCATGTCCTCTTCCACATCCCTGCGTTCTGACCGGGCCCCTGCCCGTGGCCTCCCCGGACGGCGGGAGACAACCCCCTGCTCACCCCGCACTCACCCCTGCCGACCGCACGTTGCGGTACCACTGCTCCAGGCACAGCAGCTGCCAGATCTGCTTGGACTCGTCCCGACGCCCGCTGCGCTGGTCGTCCACGAGTCTCGACAGCGGTTCGCGACGCAGGAACCCGGTCTGGACCAGCTCGCCGCCGAGCAGCACGTCATCGACCAGCTCCCGCAGGTCGTTCGTCACCCAGGCCCGCAGCGGGACCCCGAAGCTGGCCTTCGGACGGTCGATGATCTCGTCGGGCAGCCAGGCCCGGGCGGCGTCCTTGAGCGCCGCCTTCTGCACGCGTCCGCGGATCTTGTCCGACCCGGGCAGCGCGAACGCCGCGGCGAACACGACGGGATCGACGAACGGCACGCGCACCTCCGTGGAGGCGGCCATGCTCGCGCGATCCGTGTAGGTGAGGTTCAGCCCGACCATGAACATCCGCGAGTCGGCCAGGCACATGCGGCTGACCTGGTCGGCGAGGTCGTTGTCCTCGTAGACGGCGCGGTGGTGGTCGATCACCCCGTCGACCTGGCCCGCCAGGCTCGGGTCGAGCAGGTCCACCAGCTCGTCGCGGTCGTACATCGTGTAGCTGCGGCGGAAGGCCTCCTCCTCCGGCAGCTCGGCGAAGGTCAGGAACCGCTGGGCCCAACGGACGGTTCGTATGCCGCGTTGCCCGACGGCGACGGGCATGGCCCGGACCGCGGGGGCGATGACTCCCGTGCGCAGGGTGCGCGGCACCCGGCGGTAACGCGCAGTCATCAGCGTGGCCAGGTGCTTGCGGTAGCCGCCGAAGAGCTCGTCGGCCCCCATGCCGGAGAGCAGCACCTTGACGCCGGCGGAGCGGGCGGCATCGCACATGAGGAGCGTGTTGATGGCTGCGGGATCCCCGATCGGCTCGTCGAGGATGTCCACCATGCGCGGCAACAGGTCCACGATGTCGGGGCTGATCTCGATCTCGTGCAACCGGATCCCCAGGTGCGAGGCGAGCATGCGCGCGTAGCGCGCGTCATCGGGCATGGCCTCGAGCCGCTGGTCCTCCGGCCGGAAGGCGATCGTGTACGCCTCGATCGCCGCATCCGCCTGGTGGGCCAGCGCGGTGATGATGCTCGAGTCCAGCCCCCCACTCAGGAACGAGGCGACGGGGGCATCCGAGATCAGGTGGGCCTCGACGGCGGTCTTGAGCACTTCGCGCAGGTCCGTTGTCGGCCCGGTGGCGGCGGCACGGGCAGCTTCCTCGGCGGTGTTCCAGAACTCGCCGGAGCTCACCGAACCGTCCTTGTGGTAGGTCCGCCACGTTCCCGGAGGCAGCTTGTGGACGCCCTCGACCGCGTCGTACTCCTGCGGCAGCCAGTAGTAGAGCGCCGACGCCACCATGCCCGCCGCATTGACCCGCAGCTCCGGGCCGACGGCCGCGATGATCGCCTTGAGCTCCGAGGCGAAGACGATTCCCGCACCCCTGGGCATGACATAGAGGGGCTTGATGCCGAGCGGGTCCCGGACGAGGCTGAGGTCCCCGGTGCGCTCGTCGTGGATCGCGAACGCGTACATCCCGCGGAAACGGCGCAGTGCGCCCGGGCCCCACGCGCGCCAGGCCTCGAGGACGACCTCGGTGTCGGACCGGGTCGCGAAGCGCACCCCGCGGGACTCGAGCTCGCGGCGGATCTCCAGGAAGTTGTAGAGCTCGCCGTTGTAGCTCAGCGTCAGGCCGCCCCTGGCAAACGGCTGGTCGGCCGCGGCGGAGAGGTCGATGATCGACAGCCGTCGGTGACCGAGCACGACGGAGCTCTCCGGGTCGACCAGCTCCACCACACCGCGGGCGTCGGGGCCGCGGTGGTCGATCCGGTCGACCATCGTCGAGACCACCACCTTGCCGTCAGGCTGCTGGTACGCGCCCGCCACCCCGCACATGACTAGGCCTTCGCGCGGAGGAGCTCGGTGGGTGGCTGGGGCTCGGAGGCGGAGGACGTCTGGCTGCGTGGGGCGGGCAGGCGACCGCTCAGCTCGTCGAAGACCGCGACGTACCCCACGCGCTGGTGCTCCCAGGCCAGGTGCTGCTCGACCCGTTCGCGGCCACGGCGGCCCATCACTTCGCGCTCCTCGGGGTTGTCGAGGAGCTCGACGATGGCGCGCGCGTAGCCCTCGACGTCTCCGGGCTCCACGTAGCGCGCGGCGTCCTGCGCCGACACCCTCGTCTCCCTGAGCTCGAAGGCGACGACCGGCAGGCCGAACGCCATGTACTCCATCGTCTTGTTCATCGTCGAGACGTCGTTGAGCGGGTTCAGCGGATCCGGCGAGAGGCCCACCTCGGCGGTGGAGAAGACGGCTTTCACGGTCTCGTCGGGGACCCGGCCAGGCATGTCCACGTAGTCGGCGAGGCCGAGCTGGTCGCGCTGCGCGACGAGGTCGGGGTAGCAGTCACCCTTGCCCATCAGGGTGAAGGAGATGTCGTGCCGCCCGAAGGTGTTGACGATGACGTCGGCGGCTTCGAGGACGATGTCCACCCCGTCCTGGGGGCCCATCACACCGATGTACGCGACCAGGTGCTCCCGGCCCCGTCGCTGCCCCGGGTCAGGCTCCTGGCGGCGCAGGCGCTCCGGGTCCGGACCGGTCCGGACCACGGTCACGTGCTCGGGCGCCTTGTGGCCCCGCGACCTCGCGATCGCGGCATACGAGTCGTTGGTCGAGGTGACCCGGTCGGCTGCGCGGAACGTTTCCCGCTCGAGGCGCAGAAGACCTCGCAGGAAGGGCCGCGGACCGTCAGGAAACCGCGACTCGAAGAGCTCAGGGCAGAGGTCATGGTGGTCGAAGACGAATCGCGAGCCGTCCAGCAGCCTCAGCACCCTGGCCAGCGGCCAGAAGATGTCCGGCGGGTTGCAGGCCTGGACGACGCGGAAGGTGCCCCGCCGCCTGGCCTTGAACGCCAGCCAGGCGGTGGCCAGGAACGAGTAGGCGTACTCGATGAAGAACCCCACCGCGCCGCCGCCCGGGGCGTACGGCGGGTAGGCCAGGATGCGTACGCCGTCGATGACCTGTTCGCGGCCGGTGCCGTCACCGGTGGGGCAGATCACGCTGACGTCGTAGCCGGCCCGGACCAGGCTCTGGCACTCCAGCCACACCCGCCGGTCGAAGGGCACCGGAAGGTTCTGGACGATGATGAGCACCCGCGTCGGTGACGCGGGCGAGCCGTGGCGCCGCATCACCAGTTGACCCCCTCGTATGCCGGGAGCTGCTCGACCGCCTCGCCCAGCCTGCCGTTGAGGTCGATGACCACACGCGGGTCGGCCATGGTGAGCGCCTTCAGGGTCGCGGCATCGGACGACGAGACGATGACGACCTCCGCGTCCGCCAGGGCCTCCTCGGGCGTGGCGGCAAGGAGCCGGTTCACGTGGGCGAGCTTGCTCTGGAGGTGACGCAGGTTCGCGCCGATCAGCTTGTCGGGATTGACGATCGGGTCGTAGATGCGGACGTCGAGGCCCTTGCCCACGAACCGCTCGGCCACCTCCAGGTTGGGGCTCTCGCGCAGGTCGTCGGTGTCCATCTTGAAGCTCAGGCCGAGCAGGCACACCCGGCGGTACCCGGTCTGGAGCACCCGGTCGACGACGGAGCGCACGAGGATCTCGTTGCTCGTCATGGTGGACCCCACGAGCGGGATCTCGACACCGGTGTGCCGGGCCATGCTCTGTAGCGCGCGCAGGTCCTTCGGCAGGCACGAGCCGCCGAAGGCGAAGCCCGGCCGCAGGTAGGTCGGCGCGATGTTGAGCTTGCGGTCCTCGCAGAAGATCTCCATGACCCTGCGGGCATCCACGCCGTAGGGGGCGAACACGCGACCCATCTCGTTGGCAAAGGTCACCTTGACCGCGTGGAAGGCGTTGCAGGCATATTTCAGTGCCTCGGCCGTCGCCACGTCGACGTGGTGGATCTCCTGACCGAGGAAGGCGAAGAGCTCGGTGAGCGACGCCCGCGCCTGCGCGTCATCGGTTCCGACGACGACAAAGGGAGGTGCGAAGAAGTCCGCCATGCCGGAGCCCTCGCGCAGGAACTCGGGACACATGGCGGTGCGCACGGACCAGTTCGCGGGCACGCGGCCCTCCACGAACTCGGGAGCCACCACAGTGGCGACGGTGCCGGGCGGCACGGTCGAGCGGACGACGACGGAGTGGACGCCCGAAGCCGGCGGCTGGGCAACCTCCATCGCGACGCGCAGGTCGGCGAGCGCGCGGCTGATGTACGTGAGGTCGGTGTCGCCTCGCGGCGACGACGGGGTGCCGACGCAGATCAGTGACACGTCCGCCCCCTCGACGGCGAGCCTGGCGTCGGTCGTGGCCTGGAGCCGACCCGCTGCCACGGCTTCCTGGACCATCGTGTCGACGCCGGGCTCCACGACAGGGCTCTGCCCGCGGTTGATGGCGTCCACCTTCAGCGTGTCGACGTCCACCCCGAAGACCTCGTGACCGCGCGAGGCCAGTCCCGCCGCCGTGACGGTGCCCACGTATCCCAGACCGAACACCGCGACCTTCATGCCGGCCTCCCGGTCCACATCCCTCGGATCACTGTCATGCGGGCCTCCCTCGGTAGCTGCCGCATCGTTCGATGCGTCCCCTCCACTGCGTTTTCAATACAACACCTGCACACACATGACGCGGGTCGTCCGGATTGGCCAGAGCCCTCTGGGTCAAATGGTGGAGACCGCCCTCTGGGGGGCACCGGGCGCGCGCCCGGCGATGTCGTTCTGGGTGGTCCTCACGACGTCAGGAGGACACGACCTCGTCGAGCCGCATCAGCCGAACGACCCGACGCGTGTACTTCAGGGGCGCGGGGAAGATGCCGAGGGCGTCGCGGATGATGCTTCCCGCCGCGCACCGCAGGACCGCGAGGTTCACCACCAGGGTGCCGAGGACCGCAAGAGCCAGCCCGGCACGCGGGTCCATGCCCGAGACGGCGCGCATCAGCAGCGTCCCGACGAGCATCGCCGTCACGGTCGGCACCAGGACCGTCAGGAAGGGCTTGGCCACGACCCGGGTCGACAGCGCCAGCATCCGCCCGACGATGATCCAACGAGCCACGGTGGCGAGCACCGCGACGACCACGAAACCGACCGCCACACCAGCCAGGCCCCAGCGGACCGCGATGACGGTCGTCGCCAACGTGGCCGCGTCGACGACCACCGCGTAGACGAGCCAGCGCCCCGGACGGCCGAGGCCGTAGAACAGGCCGTGGTCGAGGGCTGCGCCCAGAGTCACGATCCCCGCGATGGACAGGGCCTGGGCGGGCTTGACGCTGGCACCCCAGGCCTGACCGAACACCATGGGGACCAGCACCGGAGCCGTCACGACGATGACGACCATCAGCGGGGAGACCACTGCGTAGGCGATGCCCAGTGCCTTGACGTACGAGGCACGCAGACGGTCGGGCGCTTCACGCACCTTGGCGAAGACGACCGTCGACACGGGGACGAGCGAGACGGCCGTCAGCTCCTGGGCCACCTGCACCAGTCGTTGGGCGATGCTGAGCAGGCCCAGCGCCGCCGGTCCCAGGGTGACCGTGATGACCCAGCTCTCCGCCCAGAGCCGCGAGGCAGACACGAGGTCCACGCTCGACACCCGCACCCCGAAGGCAGCCATCTGGCGGAACTGGCGCGGCGACAGCCACAGGGCAGGCACCCATCGGGCGCCCCACCAGGCGAGGATGGCGATCACCCACTGGGTGACGACCACCTGGGCCACGAGCGCCCAGACGCCGCCACCGTTCAGGGCGACCACGACGGCGACCCCTTGCGCCAGCAAGGCGGCGACGAGGGTCTGCACCGCGACGGCGCGGAACTTCATGGCTCGCCGGAGCAGCGCGAGTGGCACGGCCGCCAGGACGGTCGGCACGACTGCGAGGACCAGGGCCCGCAGGACCTGGTCGAGCTCGGCGCTGCGGAAGGCCTCCGCGAGCAGGGGCGCCAGGGCCCACAGACCGGCACCGAGGACGAGCCCTGCTGCCACCGAGGCCCAGAAGGCGGTGCTCAGGCTCTTCCGGTCGACCTCTTCGGCTTGCAGCAGGTAGGTGGAGAAGCCGAGGTCCGCGAGGAGGTAGATCGTGGGGATCACGGTCATGGCCGCCGCCACCACCCCGAACTCGCGGGGAGAGACGTGCCGGGTCAGCACCACGAGGGTGGCGAAACCACTCGCCCTGACCGCCCACTTCTGCGCGGCCAGCCAGAGGACCCCGGCCGCGGCACGCTTGCCGAGGTCTCCCTCCAGAACCCGCTCCTCAACGCTCATTCGTCACGACACCGTCCGGGGTTCCCCGCCAGGCTCACGAGGCGCGGCTGATCGCGGTGAGCAGGACCTCGACGACACGTTCCTGCTGGCTGGTCGAGATGCCGGGGAAGATGGGAATGGACAAGATCTCCCGGGCGGCCCGCTCGCTCACCGGGAACTGGCCGGGTCGCAGACCCGGCTCGGCCATGGCCGGCGCGAGGTGCACCGGCACGGGATAGTGCACTCCGGCTCCCACGCCTTCTGCCTGCAGGCGTCGCAGGACCTCGTCGCGGTCGGGCACCCGCACGACGTACAGGTGCCAGACGTGCTCGTTGCCGGGCAACGTGGTCGGGAGGCGCAGCCGTGGTGTCCCGCCGAGCATCCGGTCGTAGGCCGCTGCTGCCGCACGGCGCTCGCGGTTCCACTCCGGGAGGTGCCGCAGCTTGGCGCGCAGCACGACCGCCTGGAGCGTGTCGAGGCGGGAGTTGAAGCCGAACACCGTGTGCTCGTACTTGACCGGGCTGCCGTGGGACCCCAGGAGCCGCACCCGTTGCGCGATCCGCTCGTTGTCGGTGGTGACCGCACCGCCGTCGCCATAGGCGCCCAGGTTCTTGCCGGGATAGAAGCTCGTTGCCGCCGCGTCGCCGAAGGTGCCCGCCGAACGCCCGTACCTCGTGGCCCCTTGCGACTGCGCGCCGTCCTCGATCACCGAGATCCCCCGTTCCGCCAGGGACGGCGGGAGCTGCTCGAACGGCGCCACCTGCCCATAGAGGTCCACCGGGATCACCGCGCGCGTCCGATCGCTGACAGCGTCCTCGACCGCGGCAGGGTCGATCAGCAGGGCGTCCTCGTCCACGTCCACGAAGACTGGCCTGGCGCCCGCGCGCACGACGGCCTCGGCGGTCGCGATGAAGGTGTTCGCCGGAACGATCACCTCGTCCCCATGGCCGACGCCGGTCGCGCGCAGCGCCATCTCCAAGGCGTCGGTCCCGTTGCCGACACCGATGCAGGAGTGGCCGCCGATGAACTCGGCGTACTCGTGCTCGAAGGCAGCGACAGCCTTGCCACCGATGTAGTCGCCCGTCTCGAGCACGTCGGCGAAGCCCGACGCCACCTCTTCGGCGATGAGCGCGTGTTGCAGGGACAGGTCGACGAGCGGGATCGAGTTCACGGGTTCGGCCTCCTGGGCGCGGACGGTGGTGCCGGGTCTTCGACGGTGTTGTCGCGGTCTTCGACGGTGGTGTCGTGGTCTTCGACGGAAACAGGCATCAGGCCGCTCGCAGCCCGGCCGCTCGACGCACGGCGGAGACCACGACCTCCTGTTCGAGCTCGGTCATGGTGTGGAACATCGGGAGGATGAGGGTGTTGTCGGTCAACCGGTCCGTCACCGGCAGCTCGACGCGCGTGTGCTCGGCGTAGGCAGGCTGCCGATGGGCGGCCATGATCCCGGCGCGACCGGAGATCCCGTCGGCCGCAAGGGCCGTCAGGAGCTCGTTGCGGCTCAACGGGAAGCCGGCGTCCAGCTCGATCCAGAAGGACTGGAAGTTGGACTCGCCCCAGGGCGGGTCCTCGACCGTGCGCAGCCCGGGGACGTCGACGAGCATCTCCTGGTAGGCACGCGCGAGCTCACGTCTGCGTTGCACCATCGCGTCGAGCTTGCCGAGCTGGACCAGGCCGACTGCTGCCTGCACGTCGGTCATCCGGTAGTTGAAGCCGACTTCGAGATAGCTCTCGATCACCGGCTGCCGGCTCAGGTGGCGGGCAGCGGCACTGACACTCATCCCGTGCTCTCGCAGCCGACGGGCCCGCTCTGCCAGCGCGGGGTCAGACGTGGTCAGCATGCCGCCCTCGCCCGTCGTGAGCAGCTTCCTGGGGTGGAACGACCACGCAACCAGAGCCGCTGCCGAACCGGTGGGCCCACCGCGGTAGCGGGAACCAGCCGCGCACGCAGCGTCCTCCACGAGGGCGATCCCCCTGCTGTCGCACAGCCGTCGCAGCGGCTCGACATCGGCCGGCATCCCGCCCTGGTCGACGACCACGACTGCGCGGGTGCGCTCGGTCAGCAGCGGCTCCACCGTCCGCACACTGAGGTTGCCGTCGGCGGCTTCCACGTCCGCGAACACAGGGGTCGCGCCGACATACACGGCGCAGTTCGCGGTCGCGATGAAGGAGAAGGACGGCACCACGACCTCGTCGCCCGGGCCAACGCCCAGGAGATGGAGGGACAGGTGCAGCGCCGAGGTGCACGACGACACCGCCACGCCGTGGGGCGCGCCCACATGCGCGGCGAACGCGGCCTCGAACTCGGCCACTCGCGGTCCCTGGGCGATCCACCCCGAGGCCACGGCCTCGGCGGCCGCTGCGGCCTCCTCCTCGCCCAGCCATGGCTTCATCACGGGAATCATTGGCACCCCTTCAGGCTGCTCCGAGGCGTTCCTCGTGTCATGGCGTGGGCCTCATCGCGCTGAGCGCGGGGGCGGCCGTGAGCCCTTGGTGCTTCACGGCACGGTTTCTCAACCACCACCTGCGGAACTGCTCGCCGAAGGACTGTTCGCCCCGGCGCTGCCACCAGGACTCCGCCTTGCGCGCGGCCGCGGCCGGGAGCACCAAGGGTTGGAGGTAGGGCATCATGCGCGTTCCGATGCGCCGTCGCAGCTGCAGGCTCTGGTAGACCGGGAGGGTCCTCGCCGCCGGCCAGCAACTCACAGCAAAGGCCATCAGGTCGTCCACCGGGGTCTCGGAGACGCGTCCCTTGTCGTAGGCCCGTGCAGCCGCCAGGAGCGCTTCGCGTGCCAGCTTCCGGTGGACGAGCTCTGACAGCCGGTCCGCGTCCACGACGTCCGGGCCGATGCTCGCCAACGCCGACTCGTAGGCCAGTCGGTACTGGTAGAGCGTCGGCAACGGGGTGTAGGCGGTCGACATGTTGCTTCCGTGCCGCCGGTAGTAGGCCTGGTCCACCCCGTGCAGGTAGCCGACATCGGCCCGTGCTGCCAGGCGAATCCACATCTGCGTGTCGGCCAGGTGGGGCAGCCGCAGGTCGTAACCGCCCACGCTCTGCTGCAGCGAGGTACGGACGACGACCTCCGGCGAGGACACGCCGCTCTGGGCTCGCCGAAACCGTTCTTCGAGCCACACCTGACCGGGCCACACCGACGAACCGCGCAGGGTGGCCCGGGCACGGGGCAACGGAGCGGCGTCGGTGAACCAGAGGACGTTGCCGTAGACGAAGCCCACGTTGGGGTGCGCGTCCAGCAGGTCGGCTGCACGCCGGAGCGCACCCGGAGCGAGCCGGTCGTCTGCCGACAGGAGGACGGTGTAGTCGCCGTCGGCCCAACCCAGCAGTCCCTCGTTGTAGGTGGCGATGTGTCCCCTGTTGGTCTCGTGGACGATCACCTCGACACGTGGGTCGCGAGCAGCGATGTCCAGCGCGACCTCGGCGCTGCCGTCACCGGATGCGTCATCGATGATGAGCACCTTGACGTCGACGCCTGGCTGGTCGTCCAGGCAGCTGCCCACGGCCTCCTCGAGGTAGTGGCCGTACCTGTAGCACGGCATGACCACACTGACCGAACTCATCCTCGCCCCCTCGTTCACCGTGTCTCCAGTCGCCGTTTCCTCGAAGACCTATCCGCTCGCGAACACGACGTCGACCCAGTAGTTCGTCGCCTTGAACGAGCTGGACGGGAAGGCGCTGGTGCTGCCGTACCGGTAGACACCGTTGCCACCACTCGTTCCGTTCTTCAAGGCATGCAGCGGAGCACGGTCAACCGCAGCCGAGCTGAAGTAGTTGCTGTCCGCGGCATAGTGCCCAGCCGGGGCGAAGTACGAGGCGACGTAGATGGTTCCCGCAGTCACGGCCACCGGGGTCGTGAAGTTGACCTGCTGCCAGCCCGAAGCCGTCTCGCCGCTGAAGGTCGCCGAGGCGAGCTTCGTCCCCGCCGTGGTCCACAGGCTGCCGATGTGGGTGCCGGTGTTGGAGGCTCCCTTGTAGAAGCGGATACCGGTGATGGACCCGTTGACGTCGGCCTTGAACTTCACGCCCACCTCGACAGGCGAGGCGTCGGTGATGCTCGCGGTGGCAGGGGTTGCCGTCGCATCCCAGATGGTGCAGGCGGTGCACGTGGAGGACCGCGGAGTCACCGCAGCGGAGGCCGCCGAGGCCGGACCTGTGCCGACCGCGTTGGTCGCCGACACCGTGAAGGTGTAGGCCGTTCCGTTGGTCAGCCCGGACACCGTCGTCGTGGACGCGGGCGGGTTGCCGCTGACCGTGACGGGAGTCTGCGCGGTGCTCCCGATGTAGGGCGTCACCGTGTAGCTGGTGATGGCGCTTCCGCCGGTGGAGGGCACGTTCCAGGTCACGACCGCCGACGCGTCGCCTGCCGTCGCGGTGACGGCGGAGGGAGCTCCCGGCGGTGTCGCCGCGGCGTTGGAGAAGACGACGTCGACCCAGTAGTTGGTGGCGTTGAAGGAGTTCGACGGGAAGGTGCTGGTGGTGCCGTACGCGTACACACCGTTGCCTCCGCTGGCTCCGTTGACCAAGGCGTGCAGAGGACCGGCGTCCACGCCAGCGGTGCTGAAGTAGCCGCCGTCTCCGGCGTAGTTGCCGTCCGGGGCCAGGTACGAGGCGACGTACGTGGTGCCGGCCGTCACCGCGACGGGGGTCGCGAAGTTGGCCTGCTGCCACCCCGAGGCCGACTCGCCGACGAAGGTCGCCGACGCCAGCTTCGTCCCCGACGTGCTCCACAGGCTCCCGATGTGGGTGCCGGTGTTCGCCGCTCCCTTGTAGAACCGGATGCCCGTGATGGACCCGCTGATGTCCGCCTTGAACTTCACGCCCAGCTCCACCGACGAGTCATCCGCGACGTCCACGTTGACCGGCGTCGTCGTCGAGGGCCAGAGCGTGCAGGCGGTGCAGACCGTCCCCGCGGTCGGGGTCACGGAGTTCGACGCGGCCGAGTCCGGGCTCGTGCCGATCGCGTTGGTCGCGGACACCTTGAACGTGTATGCCGTGCCGTTCGTCAGCCCGGACACCGTCGCCGTCGTCGCCGGCGGGTTGCCGCTGACCGTGGTCGGCGTCTGCGCGGTGGTCCCGACGTAGGGGGTCACCGTGTAGCCGGTGATGGCGCTGCCACCGTTGGACGGGGCGGTCCAGGTCACCGACGCGGAAGCACTGCCTGCCGTGGCACTCACGCCAGTCGGTGCCGCCGGCGCGGTCGGCGCCGCAGTCGGCGTCACGGAGTTCGACGCGGCCGAGGCGGGTCCCGTGCCGACGGCGTTGGTTGCCGACACCTTGAACGTGTATGCCGTGCCGCTCGTCAGTCCGGAGACCGTCGCCGTCGTCGCCGGCGGGTTGCCGGTGACCGTGGTCGGGGTCTGCGCGGTCGTCCCGATGTACGGGGTCACCGTGTAGCCGGTGATCGCACTGCCACCGTCGGACGGCGCGGTCCAGCTCACCGATGCCGAGGCGATGCCTGCCGTGGCTGTCACGCTGGTCGGTGCGGCCGGCGCGGTCGCGGGTGCGTTGGAGAAGACGACGTCGACCCAGTAGTTGGTCGCGTTGTAGGAGTTGGACGGGAAGGTGCTGGTGGCGCCATAGGCGTAGACACCGTTGCCTCCGGCGGCCCCTCCGTTGACCAACGCGTGCAGCGGGTCGACGTCCGTGCCCGAGGCGCTGAAGTACCCACCATCCGCCGCGTAGTTCCCGTCGGGGGCGAAGTACGAGGCGACATAGGTCGTGTCAGCCGTCACCGCCACCGGGGTCGCGAAGTTGACCTGCTGCCACCCCGAGGCGGACTCGCCGACGAAGGTCGCCGACGCCAGCCTGGTCCCGGAGGCGCTCCACAGGCTGCCGATGTGGGTGCCGGTGTTCGCCGCTCCCTTGTAGAACCGGATGCCGGTGATGGACCCGCTCACGTCGGACTGGAACTTCACACCCACCTCTACGGACGAGGGGTCCGCGACGTCCGCGTCGGCCGGCGTCGCCGTCGACTGCCAGAGCGTGCACGAGGAGCAGGTGGGCGCCGCCGGCGTGACCGCCGCGGACGCTGCCGATGCGGGGCCCGTGCCCACCGCGTTGGTCGCCGACACCGTGAACGTGTATGCCGTGCCGTTCGTCAGCCCGGAGACCGTCGCCGTCGTCACGGGCGGGTTGCCCGTGACCGTGGTCGGGGTCTGCGCGGTCGTCCCGACGTACGGGGTCACCGTGTAGCCGGTGATCGCACTGCCACCGTTGGACGGCGCCGTCCAGGTCACCGACGCCGAGGCGTCGCCCGCCGTGGCCGACACGGATGTCGGAGCCGCCGGAACCGTGGGCACGAACGGCGTCACGGAGTTCGACGCGGCCGAGTCGAGGCTCGTGCCGACTGCGTTGGTCGCGGACACCGTGAACGTGTATGCCGTGCCGTTCGTCAGCCCGGAGACCGTCACCGTCGTCGCCGGCGGGCTGCCCGCGACCGTCGTCGGGGTCTGCGCGGTCGTCCCGACGTACGGGGTCACGGTGTAGCCGGTGATCGCACTGCCGCCGTTGGACGGGGCGGTCCAGCTCACCGACGCCGAGGCGTTGCCTGCCGTGGCGGTCACGCTGGTCGGCGCCGCGGGCGCGGTAGCCGCGCTCGGGGTGACGGAGCTCGATGCGGCTGAGTCCGGGCTCGTGCCGATCGCGTTGGTCGCCGACACCTTGAACGTGTAGGCGGTGTCGTTCGTCAGGCCGGACACGGTGGCCGTCGTCACGGGCGGGTTGCCGCTGACCGTGGTCGGGGTCTGCGCGGTCGTCCCGATGTACGGGGTCACGGTGTAGCTGGTGATCGCACTGCCACCGTTGGACGGGGCGGTCCAGCTCACCGACGCCGAGGCGTTGCCTGCCGTGGCGGTCACGCCGGATGGCGCCGCGGGTGCTGTTGCCGCGCTCGGGGTCACGGAGTTCGATGCGGCCGAGGCGGGGCCAGTGCCGGTGGCGTTGGTCGCCGACACCTTGAACGTGTAGGCCGTGCCGTTCGTCAGCCCGGACACGGTCGCCGTCGTCGCCGGCGGGTTGCCACTGACCGTGGTCGGGGTCTGGGCGGTGGTCCCGATGTAGGGGGTCACCGTGTAGCTGGTGATCGTGCTGCCACCGTTGGACGGCGCGGTCCAGCTCACCGATGCGGACCCGCTGCCGGCCTGGGCCGTCACGTTCCCGGGCGCGGCCGGAACCGTCGCGGCGGCCTTCCGGAAGTCGACGTCCACCCAGTAGTTCTCGGAGCGGTAGGTGTTGTTGGGGAAGATGCTGGCGGTGCCATATCGGTAGACGCCGTTGCCCCCGCTGATGCCATCCTGGAGCGCATGCAGCGGATAGCGGTCTACACCGGCGGCGGCGAAGAAGTCGTCCTCACCGGGATAGTGCCCGTTGGGAGCGAAGTACGAAGCCACGTACACCGTGCCCGCGGTGACGTCCACCGGAGTGGCGAAGTTTGCCTGCTGCCAGCCCGACGCCGTCTCACCGCTGAACGTGACTGAGGCCAGCTTCGCTCCGGCCAGGGTCCAGAGGCTCCCGATGTGGGTTCCGGTGTTGGCCGATGCCTTGTAGAAACGAATGCCCTTGATCTGCCCGTTCACGTCGGACTTGAACTTGACCCCCACCTCGATGGCGCTCGGGTCGTTGTCGTCGGGCAGGGTCGGCGCCGCCGTGGTCGGCCAGATCGTGCAGGGGGCGCAGACCAGCTCCGCTGGAGTGACTGCGTTCGATGCCGCGGAGGCGGCCCCGGTCCCGATCGCGTTGGTTGCCGAGACCTTGAAGGTGTACGTCGCGCCATTGGTGAGCCCGATGACGTTGACGCCCGCGTCCGCATCGGCCGCACTCACCGTCGTCGGTGTCTGGGCGGTCGCGCCGATGAACGGGGTCACCGTGTAGGTCGTGATCGCACTCCCCCCGTCCGAGGGTGTGTTCCACGTGACCTTCGCCGAGCCGTCACCCGCGGTGGCCGTCACGGCGGTCGGTGCACCTGGCGCGGTTGCCGGCCCCGTGTTCGGGCTGAAGGCCACGTCGACCCAGTAGTTCCGGGCGCCAGTGCTGGCCGAGGGGAACGCACTGGTGGTCGTGGTGCGGGACACCCCGTTCGTCGTGGAGTTCACGTTGCGGAGCGCGTGCAGCGGGGCGCCGTCGAGGAAGCTGTAGGCGTACGGGTTCGGGGACGGGTTGGGGTACATGTACCCGTCGTCCTGTGCCGTGTGCCCCACCGGGGCGAAGTAGCTCGCCACGTACGTGCTGTTCGCGTTGATCTGGACGGGGGTGGCGAAGGTGACCTGTTGCCAACCCGAGGCGGTCTCCCCCGTGAAGTTCGCACCCGCCAGCTTGGTGCCCGACGCAGTCCAGAGGTTGCCGATGTGGGTTCCGGTGTTGGTGGTCGCCTTGTAGAAGCGGATCCCCGTGATCGAACCGGACACGTCCGACTTGAACTTGACGCCGACCTCCACTGCCGTGGCACTGCCGGAGTCGCTGCGAGTCGGAACCAGGCCGGTACCGAAGATGGTGCACGTGCAGCCGACCGTCACGGTCCTCCCGGCTGACGGGGTCTCGAGGTTGCCGCTGTCGTCCACCGCGCGCACCTTGATCGTGGCGTTGGGGTAGCCGTGCACCACCCAGGAGTACGTCCAGCTGGTCGTGCCCGTGGCCATGTGCCACGTTGCCCCTGCATCGGTCGACACCTCGACGCCGGCCACCACGCCTCCCACGTCGGAGGCGGTCCCACTGATCGTGATCTTCGCGCCGTCACCCACGGTCGCGCCGCTTGCCGGTGAGGTGATCGTCGAGGTCGGCGCGGTGACGTCAGTCGAAGCCGTCGCGACCGTCAGCCCGGCGATCACGGCATACGGTTGCATGCCCATGTCGGCGAACAGGTTCACCGTCGCCTGTTGCATGTTCTTGTCCGGCGTGCTGCCCCCGGCCGAGTCCAGGCCGAAGGGCCACTGGACGGTGCCGGAGCCGAAGACCAGGGCACCGCTCGCCGCCCGGTAGAGGGTCAGGTTGTGTGTCGCCGTGGCCGAGGCCTGCGTCGTGCTTCCGTAGTCGGTGAACGACTCGGTGGAGGTGGAGGTGGTCGCGGACATCCGGAAGGTGCCTGCTGGTCGGAAGCCGTTGTCGGAGTCGACGTCCCACTCGTAGCCCAGGGTCCCCGCACCCGGCGCCAGGGTCTGCGTCTGTCCCGTCGTCAGGTTCGCCACCGCGGTGTTTCGCCAGAACCGCAGCTTGGAGTATGCCGCGGGCACCTTGATGTCGGTCGTCCCCGAGTTGACCTTGAAGAGCTGTCCGGTGAGCGCGTTCTGCGGCTTGCCACCGTCGCCGGGTGGGCTGAAGCGAGGATCCTGCCACGTTCCGGTCCAGGCAACCGGGTCGCTCGGTGCGTCGTAGTGGGTGTCCTTGTAGCAGACGAGGGTGCGGTTGGCCGTGGCGCTGCCGTCGACGCTCGGCTCGAGGCGTGTCTTCCAGAACACCTCGTTGCCGCTGAAGAAGGCCAGGTTGACGCCCGCGTCGCGGGCCGCCTCGACGTTGGAGCGCTGGGTGCCGGTCCAGTACTCGTCGTGACCCACGGACAGGAAGGCCTTGTGCTGGGTCAGGATCGAGGTCGCTCCCGACAGCGACATGTCAAGACCGGAGGTGTACGAGACGTCATACCCGTTGGCCTCGAGGAAGCGGATCATCGGGTACTCGCTGTACATGATCCAGCTGCGCCCCTGGTCGTCCACCGCGGAGGTGAACGGCCGGTTGTAGCTGACCTTCGACGCGCCCTTGTAGGCGGCCGGGTTCCCCGTCGGACAGTTGACCGTGCCGCAGGTGTACAGGCTGTTGCCGCCGTAGGTGTTGTAGGCCTGCCAGGTCTCGTCCGAGGTCTGGAACAGCATGTCGGAGTGGCTGGAGTCGTCGCGCACGACGAAGACGATGTGGCTCTCCGCCCCTCCGGTGCCCATCAGGTGCACGATGTAGACGCCGGACACGGCGGTGGCGGGCACGGCCCAGGAAGCGGACACAGACCAGTTCCCGCAGTCGATCAGCCCGGTGGCGTCCGGGACGCTGACGCAGGTCGGCTGCGTCTGCGGCTGGGTGGCGCTGGGGGTCAGGCCCGCCGCGACCTTGCGTGCACCGTTGCCCTGGTAGTAGCCGAGCCGCAGGACGTCGAAGGTGTAGTTGGTCACGGTCGACTTGATCTTGAACTGGATGGTCTCACCGGGCTGGACGCTCATCTTCGTGGCGAACCCCTGGAGAGTGGCCGAACCCGAGCCACTGACGTCCCAGTCGCTGGAGGGAGTCCCCGTCTTGGTGTTCTCGCAGGCGACGACCTTGATTGGCGCCTCGCACGGTCCGGCGGCCGCCGCGGGGCCTGCCGCCGCCACCAGCACGGGCACGGGAAGCGCGACCATCAGGGTCGCGACCAGCGCGGCGACCCAGCCCTTGCGCCGGACCGGCCCTCGGTGGTGACGGCCGTTCATGACCGGACCGTCCGGCCGGCAGCGACAGCCTCACGCTGCGGCTGCCACCACTCGACGAGCTCGCGCAGGCCGTCCTCGAGCTCGACCTCGGCTTCGAAGCTCAGGTCACGCCGGGCAGCGGACGTCGCGGCCAGACGCCGGGTGACGCCGTTGACCGCGCGATCTTCGCCGTGCTCCACGGACAGGTCGGAGTCCATCGCTCGCAGGAGTGCCTCCGCGAGGCCGAGGAGACTGGTCTCGGTGCCACTCGCGATGTTGTAGACACCCTCTCGGACGTCACTCGAGGCCGCCAGGAGGTTGGCCCGCGCGATGTCCCGCGTGAAGACGAAGTCCATGGTCTGCTGCCCGTCGCCGAAGATGAGAGGAGGCTGCCCGTCCGCAATGCGCTCCATCCAGCGGACCAGCACCTCGGTGTAGAGGCCGTGGACGTCCATCCGTGGCCCGTAGACGTTGAAGTACCGGAGGCCGACGTAGTCGAGCCCGGTCATCGCTCGGAAGCTGCGCACCATGCCCTCGTTGAACGACTTGGCGGCGCCGTAGAACGTGTCGTTGTTGTGGTGGTGGTGGCGCTCATCGGTCGGGAACGACTCCGCCAGCCCGTAGACCGAGGCGGACGAGGCGAACACGAGCTTGTCGATGCGGTGCTGCGCCGCCGCCTCCAGCACGTTGAAGGTCCCGTCGACGAGGACCTCGAGGGCGAGCCTGGGCTCCTCGGCACACTGGGTGATCCGGATCGCGGCCTGGTGGAAGACGAGGTCCTTGCCGCGCGTCAGGTCGTGCACCAGGTCACGGTCACGCAGGTCGCCCTCGATCAGCGTCACGGTGCCGGAGGGCATGGCATCCGCCAGGTTCTCGTGGCGCCCACGCACGAGGTTGTCGAGGACGTCGACGTGCGCCACGCCCGCCTCGATGAGCTGGTCGACGATGGTCGAGCCGATCGTTCCCGCACCCCCGGTGACGAGCACCGTGGCTCCATCGAGGGCGCTCACCACGCACCTGCCGGACCGGCGCCCCAGGCGATCGACGCGAACTCGCGGCTCATCGGCATGCTCACCGGAGCCATGGCACCGGCGCGACGCTGGCTCTCGGACGCGGCCTCGAGCACGGACAGCACCCTGAGGCCCGCACGGCCGTCGGTCAGCGGGGCGCGCCCCTCCGTGATCGCCGCGGCGAACTCACTGGCCATCACGCCGAGCGCCTCGCGCTCCGGGAGGGCGGGTGCGTGCATGTCGCCCAACCGGTAGTTGACGTTGACCAGCCGCTTCTCGGCGGAGTCGGCCGTGTCCGACGTCAGGTCCAGGTCGACACCTCGGTCGTAGATCGCGAGTCGCTGCTGCGGGTTGAGGTCGTCCCAGACGACCGTCTGGCGGCTGCCGCCGATGACCATGTGCCGGATCTTGGTCGGGCTCAACCAGTTGACGTGGATGTTCGCGATGGCCCCGCCGGCCAGCGGCATGGTCAGGTAACCCAGGCAGGACCTGCCGTTGCCGATCGGGTCCGACCCGTGCGCGGACACCTCGAGCGGAGACAACCCCTGCGGGAGGATGAAGTCCAGGATCGACAGGTCGTGGGGAGCCAGGTCCCAGAACACGTCGACATCCGGTCGCACCAGGCCGAGGTTGATGCGCACCGAGTCGACGAAG
This sequence comes from Pedococcus sp. P3_C7, assembly GCF_056402615.1. Lineage (NCBI taxonomy): Bacteria > Bacillati > Actinomycetota > Actinomycetes > Micrococcales > Intrasporangiaceae > Pedococcus > Pedococcus sp. P3_C7. The sequence continues at coordinate 111,567 of NZ_JBFUHC010000002.1, read as the reverse complement.
AGGATGTCACCGAGCTCGCCACTCTGGACCAACGCCCTGAGGTGCTGGACCGCCGGCGTGTAGCAGTAGGTGTGGTCGCACATCAGCACCAGGCCGAGCTCCTCGGCCCTGGCGACCATGCGCTCGGCGTCGAGTCGCGTCGAGGCGAGTGGCTTCTCCACCAGGACGTGCTTGCCCGCCTCGAGAGCGGCGAGCGCCATCCAGCAGTGGGTGTCGGCCGGCGTTGCCACAGCCACCGCGTCGACGTCCGGGCGTGCCAGCAGCGCCTCGAGCGAGGTCTCGACCTCGACCGTGCTGCGGGCGCCAATGACCCGTTCGGCGCGTTCGCGGTCGACATCGCACACCGCGACGAGGTCCCAGTCAGGGCTCCCTCGGAAGCTCCGGACCAAGTTGGGACCCCAGTACCCTGCCCCGACGACAGCGATGCGCAGCGTCATGCGACAGCTCCTCTCGATCCAGCCCGGCCTCTGTGGAAACACTGCACCGGAGTGGGCTGTGGCGACTCGTACTTTTGCGGTAGCCCACTCCTACTGCACCCGTTCGGGTGCGTTCCAGCACGTGCACTCACCTAGTACGCCCCTGTTCCGCGGAAGACCGCTCGGGCCGTGCGGAAGAGGATCTGCAGGTCGAGGGCCAGGCACCAGTTGTCGACGTACCAGAGGTCGAGCCGCAGGGACTCGTCCCACGAGAGGTCGCTGCGACCACTGACCTGCCACAAGCCCGTGAGACCCGGCTTCACCCTGAGCCGTCGCACGGCGTCGGACTCGTAGCCCTGCACCTCGCGCAGCAACGGCGGACGAGGACCCACGAGCGACATCTCGCCCCTCGCCACGTTGACCAGCTGCGGCAGCTCGTCGATCGAGAACCGACGCAGCACCTTCCCGACCCGGGTCACCCTGGGGTCGGACTTCATCTTGAAGAGGACGACGTTGCCCGCATCGCCCTGCATCTGGTCGAGGCGCTGCTCGGCGTCCACGCACATCGTCCGGAACTTGAGCATCTGGAACTCTTCGCCACGGGCGCCGACGCGGGTCTGGCGGAACAGCACCGGGCCGGGCGAGTCCAACCGGATGGCCACGGCGATGGCCGCGATGCCGGGCAGCGCCACGACCATCAGCAAAGCGGTGAGGCTCTTGTCCACGACCGACTTGACGACGCGACGGGCCCCGGACATCACGGGGCGCTCGATGTGCAGCAACGGCATACCTGCCGTCGGTCGGATGGACAGGCGCGGACCGGCGACGCCGAGCAGGCCCGGCGACACGACCAGCTCGACGTCACGCTCCTCGAGGGACCAGGCCAGCCGACGCAGCTCCGGCCCGTGCAGGTCAGGGTCGCTGGACACGGCGACGACGTCGGCGTCGAACAGGTCGACCGCCGACATGGCCTCCTCTGGGTAGCCGAAGACCGGCACACCCTCCACTTCGGAGCGACTGTCGCCACTCAGGTCGAGGCCGGAGACGCACGCCGCGACAACGCGCAGGCCCTGCTCCGGCGCCCGCCTGATCTCGCGGATCATGGGCAGCACCGACTTCGCGTTCCCGATGATGACGGTCGCCTGGGTCTCCTCACCGGACGCGCGCCGCCGGTAGAGGTCGCCGCGGACCACCTTGCGGGAGCAGAGGCCGAGGACGAAGAGCGACGAGGCTGCGACCAGGCTGGCCATCCGGGGCACCTGGACGTCCGCCGCATAGGAGAGGAACGCGGCAGCCCCGATGAGGTAGACCGCCGACCGCATCACGGCCCGGTACTCCTCCGGACCCGATCCGGCGAAGCGGCGCTCGTAGCCGTGCGACAGTGCGAGCACCCCGAGCCACAGGACAGGGAGGGCCACCAGGACCACGACCCGCTCCAGGGCAGGACGGTCCTGCATGGCCACCACGGTCGTGAAGATGGCGGTGGCAGCGGCCACGATGAGGTCGCCGAGGATGGCCCGTCGCCGATAGGCGACGTTCCACGAGAGACGCTTGACAGGCGCTTGAGGCGCTTCCGTCGTCCGGTCGGTCTCGCGCGGCTGCCCCAACGAGACAGCACGCCGAAGGCGTCGGGACAGGCCTGTGCCCGTCACCGCCTCGGCGTACTCCGTCATACCCATCTGGTGCCGTCCTGCCCCTGCAATCTCCGCCATGACCCTCTCCCCCGGACCCACCTTCAGAGGGCACCGTAGACCCGCAACGCGGACCTCCGACAGCCCCCAGAGGAGTCATCTGCACCCTGTGAAATAGGTTAAGGCTCAAGGGATTTCGTCAACTACACCGCGCAGGCGAGGGTGGCCTAGACAGGTCAACTACGACGCTGGGCGTAGCCGTCTCATCCGGTTGATGGAGCCATCTGGGGGCCGTTCGCCCCGCCACCTTCCAGACGGTTCCGACAGCGTCCATTCGCCGTCGTGTGCGATGCGGACACGGCTGCCTGCGGGACCCGACGTGGGGCCCGACGGAAGGCCCGAGACTAGTCAGGGACTAGTCAGTGACCATTTTTTGCTCGCGGCCCAGAGCCCGCGCTGGAACACCCGCCCAGACCTCGCCGGCAGGCAGGTCGCGCACCAGGACCGCGCCCATGCCCAGGGTGCTCTCGGCGCCCACCGTCACCTTCTCGCGGACGCTCGAGGCCATGCCGAGGTAGGCGGCGCGTCCCACGCGCACGCTCCCGCCCAGCGTCACCCCTGCGCAGAGGGTGGCGAAGTCCTCGATGACGTCATCGTGGGTCAGCGTGACACCGGGCATCACGACCACGTGGTGTCCCACGACCACCGCCGCTGTGAGGACCGATCCGGCCAGGACGACCGAGCCTGCTCCGATCGTGCAGGACTCGGGCACGGACACGGACGGATGCACGATGGTGGCGTAGCGGTCGTCCCCGATGCCAAGGTCTCTCAGCCGCCCGGCCAGCCGCTCGCGCACCACACCACGTCCAGCGCACAGAACCAACTGTCGATCATCTTGCGCTGCAACGGAATCCAGTCCACCCAGCACCTTGAGCCAGCCGCCCGCCAGCGACCCCCAGCGCGACTCGTCGTCGTCGACGCAGCCCTCGACGCGCACTCCGCAGGCACGCGCGGCCTCGGCGGCTTCCAGTGCGAGGCCGCTTGCCGCGACGAGGATCAGTTCCTTGCCCACCCCGTCACCGTAGATGGACTGCTCCGCACCGCGCAGCCACAACCGTCAGACCCGCGACCTCAGGCCGGGCTGTGGAACTTCTGCTGGGCCGCGACCAGACCGTGCGCGACGACCATCTCGACGGCATCCGCGGCCTCGTCCAGCAGGAACGGCAGCTCCTTGCGCTCGACGGTCCCGAAGTCGCGGAGCACGAAGTCGGCCGGGTCCATCCGGCCCGGCGGGCGGCCGATCCCGACCCGGACCCGCAGGTAGTCCTTGGTGCCGAGGGCCGAGCTGATCGAGCGCAGCCCGTTGTGGCCGCCCTCTCCCCCGCCCTTCTTGAGCCGGACGTCGCCGGCAGGGATGTCCAGCTCGTCGTGGACGACGAGGAGCCGGTCGACCTCCACGGAGAAGAAGCTCATCAGCGCCTTGACCGGTCCACCCGACTCGTTCATGTATGACGAGGGGACAGCGACGACGGCGGCCGGTCCGGGTGCCCCGCCGGGCAGCATGCCGATCCGCACCGTGGCAGCAGCAGCGCGGGCCTTGTGTGCTGAGAGCTTCGAGCCGCTGCGCGAGGCGAGCTCGTCGACCACCATGGCGCCCACGTTGTGCCGGTTCCCGGCGTACTTGGGACCGGGGTTTCCGAGGCCCACCACGAGCCAGGTGCCGTCGTCACTCACGGGGCGCAAGTATGCCGGAAGGCCAGGTCCCCATGAACCACGCAGGGGACCTGGCCTTCCGGCATACAACGGTGAGCGGGACTCAGGCGTCCTCGGACTCGGCCTTCTCGCCCTCGGGGGCCTCGCCCTCGGCAGCCTCGGCGGCTTCGCCCTCGGCGGCCTCGGCGTCGCCGGGCGCCTCGTGCTCGATGCCGGCCTCGGCCTCTGCCTCGGCCATCTCGGCGTCCAGCGCCTCCTGCGAGATCTGCTGGGTGATGTTGACGACCAGGGTGTCCGCGTCGACGACGAGGGTGGACCCGGCCGGGAGCTGAAGGTCGGACGCCTTGATCTGCGTGCCGGCCTCGAGGCCCTCGACGGAGACGACGACGTTCTCCGGGATGTGGGTGGCCTCGACCTCGAGCTGGACGGTCTGGGCGTCGACGGTGACGATGGTCTCGGGAGCGGCCTCGCCCTCGATGTGGACCGGGATGTCGACGGTGACCTTCTCGCCCTTGCGGACGACGACGAGGTCGATGTGCTCGATGACCGGCTTGATCGGGTCGCGCTGCACGTCCTTGGCCAGGGCCAGCTGCTCGTTGCCGTCGATGACGATCGTGAGCAGGGCGTTGGCGACCTTGAGGGCCATCATCGTGTCGTGGCCCGGGAGGGTGATGTGCACGGGCTCGGCTCCGTGGCCGTACATGACGGCGGGGATCTTGTGGTCGCGGCGAATCTTGCGGGCAGCGCCCTTGCCGAACTGCGTGCGCGTCTCTGCGACGAGCTTGTTGTCAGACACGGAAATCTCCTGTGCGGTGGGGGACTCGAGGATGCGGTGGGCCTCGACGCGGGGCGCAGCACGGAGACCACACCGCGTCGAATTACGGACGTGACCGGCCCCCAGGTGGTGGCAGCCGTGCAGTGTCCCTCGCCGAGGCAACCCGCAGAGTCTAGGCGACGCCTGCCGGGAGTGGGAAATCCACCTCGTCGACCGCCGCGGTGGCCCTGGCTGCGCGGTCACGACGCAGCTCCCCGAGCCGGACCGCAACCACCCCGCCGACGATGCAGACGCCACCGGCCAGCTGCATCAGGCCCGGGAGCTCGTCGAGCAGAACCCACGCGAAGAGCACAGCGAAGAGCACCTCCGTCAGGCCCACGAAGGAGGCGACCGTCGAACCCAGCACCCGGGCCGCCGTCACCCCGAGCAGGTATGCCGCGGCGGCCGCGATGAGGGCCAGCTCACCGATCGCGACCCACCACGGGGCCTCCCGGCCCATCAGCTCGACCGGAGCCGAGGCGAAGGTGAGGGGGATGATGCCGACGGCACCGAGCACGCCGAGGGCGACCGCACCGGCACCCATCCCGAGACCCGCGAGGGCGACTGGCGGCAGGCTGCTCTCCTCGGCGGCAAGGACGAAGAAGGTGGCCAGCCCGGTGGCGGCGACCAGCCCCCACGCGACCCCGACGAGGTCGGGGCGAGCCTGCCCGGAGAGGTCGAGGACCAGCACGAGGCCCAGGATTGCGAGGACGACCCCCAACCCCGTCAGGGCGCTGGGCGCCCTCCGGGTGCGCAGCCAGACCCAGAGGACGACGAGCACCACCCCGAGGTACTCCAGCAGGAGCGCAACACCCACGTCGAGCCGCTGCACGGCGTAGAAGTAGGCCACCTGGCAGCCGGCCACGGCGACAGCCCCGTAGGCGAGGACCGCCGGCAGGTTCTCACGGACGAGGGACCACCGCCCGCGCAGGGCGAGGAACGTGGGCACCGCCAGGACGAGCGTGGCTCCCGCGACGCGGAGCAGCACGATGGCCCCGGAGCTCCAGCCCTCGACCAGCAGGGACTTGGCGAACGGCCCGCTGCTGCCGAAGGTCGCGGCGGACGCGAGGGCGAGCCAGAGGCCGAAGCCCGTCGACCGTGTCCTCATGACCTCACTCCGTCCACATCCACCAACCGTAACCAGCAAACCGTCTTATACTCCTGACAGTAGTGATCGGTACCGACAGGAGTCAAGATGCTGTTTGCCCATGACACGGAGGTGGCGCTCCGGGCGGCAGCCGCCCTGGTCAACACGGCGCCGACGCTGCCCACCGACACCGAGGACCTCGCCACGGTCGCTCACCTCGACGAGTTCGTGCGCGACTGGGAGTGGACGGGTTCGCACACGGGTGACCGCGCGGAGCTCGACGCAGTTCGTGAGCTGCGCCCGCGGCTGCGGCAGCTCTGGACCAGCGACACCGATGAGGCGGTCGCCCTGGTCAACGCCCTGCTGGCCGAGGCCGGGGCCCTCCCCCAGCTGGTCCGACACGGCGAGTGGTCCTGGCACCTGCACGCCACGCCCCCGGAGGCGCCGCTGGCCACCCGCATGGCCGTGGAGGCCGCGATGGCGATGGTCGACGTGATCAGGGCGGACGAGCTGGCCAGGCTGAGGGTCTGCGCTGCCGAGGACTGCGAGGACGTGGTCGTCGACCTGTCCAAGAACCGCTCGAAGCGGTTCTGCGACGGAGGGTGCGGCAACCGGGCCAACGTCGCGGCATACCGAGCCCGCAAGGCCGGCGCGGAGGGCTGAGGAGGCACGCGGGCTGCCGGATGGACGCCCGGCGTAGGACATTGGGGCGATCCCCTTGCGGTTGTGCCTTTCTACGCTCGGTTCCCTCAGTTCCCTCCCACCCCTTCGGCAGCTTGGAGCAATCATGCACCGCAAGGTCACCGCCCTCGTGGGGGCGGCCGCACTGGCCGTGGCAGCAGCGGTGGTACCCGCGCTGCCGGCATCCGCAGACGCTCCGTCCGGAGCCATCTTCACGACGCTGCCCGATGGCAGCGAGGTGAACTTCAACATCTACTCGTCCAAGGACCTCGTCTACCTCGACGGCGGACCCGGCCCAGGGGCACCGCAGACTGCGGCGGGCCTCGACGACGGCACCTACGTCTTCCAGATCACCGACCCCTCGGGCAAGGTGCTGCTGTCGACCGACAAGGCCGTCTGTCGGCAGTTCACCGTCGCCGGCGGCATCATCACCGGCGTCGTCGCCGCCGGGGGTTGCGAGCACGTGACCGGCACGGACGTCGACCACGGCGCCAAGACCGTGAAGATGATGCCCTACCTGGACACCCCCAACAACGGTGGCGAGTACAAGGCCTGGGCCACCAAGGTCGCGGACTTCAAGGCCGGTTGTGTCGCGCTCGGGGAGAGCGACGGACTCAACGTCGTCAACTGCGGCAGCACGGGCGGCAACAAGCACGGATTCGTCGGTGCCAACAGCAAGACGGACAACTTCAAGGTCGGCGAAGAGGTGCCGCAGGAGATCGACACCAGGTTCTACGACAGCACCGGTCGGGTCCTGGACGGGCTGGGGATCACCTGGACCGACACGCACGGGGCGTCCAACAAGAAGTGGTCGTACTACGCACCGAGCCTGTCCGTGAACCACGAGGCGCACGTCGAGAACGTCGAGCCGGGCACCCACACCATCACCATCGCCAACCAGGCGGGGTGCACCGTCAAGGGCGTGACCACCGGTGGCAAGTGGATCGCGAGCGGCCCCGCCTCGGTGGCGGTGCGCGTGGCGAACACGTCGAAGTCGTTCACCACCTTCATCGACGTGACCTGCGGCTAGGTCAGTCCCTCAGAGTGACGAACACCAGGTCGGGCGGCACCCTCGGGAGCCGCCCGACTGCTGTGGCCGGAGGTCAGGCGTGGCCGTCACTGCTCTCAGGCGTGGCCATCACTGCTCTCAGGCGTGGCCATCAAAAAGGCTCGTCACCGAGCCGTCCTCGAAGACCTCCTGGATCGCGCGGCTGATCAGCGGCGCGATCGAGAGCACCGTGAGCTTGTCGAACTCGTGCGCCTCGTCGATCGGCAGGGTGTTGGTGACGATCACCTCGACGGCGCTGCAGTTCTTGAGCCGGTCGATGGCCGGACCGGAAAGGATCGCGTGGGTCGCGGCGATGATGACCCCGGCGGCGCCGTCGGCCATCAGCGCGTCGGCCGCCTTGGTGATGGTGCCGGCGGTGTCGATCATGTCGTCGACGAGGACACAGACCCGGCCCTTGACCTCACCGACGACGCGGTTGGCCACGGTTTCGTTGGGGCGGTTGATGTCTCGCGTCTTGTGGATGAAGGCCAGCGGGGCGCCGCCGAGCCGCTGTGACCACTGCTCGGCCACCTTGATCCGGCCGGCGTCCGGTGAGACGACCGCGAGCTTCTCGTCGCCGTACTTCTTGGCGACGTGGTCAGCCAGGATCGGCAGCGCCATGAGGTGGTCGACGGGACCGTCGAAGAAGCCCTGGATCTGGGCCGTGTGCAGGTCGACCGCCATCAGCCGGTTCGCGCCGGCCGTCTTGAACAGGTCGGCCATCAGCCGGGCCGAGATCGGCTCACGACCGCGGTGCTTCTTGTCCTGCCGGGCGTAGCCGTAGAACGGCAGCACGACCGTGATCCGCTTGGCGCTGGCCCGCTTGAGGGCGTCGATCATGATGAGCTGCTCCATGATCGCCTCGTTGATGGGCGTCGTGTGGCTCTGGATGACGAACGCGTCGGACCCGCGGACCGACTCCTCATAACGCACGTAGATCTCGCCGTTGGCGAAGTCGTAGGCGCTCGTCGGCACGAGGTTGGTGCCGAGCATGCTGGCGACCTCCTCGGCGAGCTCCGGGTTGGCCCGCCCGGAGAAGACCATCAGGTTCTTCTCGGTGGTCTTCGTGATGCCGGTCACGCGTTGGCCTGCCCTTCCGTGGAGTCTTTGGTATGCCGCGTGGTTGCAGCTTCTTCGGCCGCCTTGGCGGTCTGCGTGCCGGCGCGGGCCCGGGCGACCCAGCCGTCGATGTTGCGCTGCCGGCCGCGGGCCACGGCGATCTGGCCGGGCTCGACGTCCCCCGTGAGCGCGGAGCCGGCGCCGACGTAGGCCCCGTCCGCGACGTTCACCGGCGCGATGAGGACGGTGTCGGACCCGATGAAGCTGTGTCGACCGATCGTGGTCTGGTGCTTCGCGACCCCGTCGTAGTTGGCGAAGATGGTGCCCGCCCCGATGTTGGCGCCCTCCCCGATGACGGCGTCACCGGCATACGTGAGGTGTGGGACCTTGGCGCCGTCGCCGATCTTGGCATTCTTGGTCTCGACGAAACCGCCGATCTTGCCCCTCGCACCCAGCTCGGTGCCGGGGCGCAGGTAGGAGAACGGACCCACGGAGGCACCCTCGCCGATCACCGCGAGCAGCGCCTCGGTGCGCTTGACCTCGGCGTCCGGGCCGACCTCCGTGTCGGTCAGCGTCGTGTCGGGCCCGATGGTGGCGCGTTCGCCGATGGTCGTGGCGCCGAGCAGCTGGGTGCCGGGCAGGATGGTCGCGTCGCGACCGATGGTGACGTCGCTGTCGATCCACGTCGTGTCGGGGTCGACGATCGTCACGCCGTCGCGCATCCAGCGCTCGGTGGTACGGCGGTTGAGCTCCTTGCCGAGGCGGGCGAGCTGCACCCGGTCGTTGACGCCCTCCGTCTGCCACAGGTCGCCGATGAGGTGGGCACTGACGCGTCCGCCTGCCTTGCGCGCGATGGCGAGGACGTCGGTGAGGTACTTCTCGCCCTGGGCGTTGTCGGTGCCGACCTGGCCGAGGGCGTCGACGAGCACTGCCGCGTCGAAGGCGTAGATCCCGGAGTTGATCTCGGTGATCGCCTGCTGGGCGTCGGTCGCGTCCTTCTGCTCGACGATGCCCTCGACGCCCCCGTCGGCGCCGCGCAGGATCCGGCCGTAGCCGGTGGGGTCCTCGAGGTGCGCGGTGATCACCGTGACCGCACTCCGCGTGCCCACGTGCTCGTCGACCAGGGACCGCAGGGTGTCGCCGGCGAGCAGCGGCACGTCTCCGTAGGTCACCAGGATGGTGCCGTCGAGGTCGGCGGGCAGTGCCTCGAGCGCGCACTCCGTGGCGCGGCCGGTGCCCTTCACCTCGTCCTGGTCCGCGATCACGGCGTGCGGGTCGAGCTCGGCCACGTGGGCGGCCACGAGATCGCGTTCATGGCGCACCACGACGGCCAGGTGCTCCGGGGCGACCGCGCGCGCGGCGGCGATCGCGTGCCCGACGAGGGTGCGTCCCCCGATCCTGTGCAGGACCTTCGGGGTGGCGGACTTCATCCGGGTGCCTTCACCGGCCGCCAGGACGATGACTGCGGCAAGACGGTGCGATCCGGTGGGGGTGCTCACGCGCGAGACTCCAGCGATCTGGTCGGGTGCGACGGGGACGCCGTCATGCTACCCGTCGGTTTGACCGGCTCCCGACGGCCTGCGCGGACCCTTGCGCGCGGGTCCAGGGCACGCATCGCTTCGAATGGTGGGCTGACCACGAGGAATGTCCTTCGAACGGCCCGCTCGGCCTCATCCAAATGGACTGCATCGTCCTCATGCAACTTGCGTATGCCGTGAGCGTCCGACATGGTAGGGCACTTCGACTGTCCGCGCCGCGCCATGCAGGGTCCGCACGGCGGACAGCTATTCCCCCGAAAACACAGAGACACCCCCTGGAGACCCTGTGAAAATCTTGACCCTGCCCATCTCCGCCCTCGTCGCGACCGCTTTAGCCGGCGGCGCCTCGGTATCTGCGCTGGCCCTCCCCATGACGGGAGCCAGCTGGGGCCGAACGGGCCACCACTCCTCCACGTCCCGAACCGCCCCGGCGACGACCATGCCGGCGACCCAGGTCTCGACGACCGCGGCCAGCCTGAACGGCCAGGTCGGAACCCGTATCCGCGCCAAGGGCGCCTACTTCCAGTGGGGCACGACCTCCGCCTACGGAGCCTCGACCGCGCTCAAGTCCCTCTCGCGGAGCAGCAGCACCACCGTCCCGGTCTCAGAGCGCCTCGCAGGCCTCAGGAGCGGCGCCACCTACCACTACCGCGTGGTCGTGCCGACGACCAAGGGGACCGTCTACGGCAACGACGTCAGCTTCCAGACCGCGTCGACGAGCACCACGACTCCGACCAGCAGCACCACGACGCCCACCAGTAGCACGACGAGCAGCACCTCGAGCACCACGAGCACGTCGAGCACGACGAGCACGTCCAGCACGTCCAGCACGTCGAGCACGTCGAGCACGACGAGCACGCCGCCGACCACGACCAGCAGCAGCACCGCGACCTCGCCGGCCGCGTGCACGCCGGCGTGGACGTCGTCCGCCTCGTACGGGTCCTGGAACAACAACGGCTACCTCGTGAACAACAACATGTGGAGCGGTGATGCCGGACCCCAGAGCATCTCGGCCTGCGCGTGGAACCGGTGGTCCGTGACGTCCAACCAGCCGGGCACCGGCACCGACGACTCGGTCAAGACCTACCCGGACACCCAGCGCCACGTCAGCTACCCGCTGTCGTCGCTCACCTCGCTGCCGTCGACCTTCAACGTGACGACTCCCGCAGGGGGAGGCACGGTTCCGGCCAAGGGGAAGCAGTGGAACGCCGCCTACGACCTGTGGCTCGACAACTTCGGCACCGAGGTCATGGTCTGGAACAACTGGACCATGAACTGGCAGTACTGGTACGGGGTCAACCACGGCGTCCAGGCCACGATCGACGGCGTCGCCTACCACGCGTACACCAACGGGTCCGGCCTGTGGTTCATCCGCGACAACGTCACCAACCAGGGCAGCGTCGACCTGGCGCACATCCTGAAGTGGGCTGTTGCCCAGGGTTGGCTGAAGTCGTCGCAGGTGCTCGGCGAGGTCGAGTACGGCTTCGAGGTCTCGTACACCGGCGAGCCGACGACCTTCACCCTGAACGACTACACCCTGTCGCTGCCCTAGCAGGCGGTTGAACGCCAGCACCGGTCATGACCACGCTCTCGGCGTGGGCATGACCGGTGCTGGCGTTTGCGTGTCCGGTGCTGGGGTTCAGGAGGCCGGGGCGGCGGCGGGGCCGGGACCCTGGTACGCCGGGGCGACCGTCGTGGCCTCGGAGGGCATGAGGATCCACAGGATCGGGTAGATCAGGATCTGGCTGCCGGGAATCACCATGAGCAGCAGCACGAAGAGGATCCTGGCCGGCCACGGGGCGATACCAAAGCGTCGTCCGAGCCCAGCGACCACGCCGCCCAGGACGCGCTCGCCGCGCGGTCGGACCAAGCCCTGCTGGGCAAAGGTGGAGTGGATGTCGTTCATGGGTGGAGCACTTCCTTCGGTGTCGCGCCGGGCCTTTCCCGGACTCCTCCACTGTGCGCTCTTGGGACCTCGCCGCCCATCGGGTGCAGCCCTGACCCGACCCCGGTTTGCCCGTCACGGCCCTCGGGGTCGGCGAACGGCCGGGTCAGGGTCGGGGCACTCGCCGGGAGCTGGGCTGAGCGCGGGTTCCTAGGTGCGGCGAAGGGTCACCACAGGTTCAGCACAGGTGCGCCCCCGAGGCTCGCAGCATCTACTCGGCCACAGTGGCCGTGAGCGACCCCTAGGAGCCACCATGGCCAACAGCAGGATCATCACCGGCGCGTGCGCCCTCGTCGGGGCCCTCGGGCTGGTCGCCACGGGCGCCGCCCTGTCCAACGCCGCCTCACCGTCCTCTGCTCCATCGGCCGCCGTCGGGTACGCAGCCAACACCGAGGCACCCGACGGCTCGGCGAACCCCAACAACGACACCCCGGTCACCGGCACCGAGCTCGCCAACGTCAAGGCAGCCGTCAAGGCCAAGGACTCGGCCGTCACTGTGACGTCCGTGCGCAAGGACCCCGACGGCTCCTACGACGTCTTCGGCACCAAGGCCGGTGCCAACGTCATGCTCGAGGTCAGCAAGGACCTCAAGACCATCACCACCAACGCCGGTGGCGGACGCGGGGGTCATGGCCCCGGCGGCGGCCCCGGGGGCGGCAACCACACCCCTGTCACCGGCACCGAGCTCGCGAACGTCAAGGCGGCCGTGAAGGCCAAGGACTCGGCCGTCACCGTCACGTCCGTACGCAAGGACCCCGACGGCTCCTACGACGTCTTCGGTACCAAGGCCGGCGCCAACGTCAGGCTCGAGGTCAGCAAGGACCTCAAGACCATCACGGTCGACACCGACAACCACGGCGGTGGCCCGCGCGGCTGAGGTCTCAGGCTCCCGCGGGCGGGAAATTCGATGTCGGTCACCCACGGCACAGTGATAGACAGCGCGAGTGAAGAACATCGTGGAGTACCAAGACCTGCTGCGGCTGATCGACGAAAGGTCAGCCGCCTTCTGCGCCGCGGTCTCCTCCGCGCCGAGCCTCGACGCGCAGGTGCCGAGCTGCCCCGAGTGGACGCTCTTCGACCTGGTCGAGCACCTGGGCGAGGGGCGTCGCTCGTGGGCAGCCACTGTCGCCGCCGGACCCGACGCAGCCGGAAAGTCCGCGGGAGACGGCGCGCCGGCGCCTCGTGACCGCGAGGCGCTGCTCGTCTGGATGGCCGAGTCGACGCAGCAGCTGGTGGACGCCCTGCACGATGCCGGCCCGGATCGAGGTGTCTGGATGTGGTGGGGCGATTCGCAGTCACCGCCGACCAGCGGTGCCGTCGCCCGGCACCAGGTGCAGCAGATGGCGGTGCACACCTACGACGCCCAGCTCACCGCGGACGCCGCAGAGCCACTCCCGGAGGAGGCGGCGCTCGACGGGGTCGAGGAGTTCCTGTTCACCTGCTGCGCCACGACGAGCGCCTGGCCGCACCAGCCGGCTGTCGTCGACTACCACGCCACCGAGGGCCGCTCCTGGCGCGTCTGGCTCTCCGCCGACGGCGCACGGGCGGCCCGCCTGCCCGACTCCGGCAGCGACGACCCGGACACGGTGGATGCCTCCGCCCGGGGCACAGCCAGCGAGCTGGTCCTCTTCTTCTACGGCCGCATCCCGCCGGAGTCCCTCGAGCTCGGCGGTGACCCACGGGTCTTCGACCAGCTCTTCGCCTGGGACCCCGGCGCCTAGGACCTGGCTCCCCGGGTAGGAATCGAACCTACGTCGCTTGTCCTGATTCAAAGTCAGGCGGGCCCTGCCAGCAGACCAACCGGGGAACGCCCCCTGCGGGGACCCGCCAAGGGTAGCCAAGCACGCGGCATACCTGGGCATCGCCGCCGACACCGATGACAACCTACGGTTCCGTAGGTTACGGTTTCGTACGTTGATGATGCCTCCGTGGCGACGAACCGAAGGAAGGTTCCCCCTGCGATGACGCCCCCCAACTCAGCCGCGCAGACCGCGCCCGCTCCCGCGCAGACGGCGCCGACCACCCAGGACCAGACGCCGTCCGTGGCACCCGAACGGAAGGCCCGAGGCGAACAGGTCGCGCTGGCGCTGTTCATCGGCATCCCGTTCCTGGCGCTGCTCGCGGCGGTGCCCGTCGCCTGGGGCTGGGGCCTCGGCTGGCACGACATCGTGATCGCCGTCGTCATGTATGCCGTTGCGGGGCACGGGATCACCGTCGGCTTCCACCGTTACTTCACGCACGGCTCGTTCAAGGCCAGTCGGGGGCTGAAGGTGGCACTCGCGATCGCCGGCTCCCTAGCCATCCAGGGACCGGTGGTGCGGTGGGTTGCCGACCACCGCCGCCACCATGCCTTCTCCGACCGCGATGGCGACCCGCACAGCCCGTGGCGCTACGGCGAGACGATCCCGGCACTGGCCAAGGGGCTGTGGTGGGCGCACACGGGCTGGCTCTTCGACGTCGAGCAGACGCCGCGAAGCAAGTACGCACCCGACCTGATGGCCGACACGGACCTGCAGAAGGTCGACCGGGCGTTCCCGCTGATCGTCGCCGGCTCGATGCTCCTGCCTGCCGTCGTCGGCGGGCTGTGGTCGATGAGCTGGCAGGGGGCGCTGACCGCCTTCTTCTGGGCGTCCCTGGTGCGAGTCTCCCTGCTGCACCACGTCACCTGGTCGATCAACTCGATCTGCCACACCATCGGCGAGCGGCCGTTCAAGAGCCGCGACAAGTCCGGCAACGTCTGGTGGCTGGCGGTCCTGTCGATGGGCGAGTCGTGGCACAACCTGCACCACGCCGACCCGACCTGCGCCCGTCACGGGGTCGAGAAGGGTCAGGTCGACTCGACGGCGCGGGTCATCTGGGCGCTCGAGAAGCTCGGCTGGGCCACCGACGTCAGGTGGCCGGTGGCCAAGCGCATCGACGCCCGCCGCCTCGCCGCCTGAGGTCTCGCGTCAGGGGGCAGTGGTGAGCAGCCGGCGGAATGCCACGACCTCCGCCTCCTGCCAGTCGGTGTGGTCGTTGCGCCAGCCCTCGCGGTCGCGAAAACCCTTGGTGTCGTTGGCCATCGCGTGCCCGATGACGTCGCTGTCCGCGATCGGGAACCGCCTCTGCAGGTCCTCGACGAGCGCCACGCCCGCGGCCACCTGCGCCCTGCGGCGGAGCACCTGCTGAACCGCCCAGCGGGGGTCGTGACCGCTGGAGGACTGGACGAACTCGATGCCGATGGCGAGGTGGTTCAGCCCCACCGTGTGCCGGCACATCACGGTCGGCGGCACGAGCTCGTGGATGGTCCCGTCCTGGTCGATGACGTAGTGGGCGCAGGTTCCCGGGCGCTCACCCCGGTTGGGCAGGTCCGCCTCGAAGAGCGAGCGAGCGGAGGCGTAGGTGTCGCTCTCCGTGTAGTGCAGGACGATCACGCTCGGATCCAGCCGCCAGGTGCGCGTTCCATAGTGGCGTTCCGCGTATGCCGCGGTCTCGGCCCTGCGCTCGGCACCGAAGGTCAGGTGGTCCGTCACTATCCGTGGCGCAGTGGGGACGTCGAGACCCGGCACGGCCGTGGTCACCGACGGGACCGGCGGTGAGGGAGAAGCGACCGGCGGTGGGGCGGACTCGGCAGGCCCCAGGGGCCCTTGGTCGAGAGCCACACCGAGGAGGAGCAAGGCGGCCACGGCGGCAGCCGACATCGCCAACCGCCGCGCTCCACCGGCATACCGGGCGTTGCCCTTCACGACCACCACGCTACGCAGGCGGCATGATGGACCGTGTGACCGACGCCCACGACAAGACCACCGCCTCCGGCTCCCGCTCCCGCATGACGGGCAAGCAGCGCCGCGAGCAGCTCATCCAGGTCGGTCGGAAACTGTTCGCGGACAAGGGTTTCGAAGGCACGACAGTTGAGGAGATCGCCGCGAAGGCCAGCGTGTCCAAGCCGGTGGTGTACGAACACTTCGGCGGCAAGGAGGGGCTCTATGCCGTCGTCGTCGACCGAGAGATCGCCGCACTGCTCGGGGGCATCACTGGCGCGCTGAGCGCCGAGCTCAACAGTCGCGAGACGCTCGAGCGGGCTGCGGGCGCCCTGCTGGACTACATCGAGAGCAACACCGACGGCTTCCGGATCCTGGTGCGGGACAGTCCTGCCGGTCAGTCGACCGGATCGTTCGCCAGCCTCATCTCCGACGTCGCGAGCCAGGTCGAGCACATCCTCGCGGCCGAGTTCAAGCGTCGCAAGCTCGATCCCAAGACGGCTCCGCTCTATGCGCAGATGCTCGTCGGCATGGTCGCCCTCACCGGCCAGTGGTGGCTCGACTCTCGCAAGATGAAGAAGGCCGACGTGGCGGCCCACCTGGTCAACCTCGCCTGGAACGGCCTCGCCGGACTCGAGAAGAAACCGGGGCTGCTCACCGCGGACTAGCCTGACGGGCATGCGCTCGTTCCTGGTCACCGACGCCGTTCGCGACTACGCCTCCGCGCACAGCTCGTGGCGGCCCGACCCGGTGGTGCGCCGGCTGCAGGAACGCACGCGCGCCCTCGGCGGGCCTGCCAGCATGCAGATCGGTGACGACCAGGGGCAGCTGCTCACCATGCTGGCCCGCCTCGTCGGAGCGCGGTCGGCCGTCGAGGTCGGGACCTTCACGGGGTACTCGAGCCTCTGCATCGCCCGCGGGCTGGCTGACGGAGGCACCCTGGTCTGCTGCGACATCAGCGAGGAGTGGACGGCGATCGGCAGGCAGTCCTGGCAGGAGGCCGGGGTGGCCGACCGCATCGACCTGCGGATCGCACCGGCGCTCGACACCCTGCGGGCACTGCCTGCAGACGCCACCATCGACCTGGTCTTCATCGACGCCGACAAGGGCGGTTACGTGGACTACTGGAACGAGCTGGTGCCCCGGGTCCGGCCGGGCGGCCTGCTGCTGGCTGACAACGTGCTCTGGAGCGGTGAGATCGCAGACGACAGCGCCGCCGGCGACAACCTCGACGCCCTCCGGGCCTTCAACGACCTGGTTGCCGCCGACGACCGGGTCGAGACGGTCGTGCTCACGGCCTTCGACGGACTCACCATCGCCCGCAAGCTCTGACACGTCGCCGATGCCCGCGGGGGCGGGGGTCGGCGTCAGGACTCGACGCAGAACTCGTTGCCCTCGGGATCAGCCATGACGACGAGCTCGCCGTCGCCGCCGATGACGGAGGCGCCCAGGGCCACCAGTCGTTCGACCTCGGCACCGACCGACCCCACGGCGCGCAGGTCGAAGTGCTGCCGGTTCTTCGCGGTCTTGCCTTCAGGGACGCGCTGGAACCACAGGGTGGGACCGCCCCACCCCGCGGGCTCGACCCACGCCCGGTCGTCGGTGCTGTCCTCGTCGACGTTGGAGCCGAGCGCGGCCGCCCAGAAACCGGCGACGAGCAGGGCGCTGGAGCAGTCGAAGGTCACGGATTTCACGAAGGAGGTCATACCCCGACCGTAGAACGTCTCGCGCTCCAGGGGCAGCAAGGAGCTCTGGCCCCGACCCTTTACCCGGTTCAGACCTCCGGTCCGCCACCGTCCCGGCGATGGGCCACGGCGAAGATGCGGCGGAACGGAAAGATCACGCCTATCGGCGTCCGCGGGTATGCCGCGCGCAGCCTCGCGTCGTAGTCCGCCAGGAACGCCTCGCGCCGGGTCTCGTCCGTCAGTGCGTCGAGCACGGGTCGCAGCCCGGTCCCGCGCACCCACTCCAGGACCGGGTTCGCCTGTCGCGCCTCGGGATCGAGGACATGCTGGTAGGTCGTCTCCCACCCGTCGACCTCGAGTCCGACACTCCCGAGCAGCTCGACGTAGGCGGACGGCTGCTCGACGGCCAGCCGATCGAGAGCGGGTCGGAGGAGGTCGGCGTCCGGGTGGTCGCGGGCGACGTCGCGCATCAGCGCGTGCGAGGGGGCGTCGAGGTTGCCCGGCACCTGCATCGCCAGCCATCCCCCGGGAGCGAGGGCAGCCGCCCAACGGGTCAGGAGGTCGAGGTGGCCCGGCACCCACTGCAGCGTGGCGTTGGTGACGATGACGTCCGGGGCCGCCCCCAGGGTCATCGGATCCCATTGCGCCACATCGGATTCCACCCACTCGATGCGATCGGTCACATCCAGGGACCGTGCCACCGCAAGCATCTGGGGGGAGTGGTCGACGCCCACGATGCGGGCGTCGGGCCAGCGCTCGGCGAGTGAGAGGGTCAGCGGACCGTTGCCGCAGCCGAGGTCGACGACCAGACGAGGATGCCTCGCACCGACGCGCGCCAGCAGGTCGCCGAACGGACGCGACCGGTGGTCGGAGAACTTGGCGTACTGCTGGGGATCCCACGTGGTGCTCATGACGGCGACCTCTCAACGGTTGTCTTGACATCAAGATACTTGACGGAAGGTAGAGTTGTCACCATGTCGACTCCCCCGCCCGACGACGTCGACCGGATCGTCGAGGCGTGGCGTCGTGAGCGCCCGGACCTCGACGTGGCGCCGCTGCAGATCCTGTCCCGCGTCTCCCGGCTGGCCCGACGGCTCGACCTGGACCGCGTCCAGGCCTTTGCCCGGCACCAGCTCGAGGGGTGGGAGTTCGACGTGCTCTCGGCCCTGCGGCGCGCTGGTTCGCCCTACCAGCTCTCGCCCGGCCAGCTGATCCGCCAGACACTCGTCACCAGCGGCACGATGACCAACCGCGTCGACCGGCTCGAGCGCCGCGGGCTGGTCGGTCGCACGCCCGACCCCCACGACCGCCGCGGCGTCATCGTGCGCCTCACAGCGACGGGGCAGCGCACCGTCGACGACGCCATGGCCGACCTGCTCGACCGCGAGCGCGACCTGCTCGCAGAGCTGTCGAGCAGTGACCGCGACGAGCTGGCCGCCATGCTGCGACGCCTGCTGTCCCCTTTCGAGGCCTGAGCCGACTCGGTCGAGAGTGCACGACACGCTGACGACCGGGCTGCCCGTTCAGCGTGTCGCGCACTCTCGACGCGGCCACCCCCAGGACGAACGCGAGCTCAGCCGACGATCTCGGCTGCGGCCAGCCACTCCAGCTCGAGCCCCTCACGCTCGTCGACGATCTCGCGCAGCTGGCCGTTCAGGGTGAGCACCTTGGCGTGGTCCGTCGCCGACTCGGCCATCTCGGCGTGGATCCGGTCCTCGCGCTGCGCCAGCCGGGCGAGCTGTTTCTCGATTCGCGCCATGTCCTTGCGGGCGTCGCGCAGCTCGGCTGGGCTGTTCGTGACAACCGGGGCAGGTGCCGCAGGTGTCTGCGCCGAGCTGGGTGGGGTGGGCAGCGTCGGCGCGGGGGCGGCTCGTCGCAGCTCGAGGTACTGCTCGACGCCACCGGGCAGCTCACGGAGCTTGCCGTCGCCCATCAGGGCGAGCTGCTTGTCGCMCGCCCGCTCCAGCAGGTAGCGGTCGTGCGACACCACGAGCAACGTGCCCGCCCAGCCGTCGAGGACGTCCTCCAGGGAGGTCAGCGTCTCGATGTCCAGGTCGTTCGTCGGTTCGTCCAGCAGCAGGACGTTCGGCTCGTCCATCAACAGCCTGGTGAGCTGGAGCCGGCGGCGCTCGCCACCGGACAGGTCCGAGACGCGAGTCTGCTGGCGACCGCCGGTGAAGCCGAGCCGTTGCGCGAGCTGCGACGCGCTGATCTCCTTGCGTCCGAGACGGATGTACTTGCGGACGTCCTCGATCGCCTCGATGACGCGCCAGTCGGCATACCGCTCCAGCTCACGCACCTCCTGGGTGAGGTAGGCGAGCTTGACGGTCACGCCCTCCTTCCGCTTGCCCGAGGAGAGCGGGACCTGACCGGCGATGGCGCGCAGCAGGGTCGACTTGCCGGCGCCGTTGACGCCGACGATGCCGACGCGCTCGCCCGGAGCGAGGTGCCAGGTGACCCGGTCGAGCAGCAGCCGCTCACCGAGGGTCACCGACGCGTCGACGAGGTCGACGACGTCCTTGCCCAGCCGGGTCGTGGCGAACCGCATCAGCTCGACGTCGTCGCGCGCGGGTGGTTCGTCGGCGATGAGGGAGTTGGCCGCGTCGATGCGGAACTTCGGTTTGGTGGTCCGCGCCGGCGGACCGCGTCGCAACCAGGCGAGCTCCTTGCGGAGCAGGTTGTCGCGCCGCTCGGCGGTGACCGCCGCCATCCGCTCGCGCTCGGCCTTCGCGAGGACGTAGGCCGCGTAGCCACCGTCGAAGGCGTTGACCTTGCCGTCGACGACCTCCCACGTGGTCGTGGCGATCTCGTCGAGGAACCACCGGTCGTGCGTGATGGCGACGACGGCGTTGTCCGGGCGGGCACGGTGGCGCACCAGGTGTTCGGCGAGCCAGGCCACGCCCTCGACGTCCAGGTGGTTGGTCGGCTCGTCGAGGAACAGCACCGTGGGGTCCTGCACCAGCAGCGCAGCCAGTGCGAGGCGCCGACGCTCCCCACCGGACAGGGGCCCCACGAGCGCGTCGAAACCACCGACGGCCTCCGCACCGATCCCGCCGAGGAGCCCCGTGAGGACGTCGCGGATGCGAGGGTCGCCGGCCCACACGTGCTCGGCCAGGTCGCCGAGGACCGCTTCGTGCACGGTGTGAGCGGGGTCGAGGACGTCGTCCTGGGCGAGGACGCCGACCCGCGACACCCCCGCGTGGGTCACCCGACCCGAGTCGACCTGGAGGTGGCCGGCGAGGACCCGCAGCAGCGTGGTCTTGCCGCCACCGTTGCGTCCGACGACACCGATCCGGTCACCACCGAGCACGCCGAGGGAGACCTCGTCGAGCACGTGGGCGGTGCCGAGGGCGAGGGTGGCGCGCTCGACGCTGATGAGGTTGGCCATCTGCTGCCGCTCAGCCCGGCCGTGGGGCGCTGATGACGTGGGCTCCGTGCGCCGGACCGGTCGCGCGGCGGACGTCCTGCACCGCGCCCGACGCCGTCAGGGAGACCGCGAGGTCGAGGGCGGCCTCGTTGGACTCGGCGATGAAGGCGACCGTCGGGCCCGATCCGGACACGACGCCGCCCAGCGCACCGAACTCCAGCCCGGCGTCGAGGACGTCCCCCAGGGCCGGTCTCAGCGAAATCGCTGCTGCCTGAAGGTCGTTCGACAGGGCGGCACCCAGGGCGCGCGCATCGCCCGAGCGCAACGCCGTCATCATCTCGGCGCTCGGCGAGGGGTCGGGCACGGTGCGGTCACCCCTCAGACGGTCGCACTCGGCATACACGGCCGGGGTCGACAGGCCGTCCTCGCTGAGGGCGAAGACCCAGTGGTAGCTGCCCCGGGCCAGCACCGGCGCCAGCCGTTCGCCGCGCCCCGACCCCATGGCGGTGCCCCCACCGAGCAGGAAGGGCACGTCGCTGCCCAGCCCCGCCGCGATCTCCTCGAGCTCGGGACGGGTCAGGCCGGTGCCCCACAGCAGGTCGCACGCGACCAGCGTGGCCGCGGCATCAGCCGAGCCGCCGGCCATGCCACCCGCCACGGGGATGTCCTTGCGGATGGTGATGTGCACGGGTTCGTCGATGCCGCTCACCTCGGCCAGCCGCTGCGCGGCGCGGGCGGCGAGGTTGGTGCCGTCGACGGGCACGCCGAAGGACTGCGGCCCCGACACCGCCAGCCCCCACTGGGGGGCGCTCATCACGGTCACCTCGTCGAAGAGGTTGACCGCGTGGAAGATCGTGGACAACGGGTGGTACCCGTCCTCGCGGGGGGGCCCGACGAGCAGCTCGAGGTTGACCTTCGCCGGGACGCGCACCGTCACCGAGGACGGCGGCAGGGCGGCTGAGGTCATGGCCGCCACCCTAACGGGGTGAACGGGTTCGACGCGGACCAGCACATCTGCACAGAACCTTCACACCATCTACCCCTCCCCCACCGGGACACTCTCCTAGTCTCGAGAACGTGAGCACCAAGCCCCGCGTCCTCGTCGTCGAGGACGAACCCACCATCGCCGACGCGATTGCCGCGCGCCTGGCCGCCGAGGGCTTCGACGTCGAGCAGGTGCACGACGGCCTCGTCGCCCTCGACCGCGCCGCAGCCTGGGACCCGGAGGTCGTGGTGCTCGACGTGATGCTCCCCGGCCTCGACGGCCACGAGGTATGCCGGCGGCTCCAGGCCGCGCGACCGGTGCCTGTCCTGATGCTCACCGCGCGCGACGACGAGACCGACCTGCTGGTCGGCCTCGGGATCGGGGCCGACGACTACATGACCAAGCCGTTCTCGATGCGTGAGCTGGTGGCCCGGATCAGGGCACTGCTGCGGCGGGTGGAGCGGGCCGCGGCGACGAGGCAGTCCCCTGCACCGACGGTGCAGGTCAACGGTTTACGCATCGACGGCGCCCAGCGGCGGGTGTGGTCCCGGGAGGACGAGGTGCACCTCACGCCGACCGAGTTCGACCTGCTGGCGTGCCTCGCCGCGCGACCCGGCACGGTCCTGACCCGAGAGGCGCTGCTGGCCGAGGTCTGGGGTTGGGCGGACGCATCGGGCACCCGCACGGTCGACAGCCACGTGAAGTCGTTGCGCCGCAAGCTCGGGGCCGACCTCCTGCGCACCGTCCACGGAGTCGGCTACGCCCTGGAGGTGGGCGCGTGAGGTACGACCTTCGCCCCCTCGACGCGGTCCGCTCCATCAAGGTGAAGCTGGGCCTGCTCGTGGCGGTCACGATCACCGTGGCGTCGGTGCTCGCCGTCGTCGGCACCCGCGCGGGGCTCTCGCCGTGGGCCACCGTGCCGGTCGCGGTCCTGGCAGCGCTCGGCATCACCCAGCTCCTGGCACGGGGGATGACCTCGCCGCTGCGTGAGATGACACACGCGGCCCAGCAGATGGCGCAAGGCGACTACTCCCAGCGCGTGCGCGCCACGTCCGGCGACGAGGTGGGCGAGCTGGCCCGCGCCTTCAACAGGATGTCGGCGACCCTCGAGCTGGTCGACCGGCACCGGCGTGACCTCGTCGCCAACGTCTCGCACGAGCTGCGCACCCCGATCTCCGCGCTGCAGGCAGTGTTGGAGAATCTCGTCGACGGCGTCTCGCAGCCCGGCCCGGACGAGCTGCGCCTCGCGCTCGCCCAGACCGAGCGCCTCGGCCGCCTCGTGAGCGACCTGCTCGACCTGTCGCGCGTGGAGGAGGGCGTGACGCCGTTGCGGTTCAAGGACGTGCGGCTCGCCGACCTGCTCGAGGAGGCCGTGGCCCAGGCCCGGGTCGACGGGTTGCGCTACACGGTGGTGGTGCGACCGGAGTCCCTCACGGTCCCGGCCGACCCCGACCGCGTGCACCAGCTGCTCGCCAACCTGCTCGACAACGCGTCCCGCCACAGTCCGGCTGGTGGCCTGGTCCGGGTGAGCGCCGAGCTCGCCGACGGCGACGTCCTGGTCGCCGTCGCTGACGACGGGCCCGGGATCGCGGCCTCGGACCGGCGCGCGGTGTTCGAGCGGTTCACGACCAGTGCCGCACACAACAGCGGCACCGGTCTCGGCCTCGCCATCTCCCGCTGGGTCGCCCAGCTGCACGGCGGGACCATCGCCGTCGCCGACAGTGACCACGGCTGCCGCATCGAGGTGACCCTGCCCGCGGACGTGACCCGTCCGATCACGACGAAGGAGCCCATCATGAGCACCCTGACCCCACCGGCCCCCGCGCCGCTGCCTCCCGCCGCACCACCGCACGAGGGGCTCGGGTCCTACTGGCCGGACGCACCACGGCGAGGCCCCGGCATCGTGGCCTGCGCCGTGGCTGCCGGTGTCCTCGCGGCCGTCGTGGTGCCCAACCGCAACCTCGGGGTCGGCACCACCCTCGTCTTCGGTGCCGTCGCCGCCACCGCGCTGGGGGCCCGCGCCCTGCGCCCCGGGTCTCGTCGGTGGAACCGGCTGGACAGCGTCGACGCGGCCCTGGTGGCCCTGCTCCTCGCGACCCTCTTCGTCAGGGACGCCGCGTGGATCACCATCCTCTGCCTCCTGGCAGGCCTGGCGCTCGTGGCCGTGAACTCGACGCGCGCTTCCTCGATCCTGGGTCTGCTGGGCACGGCGGCATCCGTTCCCCTGGCCTCCATCCGCGGCCTTCCGTGGCTCGGCCGCACGCTGAAGCCCCGCACCAGCGTCCAGGCCTGGATTCCCGCGGCCCGCGCGACGATCGTCTCGGTGGTTCTGCTCCTCGTCTTCGGCGCCCTGTTCGCCTCCGCTGACGCGTTGTTCGCATCCTGGGTCGACGCCATCACGCCCGACATCACCTGGCACGACCTCCCCGCCCGGATCGTCCTCGCGGTGTTCATCGCGGCCGGCACCCTCGCCGCGGCATACGTGAGTCTTGCTCCCCCAGCCGTCGACCGGCTGCGGCTGCCCCTGCGACCCAGCCGGCGGCAGTTCGAGTGGATGGCACCCGTGATGGCCGTCAACGCCGTCTTCGCGCTCTTCCTGGTCGCGCAGGCGACCGCCATGTTCGGCGGCCACGACTACCTCCAGCGCACCACCGGACTGACCTACGCCGACTACGTCCACGAAGGCTTCGGCCAGCTGACGGTGGCCACGATCCTCACCCTCACGGTCGTCGGCTGGGCCGCGCGCAAGGCCACCCTTGGGCGCGCCCGCGACCTGGCGCTGGGCGCCTTGTGCCTCATGACGATCGTCGTGGTCGTGTCGGCGCTCTACCGGATGCACCTCTACGAAGAGGCCTACGGCTTCACCCGGCTCCGGCTGCTCGTCTCGGTCTTCGAGGGCTGGCTCGGCGTCGTGGTCGTGCTCGTGATGGCCTCAGGCCTGGTCCGGGCGCGTGGCTGGCTGGTCCCGCTGGCGGTGCGGTTCGGAGCGGTTGGTCTGCTCGGGCTCGCGGTCCTCAACCCCGACCTCTACATCGCGGAGCACAACCTCTCCCGCACCAACGCGACGGCCCCGATCGACTACGCCTACCTCGCCGAGCTCTCGGCCGATGCCGCGCCCGCGCTGGTCGACCTGCGGAACCCCTCGGTCAGCTGCGACCCGGGAAGCGGACTGAAGACGGACGACTGGTTGTCGTGGAACATCTCACGGTCACGTGCCCGCGGACTGTTGGCCGCGCACCCCGGCGCTGGCATAGCGCGCTGCCTCGTGGGCTGAGCTCGCGGCGGGGAGCTAGGAGAGGACCGGGAGGGCTGAGCGGGCGGCCGCGATCGCCGCGAACTCGTCGATCCCGAGCTGCTCTCCCCTGGTCCGAGGCTCGATGCCGGCCGCACGCAGGCACTCCTCGGCACGGGGGGCCGAACCGGCCCACCCGGCCAACGCGGCACGCAGCGTCTTGCGTCGTTGGGCGAAAGCCGCGTCGATGCACGTGAAGGTGTCGCGCCTGCTGGCGGTGGTGGACGGGGCAGGCCGGCGCTCGAGGGCCACGAGGCCCGAGTCGACGTTCGGCACCGGCCAGAAGACGCTGCGGGGCACGGTTCCCGCGAGCCGGACCGCGGCATACCAGGAGGCTTTGACGCTCGGGACGCCGTAGGCCTTGGAGCCGGGGCTGGCGGCGAGGCGCTCGGCCACCTCGAGCTGCACCATGACGAGCACCCGTTCAAGGGTGGGGAAGGCCTCGAGGAAGTTGAGGACGACGGGCACGGAGACGTTGTAGGGCAGGTTCGCGACGAGCGCCGTGGGTTGGGGGTCGGGCAGCTCGCGCACCTGCATCGCGTCCGCCTGCACGAGCGTCAGCCGGTCCGCGTATGCCGGTGCGAGCCGGCTCACGGTGCCCGGCAGCGCCTGGGCGAGGTTCGGGTCCACCTCGACCGCCGTGACGTGCCCGACCTCGGGGAGCAGCGCGAGGGTGAGCGACCCGAGGCCGGGGCCGACCTCCACCACGGAGTCGGCGGCGCTCACCCCGGCCAGCCGCACGATCCGCTTGACGGTGTTGGCGTCGATGACGAAGTTCTGGCCCCACTGCTTGGTCGGGCGCAGCCCCAGCTCGGCCGCGATCTCCCGGATCTGGGCGGCTCCGAGGAACCCGCTCTGCTCGACCATGGCGCCGACTCTAGGGGACTCTCCCCCGCCCCACCTTTATCGGGTCATGGGACAAAGGTCCGCCTCACCCGACAAACGTTTTCGGGTGAGGCGGACCGTTCCGGGGTGAAGCCGGGAGTAATGACGTCCAGGTCAGGCGGCGTGCGCGCAACCCCACGGGCCGAGACCGGCCTTGGCGTAGTAGCGGTTGGCCACGGTGATCTGCTCCGCACGCGAGGCCAGGTCGGCACGCGGGGCGAAGTCGTCTCCACCGTTGGCCAGCCACGAGGAGGTCGCGAACTGCAGGCCGCCGTAGTAGCCGTTGCCGGTGTTGATCGACCAGTTGCCACCGGACTCACACTGGGCGATCCGGTCCCACATGGCGGCGTTGGACAGGTTGATGCCCGCGCCGGACGTGTTGCCTGCGCTGGGAGCAGGGGTGCTCGCCCGCGCCTTGGTGCCCACGGCGACCAGCGCCGCGACGGGTGCCTGCGTGACCGTCGTGGCGACGGCCTTCTTGCTCTCGACCTTGCCGTCGACCTTGACGATCTTGTAGGTGACGACCTTGGCGCCCGCGGAGCCGGCCTTGAGCGTCTTGGTCTGACCCTTGTAGAGCGTGGAGTCGCTCTTCCTGGTGACCGGTGCCGCGATGGCTTCGGTCGCCTTGACCTGCGTCGCGCTGACGCGCAGGACGGCGATCTTCAGACCGGCGGTGACGGCCGTGGTGGGGGCCGGGCTCACCCGGTCGTCGGCGTCCTTGGTGATGTGGAGCTCGGAGAGCACGTCGGCGACGGTGGCGCCGGTGCTCGTGACCGAGCGGTTCTTGCCGTCAGCGCGGACGACGACGTCCTTGGGCGTGGTCACGGACAGGGCCAGGCCCTGACGGCCGAGCGACATCGAGCGAGAGGCCGACAGCTTGGCCGAGTCGGCACGGATGCCGAGCTCCTGCAGCGCGGCAGCCACGGTGGTGGCGGTGGTCCAGTAGTCCTGCGTGCGACCGTCGATGGTGACGGTCAGCTTGCGGCCGTACCGGACGACGATCTTCTGGCCGTCGGCGAGCTGGGTGCCGGGCGCCGGGACGACCACGTCGTGCTCACGAATCGCGATGTCCTGCTTCTTGAGGACGTCGCCGACGGTGCTGCCGAAGGCGTGCACCGTCGAGGCCTTGCCGTCGACCGAGAGGGTGACGGACTTGTCAAAGTGCGAGACGCCGACGGCGCCAGCGATGAGGCTGGTCACGACCGCGGCTTGGGCGATGCGACGAACGGGACGGGTGATCACGATGCTCCAGAGTTCGTACTCCCCGGGCATCGGTGTGGCGGCGCGTCCTGTGCCCGGAGGTGCAAGGGGCAAAGAATGAGGGGCCGCTCCGAGCCGCCGTCGTGGCGGTTGAACAACCCCTGATCGCGTCGCCGGAGTGTCCGACCCCGGCCAACAGTCATCAACCATGACCGCCTTTTCGGCAAAGGTCAAATTTTGATAACGGTACGTTCAGCACTTGGCCAAGTCACAAGCGTGGCATTCGCCCGGCCTGATACCGGCGATCCCCGCCCCCGAACTGGAGGGCTCACCAGGGGCCGTAGACCGCCTCGGACGTGTCGCTGACGGCTTGGCAGAGGGTGGGCACGGCGACGCCGAGGACCCCCGCCATGGCCCGGATCGTGTGGGGCACGAGGTAGGGGGCGTTGGTCGCGCCGCGCCAGGGCGCCGGCGTGAGGTAGGGGGCGTCGGACTCGACCAGGACCCTGTCGAGCGGGGTCACCGAGAGTGCATCGCGCAGGCCCTTGGCGTTCTTGAACGTCACCGTGCCCGCGAACGAGAGGTAGTAGCCACGCTCCGCGCAGGTCCTGGCCATCGCCATGTCGCCGGAGAAGCAGTGCATCACCGTTGTGGCCGGCGCGCCCTCCTCCTCGAGGATGCGCAGGACGTCGTCGTGGGCGTCGCGGTCGTGGATCTGCAGGGCCTTGCCCGTGCGCTTGGCCAGGTCGATGTGCCAGCGGAACGAATCCTGTTGCACCCCAACACCTTCAGGGCCTGTGCGGTAGTAGTCGAGACCTGTCTCGCCGATGACCCGCACCCTTGGGTGCGCAGCGAGCTCCTCGATCTCCGCGTATGCCGCCTGGAGACTTCCAGCCTCGGCCAGCCTGGGCACCTCGTTGGGGTGGAGGGCAACACCACCCAGCATGGCCGGGTGGCGGTCGACCATCTCGACGGTGAACCGGGCACCAGGCAGGTCACACCCGATCTGGACCAGCCGGTCGACACCCACGGCCGCGGCGTCGGCGATGACCGCGGCGACGTCAGGAGCCTCCTCTCCATCCCGCGCGATGTCGAGGTGCGTGTGGTTGTCGACGACCGGGATCGGGAGCGGGTCCGGGGCGTCGGGCACCCTGGTGGGGCCGCTGCGCTGACCCGGGTCAGGCGTCGCCGTCACCGTTGCCCCCGGAGCCCTCAGCGGGGTCCTGCGGGTCGGCCTCCGGAGCCTCCGGAGCGTCGTCACGGAGTCGCTCGAGCTCCTCGTCCACCACCGCTTCGTCGAGCTTGGTGAAGATGGGTGTGGGCTTGACCACAGTGGCCCCGACCTGCACCGGAACCGACTCCCACCGCGGCGTCCGGGTGTACTCGCCAGTCACCACCGGGTAGCTCCGGTCGGCATCCTCGGGGTCGAGCCCGGAGACGTCCTGCAGCACCGGCATGGGCATGAAGGTGCCCTCGCCGCCGAAGGTCGCGTGCACCGCGTTGGACGACGACGGGAGGAACGGCGCGAGGATGCGGTTGAGGTCGGCCACGCACTGCGTCAGCGTGTGCAGCACGGTCGCCAGGCGCTCGCGCTCGTCCTCGCCCTTGAGCTTGAACGGTGCGGTGTCGGTGACGTACTTGTTCACCTCGCCGACGGTGCGCATCGCCTCGGCCACCGCCGCCTTGATCCGCTGCCTGGCCAACAGGTCCCCGACGACCCCGAACGCCGCGAGCACCTTGGCCCGCACCGCCTCGTCGACCGGCTCCAGCACGCCGGGCTGCGGGATCTCGCCGAAGCTCTTGGCGACCATGGAGGCCGTGCGGTTGACGAGGTTGCCCCACCCCGCGACGAGCTCGGAGTTGTTGCGCTGCACGAACTCGGCCCAGGTGAAGTTGGCGTCCTGGTTCTCCGGGCCCGCCGCACAGATGTAGTAGCGGATCGCGTCGGGGCCATAGCGGTCGAGGACGTCGCGGATGTAGATGACGTAGCCGCGCGAGGTCGAGAACTGCTTGCCCTCCATCGTGAGGTACTCGCTCGACACGACCTCGGTCGGCAGGTTGAGCACCCCGAACTCACCGGGCTCGCCCCCGCGAGCCCCGCGACCGGCATACCCGAGGAGCTCGGCCGGCCAGATCTGGGAGTGGAAGGTGATGTTGTCCTTGCCCATGAAGTAGTACGACAGCGCCTCGCTGTCGTTCCACCACTCGCGCCACCGCTCGGGGTCGCCCTGGCGGCGGGCCCACTCGATGGACGCGGACAGGTAGCCGACGACGGCGTCGAACCAGACGTACAGCTTCTTGGCCGGGTTGTCGCGCCAACCGTCGAGCGGCACGGGGATGCCCCAGTCGATGTCGCGGGTCATCGCGCGGGGGCGGATGTCGTCGAGGATGTTGAGGCTGAACTTGATGACGTTGGGCCGCCACGTGCCGCTCGCCTCACGGCCCTCGAGCCACTCGCGCAGCGCGTCGGCCAGCGCCGGCAGGTCGAGGAAGAAGTGCTGGGTCTCGATGAACTCGGGCGTCTCACCGTTGATCTTGGACTTCGGGTCGATCAGGTCCGTGGGCTCGAGCTGGTTGCCGCAGTTGTCGCACTGGTCGCCGCGGGCCTCGGGGTAGGAGCAGATCGGGCAGGTGCCCTCGATATAGCGGTCCGGCAGCGTGCGACCGGTGGAGGGGCTGATCGCGCCGCTCGTGGTCTGCTCGACCATGTAGC
The DNA here is from genome assembly GCF_056402615.1 of Pedococcus sp. P3_C7. Lineage (NCBI taxonomy): Bacteria > Bacillati > Actinomycetota > Actinomycetes > Micrococcales > Intrasporangiaceae > Pedococcus > Pedococcus sp. P3_C7. The sequence continues at coordinate 81,768 of NZ_JBFUHC010000002.1, read as the reverse complement.
CGTTCTTCCAGACCTGGGTGAACAGCTCCTGCGCGACGGAGTAGTGGTTCGCAGTGGTGGTGCGTGTGTAGAGGTCGTAGGAGCAGCCGAGGTCGGCCAGCTCGGCGGCGATGATGGCGTGATTGCGGTCGACGAGCTCGCGCGCGCTCACGCCCTGCTGGTCGGCGAGGACGAGGATCGGGGTGCCGTGCTCGTCCGAACCGCTGACCATGAGCACGTCGTGGCCCGCCATCCGCATGTAGCGGCTGAACACGTCGGAGGGCACGGCGAACCCGGCCACGTGGCCGAGGTGCCGGGGGCCGTTGGCATACGGCCAGGCGACTGCAGACAGGACTTTGCTCACGTGCGAATCCTAGGGGTGGGTGCCAAACGGGTTTCCCTCCGTTCGGTATGCCGCCCGCTCACCACGGCGCGCGCCGGTATGCCGCCGGCGTGACCCCCACCCTCCAGCTGAGGTCGCTGGCCGCTCTGACCATCTGTCCCGCAGAGGCCCTCATCACGCACCACACGGCAGCTCGGCTCTGGGGTGGGATCGCGCCCGACTCGTCCGACATCCACGTGACCGTCCCGCGTGTTCACCGCCCCAAGGTGGCGGGCATTCGTCCGCACCGTGTCGTCGCCATGCCGTCGAAGGCGACCCGACGCGGCCTTCCCGTCACGTCCGCCGAGAGGACGTTCTTGGACCTGGGCCGGTCGTGCAGCCTGGTCGATCTGGTGGTGCTCGGCGACTCGCTGGTCAGAGCGGGCGCCACCACACTCGACGCGCTGGTTGCAGCGGCCGCGAAGTGGGGCGGCTCCCACCATTCGTTGGTATGCCGCGCGGCCTCCTTGGTCCGTGAGCGCGTCGACTCTCCGATGGAGAGCCGACTGCGGATGCTCTTGGTCCTGGCCGGCCTACCCGAGCCCGTCGTCAACTTCGAGGTGGTGAACTCCGGTGGCCGGGTGAAGTACCGCATCGACCTGTCCTTCCCTGAGCACAAGGTCGGCATCGAGTTCGACGGGCGCCACCACATCGAACGCGTCGAGCAGTGGGAAGGCGACCTGGTGCGCCGCGAGGACCTCGAGGCCGACGACTGGAAGTTCGTGGGCACTCGCCCGAAAGTCGGGGGCCACGCCGGCCGGTGTAGTGGCTTTCCCTGATGTGGGCGGCAGGCGCGCTGAGGACCGTGAAGGGATCAGCCAACCCGGGAGGAAACATGCACGTTCGCTTCAAGGTCATCGCCACCCTGGCCGCCACCGCCGTCGCATTCGTCGTCGCCGCACCTGCGCAGGCCGCGCTCTACAGCCACGACCGCTTCGACTTCACCTTCGCCGAGACCTTCGACGAGTGCGGCATCACCATCGACCACACGGCTTCAGGTCACGCGGGCTTCTCCATCCGAACGATCAAGGGCACCGACGAGGCCTACCTCGGCTGGCAGAACCTGTCCGCCGTGGACACGTTCACCAACCCGGCCAACGGCCGCTTCTTCACGATCAGCGACCGCAGCACGTTCCGCGAAACCCGGGGCACGCACGTCGAGGGCAACATCTGGGCCTTCGACTCCAAGCTCTCGGGCGCCTCGTTCACGGTGCGCGACGACTCGGGTCAGGTCGTCGCCCGCGACTCCGGCACCCTGCGCATGGTCACGATGTACGACCTGCTCGGCGACGCACAGCCCGGCGGTGAACAGGTCGGCGACCCGGTCATCACCGCGATGAACGGCCGGTTCACCGAGGTCGACTTCTGCGCCGACCTGGTCGGCCCCCTCCTGGGCTGAGCGACGTGGGCTGAGCAGTGGGCTGGGCGCCACCGCTGGGACGCACGATGCCCCGGTATGCCGCGCGGGCGGCATACCGGGGCATGGCTTGCAGGGGGTGCCGGGCGAGGTCAGCTCTTGCGGAGGATGTCCCGCAGCACCGAGGGGTAGTCGGTGATGATGCCGTCGACGCCCCAGGAGATCCCTCGGCTCATGTCGCCACCGAAGTTGACCGTCCACACGTGGATGTCCAGGCCGAGCTCGTGGGCCCGGGTGACGATGCCCTGGTCGATGTTGCCGAGCGCGGGATGGACCGAGTCGAGCCAGGTGCTCGCTGCGACGAGCTGCTCGTCTGTGGGGCGGGTGTAGTAGAGCAGCCCGACCGGCACGTCAGGCGCCAGGTCGTGGTAGGCGCGGAGCCACCCTTCGTCACCGGCCTGCATGATGACCCGGTCGGCAGCCAGCGCCTTGGTGAAGGCCGGGATCGAGCGCAGGTTCTTGTCGGTGTCGCGCTCGATGCCGGGGAAGGCCCACGGGTCCTTGGCCTCGAGCAGCATGCCGGCCCGGGAGCCGACCGCCTCGACCCACTCGCGCAGGGTCGGCACCTTCTGGCCGGCGTACTTGGCGCTGAACCACGAGCCGGCGTCGAGCTGCTTGATCTCCGCGAGCGTGAAGGTGGACACGTTCCAGGGCGAGCGGTCGGGGAAGACCTGCTCGACGTTCGTGGTCCGGGCGAGGGTGAGGTCGTGCATGATCACCAGCGCGCCGTCGCTGGTGCGCATGATGTCGTTCTCGATGTAGTCCGCACCCTGCTTGAGGGCGAGCTCGACCGAGGCGAGGGTGTTCTCCGGCGCCATTGCGCCGGAGCCACGGTGGGCGATGACGGCGACCTGCGGCGAGTCGGCTGCGGTGGCCGTCCCGGGCGCGATACCGAGCACTGCGGCGGCTGCCGCCAGCACGAGGGCGATTCTGTGCGTTCCCTTCATGGGGTCCACAACTCCTTCGGTGTGGTGGATTGTCCGGATGTAAGCGGTTACATCCGGATCCCGGGAACCCTTCCAGAAGGAGAGCCGATCCGGGGAGATACCCCCGCGCCAATCGGTGAGCGGTCGTCCCCGAGCACCCGAGGGACCGCCGAACGGTCCGTCGCGCACGCGCCGGACGCGCACGCGCCAGACGCGCACTCGCGCACGCGCCGAAAGCTCAGTCGCGCTGGCCCATCCCGGCGTCGCGGGCCCGGATGATGACCTCGGCGCGATCGGTGGCCTGGAGCTTGGACAGGATCGCGGACACGTTGTTGCGGACGGTCTTGGGCGCAAGGTAGAGCTCGGCCGCGATCTGGCCGTTGCTGCGCCCTGCGGCGATGAGGTCGAGCACCTCGCGCTCTCGGTCGGTGAGCATCGGGAACTCGGGGGCCCGGTGCTGCGAGGACGGCGACAGCAGGTCGCCGATCCTTGCGGCCAGCGACGCGCCGAACACCACGCCTCCCCCCGCGACCGCGATGATGGCGCGGACCACCTCGTCCTGCGCGGCCCCCTTGACGAGGTAGCCGCGCGCTCCGGCCCGCATCGCCGACAGCAGGGTCCCGTCGTCCTCACCCATCGTGAAGACGAGGACGCCGACCGACGGTTGCGCGGCCAGCACCTGACGGGTGGCCTCGATGCCGTTGACGTGGGGCATCTGGATGTCCATGACGATGACGTCGGGACGGTGTTCGGCCGCCAGCGCCACGGCTTCGGCGCCGTCGGCGGCGCGCGCGACGACCTCGATGTCGGGGTGCGGTGCGAGGAGGGTCGCCAGGCCGTCCCTGAAGATCGGGTGGTCGTCGGCGATCAGCACCCTGACGGCGCCGCCACGCGGGGTCTCACGGTCGTCGCTCATGCGCCCCCACCCGTCGGCAACCAGGCCCGAACCGTCGTGCCGCCGCCAGGCGGGCACAGCACCTCGTAGCGACCACCCAGCTCCTCCACCCGCTCACGCAACGACCGCAGACCCACCCCGGCGACCACGTCCGCGGCGATGCCGCGGCCGTCGTCGTGCACCTCGACGGCGAGATCGGCCGGACCGGTCGCGAGCGAGACGGTGCAGGTGCGCGCGTGCGCGTGGCGGGCCACGTTGGTGAGCGCCTCCGACACGATCCGGTATGCCGCGACCTCCACGGCCGCGGGCAGGCCGGCGACGTCGTCGGCGCGGACGGAGACGTCGAGCCCCGCTGCGCGGGTGCGGTCCGCCTGCTGCTCGACAGCGGCGAGCAGGCCGAGGTCGTCGAGCGCCGGCGGCCGCAACCCGTGGACCAGCCGTCGCACGTCGGCGAGCGCCTCAGTGATCTCGGCTCGGGACTGCACGACCAGCCGGTGCGCAGTCTGCGGGTCGGTCGCCACCGCGTTGCCCGCGGCATCCAGTCGCATGGCCACTCCGCCGAGCACCGGGCCCAGGCCGTCGTGCAGGTCGCGACGGATCCGCCTGCGGTCCTCCTCCCGCGCCAGCACCAGCTGCTCGCGCGACTCCTGGAGCTCCCGCGCCAGCAGGCTGCTGCGCACGGCGATGGCCGCCTGCCGGACGACGTCGACCAGCAGCACGCGGTCGCGGCGCGAGAGCATGCCGCGGATCCCCCCGTCGGGCAGCTCGATCGACCCGATCCGCTCACCCCGGTAGGAGATGGGGAACGAGCGGCTCGCTGACGGCTCCGTCCCGTGGGTCGCCGCGAGCCCCTGGCCGCCGGGCCCGAGGACCTCGACCCGCACGAACGGCACCCGGAACGCCTCTGCCACCGTCGCGGCCAGCATCGGCAGCTGCTCCTCGAGACCACCCGACTCCTCGAGGCGCTCGGCCAGGGCCGAGACGACCTCGTACCGCTCCCCCCGCCTGCCCAGCACCCGGCGACGCACCTGCGCGGTGAGCCACGACCGCAGTGGCCCGTACGCGGCGACGGCCAGCACGAGGACGAGCACGGTCACCTGCCGCTCCTCGAAGCGGTCGCCGAGCAGCGAGGCGGCCGCCGCCACGACAGCCAGATCGAGGAGGACGAACAGGGCGGCGATGCCGCCATAGACGAGCGTGCCGCCGACCAAGGCATCGACGTCGCCGGTCTCGGGTCGGACCACGCCGATGACCACGGAGACGCTGGTCGCCACCAGCGCGAGCACCAGGGCAGCGAACCCGACCGGCCCGTTGAGGTCGAGCAGCATGACGCCGCCGGCCAGCAGGCAGACGATCGCGGCCCACAGCAGCCAGCGCAGCTGGGTGCGCTCGACGCCGGTGGAGCGTGCGTGTCGCGCGAACACGGTCGCGGCGGCCAGCGGCATCGCGAGCATGGTCAGCACCTGGCTGACGTGGATGGTCGCGGTCGCAGCCGACCCCGACAGCGGCAGTGCGATCTGCGGCAGGAGCGCCACCACCTCGTCGGGGAGACGGCCGTCGTAGATCACGGTGTCGGGCGCGAGGACCAGGCTGAGCGGGAGGGCCAGCGACATGACGAGGGCGGCAAGGCCGACCCACCGCCACCGCCCGGACGGCAGGCGACCGGTCGGGTAGAGCACCAGCACCAGCGGAAGCGCCACGAGCAGCAGCGACCCGGCCTCGGAGACCACCCAGTAGGCAAGTCCCGTGAGCGGCAGTGGCGGCCGGTCGTGCAGTCCCACGACGGCATACGACTCGCAGAAACCGTCGAGCGCCCAGAAGGCGCCGGCGCCGGCGAGGACCAGTCCCACCACGTGCCACGGGCGGAACGCGAGGATCGCGGCGCCGCACAACCCGACGAGGGCGCCGATCGCGCCGCTCACGACGCCGCGCTCGGAGACGTAGAGCGCGCGCTGGGCGTCCGTGGACTGCGCGTCGAGCACCACGCAGCCGACCACGAGGGCCACCAGCACCAGCACGAGCAGCGCGGGCACGAGGGCGTGCCGCGGGCCGGCGTCGACGCCTCGAGAACCCGGTTCCCCGGGCGCGGGCGGGCTCGACGCCTCGGCGCGCAGGGCAGGCACAGCGGTCACCTCGCCAGTGTGCCAACGCCGGTGTCCCGCCGTCAGGGGATTGGTGTCCCGATCCGTCGGGACACCTTCGGGGACCGGAGACGGGACGCCGACCCCTGCCGCCCGGGTCGCGGGGCGCCACAGAGTTCTCGGCAACGGCACCGACCACGTGCCGGCCGCACCATCACAACCACAGACACCACCACCCAGCAAGGAGACCCACCATGTCGGTCACGAAGACCTCCGCCCCCGCTCGCTCTGACGTCGCCGCCGCGACCACCCAGGCGCCCGAGGCGACCAACCCGCGTCCGTACTTCCGGCACGGCACGATGCTCACCGTCGGGGCCCTCGCCTGGTCGAGCATGATCGTCGTGTTCGGGCTCAACAGCGAGACGACTGCCTACCAGTACGCCCACAACGCGAGTTCGTTCCTCTTCCAGGTCGGAGTCCTCAGCCTGGTGCGGGTCCTGTGGCGCACCAAGGCCATCGGCTCCGGCAAGGTCGCCCGCAGCGTGCTGCGCATCGAGACCGGTGCCCTCGCCCTGGCGATGGCCTCCACCGCCTCAGACTTCTTCGGGCTGACCAACCTCGACAACCCTGCGTCGCTGGCGCTCGACATGTTCTGGCCGATCTCGATGCTCGGCATGTTCCTCATCGGCATCCGCATCGCCATCGCGGGCCGCTGGAAGGGCCTGTCCCGCTTCTACCCCCTGGTCGCCGAGAGCTGGGCCGTCGTGACGGTGCCCACGATGGGCATCTTCGGTGAGGGCGCAGCCCGCTGGGTCGGCGCGGCCCACCTCGTCGTCGGCTACGCCGTCCTCGGACAGATCGTCGCCCGCAAGCGGGCGGACGGCAGCTGAACCCGCCTCCCACCTCTATCGGTATGCCGCGCGCGGACTCCGCGCGCGGCATACCTGCGTCGGGTGGCCGGAGAAGGTGACAGCCGCGGAGGCGGAACCGCGCATTTCGCACCGGCGTCGAGTAGACATGTCTTCACAGGTGCGCCGCACCCGCACAGGAGGTGGCCGATGATCGCTGCACTGACCGGCATGGGGTTGTCCGCGGCAGCGGGGCTCAACGCCTACATCCCGTTCCTCGTCGTGGCGCTGATCGCCCGCTTCACGGACTTCATCACGCTGCCGCAGTCGTATGCGTGGATCGAGTCGTGGTGGGCGATCGGCATCGGCGCGGTGCTGTTGCTCACCGAGGTGGTGCTCGACAAGATCCCCGCGATCGACACCGTCAACGACGCGGTTCAGACGTTCATCCGGCCGAGCATGGGTGGCCTGATCTTTGCCGCCACGTCGGCCGCCGAGGGCCTCGACCACTCGTCCTGGATGACCAACAACCCGTGGGTCGGGGTCATCCTGGGCGTGGTCACCTCGGGTCTGGTGCACGGTGGGAAGACCGTGGCGAGGCCGGCCATCAACGCCGGCACGCTCGGGTTCGGGGCGCCGGTGGCGTCGACCGTCGAGGACGGTGCATCGATCGGCCTGAGCCTGGTTGCGGTCTTCATCCCCGTGCTGGTGGTCCTGTTCCTCGTCCTGCTGGCGTGGCTGCTCGTCTGGCTGTGGCTCAAGGTGCGGCGATGGCGCAGGAGACGAGATCGCCGCGCCGCACTCGTATGAGCCCACCCGTCAGGGTTCGTCCAGCCCGCACCAGCAGACTGGGCGCATGACCGTCGCCGCCGAAGCCCCCACGCGCCAATCGCTCGTCTCCGAGACGGTCCTCGTGCTGGGAGTCAGCCTGGGCGCGAGCGGTGTCTGGGCCCTGCTGTCGCTCGTCAACAAGCTGACCCAACCCGTGGCGCTGAACCGCCAGACGACGGCCATGAACTCCTCCGTCACGCCCGACCGGCCGTGGCTCGACCTGACGTACCAGCTCGTGGGCATCGTCCTCGCCCTCGTCCCCGTGGCCCTGGCCCTGCACCTGTTGTCGCGCGACCGCCCGGACGCCCGGCACGCGATGGGCGCGGACCTGCGGCAACCGGGGCGCGACCTGCTCCGTGGCGCGCTGCTCGCCGCCGCGGTGGGGCTGCCGGGGCTCGGCCTCTACGCGGCGGCGCGGGCGCTCGGGCTCAACACCACGATCGCCGCGGCGAACCTCTCGGACCAGTGGTGGACCATCCCGGTGCTCGTCCTCGCCGCCGTGCAGAACGCCGTGCTCGAGGAAGTCGTCATGATCGGCTACCTCTACACCCGGTGGCTCCGGGCCGGCTGGTCGCTGCCCGTCGTCATGGTCACCTCGGCGCTGATCCGCGGGTCCTACCACCTCTACCAGGGCTTCGGCGGGTTCGTCGGCAACCTCGCGATGGGGCTGCTGTTCGGCTGGGTCTACACCCGCACCCGACGGGTCGGCCCGCTCGTCGTGGCCCACACCCTGCTCGACGTGGTCGCCTTCGTGGGTTATGCCCTGCTGAAGGACCACCTCGCTTGGCTCAGCTGAGAGCCGGCTTCCCCCGCGCGACGGCCGCGTCGTAGAGCGCCTTCTTCTTCAGGCCCGTGGTGGCCGCCACGTCGGCGCAGACGTCCTTGAGCCGCTCACCGGCCGCCACCCGCTCCTGTATGCCGGGCAGGGCCTCCTCGACGGTGGTCACCGTCGGCGTCGCCCCGGCCACCACCACGGTGATCTCGCCCCGGACCCCGTCGGCCGCCCAGGCCGCCAGCTCGGCGAGCCCTCCGCGGCGGACCTCCTCGTAGGTCTTCGTGAGCTCCCGGCAGACCGCCGCGCGGCGATCCGGGCCGAAGGCGTCCGCCATCGCGACGAGGGTGGCATCGATGCGGTGCGGCGCCTCGAAGTAGACCATCGTCCGCCGTTCGTCCGCGAGGGCAGCCAGGCCGCGCGCCTTCTCCCCCGCCTTGCGCGGCAGGAAGCCCTCGAAGCAGAACCGGTCGACCGGCAGACCGGAGACGGCGAGCGCCATGAGCACTGCGCTCGGGCCGGGCACGCACGTGACGCGGATCCCCGCGGTGACCGCGGCGTCGACGAGCCGGTACCCGGGATCCGACACGGACGGCATACCGGCATCGGTCACGACGACCACCCGCGCGCCGGCGCGAAGGCGCTCGACCAGGTCGGGGGTGCGCGACGCCTCGTTGTGCTCGTGGTAGCTGAGCACCGAACCGGCCGGGGAGATGCCGAGGTCGGAGCACAGCCGCCGCAGCCGGCGCGTGTCCTCCGCCGCGACGATGTCGGCAGTGGCGATCTCCTCGGCGAGACGCGGGGCGGCGTCGCGGGGGTCGCCGATCGGGGTGGCTGCGAGGACGAGGACGCCGAGGCCCGAAGTCGCGCCCGAAGTCGCGCCCGAAGTCGCGGCCGTGGTCGCGCCCGAGGTTGCGGCGGGAGTCGCGGCGGAGGTCACGTCGCCATCCTGTCAGGGGTGCCGTAGTTCCTGTGCATACGATGGCGCGCATGACCCGGATCGAGCTGCTGCGATCACGGCTGCTCGGATTCAGGCCATCGGACACCCTCTGGGGGTGGCTCGGCCCGCTGTTCTTCGCGGTCGTGGGCGGTGGCATGCGGTTCTGGTCGTTGGGCCGTCCGCACCAGCTGGTCTTCGACGAGACGTACTACGTCAAGCAGGGTGTCTCCATGCTCGAGTACGGCGTCGAGATGCGCGTGCCGGGCACCATCAAGAAGCCGGACGAGCTGTTCACGCAAGGCACTCCGGATGTCTTTGGGACAGAAGGGGATCTGGTCGTCCACCCACCCGTGGGCAAGTGGATCATCGCGGCCGGGGAGCACCTGTTCGGGCAGACGTCGTCGTTCGGCTGGCGGTTCTCGGTGTGCGTACTGGGGACCCTGTCGATCCTGATGATCGGGCGTGCTGCGCGACGGATGTTCGGGTCGTCACTGCTCGGCACGATCGCGGCGTTCCTCGTCGCCTTCGAGGGCCACCACTTCGTCCAGTCACGGACCGGGCTGCTCGACCTCATCGTGATGTTCTGGGCGCTGGCGGCGTTCTGCGCGCTGCTCATCGACCGTGACCGGGCCCGGGCCCTGCTCGCCGAGCGCGCGGCCGGGCTGTCGAACCATGCGCTCGCCTCAGGGCTCGGTCCGTGGCTCGGGGCCCGTCCGTGGCGCTGGGTGGCGGGCATCTGCCTCGGCCTCTGCGCCGGGACGAAGTGGTCGGGGCTGTTCTTCCTCATGGCGTTCGGGCTGATGACGGTCCTGTGGGACATGGGGGCCCGTCGCGCCGTCGGGGTGCGGCACTGGTTCTCGGGAATGGTCGTGCGGGACGGCCTGTGGGCAGCCCTGGTCATGTGCACGACGGCTCTTGCCACCTACCTCGCGTCGTGGGTCGGCTGGTTCGCGTCCAGCGGCGGCTACGACCGTCAGTGGGGCAAGATCCACCCCTCGCACGACACTCCGTGGGCGCCCGATGCGCTGCGTTCGCTGTGGCACTACCACCAGGAGATCTACAAGTTCCACGTCAACCTGCACGACAACCACCCGTACCGGACCAACCCATGGTCGTGGGTCATCCAGGGACGTCCGACGTCGTTCTTCTACGAGGGCCCGAAGCGCGGGGTGGACGGCTGCCCGGTCGCCCAGTGTTCCAAGGCGATCACGTCGATCGGCACCGTCTCGATCTGGTGGCTCGGCGCGGCTGCCATCCTGGTGCTGGTCTTCTACTGGCTGTTCAAGCGCGACTGGCGCGCCGGCGGAATCCTCGCCGGGCTGGCTGGCGGCTACCTGCCCTGGTTCGGGCTCGAGGAGCGCACCATCTACTCCTTCTACACGGTGGCGTTCGAGCCGTGGATCATCCTCGCGGTGGTGTTCGTGCTGGGGCTGGCCCTGGGGAAGCGCACCGACTCGTGGCGACGCCGGGAGATCGGCCTGTATGCCGTGGGCGCCTACTGCGTGCTGACGCTGGCGATCTTCGCGTTCTTCTGGCCGGTCTACACGGCGCAGGTGATCCCGCAGAGCCAGTGGTCGCTGCGGATGTGGTTCCCCAGCTGGGTCTAGCGGATCGGCTCGCAGGTGGGTCGGGCCGGTAGGTCGGGCAGGTAGTAAGGCGGCTCAGCCGGTCACTCCCCGGCGAGCAGGCGCAGCAGCCGGGCGGCCTCGGCCTGGACAGCCGCCCGTCCGGCGCCGAGGTAGCGGCGGGTGTCGACGACGGTCGGGTTGTCGGCGAGGTGGTCGCGCACGGCCGCGGTGAACGCCGAGTTGAGGTGCGTCGCGATGTTGACCTTCGTCATGCCGTGGGCGACGGCGGCAACCAGGGACTCGTCCGCGACGCCCGAGGAACCGTGCAGCACCAAGGGAACCGGCACGGCGGCACGGATTCGGGCGATCAGGTCGAGGTCGAGTGTCGCCGTGCGGCTCGTCATCGCGTGGGACGAACCCACCGCGACGGCCAGGGCATCCACCCCGGTGTCAGCGGCGAAGGCGGCGGCGTCCGCCGGGTCGGTGCGGACCCCCGGCGCGTGCACGCCGTCCTTGCCTCCGATCTCACCCAGCTCGGCCTCGACCGAGACCCCGCCTGCGTGGCACCGCACCACGACTTCGCGGGTCGTCGAGCGGTTGCTCGCGTCGTCCAGCTTCGAACCGTCGAACATCACCGAGGTGAAGCCCAGCCGGACGGCCTCGTCGACCAGCGCCACACTCTCCGCGTGGTCGAGGTGCAACACGCAGCGAGCCGACGACGCCTCGGCAATCGCCTTGGTGGCCAAGGCGATCGGCGTCAGGGCGCCGTGATAGCGAGCAGCGTTCTCACTGATCTGGAGCACCACCGGCAAGCCGGTCTCCTCGGCGGCGCCCACGAGGGCCTCGGCGTGCTCGAGCTGGATGACGTTGAAGGCTCCGACACCGCGGTCGCGGGTCGATGCCTCGGTCAGCACGTCGGCGAGGTTCACCAGGGTCATCGAACGTCCTCCACGAGGGTTTGGGTCTCCAACCGGGAGATGTCCGTCGGCTCCACCACGCCTGCGACTGGCTGGAGCACCGCTGCGCCCGACCATGCCACGGCATGGCGCAGGACCAGGTCGTGCGGGCGACCTTCGGCGAGGCCGGCGGCGAGGGCGGCGACCACCGCGTCGCCGGCCCCCGTCGGGTTTCCGGCCAGCGAGGCGTCCAGGCGGGCGTGTACGGCGGTGCCGTCCGCGGCATACCAGGTCAGTCCGTCGGGGCCGGCGGAGACGACCACGTCACGGGCACCGAGAGCGCGCAGCGCCGCGACGCCGGCGACCACGTCGTCGGTCGCCGTGGCTTCGGCAAGCTCGACGCGGTTGGGCTTGACGATGTCGGGCCCGGCCTCGAGGGCCCTGCGCAGCGGCTCGCCGTCGGCATCGAGGATGACGGCGGCCCCGGCGTCGCGACACAGACGCACCAAGACTGAATAGCCGTCGTCGGGGATGCCGGGAGGCAGGCTGCCGGCCAGCACCACGACGGACGCACCGGTCTCGGCCAGCAGGTCGCCGACGTGGTCGAGCAGGGCGCGCCAGGACTCCGGCGACTGCTCCGGCCCGGGTTCGTTGAACACGGTCGCGTCGCCGTCCGAGGCCGAGACCACCGTGAGGGTGCGCCGCGCCTCACCGTCGGCGTCGGCGAAGGAGTGGCGCAGTCCTCGGGCTTCGAGGTCCGCCCGGATCCGTGCGCCCGTCGCCCCACCGGCGCACCCGGTGACCACGACGTCGTGGCCGCACGCGACCAGGACCGAGGCGACGTTGACTCCCTTGCCACCCGCGCGCTCGGTGACGGCCCGCACCCGGTGACTGGTATGCCGCGTGAGCGCGTCGACCTCGTAGGTCACGTCGAGCGCGGCGTTGGGGGTGACGGTGAGGATCACAGGGCGTCCCAGATGAGGCAGGCGGCCCCGAGCGAACCGGCCCGGTCGCCGAGGGAAGCACGCTCGATGGCCGGGGGACGCTGGAAGGTGAGCCCGGCGGCGACCTCGTCGCGCAGGGGCGCGAGCAGCACCTCGCCAGCCTGGGAGAGCCCACCTCCCACGAGGACCAGGTCGATGCCAGTGAGGGTGACCGTCATGACCACCGCCCGGCCGAGCGCGCTGATCGCATCGGCCCAGACCGACGAGGCCAGCGCCTCCCCCGCCGCGGCGCGGGCGGCGATGACCTCGGCGGTGATCGCCTCTGCGGGCTGCTCTGGGGGCTGCGCCTGGGACTGCGCCTGGGACTGTCGTCGGGAGCGCTCGGCGTAGGTCCGCTCGATCGCGCCGGCGGAGGCCAGCACTTCGAGGCAGCCGCGCTGGCCACACGGACAGGCGGGCCCCGACGGGTCGACCACGACGTGACCCAGCTCGCCGGCCCAGCCGTCGCCGGAGACCACCGCGCCGTCGAGCAGGAGGGCTCCGGCGATCCCGGTACCGAGGGGCATGAACAGGGCCTGCCTGCGGCCGCGCGCGCCACCGAGGCGCGACTCGGCCAGCAGGCCGGCCCGCACGTCGTGCCCCACGACGACGGGCACCTGGAGCAGGGACTCGACGCCGCCGCGGATGTCGAGGTCCCGCCAGCCGAGGTTGGCGGAGTAGACGCCGAACCCGCGGACCTCGTCGACCAGGCCGGGGACGACCACACCGCACCCCACGAGGTGCACCGCGCGGTCACGAGGAGCGGCGGCCAGGAGTTCCTTCACCGTGGCGGCGACCACTCCGCCGAGGTCGGCACCGATGTCGCTGGGGGTCGGCGTCGTCGTCTGGACGACCACGCTGTAGTCGCGGTCCACGAGGGCGGCCTTGATCCGGGTGCCCCCGATGTCGACGGCGGCCACCACCGCAGCGGCAGCGGGGCGCTTCTGGGACTGCCCCGCCATGGTGGACCTCGCGCTCATTGATTCATTCGGTGCCTGAATTATCTCGTCATCGCACCGTCGGTTGTCAAGGCCCGGTGTCAGGGGGATGTCAGGGCGCGACCACACTCGGATCCTGGAAGACCGTGTCGAGCGAGTAGTGCGCCCCGCCCCGGGCCGCGGAGGTGAGGCCGAGCGTGGAGCCGACCACGCGGCATACCTCGGCAGTCGTGTTGAGGCGGCGCTCGAGCACGAGCCCGGCGACAGGGACGACCAGCTGCTCCTCGAACCACGCGAAGTAGCCGCCGAGGACGACCAGGCCGGGGTCGAGGACGTCGACGAGGATGGATACACCCGTGCCGAGCCCCTCGGAGATGGTGGCCAGCGCGGCCAGGGTGCGGGCATCGCCGTCCAGGGCACGTCGACGGAGCTCACGCAGGCGGTCCTCGAGCGGCCGTCCCGGGTTGTGCACCACATCCGACTCGTCCGCGGCGAGTCGGAGGAAGGCGGCGAGCCCGACCATCGTCTCCCAGCAGCCCCGACGTCCGCAGACGCACTGGCGGCCGGCCGGGTCGAGCGGCAGGTGACCGATCTCCCCGGCAGAGCCGTGGGCGCCACGCAGGATGTGGTCGCCAGAGATGATGCCTCCACCGACCCCCACGTCGCCGGAGATGTACAGCAGGTCACTGACTCCGCTTCCCGCCCGCAGGGCGTGTTCGGCCACGGCAGCGAGCTTGGCGTCGTGCTGGATCGAGATGGGTGGATGTCCTTGTCCCAGAAGGCGTTCGACCTCATCGACGAGGCCCACGTCGCGCCATCCCAGGTTGGGCGCGAGCCGCACGACACCGCCGCCGCTGTCGATGAAGCCGGGAGCGGCGATGGTGATGGCGACGCACTGCACTCCTGCTGCGCCCAGTGAGGCCAGGGCCTCGCCGAGGAGCTCGGACGCGCGGGCGATGGTGTCGCCTGCAGGGAGGTTGGCGGCATCGATCGGCCGCGTCGACTCGCGGATGACGGTGCCCGAGAGGTCCACCGCGATCAGGCTGAGGTAGTCGACATTGATCTCGACCCCGAGCCCGCACACCCGTCGTCCGTCGAGGCTGACCGTCAGCCCCGGACGGCCCACGGCCCCGGCCCTGTCGGGCTCCCCCTCGACGACCAGACCCCGGTCGACCAGGTCGGCGATGAGCGTTGACATGGTGGCCTTGGACAGGCCTGTCTCGGCGGCCAGTCGCGCCCGCGACCTGCCCCCTCGGTCACGGAGGTGCCGCAGGATCAGGCCCATGTTCGCGCGACGCATCGAGGCGGGGTCGGTGCGACCTTCGGCCTCCTGCACGCACAGCCTCCTGACCTGGCACGGGTCTCGGCGACCCCTACCGGACAAGGCTAGCAAGAGTTAGTTCACCGCGTGGTCCAACTCGTCAGGCGCCCATCCCCGCCAGCGCGAAGAACTCCTGTCGAGACCCGGGATCGTCGCGGAGCTGGCCGTGCAGCGCCGAGGTCACGGTGCGTGAGCCGGCGGCGCGCACCCCTCTCAGTGACATGCAGAGGTGCTCCGCCTCGATGACCACCCCGACCCCACGCGGCGACAGGTGCTCCTGCAACCAGACCGCGACCTGCTTGGTGAGCCGCTCCTGGACCTGCAGGTCGCGGGCGAAGAGCTCGACGACGCGAGCCAGCTTCGAGAGCCCGAGGATGCGGTCGCCCGGCAGGTAGCCGACGGTGGCAGTCCCGTGGAAGGGCAGCAGGTGGTGCTCGCAGAGGGACTGGATCGGGACGCCCCTGGCCAGGACCAGCTCTTCGTAGCCCTCGTCGTTGGGGAAGGTGGTCAGCTCGAACTCGCGAGGGGTGAGCAGCTCGGCATACGAGGCGGCCACGCGACGCGGCGTGTCAGTGAGGTGCACCGACGCCGGGTCCTTTCCGAGGGCCAGCAGCAGGTCCGCCACCGCTCGCTCGGCCGCTCCCAGGTCCACGGCTGTTCGCTCGTGGACCACCCGTAGCCGGCCCGCCGGGGGGTGGTCGTCCTGATCGGCGTCCCGCGCTGCGACGGATTCTAAAAGAGACATGATTAGACATTAGAAGATGATGCACGAAAGCGCAATGCGGCACCGGGACACCGCTGGTTGTGCCGGGGTTCACCCAGGGGTAGCGAACTCGTCGATTTGTCCGCTTAGCGTCCGGGGCATGAGAGCACTACGAGTTGTTGCGACCACAGCCATTGCGGCTGGCCTGTGTCTGTCCGCCACTGGCGTGGCCCAGGCCACTCCCGACACCGCTGGCCTGGGCGTGTTGCCACAGAAGACACAGTTCGACCTCCAGGCCCACCGTGGCGGCATTGGCATGACCACGGAGGAGTCCCTGCCCGGATTCGCCAAGGCGCTGCGGCTGGGCGTGAGCACCCTGGAGCTCGACACCCACGTCACCAAGGACGACAAGGTCGTGGTCAACCACGACCGGCAGATCAGCGCGCAGAAGTGCAAGGACACTGCGCCGGCGTTCCCGGGCGACCCGACGTATCCCTACGTGGGCAAGTACATCAAGGACCTCACGCTCGCCCAGATCAGGACCATGGACTGCGGCTACCAGCAGCTGCCGGGTTTCCCACAGCAGGAGCAGATCAAGGGCTGGCGCATGGCGGAGCTCAAGGACGTCCTGAACCTCGTGAAGGAGTACCGGGCCAACCAGGTCAAGCTCAACATCGAGACCAAGGTGGAAGCCGGTGCCCCTGAGCAGACGGCCCCACGTGAGCAGTTCGTCCGCCGGGTCTACGAGGAGATCCACGCCTCTGGCATCGAGCGACAGGTGACCATCCAGTCCTTCGACTGGGGTGCACTGAAGCTGATGCACACCCTCGCCCCGACCTGGCCGCTCGTCGCCCTGACGAACTACGACTTCCTGCAGGTCGGCAAGCCTGGTGCTTCTCCGTGGCTGGGCGGCGTCGACTCCGATACCTACGGAGGTGACCTGGTCAAGACGGCCGAGGCTGCGGTACCCGGTCTGACGGCGGTGTCGCCGAACTACGGCTTCCCGCAGAACGGCACGGTGAGCGACCCCATGTTCCGCTTCTACCCGGACAAGGAGATGGTCTCCGAGGCGCACCAGCGCGGCCTGAAGGTCATCCCGTGGACGTGCGATGACAACGCCACGATCGAGGCGCTCATGGATCTGGGTGTCGACGGCATCATCACCGACTACCCGAACCATGTCCGAGACATCATGGCCGAGCGCGGCATGCGACTGCCGAAGGCCTATCCCGCTCCCTGATCCTGGTCGAGTCGAGGCGGGGCACCTTGCGGTTGGAGGTGCCTCGCCTTGTCATTCATGTGCTTCCCTTTCCGGGCCACGCGGCGGTGTCATCGGCAGGCGGGCGGTGGCGTCCGAATGACGACGGAAGAACCCCGCCCGACCGAGCACGTTTGCGGTGGTCAGACGAGGTTCCAGTAGGTGGAGCTGAGGGAATTCGAAGACCTGGCCTTCTCATTGCCAAGGCTTCCAAGGGTCAAGCCAAGCAGTGGCGACGTGCTCAGTGCGCGTGCATGGGGTGCACGGGCTGCATCGCGTCGGAGCGCGGGAGCAAACCGGCACGCCGAGACTGCGCCCCGGCTCGCCAGGCACTGCGCTTCAGGACGGATTGACAGACCGGCTTATGCCGTCCTCCTACCTTCGGATTCTCGGCTCGCCAGCGAGTTACACCGCGCTCCCCCTCAGACACTCGACGCCAGACGGCGCCTTTTCGAGCACACCCGTACGACTAGAGGGGATGCCCTCTGCATGCGGCACTCCGCCGCGAGGTGACCACAGGCAGGAGCCGATCTATGAGCCGCCCGCGCTATTGGTCGAATGTGCCTCTCCTCTTGAGAGTTCGGCTCGCCACCAAGCGCCGCCCTCGATTCGCTCGACCCGGCGCAAGATGAGGTCGCCGTGGGCAAAGTCCTCAAGCTCCACGCGGGACAGCGGCCACGGCGGTCCTTTCACCTCGGCCCCTTCGTCCCGGGTGGTCGCAAGGACCAGTAGCGTGCCTTTTGGTGCCACTAGCGAGCCGATCCTCTGCGCAGCTTCGGTGTGCTGCTCTGGCGGCATCGATTGCACGGTGAGACTTTCTACGACCAAGTCGAACCGACGCCGCCACTCACCAGGAAGATCCAGGACATCGGCAACGAGGTACTTCACCTCGCTGGCGGGATACTTCCGCCGCGCTCCAGCGATCGCGGTCGGCGCGAAGTCGAACCCGGTGGTGCGATATCCCAGCGAGGCAAGGTACTCGGCGTCAGCTCCGTAGCCACACCCGACGACCAGCGCCTCGCGGCCACCCCCGGCTAGGTTCTGCGCCTCAGCCCACGCCACGAGCTGTGGACGAGGGGCGCCGTAGTCCCAGGGCGGCTTGGCCCCGCCCGCCTCCGCGCCGGCGTACATCCCCTCGAACATGCCGAATGGCTCGCTCGTCACCGCTCGAGACTACCGACCATGTTGTTTCAAGGCACCAGTACAGACCAGAGAGGAGAGGCATGGGGCTGATCCACCAATCGCTCTCGACTCGCCTGTCCCATTCCGCCGCGATCGCCCTTGGGCCCTACCGAGGTGTGGCAACGCCTTCCGGGGGACCGGGCTCAGCCACCGAGCGGATTTGGGCGACGGACCCTCGGATTGGTCATGCCCGCGGCCAGGGCTTGCTCCAGGGTTTCCGTTCGTGGATCACTGGTCTCCGGAGCCTTGAGGAACACGGCTTTGGCCTCGACGTCGATCGAGTAGATCTCACTGCGTCCCGCGGGCTCGGCCACCTCGCAGCGAGCGCCTTGGCCGCGACACGCCTCACCTTCCCAGTGGTCGAAGACCTGGTTGCCGCCAGCGACGGCAAGGAGGACGACCGGTCGCCCGGACACCGGAACGGTCCACCGCCCCCGCGCATCGGCTGGAGCTTCCAAGGCCCAGTCATCCGGGCCCCACTCCTCCACGATCGGGGGCAGGCCATGGACGACTTCCCGCGCCCACGGGTTGGCGTCCGCGTCCTGCTGTCGGCCGCGGGCGTCGAAGACCACCTCGCCTATGCCCTCGACCTCCACGTAGGTGCCGGCAGCCCTCTCGTACGAAAGGTGCTTCAGGTAAGTGGGGTCGCTCGCGATGCCGTCTTGCGGAGCCCAATCGACGTCTGGTTGAACGCTGATCTGTGCCGCCACCACGTACTCCGCCATGAGCTCTCCTACTCGGGGTTATGACGTTCTCGGCCGCGGCCCTGCCACCCGGTTCACGCCTTGGCGAGCCACTGCGTGGTGAGCCGAGCCTGACAGGGCGCCGGCGTTGTGTCGAGAGCCTCACTGGCACCGTGAGCATTGCGTCGGTTCACGAAAGAGCGCCATTCCGCCGCCTGTCGACCAGTCAATAACCTCCGCTCACGCCGAAATGAGTGCGTACGGTTGCGTGCTCGTGGAGCGTGGCTACACCTGAGGCGGGCCCTTGCCGCCGAACATACCGAGGACCCATCGCGGCCAACGGGGCCACCGCTGCTCCCCCTCCCAACGCATCAGATCGTTTGCCACAGCCGCCAAATCGGACAGGTCGAAGGTCAGCCCCTTGTGATCGCCGCTCCTACTCAGCAGCTGCGGGCTATCAAGGTCTTGACGGCTCACTTGCATTTTGCAAGTATGCCCGCATGAGCCTCTTCATCACCTGCCCCGTCCAGAGCGTCGAGCGTGCGACCGCCTTCTACACCGCCCTGGGCTGGACGCTCAACGCGGAGATGTCCGATCACAACGTGTCGTGCTTCGCTATCGCGCCCGAGCAGTACCTCATGCTTGGCAGCCGCGAGATGTACGCCAGCGTCGGCGGCGTCGAGGAGCTGATCGGCGGACCGGATACGCCCTCAAAGGTCACGGTTTCGTTCGACCTCGGCAGCCGCGAGGCGGTCGACGATCTGGTCGACCGCGCCGCTGCTGCGGGTGGGCGAATCGGCGACATCGACGACTACCCCTTCATGTACCAGCGCCAGTTCGACGATCCGGACGGCTACCACTACTCGCCGTTTTGGATGAAGCCCAACACCGATTCCACCGAGTGACCGGCCTCGCCGCGGCCCTCGACATCGTCGGAAGCCGGTGGGCACTGCTGATTGTGGAGCAGCTGCTCGACGGGCCACAGCGCTACGGCGACCTACAGCGCAACCTCGGAACGCCGACGAACATGCTTGCGACCCGCCTGCGCGAGCTGGAAGCCGCTGGAGTGCTGATCCGCCTGCCCCTTCGGCACAACACACGCGCTTATGCCCTAACTGATCGAGGGCTCGCATTGCGCGAGGCGATCACTGAACTCGGAAGTTGGGGTGCCGAACGGTATTAGTCCGGCACCTTGCCCTCCCACCCAAACCGGTCTCCTCGCCCGGGGGACACGGTCGGTGGCGTGTTGAGGTGATCTTCCATTCTGACTCGATAGCCGGCGCTCCGTTCATCGGACATGCCACCATGCGTGAAGTGCGTCTTACCACCGCCTAGGACCGGTCCGGGCAGGCTGCCGGACCGAGGTCGGCCGAAGCCCGTGACGGTGCCCCCCAACCGCAGCTCCCGACTGGGGTGGTCGACCATCCCCGGGCGTGAAGGGGTTCGGACGTTTCGGCGCCCCCCAGGTTGGGCGTGGTGATCGATGGGATTCACCGGCAGTTAGGGAGTAGCCGAGGCTGCTGGACGACTGGATGCGGCGCTTGACGGCGTGACCGCAGCCTCCTGCTGGCCCGATGGCTGGTTGCGCAGGCGTGCCAACGCCTCCCGGGCGTGTGACTTGACCGTTCCCACGGAGATGTCGAGAGCCACAGCCGTTTCGGCCTCGGTCAGGTCGTCGAAATAGCGCAGTACCAGGACCGCTCGTTGGCGCGGCGACAGCCCGCGGAGATCGTCGAGGAGTGCGATGCGGTCAAGGTTCTCGTCGCTGGCGTGGGACGACGCTTCGGGCATCAGGTCAGTCGGGACCTCGCGCCAGCGGCGACTGCGCCAGCGGTTCACGGACTCACGCGCGAGGACCTGCCTGACGTAGCCCTCCGGTCGGTCCTCGATCCGTTGCCATTTGGGCACCACCTTGATCAGGGCTGATTGAACGAGGTCCTCCGCATCGTGATGGTTCCCGGTCAGCAGGTATGCGGTCCGCAGCAGGGCTCCTCGGCGAGCGACCACGAATTCCTCGAAGTTGCCGTAGCCGGTCATGACCGGCCGCCCGTGCGGAGCGCCTGACCGATCAGGGCGGTGGCGAAGCTGACCCGATCGGGAGCCCCCGATGCGACCACCAGACGACGGTTCGCATCGTTGACCGGCAGTTCGCAGCGCTGGATCGAGGGGCAGAACGGAACGGCGGCGTGGAACTCCTCGGCAACCACTGTGACTTCGCCATTCGTCGGGTCCTTCCGGTGACCGAGCAGGGTGTCGGGACCGATGACGCCGAGGAGGTTGCAGAGTGCTGGTACGTCAGCCGGCGAACTGTTCAGGGTCTTGGCGTCATAGACGTTGAGCGTTGAACATGACTTCGAGTCGTCGCCGAAGTTCGTCGGTGGGCCCTGCGCGGGCCAACTGGCGACCGCAACGTCAGAACCGCTGTAGGGCAACCGATACGGGTTGACTCGGGTGGGCGCCTTACCCGGCTCCCACAGCCATCCGTCGCCGTCACTGCCTCCCGCGACCAGGCCGTAAAGGTGGTTGTTGTCGACCCACAGACCCCCCACGCGCGTACCGAACCCGAACGCGGACGTGTGGGTCTGGCCGCTGACCAGGTCGCGGACGACCGGCTGCAGGACCACATCCTCTGCCCCCGGACGCGACGTCAGGTGCGTGTAGGCCAGCCTGTGTCCGTCGGGCGACAGCGCGACCCTCACTCTGTCAAGCGCCTCGGGATCGTCACGAGGCAGGTCGATCGAGAGCTTGCCGAACCTCCCGGTCCGGGCGACCAGGCCGACGGCCTCGGGCGAGCCGCCACCCTCGTGCGGGACCAGCCAGACTGCGGCCAGCGGTCCCGGAGCTTCGCCGAGCTCCGGCAGTACCGCCCCCGTCGGGTACTGGATCGGAAGCGGAAAGGCAACGCTCGTCGCCGGCACAAGGTCGATTTGATCGCGATCGCCGAGTCGTAGACCGACTCCCGTGCCGATGGTGCCCACGACCAGGGCAGCGGCCGTGAGGGCCACGAGCTGCCTGCGCTGAGTCCGCTTTCCGCGCGCCCAGAGCTCCGCCGGTGGCGCACCTCCCGTCGGTGCATCGTCGGCCAGGTCCAACAGTAGGTCGCGCAACGTGTCCATGGGCTTCTCCGATCCAGAGTCTCACCCAGGAACACGCCACGGGAGAGGCATTCGGAGGGGTGCGCTACCCGAAACAACAGTCCTCGCAGTCACAGGGGTTGCGGCTGGTGGCTCGCCGAGCCTGAGAGCCAGTGAACGGCACGGCCGAAGGGTGCCGTCGCGGGCCAGCCGAAGATGGGCGCCCATGTCCCGCCATCTGAGCGTCCGCCCATGCCACGCTCTGAGCGGCGCGGCGCGTCTTACCGCCGCGGTAGGGGCAGCTAGGGCAAGCCTCCGCTGGAGGACGACCGCAGCCGTGACGGTGCCCACCGGGCTCCCCGACTTAGGCGCACTTGTGTGGATGTAGGTATGGCGGGGTATAGAGGCCGCATGCGTATGGGAGGTGTCGACGTCCAGCCCCTCGGGGGCACTGCGGGCTGCCTCACGATGATCCTCGTGTCAGTGCTTCTCTCGGTCGTGCTGACGGTCGGGCTAAACTTGCTCTTGCGCTGAACTGCGCGTGTGGGCTTGACCCAGCGGTTGGCCGCATGCGCTTCTTCCCGCCGCGTAGCGGCTTAGCCCTGACTTATCGGATGACCAAGTGCTTACGCGCGAAGAGTTCCTACGCGCGCTCGAAGATGAGGTCGAAGTCCTTGCGCCAGGTGGCCCCGTGATCCTCGGACGCCTCCCAGCGACCCACTACTCGATGCGGCCCTACGTCAGCGGTGAATCGCTGGAACATGTCGGGGTCCTCGCGACTAAGGACCCACTGCGAGTCGTCGAAGGTCATTGCGAAGACCCGGCAGACGCCTCGCTCGTCGTGATAGAGGGCCGTGTACGCCTCGCGCGCGTCACTACGACCGAGAACGAGGACCATCTCGCTCGTTGCGCTTCCGACATCGCCCTCCATTGTCCAGCGGAAAACCACAAACGCGTCGCCGAGCCATTCGACCGTCGCCGAGCCTGGCACCTCCAATCCCGCCGGCTCGAGGAACCACGCATTTCGCATCGTCGTCCGCCACGGTCCGACTAGGACACTCAAACGCTCCATGGCCTGGCTGCGCATCGCTCCTCCTTGACGTCGACCCTTAGCAAACCCGGGCTGGGTGATCGAGCTGACCGCCCAGTCCTGTGCTGAAGGGCCTCAGTGGACTCCATCCTTGCTCCGGGCGTGATCCGCCCAGTCAAGCAATTGTCGCGAAGGCGCGTCATTTCGCCGCGAGGCGGGCATCTGCGGATCGCTCATCGGAAGGAGTCGGGCAGCCGGGGATGGTGTCGACCGCGAGGGTCGGGTGCAGGATGGCAGGGTGAAGCTTTCGCTCGACCTGCATGACATCTACAACCGCGGCACGGACATCGACCGCGCCTTGCGTGCCGTCATGGACGAAGCCGTGGCGAAGAAGGCTCCCCTGGTGGAGATCATCCCGGGCAAGGGGTCTGGGGCGCTGAAGAAGCGGGTGCTGCGCTTCCTCGACCAGAAGGAGATCCGCGCGCTCTATCACCGGGTCGAGAAGGACGTGGACAACCACGGCCGAATTTTCGTCCACTTCAAGTGGAAGGGCCCGGCCCGACGCCGATGAGCAGTCGCCTGGCCAACCTGACCCTGCTGGTCGCGGTCCCGTTGGCGGTCGCGACCGGGTTCACGATGTTCGTGCTGGGCAGTGGGCCGGTTTGGCCGGTCGCCATCATCCACGGAGTCGTCGCGCTCCTGGTGGTAGTGCTCGTGCCATGGAAGTCGATGGTCGTCCGCAGAGGGCTACGGCGGCCGGGGCGGCGTGGGCGGGTCACGTCGATAGTTCTGGGTTTCGGCGTGCTGCTCGCCCTGATCACGGGCGTCGCGCACGTGGCCGGCGTGCTGTTCGCCAGCTCGCCCCTGACGACCATGCAGGTGCACGTGGGTGCCGGCGTCCTGGCCGGGGTCCTCACGGTTGCTCACGCGCGGCAGCGCCGGGTCCGCCCGCGCCGGACTGACCTGTCGCGTCGCTCGTTCGTTCGACTGACGGTGCTGACCTCCGTGGCAGCCGCGCTCGAGGCGAGCGTCCAGGCGACCGGCGCGCTCACGGCGCAGCCCGGCATACGTCGGCCGACCGGATCGTTCCAGCTCACCTCGTCCGCAGTCACCGCGATCCCCGCCACGTCGTGGCTGTTCGACCAGGTGCCCACTCTCAACGCGGCGCGCTGGCGGTTGACCGTGGCGACGGGCGGCTCGTCGCGCGACTGGTCACTGGCTGAGCTCGCCCAGTGGGACGACCGGCAGGTGGCGGTCCTGGACTGCACGGGCGGGTGGTGGACCGAGCAGGAGTGGTCGGGTGTGCGCCTGAGCCGACTGCTGCCACCGGAGGCCAAGGGAACCGTCGAGGTGACCAGCGCGACGGGATACTCGCGACGGCTTCCGTTGACCGACAAGCTCCTGTTGGCAACCGGCATCAGCGGCGAAAGTCTCTCCCCAGCCCACGGGTCGCCGGTCCGCCTGGTGGTCCCTGGTCGCCGCGGCTTCCACTGGGTCAAGTGGGTCGTTCGGATCAACCACGACGAGCGCCCATGGTGGGCCGAGCCGCCTCTGCCGCTGCACTGACGCGGTCCGCCTCTGGCCAACCTGCCGCGGTCACGCACCCTGATGACGAAGCAGGCTGATGAACCGGTCGGCGTCGCCTGCGCGGGGGATGTTGTTGAACATCACGTACGGCGAGGGCCGGCCCTCGACCAGGTCGCGCAGCCGGCGCAGCTCGTCATCGGTATGCACGTGCCGCCAGCCCGTGGTCCCATGCAGCCGGTAGTAGGTCTGCTCTGGCGTCACGGTCTCGCTCTGCATGGGGTCGACGACGTGCACCAGGTCCAGCTCGGCGCACAGCTCGATGAGCAAGTTCGTGGGCCACTCACCCCGCGGCTCCCAGAGCAGCCGCCCCGCTGGCCGCTCGACCTGCCCCATGAAGGTCCGCAACCGGGCGACGTTCTCGGTCGTCGGGTTAAAGCTCTTCGGGCACTGCAGCAGCACGGCAGTGGCTCGCAGGATCCGGGCGCATTCGAGGGTGCGCTGCCAGCCCGCGAGAACCTGGGGCGTGGTCCGGAAGCCGCCGACCTGATCGCGTGCGCTGTCCGGCAGAGGCTTCTTGAGTCGTCGGTAGGTGGGGCTGTTGGACTCGTGGGTCACGACCTGCCATGCCTTCATGGTGAACTCGAAACTGGCCGGCACCTCGCTCCGCCAGCGCGTCAGCACGGCGTCCGCTGGCGGATCGTAGAACGTGTGCTGCACCTCGACCACGGGGAAGCGACGCGCATACGACGACTGGGAGACCGTCCACCCACACAGCCCGACGCGAACGTCCACTCTGCTACCGGCCCTGGCCGTGGTGAGTGAACGGCCGGAGCACAGGGTTACAGGGGGCCATACGTCCGAGTATCCGTGATCGCGACTGGGTACGTCGTCGCCACCGGCGGGGGTGCGTCAATCCGCCCGCATTCGCTCGCCTGCATTGTTGAGGCGCCCCGCGGTTTGTCGCCGTCACGGACCTCGTTCGTGGAGCGTCAGTGTGCGCTTGAACGTCTCATCGACGTGCGCGTAGGCGGAGTACTCACCGTTGCCCTTACCGGGTTGCTTCTCGCCGGCTGCGGCGACCATAGCCCCGGGACGACTCTCGACCAGTCGGGCGTTATTGGCCGCGTCCACCTGGGGCCTCAGTGTCCCGTCGAGACCGAGGGTGAGCCATGCGAAGACAAGCCGGCCGCAGGCTCGAAGGTCACCGTTGCCAAGCAGCGGCCCGGCGACTCGTATGCCGGTGGCGAAGTGGTGGCGCGCACCACGACCGACGCGGACGGCAGCTACCGCGTCGCCGTGGCACCGGGGAAGTACGTCGTCACAGCCGACGCCGGCATGTCCTGCGAGCGGAAGGACGCGCGAGTCGGGGCCGGTGCGTATTCGAAGGTCGACATTTCCTGCGACACAGGCATTCGCTGACCGTCGGGTGAGCATCAGCTTGAGCGCCGGGACGGCTTGGTGGAGGAGGGGTATCCGGCGGCCCTGGCCGCCCGTCGGCGAGCTATCGCCGTGGGGAGCGTGAGCTCGGCGCGTCCGGACGACGCAGGACTCGGTTGTGCCGGTTAGGCTCTGCGCCGGAAACCCGTTAGGCGGCGAGGCGAGTATGGCTATGACGTCCTGGTCGGGTGGGGCACGGTCGGCAGACGGCGGCGGTGATGCGATCGTCACCGACCTGACGCCCCCACCATGGCGCTGGATCGCGGCGGCGGTAGCCGTTGTCTGCGCCCTGCTCTACGCCACCCTGTCGCGATACGGCTACCACCGCGACGAGCTGTACTTCCGGATGCTGCCCCCGCGATGGGGCTACGTAGACCAGCCGTTCCTCACTCCGCTGTTGGCGAAAGTGTCGATCCGCCTGTTTGGTGACACGGTCTTCGGGTTGCGGGCACTGGCGCCACTTGTCACCGCCGTAGGTGTCGTGCTGGCGGCCCTGACCGCGCGTGAGCTCGGCGGAAGTCGCCGCGCTCAGGGGCTGGCCGCCTGGGGCTACGCCTCCACTGCGCTGCCGTTGTTGGGCGGCCACTACTTCGTCACCGGCACCATCGACCTCACCCTCTGGGCGGCCGCACTGCTGGCGGTGACTCGCGCGCTGCTGCGCGACTCCCGGTGGTGGCTCGCTGCGGGAGCCGTCCTCGGCGTCGCAGCCGACAACAAGCTGCTCGTCGCGATCCTGCTGCTATCCCTGGCGGCCGGAATCCTGGGTCTGGGACCACGGTCGGTCCTCAGCTCACACCATCTCCTCGCCGGAGTGGTCATCGCCCTTGTGCTGGCCGCGCCCACACTGCTCTACCAGGCGACCCATCACTTCCCGCAGCTGACCATGGCTCGCGCGCTGAACCACAACAACGCCAGCGACGTCCGAGCACAGCTGATCCCCTACCAGGTTCTGCTGATCGGGCCACCGCTGTTCGGGGTCGTAGTCCTCGGCTTCGTTTCTTTGCTGCGCCGTTCCGCCTGGCGGCCGCTGCGAGGCCTAGCGCTGGCTACCTTGGTCGCGCTGGCCGTCACCTTCTTGGCCGGGGGGCAGATCTACTACGCCTTCGGGCTGCTTGCGTTCGTCCTGGCCGCCGGCTGGGCGACTGACCGAGGCCCCACCTGGCTGCTCGTCGCTGCGGTCGCCCTCAACGGCACCGTGAACGCGTTCATTGCGCTGCCGCTCCTTCCCTTGTCACACGTCAGCGTCCAAGCCGCGCTGAACCCGACGATCGGCGACCAAGTCGGCTGGCCGGCATACGTCGACACATTGCGTGCCGCCTATGAGCGGATCCCGCCCGGGCAGCGCCCCAGAGTGGTGGTCTTCACCGGCAACTACGGTGAGGCAGGAGCCGTCGCGCGATACGGGCGCGACCTGCCCCCCGTCTTCAGCGGTCAGAACGAGCTGTACTTCCAAGGGCCGCCGCCCCACAACCGTGACGTCGTGCTCGCCTGGACCGAGGACTTCGCGGACCTGAACAGGCACTTCGACGATTGTCAGTGGATGGACACCATGGACAACGGTGTTGGGGTCGACAACGAGGAGCAGGGCAGCGTGGTCGCCCTATGCCGAGTCCCTTCCACCGGGTGGGCCGCCCTGTGGCCGACCCTGCAGCACTACGACTGAGCGACCCACCCGCGACGGGGGACTCATCACCGACATGGCTTCACCCAGAAACCTGCTAGAGGCCTGGTTGCCGTCAGAGATCAGAAGCCTGGACCAGGACCAGTCCAGCTCGGCCCGCCATACAGCTTCACCTTGTCGGGGTCTTCGTCCCCGTGATCGTCAGCCCAACGCTCCTCTGCCGTCCGGTGATCGCGGTGCCGCGACACCACTCCGGCAATCGCCAACCACAGAAACGACACGACTCCGACCGCGAACGCGACGATGAAGAATCCCTCAAACAAGTTGTCCGCCATCGGCCCTCCCCACGATCCAGCTAGATCGACCGCGGCCCGCGCATGTCCGCCGGTTCAGTTTACGCCAGGCCTGCCCAGGCGAAACTGTGCTTCAGCCACACGGATGGTTGCGCGCCAGACTGGAGAGGCGCCGAGGCGTCCGTGCACGACTTTGAAGTCACCGTCCTAGCATTCCGCGATCCGGTGCCCAAGCCCACTTGGCGGGGAGGTGACATGGACTCGCATGTCCCTCGCCAGACCTTCAGCGGCTGCGGAGCTTCCCCATTTCGGGTTTTGGCTGGTCTGGTCGCGATCCCCCTGCAGCGACCAGACCAGCCAAAGCCCTACCCCCTGTTTGGCCCCGAGGCGACCTTCCCCAAGATCGTCCTGCGGGCACATCTCGAACACTAGTGCCTGGTCAAGAAGCAGTCATCATCGCGTAAAGGCTTGGTAAAGCCAGATCCCTCACTGTCCCGATTGCCCCAAATATACAGGCCGTTCGGGTGATGGCTCATCGTCTATCTAGCTGACACGGACTCATCCGAACGGTGGAACCTTCTCGGGCTGTTTGAGCCGGCTTCACAGCTGTGTCGGGCAGTTCCTTGCGACTTTCCATCACAGAGAGCTTCGGTCCCCGGGCCTACGTGTCTGCCTAGTCGTCGTGGGAACGGTCTATGTCAGATGGTGTGGGGACGGGCTACTGCATCTATGGGGGGCTTCTGTCCCGCCTACGAAGTAGCTTCGTGCACATGCCCAACCATGTGCGAGTCACTGTGACGCCGTGCCCCGAGTGCGGCACGAACCTGCATGTCGTAGAGCACGGCATCGTGGCCGCCGAGGTGCGCAGATACTGCCCCAGGGGATGCACGCTCACGACCCCAGGAGTGACCCTTTTCCTGGCTCGAGTCAGTTGATGACGCAGCAGGCGACCGCTATCCCTCACCCCAGCGCGACGCGGTGCGCTAGTCCGTCAAAGAACCGGTAGCCGAAGGCGAACAGGAGAAATGCGGAGAAGCCTCCACCGGTGGGATGCGTCATTCCGCCGCGAACCGGTGTCTGATCGCCCCCAGCCATCCCTGCGAGGGACGGGGGAAGGGCCGGCCCGACCGAAACTCGTTTGGCGATGCGGATCGCCCTGGGCATGCTTCCAGCATGAGCGACTACGTCGAGAGCGAGCGCCTGGTCCTGCGCCAGTTCACAGCGCAGGACGCGGACCTGCTGATCGAGCTGGACAGCGACCCCGCAGTGATGCGGTACCTCACCGGTGGCGAGCCGTCGCTGTCGGACGACGTCGTTCGTGACGAGGTCATACCTAGCCTCCTCGCCGCGTATGAGCGGTGGAACGGTCGGTTCGGCCTGTTCGCGGCCTACGAGAAGGAGACCGGCGCCTTCATCGGTTGGTTCTGCCTGCGCCCGCAGCGCACCGGTCCGCTGGACGAGGTCGAGCTCGGCTACAGGCTCCGCCGGGACGCATGGGGGAAGGGGTACGCGACCGAGGGCTCGAATGCCCTTGTGGACAAAGGCTTCTCGGAGCTGGATGTCAGCACCATCTGGGGCGAGACCATGGCGCTGAACGTCTCCTCACAGCGAGTGATGGAGAAGGTCGGCATGTCGGTCGTCGAGTCGATCCCCACGCCCGACGACATGCAGGGCGTCGAGGGCGCGGAGCGTGGTGGCTTCCGGTTCGAGATTACGAGAGAGCAGTGGGCACGGCGATGATGTTGCCGGACCTGAACCTGCGCGGCCGATCCAGCGCCTTCAAGCAGGATGCTGCCGCGCTGGCAACGCGCAGTCACCTTCCGTCGATCGTCTACCCGACTTCCTGAAGGTGTTCAACGCAAGGCACCCTTTTGCTGCGATCCAGGGGTTGCGCCTTTCCGCCGCGTTCTGGCCGCTCAGGAGCCAGAACGGTGAAGCAGCCTGTCCGTCGTTGCTAGCACCCGAAAGACAGTGCGTTGAAGGGGCACGGGCGGACCGGCCAGGTACATGTCGTGAGCGAGACCCAGTCGAGCGGTGATCGGGAGCGAGGGCATCCCCCTGGCGTTGACCCGACCTTCGCGGGCGAGACGGAAGAACTCATCGAAGAACTGCTCGATGCCGGCCCCTGGAGTGAAGGTGATGCGCACTCTGGCCGCCGCGCCGCCGTGCGGCGCCCACGCGTGCGGGGCGCCCGCAGGCACGACCACGGTGTCCCCTGGGCCGCTCAGCGACTCTTCACCGCGACACCGCAGCAGGATGCGGCCCTCAAGGACGTGAAACTTCTCTTCCTGCGAACGATGGATGTGCTCCGCTGCCAAGAAGGCCGTGGGGCTCAACTCGAGGTCCAGCTCCGCGAGCGCACCACCGGTCTGTTCGCTCGTCCGCACGAACGTGATCCGCTCCCCGGTGACCGGGTTCTCAATCACATCACCGACATTGACCATCATCGGAACGTAACAGAGGCCGGTCGTACCCGCTCGGCGGATGCGGCGCTGCCCCATGGGTACGGCACTTCAGGAAGCGTTCCATGCCCCAAGGCTGCACGACGACGACGTGCGTCTAACCGCCGCGTGCGTCCTTCCCTGCCGAGGCGACGTTGGCGTGTGCAGCTGGCATGCCCGTGGACGCGCTGAACGCGACGTCCGACGACTTCCCCGGCATCCATCCGAAGCTGCCAGGCGCTCGTCCCGCCGTCCACCGACTGACGAATTTGACGTTCGGCCATCACGGCCCTGCTCACAACTGTGTATCGGCGAGCTCGGAGGGTGTAAGCAGGGGTGGGCGCGACTACGCGCTCGTTAACGAGGAGGACCCCGTGGCCGCCGCACTCGACAGCACCCAGTTGCTCGCCGCCCTCGAGCCGACCGTCGAGGAGAACCTCAACCGTCACCTCGAAGCCGCTCAGGACTGGATGCCGCACGAGTACGTCCCGTGGTCGCGCGGCCGCGACTTCGCCGAGCTTGGGGGCGACCCGTGGTCGCCGGACCAGTCGCAGCTCTCGCCGATCGCCCGGACGGCGCTGGAGGTCAACCTCCTCACCGAGGACAACCTGCCCAGCTACCACCGGGTGATCGACCAGGCCTTCGGCCGCGACAGCGCGTGGGGGACCTGGGTCAACCGTTGGACCGCCGAAGAAGGGCGACACGCGTTCTGCATCCGTGACTACCTGCTCGTCACCCGAGGCGTCGACCCCAACGAGCTCGAGCGGGCCCGGATGGACACGATGGAGACCGGTTACGACTCGGGCGACAAGCAGCTGCTTAACCTCTGCGCCTACGTCTCGTTCCAGGAGCTGGCCACCCGTGTCTCGCATAGGAACACGGGCCGCTACACGGAAGAGCCCATCGCCGAGAAGCTGCTCACGCGGGTCGCCAAGGACGAGAACCTCCACATGATTTTCTACCGGAACCTCGTCCAAGCGGCGCTGGAGCTGACGCCGAGCCAAACCATGCGGGCGATCACCGACGAGGTCGTGACGTTCCAGATGCCCGGCTCGATAATCCCCGGGTTCGGACGCAAAGCCGTGCAGATGGCCATGGCTGGCATCTACGACCTGCGCATCCACCACGACGACATCGTGGCCCCGATGCTGCGTCAGTGGGGCGTCTGGGACCTTGAGGGCCTTGACGCCGCGGGTGAGCAGGCCCGGGAGGAGCTCGCGGCCGCCGTCGCCTCCCTCGATGAGGAGGCCGGTCGGTTCGTCGCCCGCCGCGAGGAGCGTGCGGCGAAGCTGGCGGCCCGCCAGGGGGCCTAGTGTCGCTGTGGGTGCTCAGAGCAACCACGGTCAATGGCGTCCATGCATGTCGACCAGGCCCCCCGGAGGTGGGTCTTTTCGTCGCGAGACAGGCGACACTAGGGCGCTGCTGACGAGCTGTCCGGAGACGGATCCCTGGTGCCTACTGGCATCGCAGACCGGCTCCTCTGGGATCTACAGGAATTGAGTCGGGTCGAACTCTTCGATGGGGATGATGCGGACGCGTGGCATCCGTTCGTTGAAGGCCCGTACGTCGTACTCCAGGTCGAAGGTTTCGAGCCCTTTCTCGCGCAGTTCCGAGAATGCGAGACTTCGGAACTCGACGAAGCCGACGACGCCCACCCGTCTGCCGTCGAGCAGGTCGTGCACTTGCTCGACGAAATCCCCGTCATTGCTGACCAAGAGCACATCCGCGTCGCGCTTGCGAAGTTCTCGAAGGGTTCGCTGAATGGCGACATCCACAACCTTCACGGCACTGTCGCCGGAAAGCGCAATTGGTCGATAACCCATCGCAAGCAAGGCTTGCACGAAGGCCATCGGAAGCTCGCCGTTCGCGGCAAGGAAGAACAAACCGTTCGCGGGATGTCCCCATCGCTCCCGCGCGAACTCCAGAAGACGCTCCCACCGAGGACGTTCCTCAGGGCGGGGACGCCGTCCCAACATGGAGCCCAAGGTGGCGTCGATGTTCTCCCCGTCGACGAGGACGTACGTCGGGCGAGGTTCCTCGGGCATGGATCGAGGCTACGGGTGCCCGTTGGCTTAGCGCTTGGGAATCCGATGATTCATTGATAAGACAGCTGGACGAGTCCTGCACCCCGCGTCATACCCCCGCGTTCTGGCCGCTCAGGAGCCAGAACGCGGAAGCAGTCTCTCCGTCGTTGCTAGCACCCGAAAGACAGTGCGATGCAGAGGCACGGGCGGACCCGCCAGGTACATGTCGTGAGCGAGACCCAGTCGAGCGGTGATCGGGAGCTAAGGCATCCCCCTGGCGTTGACCCGACCTTCGCCGGCGAGACGGAAGAACTCATCGAAGAGTCGAAAGTGAGTGGAATCCGGGTTACGTCGGCGAGCCGTTGGCGACGCGCCAGTCGGTGTGGGTAAGCCCTTACGTGGCTCGGAAGTGAGCCTCGAAGTGCCAGGTTGGCTTTGGCTGCGGCGAGGCGCTGGTCGAGGATCCACCCCTCGAGTGAAAGGTGGTGTCGGCTGGGGGTCTGACGGATGCACGGGTTCAGCGATCGATTGAACCGTCATCGAGACCGGTGAGCGCGAGTGTGGGGCAGAGCTACGCAGTTTGCTGGAGGTGCGGGTCATCCCTTCGCGGGAGGATGCGCTGGCAGGCTGGATCGGGAGGATCGTCGATGAACGCCGCCCCGCACTTCGTCCGTCGGCCGCTATGGCTGTTCGTCCCGGCTGCGCTCGTCGCGGCCCTGGTATTGCCCGGGGCCACGACACAGGCCGCCTCGGCGAAGGCGCCCGAGAAGCTGAAGCCGAAGTTCACGAACGCAGCGGCGTTCGACGTGTCGCCGTCACTTCGTGAACTGGCAAAGGCCGCCAAGCACGGCGCAGCGCGGCCCGACGTGGTGGGCCGAGACCCGAACCTGAGGTCGGCTATCACCCGGGGCAGCGCGGCCGACGGGGCGCTGCAGTCCGACGCCTCGCCCAGCGCCCTCGCCATCCCGGGCACCCAGGCAAACTTCGAAGGTCTGAGCAACCAGGACAACTTCGACGTCTTCGGCGGCAGGGTCAACCCACCCGATCCCAATGGTGAGGTCGGCCCGAACCACTACGTGGAGATCGTCAACCTCGTCTTCGCGGTCTACTCCAAGAGCGGCACGCGGCTGCTGGGACCCGTGGACACCGGCACGTTGTGGAACAACTTCCCGATCGACGAGTGCACGGAGCCGTCCGGTGACCCGGTGGTCATGTACGACCAGGTGGCCGACCGCTGGATCCTGACCCAGTTCACCACGCGCGGGATCGACTACCCGGACGAGCCGCTCAACCAGTTCTACAACTGCGTTGCCGTCTCGACGAGTCCTGACCCGACCGGCTCGTACTACCGCTACGCGTTTACCACCGGGTTCAACTTCCCCGACTACCCCAAGTACGGCGTGTGGAAGGACTCGTACATCATCACCACCCGCGAGTTCGGCATTCTCGATCCGAGCATCTACGGCATCGGCGTCTACGGGCTCGAGCGCAACAAGATGATCCTGGGCGATCCAGGCGCGCGTGCGGTGAGCTTCCTGATGACCGACAGCGCCGTGCCGCTCAACCTGATCGGCGACGGGCTGCTGCCACCGGACGTGGACGGAAAGGCCAAGCCCAAGAACGATGCCCCCGCGCCGATTGTAGGAACCCAGGACGACAACGCTCCCTATGGGGCGACCTTCGACGCGCTCAACATCTGGGAGTTCGACGTCAAGTGGCGCTCGACCCCGACGGCGTCGATGGTCCTCAAGACGCAGCTGCCTGTCGCCTCGTTCGACTCGGACTTCCCGTGTATCGGTGGCTTCGGCTCCAGGGACTGCCTCCCCCAGCCGGGCATCACCAACACGGCGCAGTACCTCGACATCCTGTCCTACCGACAGCGGCCGACCTTCCGGCTGGCCTACCGCAACCTCGGAACCTCTGAGTCACTGCTGACGAACCAGTCGGTCGAGGCCATGCCGGGGGTTGCCGGCGTGCGCTGGTATGAGATCCGGCGCACCAACGGCGTCTACAGCGTGCGCCAGCAGGGCACTTACGCGCCCGCCGACGGCGTCCACCGGTGGATGGGGAGCATCGCGGCCGACAAGAACGGAAACTTCGGGCTGGGCTACAGCGTGGTCAACGGCACCAATGTGTTTCCGGGCATTCGCTACACCGGGCGGATGGCGGCTGACCCGCTCGGCCAGATGCCACTGGGCGAAGGCACCATCGTCAACGGGACCGCAGCCCAGACCACAGCCAACTCGCGCTGGGGCGACTACTCCGACCTGACCGTGGACCCCGTCGACGACTGCACGTTCTGGTACGTCAACGAGTACTACACCGCGGCCAGCGCGGCGTCGGCACCTAACGGAAACGGGTGGACGACTCGGATCGCCAGCTTCAAGCTGCCCGGCTGTTGACACCCGGGCGCCCCTGCGGCACAACATCCGACTACTGCACCACTCGGGCGGGGCTCCAACCCACCCGCTGATGGCGATGGCGTCGGATGACTCGTTGGGGGAGGCTGTGGAGATGGGCCACCCACCTGACGATTCCTCAGTCGAACGCGCCCCCGGTGGCACCAGGCCGGAGGTTGAGCTTGGGTCCGCTGCTGAGCGATTGCGCGAGGAGCGGGACGAAGTCTGCGCCCGACTTGCAAGCATGACAACGGATCTCGAATCCCTCTTCGCCGCATCGGCTGACTCGAATGCCGATGACGAACACGACCCCGAGGGTCAAACCATCGCCTACGAACGCTCACAATTGGCGGCGCTCATTGAGGGGGCGCGGGACCATCTCGCCGGCATCGAGGCCGCCATGCTCCAACTAAAGCAGGGCACCTACGGGATCTGTGAGGTGTGCCAGGAACCCATTCCCGCCGCGCGGCTGGACGCCAGACCAACCGCACGAACCTGCATCCAGCACGCCGCGCCCATCAGAGGTTGAGGGAGACGCTGGTAGCTGAGTCCTTTGGTGGGCGCCGATCTCGAGACCAGGGACAATCTTGGCGGGAGAAATCGGACGATCTTCAGGAGCGATGGAGAGAGCAGTGACTGCTGACCCGAGGCAGTTCAGGACGCGATCAACGTCCTCCACGCTCGACTCCAGGACTTGCGGACCTCCCAACTGGTCTTCGCTGAGAGAGCCGCCTACATCGAAGGCAGCGGCGCGGCTGCTACGGGAGATGGCCGAATCCCCTACTGCGTCGCCTATGACCTTGTCGGTGAACGAATCCGTGCCATGCGTGCTCACGGCAGCATCGCGGAGTTCATGCCCGTTTCCCGCTAGGCCCCACTTGAGCGGCTGCCGAGGCCCGCTGCGAGCAGCAGCTCGTCCCCTACCTGCGCCATCGTCGAGCACACCGTGACCCCCGGACCGGCCAGGCGCTCGGCCGGCGTGGAGGCGGCATACCCGATGCAGCGCATGCCTGCTGCCCGGGCCGCTGCGACGCCGGGCGGGCTGTCCTCGACCACCACGCACCCGCTTGGCCCCACTCCCATGGTGCGGGCGGCGTGGAGGTAGAGGTCCGGTGCGGGCTTACCGCGTGGCACGTCCTGGGCGCTGAAGATCCGCCCCTGGAAGCGTTCGTGCAGTCCCGTCGCGCCCAGCGTGCGCCGCATCTTGTCATGGCCGCCGTTGGAGGCCACACAGGTGGCGATGCCCCTGTCGGTCAGCTCGTCGAGCAGCGGGACGATGCCCTCGACCGGTTCGAGCTCGGTGGCGTAGGCGGCGTCGTAGAGGTACTCGAACTCGTCGTCCCAGCCGCTCGGGAGCGGTCGGCCAAGCTCCCGCTCGACCTCCGCCTGGAAGTACGCCTCCGAGCAGCCCAGGAACCGCTGCATCACCTGGTCGGCGCTGAGCTCCCACCCCAGGCTGGTCAGAACCGTGGCACCTATCCGCGCCCCGATCGGCTCGGAGTCGACGAGCACGCCGTCACAGTCGAAGATGACCAGGTCCACAGCCAGGCGGCCCTTTCAGTCTCGGAGTGGTGTACGGGGCGCTACTTGCCGATGCCGTCGGTCAGCCCGCGCAGGAACTGCCGCTGGCCGATGAGGAACAGCACGATCATGGGCAGCGCGGCCATGGTCAGCCCGGCGAACTGCACCGGCCAGTCGGTGAGCAGCCGGCTCTGCATGTCCATCAGCCCCACCGGCAGCGTCTTGAGATCTCCGGTGCTGATGAAGACCAGGGCGAACACGAACTCGTTCCACGCGAAGAGCGCCTGCAACAGTGCCGCGGAGACGAGGATGGGTCGACACATCGGCAGGATGACCTGCCAGAACGCCTGGGTGGGCGAGCATCCGTCCAACGTGGCCGCCTCGTCGACCTCGGAGGGGATGTCGATCATGTAGGCCCGGATGAGGAAGGTCGTGAAGGGAATGCGGAAGGCGGTGTAGAGCACGATGAGTGCCCAGTAGCTGTCGTAGATGTGCAGCCGCTGCAGCAGGCCGAAGAGGGGAATGAGCGCCACGGTCGGTGCGAGCATGAGCCCGCCGAGCAGGAGCCCGAGGATCGCCCCCCCAAAGGGGACACGCAGACGCACCAGCCCATAGGCAGCCCAGGCGCTGAGGAGGACCGTGGTGAGGATCGAGGCGGACGTCACCAGGACGCTGTTGACGAAGTAGCGCACGACCCCGGCGCTGCCGGCCCTGCCGAAGTTGCCCCAGCGCAGCTCGCCCGGCAGGCCCCATGGGCTCGCGAAGACCTCCTGGTTGCTCTTGAAGCTGCTGAAGACCATCCACAGCAAGGGATAGAGGACCGCGACGACGAGCAGTGCGAGCCCGAGCCACACGGCCAGGCGCGTTGCGCGGGCTCCGACGCGACGAGCTGCCCGCGTCGACCTCCGCACTGCCGGGGTGTCCGCCGACATGGCCGGGGTCGAACTAGCCGCCTTCCGGCGGGTGGGGGTGGGGGTCGGGCTCGGGGTCGGGGTCGGGCTGGAGGCTGACATCACCATTGGATCCTCCGTCGGCGGCTCACGACGATCTGGATGGCGCCGATGGCGAGCGTGATCACGAAGATGACCGTGGCGATGGCGGACGCATATCCCATGTCGTCGTTGAGGAACGCGTTGCGGTAGAGCCAGGTGCCGAGCACCTGGCTGGAGTTCGAGGGCCCACCTGCGGTCATGACCATCACCTCGTTGAACACGAGGAAGGCGCCGGAGACGGTGAGGATGATGATGAGCGTCGTCATCTCGCGGACCATGGGCACGGTCACCGAGAAGAATCTCCGGATCGGGCCAGCGCCATCGACCTTCGCAGCCTCGTGGAACTCCTTGGGAATCCGCTGGATTCCGACAACGAACAAGATCGCGGTGTAGCCGATGGACTGCCACTGGCTCATCGCGATGATGCTGCCCATGGCGGTGGCGGGCTCCCCGAGCCACGAGTGCTGCCAGCTCTCGAGCCCCACTGCGCCGAGCAGGCGGTTCACGAGCCCGATCTCGGGGTTGTAGAGGAACGAGAAGAGAATGCCCGCGACGGTGATCGAGATGACAGCGGGGATGAAGTAGATCGTGCGGAGGATGCCCCGCAGTCGTTCGTGCACGAACTCCTCGAGCAGGGCCGCCAGGACGAGCGAGAACCCGACCTGGAAGACCAGTGACACGATCGCGAACACGGTGTTGTTCCGCAGTGCCGTCCAGAAGATCGGGTCGTGGAACGCCGTGCGGTAGTTGTCGAGCCCGACGAACGTCGGCGCTACCGAGAACGCGTTCCAGGAGAACAGGCTCAGCCGCAGGTTGTCGACGATCGGGTAGTAGACGAAGACCAGCAGCAGGACCAGCGCGGGCAGGACCCAGGCCAGCGACCGCCATCGCATCAACGTGGTGCTCATGTCATGCCCTCCTCGGGGTGGGCGTTGGTCGGTCGACGCTGACCAACCGTGTCGAGGTCGGACCGGGTGGTCCTCGGTCAGTGGGGCGGGCAGGTCCCATGATCCGCCCGCCCCACCTGGGGGGTGAGGTCAGCCAGCCTGCTTCTTGGCCTTGGCAGCGGCCTCCTGGACGCCGGTCATGACGTCCTTGCTCGTCTTCGAGCCGGAGATGACGCCCTCGATCCCGGAGAGGTAGGCGTTGGCCACCTCAGCGTTGGTCACCGTGTCGAGCCAGATCGCGAACTGGTTGGCCTTGCTGATGTCGGCGAGTGCTGACTGGAGCTGCGGGAACGAGTTCGCCGAGGTCGCCGAGCCCTGGACGGGACTCAGCCAGCCGATGTCAGCCGTGAGCTTCGCGGCATTCTGCTGGGTGGTGATGAACTTGAGGACGTCGACGGCGAGCGCCGCGTTCTTGCTCTGCGCGTTGACCATGAACCCGTCCGGTGCGCCCGTCAGGGCTCCGACGTCACCGGCCGCCCCCTGGGGTGCGGGCAGCCGCATGAAGTCCCAGTTGTCGGCCAGCTCCTTCGGGGCACCGCCCTTGGCGGTCAGCACCTGGAACTCGACCGACTCCAGGTAGTGCATGGCGGCCTTGCCGTTGAGGAAGTTCGCCTGCCCGGCCTCGTGCGAGACGCCGTTGGCGTCCTTGCTGGAGCAGTGCGTGACGATGTCCTTGAACTGGTCGACCGCCTTGGCGTAGCCGGGATCCGTGAACGCACCCGTGGCCGGGTCGTAGTCCTTGGCGAGGGTGGCTGGTGCGACGTTGTACGCGTTGAGCTGGGTGATGTAGTGGATCGCGGGCCAGCCGTACTGGTTGCCGAAGGCGATCGGCGTGTAGCCCGCCGTCCTCAGCTTGTCGCAGGCCCCGATGAGCTCCTCGAGGGAGGCGGGAGCGCCGCTGATCCCGGCCTTGGTGAAGGCTGCCTTGTTGTAGGCCAGGTACTTCGCGTCGAGGTCGATCGGCACACCGAAGTTCTTACCCTTGGTCTCGAACGCCTTGAGGGCGGCCGGCGAGAAGGTCTTGCCCCACTCGGTGTCGGGCCCGATGACCGACGTCAGGTCGGCGGCCAGACCGGCACGGACGAACTTGTTGGCGAAGTCACCGGCCCACGAGAAGTAGATGTCGGGCAGCTGCTTGGACGCCGAGAGCACCCGGATCTTGTCCTTGTAGGGCTGGTCGCCGACCTGCTCGAGCTTGATGGTGACCTTGGGGTTGGCCTGTTCGTAGGCCTTGGTCACGCTCTCGAAGTAGGGGGCGTACTTGGGGTCGGCGAACTTGGTGACCATGGTGATGGTGCCCGACTTCTCGGCTGGTGCGGTGAGGCTCTGGCTGCTGGCTCCTCCCGCACCAGGGTTGGCCGTCCCGGGCGCGCCGCAGGCGGCCAGGGCCACCGCGGTCGCGGCGGCGAGCACGGCGAAGGATGCGCTGCGCGTGGTGTGCTTCATGTGAGGTCCACTCCTTTGTGGATGGGGTTGAGCGGTGCAGTGAGTCCCTCGAGTGAGGTCTCGTACCCGAAGGCGCCGAAGGTGGCGCAGGTGCTTGAGGCGTATGCCGTCGCGGCGCTCAGGAGCATCGGGAGCGGCGTGTCGGCGATGAGGCCGGTGAGGAGCCGGCCGATGAAGGCGTCTCCGGCTCCGAGGGTGTCGACGACGGGAGTGGCTGGTGCTTGGGCGTGCACCACCTGCTCGCCCTGGAGTGCCACCGCACCGCCGGCGCCCATCGTGACCGCGACGAGGCTCGGGCCGAGGTCCCGGATGCGCCGGGCCTCGTCGACGGCCTCGACGACAGTGGCGAAGGGCAGTGAGCGGATGGCGATGTCGACGAGCGGTGCGTACTCCGCGATGTAGTCGTGCGGGCGCTCGGAGAAGTCGAACGAGAGCCGTGGCGCCGCGGCGGAGATGTCGGCCAGCTGGCCCTCGACCATGGAGCACTCCCCGGTGTGCACGATGGTCGCCGCTGCGACGGCAGCGAAGTCCGCCGGCGTCAGCAGGAACCTCGACACCCCGGGGTCCCCGTGGTCGAAGACGCGGTTCCCGTCGACGACCCGCACGTCCGCCGAGGCGTTCGGGCCCTCGACGATCCTCAGCATCGAGGTGTCCACCCCCTCGGCCACCAGGGCGTCCAGGACGGCGCGCC
This sequence comes from Pedococcus sp. P3_C7, assembly GCF_056402615.1. Classification (NCBI taxonomy): domain Bacteria; kingdom Bacillati; phylum Actinomycetota; class Actinomycetes; order Micrococcales; family Intrasporangiaceae; genus Pedococcus; species Pedococcus sp. P3_C7. The sequence goes on along the minus strand of NZ_JBFUHC010000002.1, from coordinate 41,722 downwards.
CGGCCAGGTCCGTGCCAACCGCACCGATGTATGCCGCGCCGGCGCCGCACCGACGCCCGTGCACGGCCACGTTGACCGCGTTTCCCCCGGGGTAGAGCACCCCCCGTTCGAGGTACCGGTCGACGACGTTGTCGCCGAGGGTGAGCAGGGTGACGTTCATGAGGCCGTCCTTCAGTACGCCATGCGGCGGTAGTAGCGGCGGGTCGTCAGCGGGTGGTCACGGAGCACCTCGAGGTGGGCGCTGACCCGCTCGAGCAGGGCAGCCAGGATGACCGGCGACACGAGGCCCCGCGTGGTCTGCGAGATCCCGGGCAGCTCCACGTCAGCCGTGTCGAGGACGAGCAGCTTCTCGGTGAGGCCCGACACGAAGCGCTCCACCCGGTCTGCCAGGGGCCGGGTGACGTCCTCGCCCTTGAGGAGGATGACGCTCACCTCAGCCTCGACGAGCTCGAGGGTGCCGTGGAAGAAGTCCGAGGCGTGCACGGGGCGCGTCCGGATCCACTGCATCTCCTCCAGGATGCACATGCCGTAGTAGAAGGCCTCGGGCCACGTGGTGCCCGACCCGGTGACGATGTGCCACGGGTTGGCCGCGATCGCCTCGGCGAACGCGGACGCTCGCCCCTCGAAGGCGCCCTTGGCGTCGAGGAGGAGCTCGGGCAGACGTGTCAGCTCGGCGACGACGGCTGCGTGGTCCTCGAGCATGCCCGTGCGCGCCAGGATCGACAGCGACAGCAGGAGCGACTGGAGGTAGAACGACTCGCAGGACGTGTCGTCCTCGGCGAAGTTCACGAGGCTGACGTCGGCCTTGATGCCCAGCGGGGTGTCCGGGTGGCCGGTGAGGACCAGCACCCGTGCGCCGGCAGCCTTGACGAACTCGAGGGCCGCGATGCTCTCGGCGGTGGTTCCGGACAGCGACGGGATGACCACCAAGGTGTCACGACCCACCGTGGCCGAGCCCGTCAGGACGAGCTCGGCCGGCAGCACGACGTCTGCGCGGAAGGTCGAACGGTCGCGGAGCAGGGCGGCAGCGGGCTGCATGAGGATGCCCGCGCCGCCGGCTCCGGCGAAGACCACGTTGGTCACGCCGGAGCCGAGGGCGTCAGCCACCACGGCGTCGAGCTGCTCGGCAAGGCCAACGGCACCCGTCTGGATGCGCAGGTAGCGTGCCGGGTCGAAGTTGAGCAGGTCAGCGGTCATGCTCAGTACTCGACCTTGAACATGTAGCGACGCGTCTCGAGGTCGTGACCGCGGACCGACTCGTAGTGCTGGGCGAGGCGGTTGGCCAGCGCACCCACGACGATCGGCGAGACGTCGCCTCGGACGGACTCGGGGATGCCGGGCAGCTCGAGGTCGCGCACGTCGACGTACTGCGCCTTCTTGCAGTACTGGTCCAGGAAGTCCTTGGCCCGCTCCCCCATGGGCCGCGAGGCGTCGTCGCCGACCCACAGCAGGACGGCGGTGTCGTCGTCGACCATCTCGAAAGCGCCCTGGAAGAACTCACCGGAGTTGAACGCTGCCGCGTGCTTCCACTGCATCTCCTGAAGGAAGCACATCGCCAGGCCGTAGGCCCAGCCGTAGCTGGGTCCGGAGCCCAGGACGTACGTGATCGGCTCGTCCTTGAACGCGTCGGCGATGTCGGCGAGCTCCGGCTCGGCCTGCTCGACCGCGTGCCGGACGGCGGCGGGCAGAGCCGCAAGGGCCTGGTCGACCGCGTCGGTGTTCAGCTCGGCGCCGGTGGCGGCGAGCAGCTCGAAGGCGACGACCAGCTCGAACAGGTCGCTCTTGCCGGTGAACGCCTTGTCAGCCGCCTCGGCGAGGGGGCTGCCGGGCTTGGCCGCAGCGATGACCGTCGCGCCGGTGGCCTTGGCGGTCTTGGCGGCGGCGACCGTCTCCTTGGTCGTGCCGGTGTAGGACGCCAGCACGACCAGTGAGCCGGGACCCATGAGTGCAGGGACGGCGGTGTTCAGCTCGTCGCTCTGGACCTGGAAGGCAGGGAACGACGCCTTCTGCTGGAGCAGGTAGTGGGCCGGGTAGCTGCAGATGATGGAGCCGCCGGCGCCGACGAAGTAGACGTTGCGCAGACCGCGCTCCACGACGTCGCGGACCACGGTCGCGATCGCCTCGCGCTCCGCGACGGTGGCCGTCAGCTTGTCGACGATGTCGGCGTCGATCGGCTTGAGGGGAAGGGTTTCGGTCATCGGTGCTCCTGGTTCCAATCCGCGAGTAGCTCGCTTTTGATAACGTTCTCAACCTGATGAGTGAGAACGTTCTCAATCCACTCGGCTCCTGTCAAGAGGGTTCCCGGAAATTGGTCAGATCCCCTGCGTCAAGGCAGTCCGACACCGGCTAAGGTCAGGCCAGGAAGTCGTCGGTCGTGAGCCGCGGACGGGCCACCCGGGACCCGCGCGCTCGCGGCGGCCGACCGGCATACCGGATGACTCGACAGAACGCCAAAACCGTTGGTACGACACGCATTCGAAGGAGCGCTGTGAGCAGGAGCGTGGAACCGCGCGGCATCGCCACGGTGCCAGATGTCGCGCGTGAAGCGGGAGTCTCCACGGCCACCGCCGCCAGGGCGCTCGGCGGTTACGGCTCCGTGCGCGAGAGCACCCGCGAGCGGGTGTTGGCCGCCGCGGAACAGCTTGGATATCGAGCCAACAGCCTGGCGCGCAGCATGATCACCGGGTCGACGCGCACCCTCGGCGTCGTGATGTCAGACATCGAGAACCCCTTCTTTCGTCGTTCACTGCGCGGCATCGCCGACACGGCGCGGGCTCAGGGGTTCGAGGTGCTGCTGGCCAACACCGACGAGGAGCTCGACAAGGAGGAGACCGCTGTCAGGGTGATGACTGAGCGACGAGTTGATGGCTTGGTGGTGTGCCCGGCTGACGGCGGCGACAGGTCACATCTCAGCGAAGTGATCGCGGCCGGCATACCGGTGGTTCTGCTGGACCGGAGCGTGGCCGGACTGCAGGCCGACACCGTCGGCATCGACAACCGCAAGGCCGCGAGAACTGCCACCGAGCACCTGCTGGCCCATGGCCACCGCGACATCGCGATCCTCACGGGTGGGACGCACGCGATGCTGGAACGCATGCTGCGTCCCGACATGAAGGGCGTCGAGCGGGCGTCGGCAACGACTGTCGGCGCCCGCGCGGCCGGTTTCCGCGACGCGATGACGGCGGCAGGTGTCCCGATCCGACCGGAGCTGATCTCCTCCGGTGGCTACCGACGCGAGGACGGGGAGGCTGAGACGGCCAGGCTGCTGGCACTGGAGGACCGGCCCACTGCGATCCTCGCCTTCGACGCCATGCAGTCGCTCGGGGCGTTCCACGCCATAGCGCGCGCGGGGATTCGTTGCCCGGAGGACGTGTCCCTGCTCGGCTTCGACGACACCGAGTGGGCTGACCTGGTCAGCCCGGCGTTGACTGTCGTCTCCCAGCCGACCTACGAGATCGGGGTGGCGGCGTGCCGCCTGCTGCTGTCACGCATCGAGGGAGCAGGGGGCGCGGTGGCGCATCGACGGCTGCCGACCGAGCTCATCGAACGCGGCTCGGTAGGCCCCTGGCCCTCGTCCTGAGGGGCGAGCTCGGGGTGCGATGGGGACACACCGCCTAGCGGTCACATGGCAAGACGGTTGCACCACAGCATCCCCTGCCCGCATTGTCGGGCAGGGGACGCTTCGTCATTCGTGTGCGGTCCTACGTGTGATGTCAGGAGCGCTCGTTGGGCTGCCGCGCGAGCTGTTCGCTCCAGGTTCTGCGGCCGTGTGCTCCATCGTCGAACCCCGGCCGTGCGGCGGTTACAACTTCAGCGGACGATTCTGAAGTTGAAGGTGGCAGTGCCAAGGGCGCCCATGAGCCGCAGCCAGACGGGCAGCAGCATCTCGGTGCCGCGCGCGGTGGTGATGTCGCCGAGGTCGATGACGTCGGTGTGGCCGAAGCTCTTGAGCAGCTCGGTGACCGTCGCCTTGGCCGCCTCGTCGTTACCCGAGACGAAGACCGACGACTCTTGGCCGAGGTCCTTGGGGTTGACCATCAGCGCGGCGGTGAGCGTGTTCAGGGTCTTGACGACATGCGCCTGCGGGAAGGCGCGCTGGATCTGCTCGCCGAGCGAGTCGGTGTCCTTGACCCACAGGGTGGGAGGGAAGCCGGCCGAGAAGTCGAGCGGGTTCGAGATGTCGAGGATCGGCTTACCCGCCAGGTTGTCGGCACCCGCGGCCTCGAGGGCGGGGAGGGCGCCAAAGCCGCTGGTCGCGTTGACGACGAGCTCTGCCGCGCCGGCGGCGTCGGCGAACGTGGCCAGTCCGGCCGAAGGGTGTGCTGCGAGCCAGGTGCTGAACGGCGGGTTGCCCATGCCGTCGGCCTCGTCGCGGAGGCGCGTGGCCTCGGGGTCGCGGGTGCCGACGACGACGTCGTGGCCGAGCTCGAGGAGGCGGCCTGCGAGGGCCTGTCCGACCATGCCGGTACCGAGGACTGCGATGTTCATGATGACTCCTGGAAGCGGTTGCGTGCTTCATAGACAGATCTGTCTACCTCGCCACGGAACCTAACAGACAGATCTGTCTACTTGCAAGGTATGCTGTGACACGCCCCTACCGCCGCACGAGGAGCCCGATGTCCATCGCCACCCCGACGCGCCCCAGCGCTGCTCGCGAGCGCATCCTGGACTCCGCCTTCGCGCTGTTCTACGCCCGCGGCATCCGGGCCGTGGGGGTTGACCTGATCATCGCCGAGTCGGGGGTGGCCAAGGCGACCTTCTACAAGCACTTCCCAGCCAAGGACGACCTCGTGGTCGCCTACCTGGGCAAGGTCGACGACGTGTGGTCCGGGCAGCTCCACGACGCAGCCGCAGCAGCCGGCCCCGACCCTGCCGATCAGCTCGTCGGCCTGTTCGACGCCTTGGGCAGCGCGTGCCGCCGGGAGGGCTACCGCGGCTGCGCGTTCATCAACGCCGCGGCCGAGTCGCAACCGGGCACCCCGGTCCACGACCGGACCGTGGCCCACAAGGCGGCCGTCCTCTCGTGGGTGCGAGGGCTGGCCGAGCAGGCCGGGGCGCGCGACCCCGACAGCCTGGCTCGCTCTCTCACCCTGCTGCTCGACGGCGGGCTGGCCAGCGGCGCCCTCGACGCCAGCCCTGACGCGCCTGAGGCAGCGAAGGCTTCGGCACAAGCACTGGTCGATGCTGCGGTTGTGCCAGGCCGCGCCGACTGACCGCCAACCGTCAGAAGGTGTGTGGGGAAGTTCAGCTTCAGCTTGCTGGCCAGCTGCCAGTTGGTGTTCCTGGTGACCATGCCGAAGGTGTCGGCCACGGTCGTGTCCGTGGTGTGGGCAGAGCGGGTGGCCGCGTGCCCCGGGTAGCGGTCAGCTGACGTGGATGCTGGGCCGTTGGGTCGGGTCGGGTTCAACCTTGCGGATGATCTCGCGGACCACAGGTGGGGTGTCACCCCGTCCCAGAAGCAGGTAGCGCAGCAGGTGTACGACTGGGGACCCTTCGGACCACTCGAAGTGACAGTGCGGGTGCAACCCGGTCGCGTCACGCAAGGCCAGCAGCACGGCGGCGATGGCGTTCGGCGCCGCCGGGCTCGCCACCCGCAGGATCCGGTAGCCGGCCACCTCGACGCCCTGCACCCGCAGCACGTCAGCGAAGTCGGACGGGTCGTCGATGTCGACCTCCAGGAACAGCACGTCCGAACGGCCCGGAACCGGGTTCATGGACCGCTGCTCGGCCTCCTTGGCGACGTACTCGGCCTCGTCGCCGGCCTGGCGCTTGTTCGCGATGATGTTCAGCAAACCGTCATGGGCGACGGACTCCTCGATGAATCGGCGCGCGTCCTCGTCGAACTCGATGTGATCGACCCGCAGCTCCGTGGTCCGGCTGATTCGCGACACCAGCGACACCACCACGATGCCCAGGATGAACAACCCGGAGATGGCGATGCCGTCCGGCTTCTCGCGGATGTTCTCCACCAGCGCGTACAGCAGGATGAGAGTCAGGACCGCGAACCCCGCTCCCGCGACCTTCTGGGCGTGCCGGTAGGCGGAGATGGTCACGGCGACGGCGCCGGAGACCATCATGGCCAGGATTCCGGTGGCGTAGGCGCCCGCTTGGGCGTTGACGTCGGCGCCGAACGCGAAGGTGATGACGATGCAGATGACCGTGTAGACAAGCACCACCGGGCGCACGGCCCGGCCCCACTCCGGCGCCATGCCGTAGGCCGGCAGGTAGCGGGGCACGATGTTGATCAGCCCCGCCATGGCGGACGCGCCGGCGAACCACAGGATGAGGATGGTGCTGATGTCGTACACGGTGCCGAACCCGTCACCGAACAACTCATGCGCCAGGTACGCCAAGGCGCGCCCGTTGGCCTCCCCGCCCGTCTTGAACGCCTCCGCCGGGATGAGCACCGTCGTGACGAAGCTGGTCGACAGCAGGTAGACGGACATGATGAGCGCGGCACCTGCGAGGAGCTTGCGGGTGTTGCGAATCCGAGAGGCCAGCTTCTCCTTGGCGTTCTCGCCGTCGGCAGCGACGAGCGGCATCATCGACACCCCCGTCTCGAACCCGGACAGGCCAAGCACCAGCAGCGGGAACGCGATGACGGCGGGCCCGATCGCCCCGCTCAGGCCGCCGCTGTCTGACAGGGCGGACGTCCAGGCGGACAGGGCGCCGTCGGTGGTGAAGACCTCGACGATGCCCTTGACGACGACCACAGCGTTCAGGGCCAGGAACACGGCCACGAGCGGGATGGCAACGCTGACAGCCTCGCTGAAGCCGAGCAGGAACACCCCACCCAGGACCAGCAGGAGGAACACAGTGATGGCCACGGCGTGCCCGTGCAGGGCGTCGGGGAAGAACGGGGACTCCAGGACGTGCACCGACGCGTCCGCGGCGGACAGGGTGATGGTGATGATCCAGGACGTGGCCACGAAACCGAGCAGGACCAGCACGAAGACCTTGCCGCGCCAGAACGGCAACAGGTCCTCCAGCATTGCCACGGACCCCTGGCCGTGCGGGCTCTCCTTGGCGACGCGGGAGTACATCGGCAGCATCCCGAGGAGGGTCAGCAGGACGATGAGCAGCGTCGCCAAGGGCGAGAGAGCCCCGGCGGCCAGTGCGGCGATGCCGGGCAGGTACGCCAAGGTGGAGAAGTAGTCGACCCCGGTCAGGGTCATCACCTTCCACCACGCGTGCGGCTTCGCGTGCTCCTCGCCCGACTCCGGCCCGACCGGCTGCACCCGGTGCTCGAGCAGCCACTTGGCTCCCGGCCTGGTTGAGGCCGCGGGCTTGGCGGGACTTGGCACGCGGGCGGGCATGACCAGCGGGTCTGAAGCGTTCATGTCGTCTCTCAGCTGTGAAGGTGGGGCGGGGCCACCTTACGGGCGACGGGGCTGTGGCCAGTGCCGCCCGCCACGGTGCCCGCACTGCGCCACGGCAGCGCTGCTACGTTCGCGGCATGAGGCGAAGGGCTGAGCAAGCATGAGCACGGCAGTCCGTCTGGTTCTGGCCGTCGCGGCAGCTCTCGGAACGCTCGCCATCGGCAGGGCAGCCTCGGCCCGGGAGGACAACCAGCGGATGTCGGTGCCGATGACCGTCGGCGTCGGCGTGGCGCTGCTCGCCGTGTACATCACCGTCGCCCTGTCCGTGTAGACGGCGTTGAGCCCGAGCCCGCGTTGCCGCCGGGGGAACGCAGAAGACCCAGCCGGGGTGAACCGGGCCGGGCCTTCTGTCGGTGAAAACGACACCTTGTGTCGTCACCTCTTGGTGGAGCTGAGGGGATTCGAACCCCTGGCCTTCTCATTGCGAACGAGACGCGCTACCAACTGCGCCACAGCCCCTGATGCGGACGAAACAATAACACCCGCACGGCGCGCGACGGAAAACGGTCGTTCCGCAGCTCAGGTCAGGCTCGCTCGCATCACCGTGTGACCCGTGTCGACCTGGCGGATCTCCACCGCCGCGATCTGCGCCACCCGAAGCGTGGACACCCCGACCGGGTGCATGATGCGGTCCGGCCGTGCGGTCCAGTCCCGCAGCTCGGTGGCTCGCCCGGCCCGGTCCACGACCCAGATCGCGTAGTTGATGCGGTAGTCACCACCGGAACCAGCAGCGCCTCCTGAACCACCGGAGCTGCTGGAGGTCCGAGTGCCGCTCGGGCTGCCGGTTCCGGTCGTGCTCCCTGCACTGCCCGTCAGGCGGGCGTACTGGCACTCGACACGCAGCTCGGTACCGTTCGCGATGGGCACGACGTCGACGACGGCCGTCATCAGGGACGGTTCGACCGCGGTGAACGCCAACCGCCCCGCCACCGCACCCCCGGGCAGGGTCGACCCGGTCGTCGAACCGGTGCCGCCGGAAGGTGGGCCGTCCCGCCAGGCGTTCGAGGCGGCATACCCGCCGACGCCTCCGATGAGGAGGGCGGCCGCTGCGGCGGCCACGGGAGCCAACCAGGTGCTGCGACCGAGTCCGGTGGGACGGGTCGGGAGGGCGGGCATCAATGAGGCCGGGGGCTCGAGGTTGAGGACGTCGCGATCGGCATCCACGCCGGCGGCACTTCCGGAACCTCCTGTGCCGCCAAGGTCCATGGCGAGGACCTCGCCGGGTGGCAGCTGCGCGAGCAGGCCCGGCAGCCCGGCCAGCTCGGCCACCGCGGCACGGCAGGCGGGACAGCCCGCGAGGTGCTCTTCGTACTCGCGGCGCTCCGCCACGGCCAGGGCTCCCAGCACGTAGGCGGCATCCCAGTCGGTGTACTCGTCGGGGGCGCTCATCGTCCGGTCACCCCCTTCTCCTGCAGGACCAGTCGCAGGCTGCGCAACCCGTAGTGGAGCCGCGACTTCACGGTCCCCTCCGGCACCTTCAGCTCGGCCGCGATCTCGGCCACGGTTCTCCCTTCGTAGTAGGCGGCAGCGATGACCTGCCGGTGCTCGCGTGAGACGGAGGAGAGCGCATCGGTGAGCAGCCAGCGGTCCAGGACCTCACCGGACCGGTCGCCGACGCCCGGCTCGACGAAGTCGATTCCCGCGACCTCGTGCCGTGACGCGGCACTGCGCCAGCGGTCCACCACCAGGTTGCGAACCACCGTGAACAGCCAGGCTCGCGCCTGTTGTTCCGAGCGGGTGCCGAGCCCGGGGTCGCGCCAAGCACGCAGCAACGACTCCTGCACGACGTCCTCGGCGACCTGTGGGTCCCGGGTCAGCCGCAGCGCGAAACGCCAGAGCTCCGACGCATGGCGGTCGTGCAGGCCCTGCAGAGCCACTTCCCGCTGACTCGTCGCCACGTCCGGCATTCCTCCCGCCCAGTCGACACCACCGATCCTCCCCGCACCGGGGACTCGCCGTAAAGGACGAGACAGCGAGGCGCGTGGTTCAGCGCGTGAACCCCGGGGGGCTCGGCTACGTTCCTCGGTCATGGAGATCAACGGACTTCCGGCCCACGTCCTGCTCGTGCACCTCGTCGTCGTGCTCCTGCCGCTGACCTCCGCCGCCGCGGTGCTCGTGAGCGCCTGGCCTGCCGCCCAGCGCAAGCTGACGTTCCTGGTCCCCCTCGGCGCCGTGATCGGCGCGCTCGCCGTGCCCGTCACGACCCGGGCCGGCAACGACCTCGCCGCCAAGCTCGGCAACCCGCCCTTCCTCAAGGAGCACGAGAACTACGGCGACAAGGTGCTCCCCTGGGCCGCGGCCCTCGCGGTGACGACGCTCGCCCAGTGGCTCTACCTGCGTCGTGGCACGGCCACGGTGCCGCGGGCCCTGCTGGGGGTCCTCGTGGTCGCCAGCGCCGTGGGCACCGGGACCATGGTGGTCCTCACCGGCGACTCGGGCGCGCAGGCGGTGTGGGGCAACAGGTAGTCCACCCGTCCCCCACCGCAGCGCCTCTGGCGACGCGCGGGTCAGGCGACGCGCGGGTCAGGCGACGCGCGGGTCAGGCGACGCGCGGGTCAGGCGCCGGCGACCCGGCGCTCGGGGAGGTCCTCGTATGCCGCGTACTCGGTGTCCGCGTCGCCGACCAGGTCCGCGGACGTGGGGGCGGGACGGGTCACGCGAGACTTCATCGTGTAGGTCGGACGCGGCACGGGCACGGGATCCCAGGTCAGCGGGATGTCGTCCTCGTCCACGAGCATGCGGGCCGGGACGCGCCCGGCTTCGGGCGTGACCGCGGCGGGCGCGGCCACCTCCACAGTGCCTGCCTGGAAGTCGAACAGCTCCGGCTTGGCCGGCTGCGCGGCGACGGGCTCGGCGTCGACGACCGCCTCGACGTCGACGCGGTCGGCAACGTCGACCTCGACGGCGTCGACCGCGTGGGAAGCCATCGGTCGCGACTGGACCGGACGCTGCACCTGCTCAGAGCGCTCCGAACGGGCGGGGCGGGACGCGACACGGGAGCGACGTTCGGCCTGCGCCGCGGAGCGGGCCCAGGCCACGGCGCCGCCGACGGAGACCAGCGGCACCAGCAGGGTGAGCAGCGGGAGCAGCGAGAGCGCCACGAGCGGCACGGCCACGACGACCGTCGACAGGGCGCCCAGCATGATCAGGGCCCGGTTGCGCCGGGCCACTGCGGGGTTGGTCCTGGGAGCCGGGCGTTCGGCCTCCGGTGGGGTCGGCACCTCGACGTGGGCGGTCTCGGCACGCTTCACGAGCACCTGGGGACGCGCGGCGCGCGCGGGAGTCACGGCATACGAACGCGGTTGCGGCGTCGAGAGGTTGGTCGCGGGCAGTGGGCTGCGGCGCTCGAGGACCCGCATCGACTCGGAGAACTGGTCGACCGAGCGCGCGGTGGCGAGGTGCTCGCGACGACGGACCCAGTACTGCACGAAATAGGCAGCCCAAACCGCGATGATGACGAGGAAGACAAGACTGCTGGGCTGCACGGATACGAGGCTAGGTCTCTTGCGCGGGCGCACCGGGGACGTGGGGCGGTGTGTCGCCAATGTGACTGGTGTGGTTGGTGTGCAATCGCTCGAGCAGGGATTGTCCGCCCAGGTCCTCGGTCGTCAGGGCGAAAGTGCGGTGGTCGCGCCACGCCCCGTCGATGTGCAGGTATGCCGCCCGCACGCCCTCGTCGCGAAAGCCCAGCTTGCGCACGACGGCCAGGCTATTGGCATTCTCGGGGCGGATGTTGACCTCGATGCGGTGCAGCTTCATGGAGCCCAGGGCGTGGTCGCCGGCCAGGGCCAGGGCCACCGGGGCGACGCCGCGCCCGGCGACCGACTCGTCCACCCAGTACCCCGCCGAGAGCGACAGCAGTGACCCGTAGGAGATGCCGAACAGCACCATCTGACCCACGATGCGACCCTCGAGCCGGATCGTGAGCGGCAGCATCCGCCCGGCCCGCGCCTCTGTGCGGTAGTGCCGCACCAGCCCGGCGAACGAGACGTAGTGCGCTTCCTGGCTGGGCGAGGTCGCATCCCAGGGCCCCAACCACTCGCGGTTGCGGCTGCGCACCTCAGTCCACTCGGCCCGGTCCCGACGACGCAGCGGGTCGAGCAGCAGCTGCTCCCCGCCCGGGGTCCTTCCCCGGAGCTCGACGGGCCAGACGGCCATCAGTGGTCGCCGCCGCGAATCTGCGAGAGTGCGTGCGGCAGCACGGCTTCGAGCACCCCCAGCCCGTCGCGGACCCCTCCGGTCGACCCGGGCAGGTTGACCACCAGGGTGCTGCCCGCGACTCCCGCCAGGCCGCGCGACAGGGCCGCCGTCGGCACGCCGCCCGCGAGCCCGGCGCCGCGGATGGCTTCGGCCAACCCGGGCACCTCGCGGTCGAGCACGGCCCGCGTCGCTTCGGGGGTGCGGTCCGTGGGCGACAGCCCCGTGCCACCCGTGGTGACGATCACCCCAGGTATGCCGGCCAGGGCCTCCGCGAGCGCCTCACCGACCGCTGGGCCGTCAGGCACGACCACGGCGTCGCCCACCTCGAATCCCCACTGCCGCAACGCCTCGACGATGAGGGGGCCGCCGCGGTCGGGATAGACGCCACCAGCGGCGCGGGTCGAGCACGTGATGACGACCGCCGTGTTCACGGCTGTTCCACCCAGTCACCGGAACGGCCGCCGGACTTGGCGGTGACACGGATGTCGGTGATCCGGGCGTGCTTGTCGACCGCCTTGACCATGTCGACGAGGGCGAGGGCCGCGACCGCGACGGCGGTCAGGGCCTCCATCTCGATGCCCGTCCGGTCGGCGGTGCGGACGGTGGCGCCGATGTCGACGCCGTCGTCGGCCACCGCCAGGTCGACCTCGACCGCGTGGACGGCGATCGGGTGGGCGAGCGGGATCAGCTCAGGGGTGCGCTTGACGGCCTGGATGCCGGCGATCCGCGCGACCGCGAGCGCGTCACCCTTGGGCACGTTCCCGCCGCGGAGCGCTGCGACCGCCTCGGGCGACAGCAGGACCCGACCCGCTGCCGAGGCCTGTCGGGCAGTCACGTCCTTGGCGGAGACGTCGACCATGTGCGCCGACCCGTCCGGTCGCACGTGCGTCAGCCCAGGAGGCTGCGGACGCTCAGCGGGGTCGAGGCTCACATCCCCTCCCGGCCCAGCAGTGGCAGGCACATCAGCTCGTCGCCCGCTGCGACGTCGACGACGTCCTCGGGGATGACAGCCAGCGCGTCGGCCGCTGCGAGCGCACCGAGCATGTGCGACCCCTGGCCACCGGCGAGTCGGGCCCGGTCGTCATCGAGGATCACCCGCACGAACTCCATCTTGCCCTTGACCGAGCCGAACGGCTCGGCGGCCACGGCGGGGACGTAGCCCGGCGGGTAGGACGGTTCGGGGCGGCCGGCCATGGCCCGGAGCGCCGGTGCGACGAACACGTGGAAGGACACCAGTGCGCTCACGGGGTTGCCGGGCAGGGTGAACACGGGGACCTGTTCCTCGCCGAGCACCCCGAAGCCCTGGGGCATGCCGGGGCGCATCGCGACCTTGTCGAACTGCATCGTGCCGACGCGGGACAGGACCTCCTTGACGGTGTCGAAGGCTCCCATCGAGACGCCGCCAGTCGTGATGATGACGTCGGCGCGGACGAGCTGGCCCTCGAGGGTCTCCATCAGCGTCCGGGCGTCGTCCGGGACCCCGCCGACCCGGAACGGAGTGGCGCCCACAGCGGTCACGGCGGCGGTCAGCATGACCGAGTTGGAGTCGACGATCTGGCCGAAACCCGGAGTCCGACCCACCTCGACGAGCTCGTCCCCGGTCGAGATGACGACGACCCTCGGCCGCGGGACGACCCGCACGCGCGCCGTCCCGGCCGCCGCCAGCAGGGCGATCTGTCCGGGACCGAGCAGGGTGCCCCGGCGCAGGACGACGTTGCCGGCCTCGACGTCCTCACCGACCTCGCGCACGTGCGAACCCACGGGACGGCGCTCCCGGATCTCCACCCGCACCACCCCACCGTCGGTCGCCTCGACCGGCACGACGGCGTCTGCGCCGTGGGGCATCGGAGCGCCGGTCATGATCCGCATGGTCTGGCCGGTGGCCAGCGACCACGCCTTGGTGTTGCCCGCCGCGATGTCGTTGACGACGGGCAGGACCACCGGGGACTCGGCACTGGCGGTCGCGATGTCCGCGGCGTGCACGGCATACCCGTCCATCGCGGAGTTGGTGAAGCCCGGCAGCGACCCACGGGCCTCGACGTCGGCCGCGAGGATGCAGCCCTGGGCGTCGAGAACCCCGAGGTCGAACGGACGGATCACCTTGACGGTGCTCAGGATTCGGTCCAGGTGCTCTTCGACGCTGATCACGGGGTGGTCGCTCCTTCTGCCTGAGGGAGGGTGCTGCCGTCGGGAATGGTGCGCGGCTCGTCCGCCTCGACCACCACGTCGCCCACGCACCGGATCCCCGCGCCGAAGGTCACGTCACCGCGCACCGTGAGGGACGTGCACTCGATCAGGGAGGGGGCGCCGCCGGGGAAGCGGGAGTCGAACTCGTGGATCAGCGTGTAGTGGTCGTCGAGGTCGACCCGCGGGTCGGGTCGCGGCGACTGGGCCACCACGTCGAACCCGTCACCGAAGCCGTAGAGGTCCGAGCGCAGCATGAGCAGCTCGTTGGTCGTCTTCACCGGTCGGAACCGGCGCCTGGGCACGTGCAGGGCGCGCGACCCGTCGAACACCTCGATCGCGGTCCCCATGGCCGACTCGACCTGGATCACCGGGGTCGAGTCCTTGCGACCTGGGTCGACAGTCTTGCGGTTGACGATGATGGGCAGGCCGAGGACGCCGTCCCTGGCCGACATCTGGGCGTCGAGGGCGTCGAGGTCCACCCACAGGTTGTTGGCGTGGAAGAGCGAGTGCCTCTGGGTGTCCTGGAAATGCTCCTGGTCCTCCGGTGCCACCATGGCGCTCTCGCGCAGCACCACCCTGCCGTCGCTGCGACGCAGGGCCAGGTGGCCACCCTTGCGGTCGTTGGCAGTGCGCTCGCACACCTCGGACACGTAGGGGATGGACTCCCGTGCCATCCAGGCCGGGATCGCGGGGTCGCACGTGGCCCCGAGGTTGTCGGAGTTGGACAGGAACGCGTAGCGAAATCCCTTGTCCCGCAACGCTGCGAGCACACCGCTCGCCACCAGGGCCACATAGACGTCTCCGTGCCCGGGAGGGCACCACTCGAGGTCGGGGTCGTCGGGCCACGACACCGGCGCGAGGTCGTCGGCCCGCAGCTTGGGCTCGGCATTCTGCAGGAAGTCGAGCGGCAGCCCGTCGATGGCGAGGTCGGGGTAGCCCGCCAGGGCCGCGAGGGACTCGTCCCGGGTGCGGAAGGAGTTCATCAGGACGAGCGGGACCTTGACCCCGTGCCGCTCGCGCAGGGCCAGCACCTGCCGGGCCACGACGTCGAGGAAGGTCAGCCCGTCGCGGACCTCGAGCACCGACTTCGGACCGGACAGCCCCATGCTGGTGCCCAGGCCACCGTTGAGCTTGATGACGGCCGTGTGGGACAGCGCCTCCGTCACCTCGTCCCCGTCGGCTGGGTCGGCTGGGTCGGCGGTGATGCTCTCGAGCGTCGTCACGTCGCCCAGGGGCTCGATGTCGTCCTCAGCGATCAGGCCGGTCCTGCCCGCCTCGAGCTGGGCGTAGGCGTCCTCGAACACGTGGATCGCCATCGGGTCGACCCCCCGCTCGGTCATGCGTGCGACCGCCTGCGCCAACCCTTCCTTGCTCATGACGGGCAGCCTAGTGGGACGATCTGGAGGTGCCCCTGTCCACCAAGACCGCCGTGCGACAGCGCCTGAGCGCCTTGCGGCGCGAACGCGTGCCCGGGCGCGACCGCGCCCGCGACGCGGAGGAGCTCGCCCTGTCCGCCCTCGAGCTCGTGTATGCCGGTGGGCTGGTTCGCGGCGACTGGGTCGCCGCCTACGAGTCCACCCCGCTGGAGCCGCCCACGGAGGCGATGATCGAGGCGCTGTCCGCGCGCGGCATACGGGTGATGGTGCCCGTGACCCTCGAGGACTGGGACCTGGACTGGCGCCAGGTGAGCAACGAGGAGGCAGAGGGCGCGGAGGAGGCCCAGGGCGCGGAGGAGGCCCGGGGCGCGGAGGAGCCGCTCGGCAAGGAGGCCATCGCCCGGGCCGCCGTGGTGTTCCTGCCGGCCCAGGGGGTTGACCGGTCCGGGACCCGGATCGGGCGGGGCAAGGGTTGCTACGACCGGGTGATCCCCCGGACCAGCGCGCACCTGGTCGCGGTGGTCCACCCGTGGGAGCTGCTGGACGAAGACCTGCCGAGCGAGCCGCACGACCGCCGCGTGCACGCGGTCATGACGGCCGAGACGGGGGTCGTCGAAGTCGGACCGGGGACCTCGAGGGCCCTGCCCACGCTGCCGGCTCAGTCGGGCGACTGAGCTCAGCTCGACGAGCCGCTGGGCACCAGGCTCAGCTCGTCGCCACCGGCATCCCGGACGGCCTTCTCGCTGAACGGCCAGTCGAAGAGCTCGTTCTTGGCCCAGGCGTCGGTCTGGTCGTTGTAGTGGTCGGCGAAGGCGTGACCGCTGTTGCCGGTCTGGTTGACCCAGCGCGACTTGTCCAGGTTGGACAGGTCCACCACCATCCGCATCGACGGCGCCCAGTCGACGCCGTAGCCCTGGCCCTTCGTGCAGTCCTCGGGTGGCTCGGTCGTGGTGCAGGCGGCGTTCCAGCCGTTGGCGTCCACGATGGCCGAACCCCCCGGCATGTTGATGGGTCCGCGGTTGAAGAGCTTGGCCACGATGCCGGGCACGTCCTCGCCGCCGAGCACCTGGTGCGTCAGGGTGAGCTGGTGCAGCTGGCCCCACTGCCACTCCCCGGGCTCCTTGCCCAGCTCCATCGTCAGGTCGAGCCGTGCCTTGACCATCGCCTTGCGCAGGATCTCCGACTGGCCCTCGGCGACCCCGGGGGTGCGCTTGTCGTCCCACCAGGCGGATCGCGGCTTGCTCAGCAGCACCGAGACCGCCTGCATCCACTGGTCGCCACCATCGGCGCGCAGGTCCTTCGGGAGCTCGTCGTCGAACGTCAGGTCCAGCAGGCTCGACCAGACCGCGTTGTAGTAGGCGGCAGCCGCGCCGGACTCGCTCTTCCCCACCGGGTTCGTGTAGTCCCAGCCACGAAGCAGCTCCTGTGCCTGCTTGGTGAAGTCGTCGCGCCCGAGGTCGACCTTGAGCAGCGCCTTGACCAGGGTGGGTGCGAACTGGCTGCGGGTGTCGCCCTGGATGGACGACATCGTGGCCGGGGTGACCTTGGTGTTCTTCTCCAGGAGTGAGCGGATGCGCTGGCTCCGGAAGCCGTAGTCCCACTCGGTCGTGAGGAAGGGGTTTCCGCTCTCGGTGACGGCCTGGTTGGCCGCGACGATGAAACCCTCGGACGGGTTGTAGGTGTGAGGCATCGAGTCGAAGGGCACGTAGCCCTGCCAGTCCCACGACGACACCCAGCCCGGCCTGATCCAGTAGCCCGGAGCGGCCTCCATGTAGCGGCTGCGGATCGGGACCCGCCCCGGCGCCTGGTAGCCGATGTTGCCGGCCGTGTCGGCGTAGAGGAGGTTCTGCGCGGGAACGGCGAACTGCTCTGCGGCAGTGCGGAACTGGTCGAAGTTCTGGGCGGTGTTGAGACCGAAGATCGCATCGGCGGTCTGGCTCACCTCGATGCCGGTCCACTGCAGCGCGACCTCGTAGGACCCCGGGCTCGGGCGCCCGTTGACGGGTGGACTCTCACCGGCGCTCGCGACGCTCTCGAGGGCGTCGGAGAGGATCGGGCCGTGGACGGTGCTGCGGACCGTGATGGTCTGCTCACCGCCGCCACCGATCTTGATCGTCTCGGTGCGCATGGTGAGCGGGACCTGCTTGCCGTCGCGCAGGTAGGTGTTGCCCCGCACCTGCTCGAGGAAGAAGTCGCTCACGTCGGGTCCGAGGTTGGTGAAGCCCCACGCGATCGACTGGTTGTGGCCGATGACCACACCGGGCAGCCCCGAGAACGAGTAGCCGGCCACGTCGAAGGGACAGCTGCTGCTGACCGACCGGCAGTGCAGACCGACCTGGTACCAGATGCCGGGGATCGAGACGCCGAGGTGGGGATCGTTGGCCAGCAACGGTTTCCCGGTGCTCGTGCGACTCCCGCCGACGACCCACGAGTTGGACCCGATCCCGTCACCGCGACCCATGGTCTCCGGGACCGCCGCGAGCGCACGCTGCACCACGGCATACGCGCGCTGTGCGTCCTTGCTGGTCTCCTTGGCGAGGTCGCCGGCCGGGACGGCCGAGCTCGCCGACGTCGAGGAGCTGCTGGGTGACCAGTCCTGGGGGGAGAGGATCGGCTTGTTGGTGTCGTAGGGATAGGGCGGGAACAGCTCGTTGATCTGGGCCGTGGACATCGAGCCCGCGAGCCGCGCCCGCATCAGCTCCGCGTTGTAGTCACCGCGCAGGTCCCACGCCATCGCCTTGAGCCACGCGAGGGAGTCGGCCGGTGTCCAGTCCTCGACCCGGTAGTCGTTGACCTTCTGGCCGAGGACGACGTACTCGAGGGACATGTTCGACGGGCTGCCCTGCCGGTGGATGTAGGCGTTCACCCCGTCGGCGTAGGCCTGCAGGTAGCGGCGCGTCTCGGGCTTGAGGGTCGGCAGCTCGGCCTCGGCGACCCGCCGCCAGCCGAGGGTGCGGATCACGAGGTCGGTCTTGAGACCGGCCTGGCCGACGAGCTCGGAGAGCCGTCCAGCGGTGATGTGGCGGCGCAGGTCCATCTCGAAGAACCGGTCCTGAGCGTGGACGAATCCCTCTGCCTTGAACAGGTCGTCGGCACTGTCGGCGTAGATCTGCGGGATGCCGCGGTCGTCGCGCAGGACGCTCACCTTGCCGGTCAGCCCAGGGACCTTGATCTCCCCCTCGGTCGTGGGGAACGGACGACGCACCCAGGTGACCCCGAGTACCGCGACAATTCCGATGACGACGACGAGCAGGGCTGCCACAGCCACGGCAATGCGGCGGGCAAGAAGGGCGCGAGACACCCTGCGAGACTATCCGCACCACACCGAGGGAAAGGACGTGACGGGCCGTGCGCGCTGCGATCCCCCCGAGTGGGCTGCCGTGGTCCATCGCGTCCGACGCGTCGGGCTCGTTCACGCTGCACGACCTCACCCCGGCGCTGCTCATCGGCTCGGTCGTCCTGCTCGTCTCGGTGGCCGCGGTGCGGCTCTCCCTCAAGTCCGGACTGCCCTCCCTGCTGATCTACCTCGGCATCGGCCTGGCCATCGGTGAGGCCGGGCCATTCATCCAGATCCGATTCGACTCCAACGAGCTCACCCAGGTGCTGGGCTACGCCGCCCTCATCCTCATCCTGAGCGAGGGCGGTCTCAGCACCAGGTGGGAGGGCATCCGCCGCTCGATCGGGCCTGCGGCCGTGCTGTCGACCGTCGGGGTCATCGTGTCGGTGGGCGTGGTCGCGCTGGCTGCGCGGTTCGTCCTGCACCTCGACTGGAACACCGCCCTGCTCATCGGCGCGATCCTGTCCTCGACCGACGCCGCGGCGGTGTTCTCGGTGCTGCGCCGCGTGCCACTCCCCCGGCGGATCACCGGGATGCTCGAGGCCGAGTCCGGTTTCAACGACGCCCCCGTGGTCATCCTCGTGACCGCCCTCGCCGCCCGGTCGGCCGACCCCGCGGACGCAGAGAGCTGGGTCACCCTGGCGCTCAAGGCGGTCGCCGAGCTCGGCGCCGGTGCCGCGATCGGCCTCGCCGTGGGCTGGGCGGGCGGGCAGTTCATGCGGCGAGCGGCCTCTGGTTCCTCGGGTCTGTTCAGCATCGGGGTGGTCGCCCTCACCGTCCTTGCGTATGCCGCGGCGGCCAGTGCGCACGCCAGCGGCTTCATCGCCTGCTACCTCGCGGCCCTGGTGCTGGGCAACCTGCGGCTCCCCCACGGGCCGGCGGTCCTCGGGCTCTCGACCGCCCTGGGCTGGCTCGCCCAGATCGGGCTGTTCGTGCTGCTCGGACTGCTGGCGTCGCCGGGCGAGATGGGTGACCAGATCGTCCCGGCCATCGTCATCGGCCTCGTGCTGCTGCTCGTCGCGCGACCGCTGTCGGTGCTGGTGTCGGTCTCGCCCTTTCGGCTCCGGTGGCCCGACCAGGTCTTCCTGTCGTGGGCCGGCCTGCGCGGTGCCGTTCCCGTCGTCCTCGCGACCGTGCCGCTCACCGTGGGCGCGAAGAACGTCCCCTGGATCTACGAGCTCGTCTTCGTGCTCGTGGTCATCTTCACCCTCGTCCAGGCGCCAACGCTGCCGTGGGTCGCCCAGAGGCTGGGCATCGTCGAGGACTACGCCACCCTCGACCTCGCCGTCGAGGCCACGCCCCTCGAGGAGCTCCAGGCCGAGCTCATGCAGGTGACCGTGGGACCGGCGTCCCGGCTACACGGGGTCGAGGTGTTCGAGCTGCGGCTGCCCGAAGGCGCCAACGTGACGCTCGTGGTGCGCGCGGGCAAGGGCTTCGTGCCGGAGAACAACACGGTGATCCGCCGCGGCGACCAGCTGCTCATCGTCTCGACCGCCGAGGCCAGGAGCCGGGCCGAGAAGCGGGTCCGCTCGGTCAGCCAGCACGGCCGGCTGGCCGGGTGGAAGGACGGCGGCGGGAAGAAGTAGCCGCCCCGACCGGCCCGTGGCGGGGGCTCCTCACGGGTCCAGCGGGAAGAAGCAGGCCTCGCGCGGCCTTATAGTTGGCAGTCGAGCCATGACAGTGCCAGCGTCGCGGCCCGCGACCGCCAGCCAGAACGCCCCTTTGGAGGAACCCGTGCCGACGTACTCCTACGCCTGCACCGAGTGCGACCACCGCTTCGACGCGGTGCAGTCGTTCACCGACGACTCCCTGACCGTCTGCCCCGAGTGCGACGGCCGGCTCCGCAAGGTCTTCAACGCCGTCGGCGTCGTCTTCAAGGGTGGCGGGTTCTACCGCACCGACTCCCGGAGCAGCTCGTCCGCCTCCGTCCCGGCCCCGTCGGGTGCGTCGGGTGCGTCGAGCAGCTCCTCCAGCGAGTCGTCGAGCAGCTCCTCCAGCGAGTCGAAGAGCACCTCGAGCGGGTCCGGGTCGAAGAGCACGTCGTCCGCCGCGTCCGCGTCGAAGTCCGCTGACGGTTCGGCCGCCTGACCCAACCCTTGGTGCCGCGGCGACCACGCGGCATACGCCGACATCGCCCGTCCCTGTCCACAGGGGCGGGCGTCGTCGTGGTGCCGTCCACAGGCGCCGGTGACGCACAGGCGCGGGCGGCCCGGCGCTGCGTAGTCTGCTGACATGACCTCGACGACTCCCCGCGCCGACCTCGGACTGATCGGAGGCTCCGGCTTCTACGAGTTCTTCGACGCCGCGGAGCGGGTGAGCGTGAGCACCCCGTTCGGCGAGCCGAGCGACGACCTCGTGATCGGGGAGGTCGACGGGCGGCGCGTCGCGTTCATCGCCCGGCACGGCCAGGGACACCGGTTCCCCCCGCACCGGGTGAACTACCGCGCCAACCTGTGGGCGCTGCGCTCGGTCGGGGTGCGTCAGGTGCTCGCGCCGTGCGCGGTGGGTTCGCTGCGCCCCGAGCTGGGACCGGGCACGATCGTCGTACCCGACCAGGTGGTCGACCGCACCTGGGGCCGCGAGCACACCGTGTATGCCGCGGAGGGGCCGGTCGTGCACGTGGGCTTCGCCGATCCCTACTGTCCGCGCGGGCGGGCCGTGGCCGTCGAGTCCGCTACTGCCGCAGGCAAGTCCGTGGCCGACGCCGGGACCCTGGTGGTCATCAACGGGCCGCGCTTCTCGTCCAAGGCCGAGTCGACATGGCATCAGCAGGCCGGCTGGACCGTGGTGGGGATGACGGGCATGCCGGAGGCGTCCATCGCCCGCGAGCTCGCGATGTGCTTCACGACCATCGCCCTGGTGACCGACCACGACGCCGGGGTCGACGGTGGCGAGGCAGTCACGCACGAGGAGGTCCTGGCAGTGTTCGCCCAGAACGTCGACGGGCTCAAGCAGGTGCTGCGTTCGGCTCTGGGCGCCATGCCCGCCCAGGAGTCGGATGCCGGCGCGACCTGTGGGTGCCGTCGCGCGCTCGACGGGATCACCCTGCCCTTCGCGCTACCGGGCTAGGCCGCGCGATGGCAGGCGCTGGGCGGGTGGCTGGCGCGGTGGGGTGGCTGTACGGTCCGGGCCGGCGACGGCAGTGGCGGCGTCGCGTGGTCCGGCGTGTGCTCGCCATCCTCTGCGCGATGGGGGCCGCCCTCGGCGTGCTCGCGGTGGCCCGTTCCGCCGACTCTCGTCCGATGGTGCGCATCGTGGTGGCAGCCCGGCCCATGGCTGTCGGCGAGGTGGCCTCCCCCGGTTCGCTGCGCGAGGTCTGGTGGCCCGCCGAGCTGGCTCCGCCGACCAGCATCCACACGCTTGCCGAGGTGGTGGGGCGACCGATGACGGCGCCCCTCTCTCCTGGCGAACCGGTGACCAGGGCTCGCGTCAACCGCAGCTCCCTGCTCGCCGGCCAGCCGGTCGACAGGGTCGCAGTGCATGTCACGGTGCCCGATCACGGTGCGGTGTCGATGGTTTCAGCAGGCGACAGGATCGACCTGTGGAGCTCCGACGGGCCGGTGGCGCGCGCGGTCGTCGTGCTCAGTGTGGACCAATCCGCGACCACCGACTTCGGGTCGGTGATCCAGGGTCAGGGGTCGTCCAGCGGCTACGCGCTCGATGGGGGTGGCGTGGTCGTTTCCGCAGGTCAGGAAGAGGCGCGACGCATCCTCGCCGTTCCGGAGGACGCCCTGGGCCGACCCCAACTCGAGCTCGTGCTCACCCATGACTGGCCCGAAACCGGCTGAATCCGCGTTCTGGCCCCCGCAGATCGACTGCCGAGGTCGCTAGCGTGTTGGCCGTAGGACCAACTTCTAGGGAAAGGTCGCGACACCCATGAAGGGTTTCAAGGACTTCGTCATGCGGGGCAACCTCGTGGAGCTTGCCGTCGCCTTCATCATCGCCGGTGCTTTTGGCACCGTCATCAAGAGCTTCACCGACGTGCTGATGGGGATCATCGGCAAGATCGGCGGCAAGCCCGACTTCAGCGCCTACAAGCCAGGAGGCCTCCTGGTGGGCGTCTTCCTCACGGCACTCGTGTCGTTCCTCATCGTCGCGTTCGTCGTGTACTTCTTCGTGGTGAAGCCGTACGAGGTGGCGAAGGCGCGCTACGCCGAGGTCGAGCAGGACGCCGCTCCGGACGAGAACATCATCCTGCTCCGCGAGATCCGCGACGCCCTCCAGGGCCGCGCCTGAGCTTCACCCGTTGACCCTGAGCTTCACCCGTTGACACAGCGCGAAGGCGCCGGCCCTGAGGGGACGGGCGCCTTCGTCGTGTGACACCACCGTCCATCGGGAGGGCGGGTCAGTCGGAACCCCAGTGGGGTGGGCGTTGTTCGCGCAGCCAGCGGTCGTAGGCGAGCTCCTCGTGCTGCTCGCCCCAGCCGACATCGGTGTCGTCCTTGGTCTGCTCTGGCTTCGGGCGTTCGGCCTTCTGGGGCCTGCTCTTCTCGGGCTCGGCCGGCTCGGGCTCGGCCGGCTCAGGCTCGGCCGGCTCAGGCTCGGCCGGCTCAGGCTCGGCCGGCTCAGGCTCGGTCAGCTGGCCGCTCGTCGGCCCTGCGCCGCGCTTGGCCCTGCGGCCACGGGCGCGGCGCTGACGGGCACCCTCGTCGGTGGTCGGGCTGAACTCGTCCTGGGTCGTGCTGGCGTCCGACGGGGCCAATTCGTCGTCCCCGTCCGTCCTCTCGGACTCGTCCCCCATGGGCAGCATCTGCTGCCCACCGTGGCCGCGAGCCTGGGCCGCTGGAGGCACGGGAGCCGCGCTGTCCGCTACGGCCGCTGGGGCCGCGGGACTCACAGTCGACGCCACGATCGGCTCCTGTGTTTGGCGGTTCGCGACGGCTTGCTGGACGGCAGCGTTCACCCGGGCGACGTCGCGGGCGGGATCGCGGAACAGGTCGGTCGTCCAGACCCGGACGTGCATCCACCCGAGCCTGCCGAGCTGCTCGCCGCGCAGCCGGTCACGGTCGCGACTGCTGCGCATCGCGGCATACGCAGGCCCGTCCGTCTCGACGGCGACGAGCACGTGACCGCGGTGGTCCGGGTCCTCGACCGCGAGGTCGATGCGCTGGTCTGCCGAACCGTAGGCCTCGTGCACCACCAGTCCTGAGTCACGCAGTCGGCGGGCGAACTCGGCCCGCAGCGGGTCGACCTCGGCACCGACGGGGCGGGAAATCGACCCTTCAGCCGCGGGAGAGGTCGATGTGCCACCCTCTCGGGCGACCCCATCGTCGGTGACGGGCGCGGGGAAGGTGCCGTCCGCGGCATACGCGAGGAAGTCACGGAGCATGACCGAACCGCGGGACTTGAGCCGCGCGGGGTCGAGGTCGCTGGCGAGCAGCGAGGAGACCACGGTCATCCGACGGCGGGAGCGGGTGATGGCGACGTTGAGGCGACGTTCGCCGCCCTCGAGGTTGAGCGGACCGAACCGGTGAAGCACTCGCCCGTGGGGGGTCTTGCCGTAGCCGACCGACAGGATGATGGCGTCGCGCTCGTCGCCCTGGACGCGTTCGAGGTTCTTGACGAAGAACCGCTCGGGCCGGTCCTCGTCGAAGAAGTCACCGACGCCGTCGGCCGCGTCGGAGGCCAGGGCGCGTCGGAGGGCGTCGTCGAGCCGGGTGGCGTGCCGGATGCCGAGCGCGATCACGCCCAGCGACTCGTGCGGGCGGGTTCGGGCGTGCTCGAGCACGAGCTCGACGACCCGGGCCACCTCCGCCTCGGTCGACTCGATGGCCTCCTCACCGGCCTGGACGATGCCCGACCCCTCGACCGACTCGAGGGTCACCACGGCGTCGGTGCCGGTGCCCGGGAAGGTGACCAGCGAGCCGTCGTACATCTCGCGGTTGGCGAACGCGACCAGGCGTTCGTCGAGCGAGCGGTAGTGCCACGAGAGCCGGCGGGTCGGCAGCGCAGCGGTCAGCACGTCGAGGACGGACTCGAAACCCTCGGTCAGCGCGTCCGTCTCCGGCGCTCCCTCCTCGTCGACGGCGGCGGTGAAGAAGCTGGTCGGCGGCAGCTGGCGTTCGTCGCCGGCCACCACCACCTGGTGCGCCCGCGAGATCGCCGAGACGGCCTGGGCAGGCGGGATCTGCGAGGCCTCGTCGAAGATCACGACGTCGAACCAGCGCCCGGGTGGCAGCACCGAAGCGACCACGAGCGGCGACATCGCCCACGCGGGCTTCGCGGCGGTCAGCGTCTCGGCGGCCTTGGGCAGCAGGTCGCGCAGCGGGCGGTGCCGGCGGGACTTGCCCGCCTCAGCGCGCACCAGCGCCTCCTGGTCGGGGTGGTCGGCCAGCACCTCGCGCAGGCGACGCCCGGCCCCGGCGCGCACCCGGTCGGCGCTTGCGCGCAGGTGGGCGTGGTCGGCGGCGACGTACTCGCGAGCGACCCGCTGCAGCTGGGCTCCGTCGTGCGCGCCGTAGCTCGGGTCGCGCACGATGAGGTCCTCGGACAGGGAGGTCCACCAGACGAACTCGAGCTCGGCAGCGACGTCGTCGGGCTCCACACCGCGGCGGGCCACGTCGTCGAGAAAGGCTCCCATGCCCGCTTCCCGCAGGGCGTCGAGCGTGCCGAGCACCTGGGGCACGACCGTCAGGCGGTCGGGGCGGCTGTCGAGCTCGGCCAGCCGCTCCCGGAGCTCGACCAGCGGCGCACTGAAGAGGTCACCGCCCCGGTGGGTCGCCGTGAGCCTGCCCTCCAACCAGGCGAGGTCCGAGGCCACCGATGCGTACGCCGTGCGCGCCCGGTCGAGGTCGACCGGGATCTCGGGCCGGCCACCGGCTCCGGCCATCTGCGCCCAGGCGTTTCGCTGGACCTGGGCGTCGAGCAGGGCTGCGTGCAGGTCGGGCGGGGGCGGGCCGGGGCGCAGCAGCGATCGAGCCTGGCGGCGCAGGCGCCACCGCGAGTACCAGCCCAGGGCAACGCCATTCGTGTCGCGGTAGGCCTTGCCACCGGTCGCCGCAACGAGGTCGCCGAGCGGGATGTCGAAGATCTCGGGCCGGAACACCTCCAGGGTGTCGCGGACACGGCCCACCGAGTCGAGCACGTGGCCCCAGTCCCCCACGCGGTCGGCCTGCGGCAGGCTGACCTCCGAGAAGACGTCGTGCATCGTCTGCTCGAGGTCCTGCAGACCGCCCTGACTGAGCCTGCTGGTGATGTCGCGGGCGCGCACCGCCTCCTCCGACGTCGCGATCCGCGCCCCGAACCACGGGTCGGCCCCCTCCTGCGTGGACCAGGCCCCCAGAGAGGCGGCCTCGGTCAGCTGGCGGCCGAGCTCCTGCACCCTCTGTCGGTCGAGGCCGGCGAGCTGTTCGCCTCTGACCCGCACGCGTGAGGTGGGCGGGTGGGCGAGGCTGCCCAACCTCGAGATGGCCTCCTGTGCCTGGTGGGCCGAGACCCCCCACGGCTGACGCACCTCGTGCAGGGCGGCAGCGTGCGCGACGAGGGTGGCGCGCCGGTCGACGAGGGCGTGCTCGATCTCGCTCGTGTCGGGGTCCTGCACCTGGGTGCCGCGGTCGAGGGCGGCACCGAACTCCTGGGCCAGGCGTCGCTTGTTGCTCGCGCCGTCGTAGGCGTCGAGGACGAGGTCACCCAGGCCCACCCCGTCGAGGCGCGAGAGCACCGCGTCGATCGCCGCGCGCTTCTCGGCGACGAACAGCACCCGCTTGCCCTCTCCGGCGAGGCTGGCGATGAGGTTGGCGATGGTCTGCGACTTGCCGGTGCCGGGCGGGCCCTTGATGACGAGGTGGGCTCCGGAGCGGACCGCGTCGATCGCTGCCTGCTGGGTGGAGTCGGCGTCGAGGATGAGCAGCTCGTGGGACGGGTCCGAGTCCGCAGGCGAGTCCGGCACCGACGTCCTGACCGCGCGAAGCGCTCCTGGATCGCCCGCCAGTGCCGCCACGACGTCGTGGTCGGCCAGCGAATCTCCTTGTGCCGCAAGGTCAGCCACCATCGGGAGCTTGGCGTAGGAGAACGTCCCGACCACGAGGCGCGGCGAGACGGAGAAGTCCGGCACCGAGGCGCACAGCTCCGTCAACGCGGCATAGACGGGGTGGGGGTCGAAGGCGCCACTCGCGTTGGCCATCTCCTCGAGGGCACCGGTGTCGAGCTCCAGCCCCTGCTCGGAGCGCAGGTAGTGCTCGAGGACCGGGTTGAACTCGACGTCGTTGCCCAGGTCGAGGTCGAAGTCCTCGCGGGCGGCGCCGGTCGGCTTGAGGACGCAGGACCGCAGCAGCACCGGCGCGGCGGGGGCGCGCGAGGCGCCGCGCACGGTCCAGCTCGCCATCCCGATCGCGATGAACCCGGCGGCGATGCCGCGCTCCTCCGACAGCTCGAGGGTCTTGGCACGGATGATGCGGGCACGGCGACGGGCCTCGTCGAGCGCCGCGGCCTCCCGGACCAGGTCGGAGAGCCGGGTCGGGCGGCCGGCGAGCAGCATGGCCAGCCCGCCGGGGTGCGCGGTGGTCAGGTCGAGGGTGCCGCTGGGCAGGTCGCGGTACCACAGCAACGTGTTGCGACCGCCGAGGTCGACGAGGTGCCGCTGCCAGACCTTGACCGCCTCCGCCACGCGGGTGCCGCGCGGGTCGGCGTCAACCGTGGGTGCACCCTCCTGCTCGGTATGCCGGGTGGGCGGGAGCGAGTCGCCGCTGGGCTGCGGCGCTGCTCGGGTCTCGTCGGTCGGCGGGGTCACCCAAGCAGGCTAACCAACCTGCTCGTGCCCACGGTCGGGCAACACGGGGTGGGACGGGAAAGCCTCACGCCGCGCCTCAGCCCGCGGTCACTCGGGCAGGACGGTCTCGGGCAGGACCGGGTCAGGTGACATCGACGTGGCGTGACCCGAGTCGGTGCCGTTCACGCGGATGAGCAGCGACACCAGGGCGACGACGGCGGCGAGGCCGGCCGCACAGGCGCCCAGCACGGCATACCCGAGGTGGCCGACGACGACGCCCGCGAGCGCACCGCCGCCACCGGCCGCCAGCCCCATGACCAGGTCGGCTGCGCCTTGGGCTCCGGCGCGCTCGGCGAGTGGAACCGACTTCACGACCAGCGTGGAGCCGGCGACGAGGGTGAACGACCAGCCGAGGCCCAGCAGGAACAGCCCGGTGGCCAGCCCTGCCGACCACCCCGTAGGGGCCTGGGCGGAGAGCAGCCCCGCGACCACGAGGATGACTGCACCTGCGAGGCCGCACGACCGGCCACCGAACCGGTCCACGGCCAGGCCGGTGAGCGGCGAGAACGCGAACATGCCCAGGACGTGCAGGCTGATCACGAGGCCGATGATCCGCAGGCTGGCGCCGCCGTGGTGCATGTGCAGGGGCGTCATCACCATGACGCTGACCATGACGGTGTGCCCGAGGGCCATGGTCACGAGGCCGAGCAGGGCGCCGGGGTGGGCCAGCAGGGTGCGCCACCCGCGGACGATGGAACCGTGCTGGCGCTCCAGCGGCTCGGTGGCGATGGCAGCGGCGCGCTCCCTGGCGAGGAGCAGGGGGTCGGGACGCAGCCGGGTGAACAGCAGGACGGCGCCGAGCACCAGGCCACCGAGGGAGAAGACGTAGGGACCGGTCAGGGCCGGAATGCCGAGGAACCTCGCGACGGGCTCGCCCGGGCCGGCCAGGTTGGGCCCGAACACGGCGCCGATCGTGGTGGCCCACACGACGGTGGACAGGTCGCGCCCGCGGTGGGCCTCGTCGGCGAGGTCTGCCGCGGCATAGCGCGCCTGGCTGTTGGCGGCGTTGGACCCCCCGAACAGGGCGGTCCCGGCCAGGAGCAGTGGGAAGTTGCGGATCGCGCCCGCCATGATCATCGTCAGCGCGCCGATGATGCCGAGGGCGTAGCCGACCAGCAGGCCCGAGCGGCGCCCGCGCGCGGCCATGACGTGGGCCATGGGGATCGCGATGAGCGCGCCACCCAGGACCTGGAACGTGCCCCCGAGTCCGGCGAGGTCGGCCGATCCGCCGACGTCCTCGGCGAGCAGGGCGCCGACGCCCGCCCCGGCGGACACCCCCACGCCGACCAGGACCTGGGTGCCGATCAGGGTGCTGATGGTGCGCCGTTGGACCGACCTGTCGGGGGCGTTCGCGTCGGGCGTGGGGCCCGGCCCCCTGACCGGGCGGACTCCTCAGGTGGCGTTGGTGACGGTCAGGGTCGCGATGCCGGTGGCCGTGAAGGCGATGCTGACGGGCGCTTCGTTGTTGGCGATGGCGATGGTCAGCTGGGTCGCGGTCGCGCCGGTGCCTGCAGCGATCGTGGCCGTGCTCGTCGCACCGGACCTCGTGGCGGTGACGAGGAGGGCGGTCGGCGTGGTCGCCGGGTTGCCCCAGGTGTCGAGCAGGTTGGCTGTGGCCACCCAGTCACGCTTGCCGTTCACGGCCGGGTTGCTCGCGGTGCAGGTCCGGGCCGCCGGCGGCTCGCTGAGGGCCTGACAGGTCACGGTGACGGCGATCAGCTTGCTGGTCACGGCGCTGAGGACGAAGTTCTTGGCGACCCCGGCGGCGACGGTGGTGGTGGCGGAGCCGGTGACTGTGCCCGTGCTCGGTGTCAGGGTGGCGCTCCCGGCGGCATGGAGGGTGACCGAGACGGTGGCGGCGCCCCCGGAGAAGGTCGCACTCGCAGGCAGGACGGCGGCCTTGCCCGAGGGGCTGGCGGCGACCGCGGCCCAGGTGAGCACCTTGCTCCCCGCGTAGGCGGAGTCGACGGTGCCGTCGCACTTCTTCGCAGTGAGCGTGACGTTGAGGGCGGTGCCGGCGGTCGCAGCAGCTGTGGAGACCGTGTAGGTGTCGGGGCCCGTGCAGCCAGTGGTGCCGGACGTCGACGACGACGACGCGGTCCACGAGCCGATGGATGCCACGACTGAGTAGCTGTACGTGGTGGCCGAGGCCAGACCGGTGTCGGTGCACGACCACGGAGAGGCGACCGGAGCACAGATCGTGGTCGCACCGCGATGCACCGCATAGGTGGTCGAGGGGAGCTGGCCGCTGGGAAGGGTGCCGCTGACCACGAGGGAGGTCGCGGTCGGGGAGCCCACGCTGGGCGCGGCAGGGGTCACGAGCGAGGCGGCCGTCGCGGTGGTGCTGCCGGTGCCGATGACCGACCACACGGCATACGCCGGGATGGCACCGAGGGCGAGGCAGACGGCGGCGGCGAGGAGCACGCGCACCGGGCGACGACGGGTCAGGCGGCGGGTGGGTCGCTGGGCCGGGTTCACGGCAGCCGTCCGTCGGCCTGCATCGGGATGGTGAAGGTGGCGCCCTGGCAGTCCGACGACGACGCGGTCGTCATGCTCACGGCGTTGGCGAGGCTGAGCGAGGCGGTGCCACCGGCCGGCACGACTAGGGACGTGGAGCCGCTCAGCGAGACCGAGACGCCCGGCGTGGTGCACCCGGCGCTGGCGGTGACCGACCCGGCGAGCGCGAGCGAGGTCACGGTGACGGCGGCGGAGTTCGGGTTGCTGACGGTGACGAGGACGTCCGCGGCGCCACCAGGGTGCAGCAGGCCGGCCACCGTCGCCGAGACACCCAGAGCCTTGGGTATGCCGCTCGCAGCGGTGGCGGTGCCGGCCCCGAGAGCGGACCACGCGGCATACGCGATGCCGCCGGCCATGAGGAGGGCCGTGGTGCCGCTGCACGCAGCGGCGAGGCGGCGCAGCCAGCGATGGTGCGTGGTCACGAGTTGCCGGTGCCCTGACCCTGGGTGGCCAGACCACCGAAGGCGAGCGGGAACGAGACGTTCTTGCAGCCGTCCTGCGACGTGGCGGTGTTGAGCATCATGATCGTGAGGGGGATCATGATGCTCGACTTGCGCGGCACGAGATAGGTGCGCGCGCCGGGCTTGGTCGCCTGGTAGCTGCTGACGACAAGGTTGGTGGAGCCGGAGCAGGAGCCGTTCGCATCCTGGGGCGTGGCCGTGAGCTCGAGGACCTTGTAGTCCACGGCGTCCGGGTTGGTGACCTTCACCTGCAGCGTCTGCATCTGGCCGGGGCGCAGCTGACTGACGTTGCCGACGGCCGCGAACGGAGCGTGCCCGGGCGGGCTCTGGGCCAGACCCGCACCGCTGCTCGCCACGACGCGCAGCGCGCCCGGCTGGCGGGCGGGCTCGGCCTTGGTGCGCCAGTGCCCGCAGGCGGCGAGGAGGCCGAGGAGCACCACCACGCCGATCGCGACCGCGAGGATGCGGCGCTGACGCGAGGTGGTGGTCATGAGGTTGTCTCCCGAGGCGATGATGAGCGCGGTGGTCCTGCTGGCAGTCGAGGGGCGGCCCGGCCGCCCGGTGGCATCGGGGGGGTTGATGCCACCGGACGGTGTTCAGGGGCGCGACGTCACGATCAGTTGCTGGAGAAGACCAGGTCGACGGTGACGTTCTTGCAGTTGTCCTGGTTGGTGGACAGGTTGTTCATCGCGATGGTGGCCGGACCCCAGGCGTCGACGCCGGAGCCGGACGCGATCTCGTGGGCCGTCGCGGCCGGCGGCACGATGGTGAAGTCGCTCGCGGTGCAGGCGGGCTTGAGGGCGTTGGCCTGCTTGGACCAGCCCGGGGCCACGGCAACGGTCACCTGGTTGATGTAGACGGAGCCGGCGTTCGTGTTGTCGAAGTCGCCGGAGACGTCGTGCGCGGGGCCACCCGGGTAGAGGCCGGTCACGGCTGCGCTGGTGGCGTTGATCTTGACCGCGACCACGCTGCCTGTGGAGGCCGAACCGGTGCCCGCGCCACTGGTGCTCCAGTAGGCGAAGGCGACCCCGCCGACGATGAACGTGAGGGCGGCGCCCGTCGCGACGGCGGCGGCGCGCTTGCGGTTGAACTGCATCGGGGTTCCTCTGTTCGTGGACGGTGGCCGGCCTGGTGCGTGGCCCCTGTGAGGATGATTCGATCGCGTCGAACAGGCTCAGGACGGGACATCGAGCAATATGAACCCCGAAAGGGTCATTGGTTCTACTGGAAATCCCCCGGTTGGGTCTGCATTTGGTAAAGAACCCCCTGTAGTTGCCATTCGTGGTGTATAAGCGCGAGACGCACGCAGGGGCCTTGGTTGGCGTCCGCGAACAACCCGTGGACACACGAGGGCTCGCCCCCGTCGGCCCGTCCCGGCAAGCACGCGGCATACACAAACGACTGCCCGCTCGCTGGTGGGCGAACGGGCAGTCTGTGTGCCAGGCGGTCGTGACGCCGGGCAGTCTGTGGTGGGCACCGTGGGTGCCGCGCTGGTGTCGTGGCTAGCTGAGGTCCCTCAACGGCATGTATGCCGTGTTGATGCAGCCCGAGGCCTTGCCCACCTTGGCGAGGCCAATGCGGTCGCCGCTGTAGAAGAGCGTGGGCGAGCTCGTCCGGATCGAGGGGTACATCTGCTGGTGGGTGTCAGTGACGTGCTGGAGCCCGACGGCGTGGCCGAGCTCGTGGGCGAGCAGGTTGCTGCGTCGGAGTCCGGTGCCGGTGCCGCCCTTGGTCTGCAGGAGCGCCTGGGGGGTGTCGATGACGACGAACCCGCGCTGCGCCGCCACCGTGTAGGTGGTCCGGCCGCTGACCGTGCGGGAGACGTAGCCGTAGTAGAGGCCGCCCTGGCCGAGCGTCGAGCCGGCGAGCGAGTAGTTCGTCCTGGACGGCGTGGTGAAGGCGATGACGAGCTCGGCGGACTGCGAGGCCATCGACCCCACGCGGGGGACCTCGGTCGTGGTCCCCTTGTAGCTGAAGACGAAGGAGGTGTTCGCGGCAATCTTCGCCACCGCGACCTTGGTGTCGGCCAGGACCGTGGAGCGCAACGAGCTCGGTACTGCCGCCAGGTTCACCTTGTAGGTGATCGCCTTCTGGCAGCCGTTCCAGCGGACGACCCGCTTCGACCCGTCCGGCAGCGACGCGTACGTCAGCTTGTAGGTCGCGATCGCGCCATCCGCGGTCTGCGGCGCCGCGGCGACCACAGCGGTTGCCAGGGCCGCCGGGGCGAGGACGGCCCCGAGGACGGCGATGGGCTTGCGCATGAAACCTCCGTACGAGCGCCACGGACGTGACGCTGCGGGCATGAACCTAGGAGCGCACGTCCTGTGGAGGAGGTGGAAACGGTGCGACCTCATCCATTTGGCTGAGGCTGACCTAGCCAGATGGCGGTGACGTTCGACCTCGAGGTGTCGCCGACGTCACGGGACAGGTGTCACCTGCGTCAACGGTCGGGCGTCGGCGGACGGGTGTCAGCGGACGGGTGTCGGCGTCAGCGGGAGGCTGGCCCCGGACGAGCACCGGGCTGCGTCCAGCACCTGACCAGCGCTTCGGAAGAGCTCGGCCGCCTCGGCGAGCAGCCTGAGGGCCTCGCCGGTGTCGCCACGGGCCGCGGCCAGGTGGGCCTTGGCCTCGCTCACAGCGGCCGGCCAGGCGGTGCCCTCCCACTTCGCGGCCGACAGCTCCGCTGCCGCGAGGTGACGCTCGGCAGCGGGGAGGTCGCCCGCGTCCGCGCAGGCGATGGTGGCCGGGATCTCGAAGGTCACGGTGCAGAAGGGACAGAAGTCGGAGTCGCCCATGCTGTCCTCGGCCCGCTCGACCGCGATGCGTGCGGCGACGGGGTCGGGGGCGGCGAGGACCATCGCGCCGTGGATGCGCTGCAACAGGTGCGAACCGATCACCGACCACCGCGCCAGCGGCAAGGCCTGGCTGAGCAACCTGGTGGCCTCGGGTCGGTCGCCCTGGGCCAGTCGCACCTCGGCCAGTCGCTGGAGTGCGTGCGCCTCTCCCGCCGGTGCATCGGCGTCGCGGTGGAGGTCGACAGCCTCCTGAAGCTCGCGTTCGGCGAGGTCGAGGTCGCCCATCAACAGCGCCGCCTCCCCGATCAGGGCCGTGGAGAAGGCCACCCCGCGCAGGGCGCCGAACTGCTGCGACCGGCGCTGGAGGCCCCGGGCCAGCTCGATGACCTCGGCGTAGGGAATCCCTCCGTAGAGGAGGTACTCGGCGACGCACAGGTGCGCGTCGAAGAGGGCGGTGGTCAGACCTGCGTCGGACAGGGTGCGCCGCAGCTCGATGCGGAAGCGTTCGAACCACTCGCCGCGCTGGTGGGCGATGAGTCCCTGCAGCGCCACGAGGTCGACGTAGCGCCACGGGTCCTTGGGGGTGAGCAGGGACTCGCGTGCCTCGACGGCCAGGTCCCACGCCCCGTCGATGTCGCCGCTGAAGTAGGCCATGTTGCCCCGGGCCAGCAGGATGGGTCCGTCCGCGTCGTCGCCCAGCAGCTCCAGCCCCGCGAGCGCTGAGCGGGCCGTGTCGAAGTCGCTGGCGAAGCACGCCGCGCGGGCCAGTCGCGCGCGCACGAGCCGGTGCTCGACCCCGGTGGTCAGCGGCACCGCGGCGCGATAGCTGGCGACCGAGGCCGGGTCCCCGAGGGCCGTGAGCAGGTCGCCGCGGCGTGCCATCAGGTGGCCGAGCATCTCGCCCGTCGCGTACTCGCGGACGGCATCGACGAGGTTGAGCCCGTCTCGGTAGGCGCCCAGCGCTCCGGCGGTCTCGACGGCGGGGAGGACGTAGGAGATCGCCTGTCGCGGCTGGCCGGCCGCGAGGTACTGGTGCGCGATCCGGGCGGGCGGGGCGCCCAGCCGGGCTAGCTCCCGGGCCACCTCGACCCGGGCTGCGCTCTGGACCGCTGGCGCCATGGCGTCGAGCACCGCCTCCCGCACCAGGGCGTGGCGGAACTGGTAGCCGGTCTCCGACCACTCGATCACGAGGCTGGACTGGGCGGTCTCGAGGTGCTGGTAGGCCTGCGCCTCGTCGGCGCCGGCCACGGCCAGGAACTCGTCGGTGGTGAAGGACAAGCCGAGCAGCGCGGCGCGCTGCAGGGCACGGAGTGCGTCGGGGGGCAGGCTGGCGATGGCCGCCGGTTCGCGACCGGTGGCCGCGGCCGCGCCGAGCTCGAGGGCGGTGAAGGGAAGGCCGCCGCTGACGGCCCAGATCTGTTGCTGGGTGGCCTCGTCGAGGTCGGGGAAGCGTTCCTGGAGCAGGCGCAGGGTGGCCGCCTCGGGGAGGGGCGCGACCTCGATCCGCGAGCCGATGCCCCTCGCGACCAGGCTGGCGTGGACCTCCTCGAGGGCCGCGTTGTGGGCGGTGCGGTGCGCCAGCACCAGCAAGACTTGGTCGGTCACGGCGCACCGCGCGAGGTAGTGCAGGAGCCGCAGCGACGCCTCGTCGGCCTCGTGGATGTCGTCGACGACGAGGAGCAGCCCGCGCCCCGCGGCGCCGAGCCGCAGCAGCTCGGCCGCGGCCACGAAGAGTCGCTGGTGGGCGCTCTCCCCGGACCACGTCACCTGACTTTCCGAGAGGGCTCGGTCGAGCTCCTCGCGGTAGCGGTCGTCGAGCCCGTCCAACAGGGCGGGGTGCCTGCGGCAGAGGTCTCCCAGCGCCTCGAGCACCGAGGCGTAGGGCCACGGCCCCTCGACTGCCGAGGCCGTGCCGCGGGCGACCCGCCAGCCCGCCCTCCGGGCCAGCGCCTCGGAGAGGTCGAGCACGCTGGACTTGCCCACGCCGGGTGGTCCGGTGACCAGGACCGCGCCGCCGTGGCCGCCCTGGGCAGTCGCCAGCCGTTCGCGGAGGAGGTCACCCACCGCGCGCCGTCCGACCAGTCGACGCTGCTCGCTGCCCGCTGCCGGAGCGCCGGGTGGCGTCGCCGGCGCGGCCAGCTCGGCGCGCAGCGACTCGGCCTCCGCGCCCGGGGCGGTGCCGAGCTCTCGACGGAGAGTCAGCTCAAGTCGTTCGAGCTGACGCATGGCGGCCCTGACGTCACCCCGGTCGGCATGGGACCGCGCCAGCGCGAGGTGTGCCTGCTCGTCGGCGGGGTCGACCTCCAGCAGCTCCTCCCACCTGCCGGTCAGGCGCAGCAGCTCGCGGCGGAGCTGCTCGAGTGACTCGCGGTGCTCCTCTGCCCACGGCTCGTACACGTCGTCGGGAAGCAGGACCCCGGTGTGCAGGTCGAGAGCGGCTGCGGCTGCCTCGGCGCTGTGTCCTGCGAGCGCGGCTTCGGCCGCGCCCCGGAAGTCGACGGCGTCGATGGTGACCTCGTCGTCCGGCAGGAGCTCGACGAAGTCATGGCTCAGGACGATGCCCCTCCCCGCGGCCTCCAGCGCCCGCCGGGCGTAGTGGGCAGCCTGGTGGAGGCGGGGCCCGGCAAGGTCCGCCGACAGGTCGGGCCACAGGGCGTCCATCACCTGTTCGCGGTGCAGCCGCCGTCCCTTGGCCAGGGCGAGCAGCTTGACGAGCGCGCTGGCATTGCGGCGGCTCCACTGCTGGTCCGTGACCGCGGAGCCGCCGACGGATACCGAGAAACCCCCGAGGAGGCTGATGCGCGCGTCCATGGCCGGTGCCGATCTCAACGAGATGGCCTTCAACGCTAGCGACCGGTGCCGGGCATGTCAGCCAACACAAGTGCGCCCAAACCGGTGGCAACCGGGCGAGCCGGACGCGGGGGCAGGCTCTGGAGCAGGCTGACCTCGTCGCTCATGGCCGAGCTGACCTCGCGCAGCAGCTGCTGGATCTCGGTGGCGCCCCAGTCGTACCCGGCGATGCGGTCGCTCACCTCGAAGAGCTGGAGTGACAACGCGTCGCGCCTCGCCTGGTACCCCGCGAGGGCGATCGCCTCGGGCTGGTCCCCCGCCCACGTCGAGAGCAGGGCGTCGGCGAGCAGCTCCGCGTCACGCAGGGCGTCGGTCATCCCGTGGGTGGTGATGGGGTCCCGGAAGTAGCCGGCGTCACCGACCAGGGCCCAGCCCGCGCCGTGCGACCGACGGATGTGGCCGTGCTGACCGCTCCATCCGTGCAGCCGCCCGTCCAGCGTCGCGGCCCGCAGGCGGCGCCGCAGTCGTGGCGCCGCCGTGCCGAAGAGCTCGGTGAAGGCTGCCTCCGGACCGTTTCGGCGCACGTGCCGCAGCCGCTCCGGGGACGTCCCGACAAAGACGTTGGTCTGCCCGTCGTTGGTCGGGATGAGCCCCGCCGCGGCCCCCGAGCCGTAGGCCCATTCGTAACCCTCAGTGGGCATTGAGTCGAAGTACCCGTAGAGCACCGCTCCGCGCGCCCGCGAGCGCCGCTCGACGGCGGCGTCCACAGCGGTGGCCACCGTCGACCTGATCCCGTCGGCGCCGATCGTCAGCTTCCCGTATGCCGTGAACGTGCCGTTCGCGGCGTCCACCCCGCGCACCCCCGTCACCCTCCCAACCGTGTCGGTGAGCACCTCGGTCACGGTGACCCCGTGCCACACCTCGGCTCCTGCCTGCGCGGCGGCGTCGACGAGGATCCGGTCGAGGACCTGGCGACGTGGCGCGTAGAGGGCGGTCACGCCCTGGCTGGCACGGATCGAGATCCGTACCGGGGCGGCGTCCGGGTAGTGGAAGAGCGTGCGGGTGATCGGGGGGGTGCCCGCCGCGACGACGTCGTCGAGCAGGCCCCACCGGGACAGCTGCAACACCCCGGCGCGCATGAGGCCGTGCGTCGACACGGTGTCGGAGCCATAGGGGCTTCGTTCGAGGAGCAGCACCTTCGCCCCGGCCCGGGCGAGCAGAAGGGCGGTCGAGGCGCCCGCCACGCGGGCGCCCACGACCACGGCGTCGTAGGTCTTCACGACGCCCACCCCTCGAGCCGCTCGTCGAGGGCTTCGGGGCCCTCGGCAGATCCGGACGAGGCTGAGGACGCGGCGCCGGCACCCGCGCTCGCTCCGACGAGGTCGGAGACCACCATCGCGGCGTCGTGCCTCGCGCCGTCGACCATCCCCGAGTCCCGCCGGTGCTGGAACCGCTGCCCGACGACGTAGACGCCGGGCGCCTCGGTGCGGCCGCGGTGCTGACGGATCGAGCCGTCGGGTGCGGTGATGGGCAGCTTCAGCCAGAGGTGGCTCTGCGAGTAGCCCGTGGCGAGCAGGACGGTGCCGATCCCTTCGGCCGCGAGGTCGAGTGTTGTCGGATTGCCTTGCAGCGCAATGCTTCGTGGACGCTCGGCTGGCCAGACCTCGCTGACGAGACCGCTCTCCTCGATGTGCCGGTCGACGACGTCGAGGAACCGGTGCATCCGGTTGTCCGCGCGACCCACCGAGTCGAGGAGGTCGTCGGCGAACCGCAACTTCTGCCCCTGCGCCTCCACGAGGTGACCCGCCAGGCGGACTCCCCGGGCCTGCAGGATGCCCAGGTCGAGGTCGCGGGGACCACTCTGGTGGCCCCTGCGCCCGACGAGCTGCATGGACGGCTCGCGTCGCGCAGCGTCGGGGTCGCGGACCTCCTCGATCGTGCGAGCGGTGCGACCGGTGCGTTCCAGCCACCAGTAGATGTCCATCCCGCGGTAGCGGCGCGGCATGCGGTTGTGCTGCCCCACGGCCACTCCGACCTCCCGGCCGGCAGCAGCGAGCTCGTCGGCGATCTGGACGCCGGAGGCCGACGCGCCAACCACCAGCACTCCGCCTGCGGGGAGCTGCCGGGGGTTGCGGTAGTCGGCCGCGGTGGTGAGGTGCACCCCAGCGTCCAGATCTTCCACCGCCGCCGGGATGCGCGGCTGCCCGCCCGGCCCGGTCGCCACGACCACGTGACGAGCCAGCCACGTCGCCGAGTCGGTGACGACGCGGTAGCCCTCCCCCGCGGCGCTCACCTCCACCACGCGCACACCGGACAGGACGGGCGCACCGAAGCTCGCGGCATACCTCTCGAGGTAGCGCACGAAGTGGGAGGCGCTCATGAAACCGTCGGAGTCGGTGCCGACGTGGACCCACCCGGGGAGGCGGGCCATCCAGTTCGGGGTGAGCAGGTGCAGCGAGTCCCAGCGGGCCGTGCGCCAGCTCTCGGCGACGCGGCCACGGTCGAGGACGACGTGGTCGCGGCCTTCGAGGGCGAGCAGCCTGCTGACGGCGAGGCCTGCGTGACCGGCGCCGATGACGACGGTGTCGATGGCGGACATGATGGTGCTCCTTCTGGTCGCGCCCCGGGCCGGGATCGCCGGCCCGGGGGCGTTCCCGGGGTGGTTCGTTCAGCCGGTCACGACGGTGACGGTGACGGGCGTGGGGTTGGTGATGACGTCGTAGACGGCGGAGCGGCGGCGCGACTGCTCGACGATCCCCCGCAGCGTCTCGTCGTCCGCGTCGCCCTCGATGTGGAAGGTGACGCGGATGTCCTGGTAGCCGTTGCGGACCGAGCCGTCGGACAGGCCCAGAATCCCGAGCAGGTCGATGTCGCCCTCCACGGTCGAGGTGACCTTGGTGAGGGTCACTCCCCTGGCGGCGGCGATGTTGGCGATCCCCGCCGTGAGGCAGCCGGCCAGCGCGTGGAGGAGGTACTCCACAGGCGTCGGGGCGTTGTCGGCGCCGGTGAGGACGACCGGGTGGTCGGCGTCCACGACGGTTTCAGTCTTGTGCACCAGCTCCTGGCCGGCGCCGTAGAAGCCGTGGATCCGCGACTGGCTGTGGGCGCCGGACAGCCAGGTGTTCTCGGCGCGGAACTGGAACGTCGCGATGTCGTTCTGCCCCTTGATCGCGTCGAGGGTGGCGAAAAGCGTTGCCACGTCCACGCCGTTGAGGGGTGCCCGCGTTGCGTATGCCGTGTTGCTCATGGTGTTTCTCCTCCGGTGAGCCCTTGGTCGGGCTCGGTTGTTGATGTGAGGAGAGACGGTAGGAACGGCACCTTCCGCGGACCTTCCGGTGGCGTTCTTGCCAGGCCGCCGGGGCGGAAGGTTGCGGGAAGGCCCCGGGGTCACTCTTCTTGGCACCCAACCAAGGAGAGGAAATGTCTGAGCTGACAACGCTTCTGCTCGAAGAACACCGCCGGGCGGCCAAGGAGGCCCTTCACCCGGCGCGGCAGATGGCTTACGAGCTGGCGCTCGCGAAACGACTCGAGGGCCGTTCGCACTGGTGGTCCCGGTGGTCGACCGGCTTATCGGCTCCCGGGCAACTGTTGCCCGGGAGCCGATCGACTGGTCGGTCGAGGGTCAGCCGACTGCGGTCACCACGAAGCTCACGAAGTGGTTGTCGCTGCCGTCAGCGCTGCGCACGTCGAGCCGGACGCTGCCGTCACCGGTGATCGGCCCGCAGAGGTTCTGGTCGATGATCATCTGACCGCCCGGCACAAGGGCCTGGACCATCGGGATCGGGCACCCGTTGCCGACGCCGGAGCCGGTGGGGAACGTCCCCGCCGGGATGTGGATCTGCCACGAGCCGGTGCCCACGTGCGTCACCGTGAAGGCAGCCGTGCCCGACCAGATCGCGAGGCTGGCGCCCTGGAACTCACCGGCGAACGTCTTCGGGGCGTCGTCACCTGCGGGTCCTTGAGGACCGGTGGGTCCGGCCGGTCCAGTCGCGCCGGTTGCACCGGTTGCCCCGGTCGCACCCGTTGCGCCGGTGGCGCCCGTCGGGCCTTGGGGACCCGCGGGGCCCTGCGGGCCCACGGGTCCGGTCTGGTTCCAGGCGAGGGTCTTCTCGGGGTGGCGACAGTTGGTGCCGGCCGCGACGACCCGGAGGTTGCCGTTGGTCTTGTTGTAGCAGGCGTGGATGACTCCGTCGGAGCCCGGGATGAGGCCAGCGGCATAGGCCGTGCCTCCCGAAAGTCCGAGGCCGACGACGGCGGCGACAGCGATGATGGCGGTCCGTTTGGTAAGACGCATAGTGGTCCCTCTCCGTGCAAGGCATGAAAAATGGCAGGAGTGAGAGAGGGCCCCACGACTGCCCCGCTCAGAAGTGGATCGAGTCGGCGTCCCCGTCCGATCCGTCGATGACCCCAGCATGATCCGACGCCCTGCGACTGCGTGGCTTATTTGTCGTTTCTTGACGTTCGGCTGTGACTGGTGAGTCTTGAGGCGCCAACCGCGCCGTTTGTCACCGATATTCGCGGCCCTTGCCCGGACGTATGCCGTTGGCTAGCGCGATGGCGGGAGGGCGGCGGCTTGCTGGTTGATCCAGTCGCTGGCTGAGCGGGGTGTGATGCCACGCTCGCGCAATGGGGCGTCATCCCAGGTGATCTCGAACTGGTCCATCATGACGCCGAGACCGATGACGCTCGCCATGGCGTCGCCACGACGGCCGAGGAGCTTCATCACCAGCCGCGCCACGGGCAGTGGCGCGCGCCGGACTGTGATCGACCTGCCGGTTGCCCGCTCGGCGACGGCTACGCATTCGTTGCGGCTGATGGCTTCCGGCCCCCCGAACTCGATGAGCTCAGGCGGGTCGGACTCCGTGGCGACCGCCGCCACCAGGGCCGCGACGTCCTCGGTCCCGACCCATCGATGCTTCGTGTCCCCTTTGCCGA
This sequence comes from Pedococcus sp. P3_C7, assembly GCF_056402615.1. NCBI lineage: Bacteria > Bacillati > Actinomycetota > Actinomycetes > Micrococcales > Intrasporangiaceae > Pedococcus > Pedococcus sp. P3_C7. The sequence continues at coordinate 978 of NZ_JBFUHC010000002.1, read as the reverse complement.
AGGTGGCGACCTTGCCGGCCGTCAGGTCGAAGCGCCCCAGCGGCGCGAGGTGAAGCTCCTGGAAGGCGTCAGGCCGGACGACCACTCGTCGCATCGGCGATGTCGCGAGCCGGCGCTCGGTTGCGGCCTTTGCCCGTGCCATGGGCATGTCCGGCGATCCATCAAGGCCGGCATAGGAGACATAGACGAACCGTCGGACGCTGCTGGCTTCGGCGGCGTCGATCAGGGCGGCCATGCCCTGCTCCTCGACCTCACGGATCCTGGGCCCCTTGGCCCCCGCAAGCCGTCGGCCGATGACGGTCGCGCTGGCGACTACGACGTCCACTCCCTCACAGGCCGAGTGCAGCGAGGCCGGCTCTGTCAGGTCGCCCTGAAAGACATCGACCCCGGCAGCGCGAAGGGCAGACCCGTCCGAGCCCGCCCTCACCAGGCAGCGAACCTGCTGGCCGGCGTCGAGGAGGCGACGCACGATCCGGCCGCCAAGGTCACCTGTGCCACCCACCACGAGGATCATCGAACGGCCTCCCTGGATCGCCTGTGATGGCATCACACGGTTCGAATCAGGATCGACCCGGCCAACGACCAAGGTCAACCCGCCAGGGGGCTAGCCGGCCACAGCCGGTCCACGCATTAGGTGACCGGCGGACAAGCATCCCTTCGCTTGGGCTAACCTTCCTCTCGCATGGCCTCGACTGCTGTATCTCTAAGCAGGGTCTTACAGCGACGGTTTCGGCCATGCCCCGCCCTCGTAGCTCAGGGGATAGAGCACCGCTCTCCTAAAGCGGGTGTCGGCAGTTCGAATCTGCCCGAGGGCACCACCACGTTTGTACGACTTCGCCTGATGCTTGACGTTTGGGCTTCGGTTGATGCCTGACAGTGTTTCGGTTGATGGTTGACACCTACTTCGGCTGATCCTTGACACTCCCTTGATGAGGGAGATGAGCGTGGCTGAGCAGCGGTACAAGGCGGTTCTGTCTG